>NZ_QUAK01000121.1 GCF_003429565.1 Streptomyces triticagri
GCACCGTGCGGCCGGGGCGCGAGGGCCGGGCATGCCGCCCGCGGCCGGTCCGCCGCGCGGCCGCGGCGGGGTCCATCGGTTCAGGGCCCTGTTCCGTCATGGGGCTCATCGGTTACCACCTGTCCGGCAGATCGAGGGTGCGCGGGCCGGGACGAAGGCTCCCGCGTAGTCGTACGCGCACCGACAGTAATCGAGGTGTGATACGCGTACCAAAGCCCGACCCATGGGGTCACTCGTGCGAGGGGATGGCCCACACTGGTGTCCCGTGAGTTCGCATCCGCCGATACCGACCCGCGTCGTGCTCCTTACCGGGCCCTCCGGCTCCGGGAAGTCCCGCCTCGCCGCCCGCACGGGCCTGCCCGTACTGCGCCTCGACGACTTCTACAAGGAGGCCGGGGATCCCACGCTGCCGCAGGTCCCGGGCAGTTCGGACATCGACTGGGACGCTCCGGGGTCCTGGGACGCAGAGGCCGCGCTCGCCGCGATCGTGGAGCTGTGCCGCACCGGTCACACCCGGATCCCGGTCTACGACATCGCCACCAGCTCGCGGGTGGGCGCGGAGTCCCTCGAGATCGACCGCACCCCGCTGATCGTCGCCGAGGGCATCTTCGCCGCGGAGATCGTCGGGCGCTGCCGTGAACTCGGCGTACTGGCCGATGCGTTGTGCCTGCGGGGCCGACCGTCGACCACGTTCCGGCGCCGGCTGCTGCGGGATCTGCGGGAGGGGCGCAAGTCCGTGCCGTTCCTGCTGCGGCGCGGCTGGCGCCTTATGCGCGCGGAGCGGGCCATCGTCGCCCGCCAGGCGGCGCTCGGTACACACCCCTGCGGCAAGCAGGAGGCACTCGGCCGGCTCGCCGCGGCGGCCGCAGGGCGCCTCACGAAACCGAGCACCGCCGCGGACCACGTCTGAGCCGCCGATACGCGAACAGCGCGGGACTCGACTCCGAATGCGGTTCGGGGACGACTCGGGGTCGGCTCGGGAACGACTCAGGGCCGGCTCGGGAACGACTCAGGGCCGGCTCAGGGCCGCCTCCGAAATGGCCTGGGAAACGGCAACGGGACCGGAAAGACCCCCCGGCCTCCCGATCCCGCAACCGTCCGAAGGACCCTGTCCTGCTCCCCCGTCGGATCCTTCTCGTTCTCCCCCGTGGGCCCCCGCGCGGGCGGCCCCCGTTTCCCCCGTGTGCTTCCCCGTTCCCCCGTGTCCCCCCGTGTTTCCGTTCCCCCCGGAACGTTCCGCCGCTCCCCCGAGCGACGCCCCCCCGCCTTCCGCGGGCCGGTTCGCGTACGTCCACGTACTTCTACGCGACCAGCTCGCCGAAGGACTCCTCCAGGTCACGGCCGAAGCTGAGGACCTCGTCCTCGCGCAGCCGGCGGAGCGACCGCCAGATGCTGGACTTCACCGTGCCGACACTGATGTCGAGGATGTCCGCGATCTCCGGATCCGTACGACCCTCGTAGTAGCGCAGCACCAGCATGGTGCGCTGCAGTTCGGGCAGCCGGGCCAGTGCCTGCCACAGGACCGCGCGCAGCTCGGTGCCGCGCATCGCGTCCGTGTCGCCGACCGTCTCCGGCAGCTCCTCGGTCGGGTACTCGTTGAGCTTGCGCCTGCGCCAGGCGCTGATGTGCAGATTCGTCATGGTGCGGCGCAGGTAACCGCCGACGGCGGCCTTGTCACTGATCCGGTCCCAGGCCCGGTACGTCGAGAACAGCGCGCTCTGCAGCAGGTCCTCGGCCTCGAACCGGTCACCGGTCAGGTGGTAGGCGGTTGCGTACAGGGAGGCGCGGCGCTCCTTGACGTAGGCGGTGAACTCCGCCTCCGACAGGGACGTCGTCCGCTCCCCCGAGCCCTCCCCGTACGCCGCTCCCCCAGCGGCAGCCGCCTTCTGACGTGCGTCGACAACCGTCATGTACGTGGTGTGCTGACGCCCGGTGCCGCGAGCGCACCCCCGCCCTCCCCCGAGCTCTCGACTCCGCTCGAGCAGGGAGGTACCCCCATTGGCACCGGACTTCTCTCCTCCACGGACGTCGTGCAAGCGCGTGACTACTGCGCCAGAACTGGTGCTGTGCAGCGTGTTCATCTCGCGCCCCCCGTCGTGGAGTCTCGGTTCTTGCCTGCTCGTGCTCTTGAGTTCTTGCGTTTCGGGTTGAGCTTTTCCGTCTGCCCAAGAGTTTGCCGGGGGACTTTCATGGCGGTGTCCGCCGACTGTCACAGGCCTGTCACAGGGCCCGTCGCTGTGTGGGAGATGGGTGGGAGCGCTCCAACTGTCGAAACCCCACCGCCCCATGGGCCAGAATGACCTCTGTGCCTTCCCTGTTGCTGATCGAGGACGACGACGCCATCCGCACGGCCCTGGAGCTGTCGCTGACGCGCCAGGGGCATCGTGTGGCCACAGCCGCCACCGGAGAGGACGGTCTGAAGCTGCTGCGAGAACAGCGGCCCGATCTGATCGTGCTCGACGTGATGCTGCCCGGGATCGATGGGTTCGAGGTGTGCCGGCGCATCCGGCGCACCGACCAGCTGCCCATCATCCTGCTCACCGCGCGCAGTGACGACATCGACGTGGTGGTGGGCCTGGAGTCCGGCGCCGACGACTATGTCGTGAAGCCCGTCCAGGGCCGGGTGCTCGACGCCCGGATCCGGGCGGTGCTCCGCCGCGGCGAGCGCGAGGCGAACGACGCGGCGGTGTTCGGCTCCCTGGTGATCGACCGCTCCGCCATGACCGTCACCAAGGACGGCGAGGACCTGCAGCTCACGCCGACAGAGCTGCGCCTGCTCCTCGAGCTGAGCCGGCGGCCCGGACAGGCCCTGTCCCGGCAGCAGTTGCTCCGCCTGGTCTGGGAGCACGACTACCTCGGTGACTCCCGTCTGGTGGACGCCTGCGTGCAGCGGCTGCGCGCCAAGGTGGAGGACGTGCCGTCCTCGCCGACCCTGATCCGTACCGTGCGCGGAGTCGGCTACCGGCTGGACACGCCTCAGTGACCGAAGCGTCCGACGGCAAGCGGCGGGGGCCGACCAGGAGGGTTCTCGCCGGGCTGCGCCTCACCAGCCTGCGGCTGCGTCTGGTCGTGGTGTTCGGCCTGGTCGCCCTCACCGCCGCGGTGTCCGCGTCCGGGATCGCGTACTGGCTCAATCGCGAGGCGGTGCTCACGCGTACGCAGGACGCGGCGCTGAACGACTTCGAGGAGGAGATGCAGAACCGCGCCGGTTCGCTGCCTCCCCGGCCCACCCAGGACGACCTGGAGGCGACCGCCGTACGGATGTCGCAGAGCAGCCAGCGCTACAGCGTGCTCCTGATCGGCGAGGACCCCGACGGCAAGACGGTGGTGGGCAATTCGGATCTGGACAGCTTCACGCTCACCGACGTGCCGAAGTCGCTGCAGAAGGCGGTGAACGAGAAGCGGCCGCTGGAGAAGGGCAACAAGGACGAGTACCACCTCTTCTGGCAGCGCAAGACGGACACCGGCGGCACCCCCTTTCTGGTCGGCGGTACGCGGGTGATGGGCGGCGGGCCGACCGGTTACATGCTCAAGTCGCTCGAGCCGGAGTCCGAGGATCTCGGGTCGCTGGCCTGGTCGTTGGGCATCGCCACGGGCCTCGCCCTGATCGGGGCCGCGCTGCTCGCGCAGGCGGCCGCGACCACCGTGCTCAAGCCGGTGCACCGGCTCGGGGTGGCCGCGCGCAGGCTGGGCGAGGGCAAGCTCGACACCCGGCTCAGGGTGTCCGGTACGGACGAACTCGCCGAGCTGTCACGGACGTTCAACCGTACGGCGGAGAATCTGGAGAAGAAGGTCGCGGACATGAGCAGCCGCGAGGAGTCCAGCCGCCGCTTCGTCGCCGACATGTCGCACGAGCTGCGCACGCCACTGACCGCGATCACCGCCGTCACGGAGGTGCTCGAGGAGGAGGCGGACAGCCTCGACCCGATGATCGAGCCCGCCGTGCGCCTGGTGGTCAGCGAGACCCGCAGGCTGAACGACCTGGTGGAGAACCTGATGGAGGTCACCCGCTTCGACGCGGGCACCGCACGGCTCGTCCTCGACGACGTGGACATCGCCGACCAGATCACCGCCTGTATCGACACCCGGGCCTGGCTGGACGCCGTCGACCTGGACGCCGAGCGCGGCATCACCGCCCGGCTCGACCCGCGCCGCCTCGACGTCGTCCTGGCCAATCTGATCGGCAACGCCCTCAAGCACGGCGGCTCCCCGGTCCGGGTCCAGGTGCGGGTGGACGGCGACGATCTGCTGATCCGGGTACGGGACCACGGGCCCGGGATTCCCGAGGAGGTGCTGCCGCATGTGTTCGACCGGTTCTACAAGGCGAGCGCGTCCCGGCCGCGGTCCGAGGGCAGCGGGCTCGGCCTGTCGATCGCCCTGGAGAACGCGCACATCCACGGCGGTGAGATCACGGCCGAGAACTCCGCCGAGGGCGGCGCGGTCTTCACGCTGCGGCTCCCGCGCGACGCCTCGCACATGGTGGAGCGGCCGGCCGGCGAGGACGCCGGCGAAGAGTCCGAGGAGTCCTCGGGGGTCTCCTCATGAGGCTGCGTGACGTGGTGCGGCGGACTCCCGCCCGCGCCGCCCTGTTCGGCGCGCTGTGCTGCGCGACGCTGGCCGGCTGCGGGATCCGGCCGACCGAGGTGCCGACGGACTTCGGACCCGCGCCGTCCCGGGTGCCGTGCACGACCGGCGCCCCGGAGATCGGCACCCAGGCGGCCGCCGGGATCCCGGTGCGGGTGTTCCTGGTCTGCAGCTCGCAGCTGGTGGCGGTCGACCGCACGGTGCAGCTCGAGGGCGAGGACGCGGCGAGCGACCGGGTACGGATCGCCCAGGCCCTCGTCGACGAACTGCAGGAACGGCCCTCGCCGGTCGAGGGCCAGGCCGGCTTCACCACCGACGTGCGCGGGCCGATCACCGTGGCGAAGCCGCAGGACGGCGATCCGCGGGCCACGCTGCGGCTGAGCGCGGACCCCGCGGGACTGACGCCGTTCGCGCTGTCCCAGCTGGTGTGCACGCTGGCCGTCTCCGAGGCGGGCGACGGCGGCCGCAGTGTGGTGCTCGGCGGCCCCGGGGACACCGAGCCACGGCGGTACGAGTGCACCGACGAGACCCGCTCACGCCCCGGCGAGTCGGGGCCACCGGCGCAGACGGTGGGCTGACGGGGGGTGGCCTGCCCGGGGTGACCGGCGCCTCGTGGGCCGCCGGGGATTTGCGGGCAGCCTTGCGGAACCGATCCTGCCGATGCTCGCGTCTTGGGGTTCGTGCAGCGTCAAGGCTCGGACGGCAGAGGTGCCGTGGTACATGTCCGCGCGGCAGGAGCGGTCGTCCTCGCCGTGCACCTTCTGGTCGTCGGCTGGTTCACGCTGCGGCCGCTCGATGTGCCGTGGGTGAGCGCCGCCAATCTCCAGCCGTTCGCCGGCATCCGGGCCGATCTGGCTCTCGGGCCGACCGAGGCCGCCCGCCGAATCGGCGAGAGCATGCTGCTGCTCGCCCCGCTCGGGGTGCTCCTGCCGCTCGTCGGCGGCCGGCTGCGCGCCTCCCGGCTGACCTCGCTGATGCGTACGGTGGCGGCCGCCGCGCTGATGTCGCTGACCATCGAGTTGCTGCAGACCGGGGTGCCGGGGCAGGTCGTGGACGTGGACTCGATGTTCCTCAACACCGCAGGGGTGGCCATCGTCCACCTCTCCCTCGTACCGGCCATGCGGGCCCGGCTCCGCCGCAGGGCCGAGGCGCCGCCGGCCGTACCCCTCCCCCGGGAGGAGGCCTCTCAGGGGTCGACCCCGACGATTCCCAGGGTCGGGATCGCCCCGCAGTCCGACGTTCTGCCCGCTTCGCGCTCGTACGGTTGAAGACATCGGGGCCCATACGGGGATGCCCCACCGAGGTTCGCGAAGGAGCCACCATGACCGCCCTTGCCCGCCCCACCGACGGACGGATGCTCGGCGGAGTGTGCGCAGCGCTGGCACGGCGCTTCGGCACCTCCGCGAGCACCATGCGCGTGATCTTCCTGGTGTCCTGCCTGCTGCCCGGCCCGCAGTTCCTGCTCTATCTGGCGCTGTGGATCCTGCTGCCGTCCGAGAAGGCCGCGCGGACGCACGCGTCCGCCTGGTAGGCGGTTCGTGAGATCGACATACGAAGAGGCCGACCCGGCACCTGGCCGGGTCGGCCTCCTCTGATGCTCCGACCAATTCAAGCCCCTCCGACGCTTGAGATGGGGGTCCCCCCTGCTCGAGCGGAGCCGGGAGCTTGGGGGAGGGGTCCGGGGCGGCGCCCCGTGGCGGTCCCAGGCCATCGGCCTGGCGGCCTCGTCCTCAAGCGCCGGACGGGCTTGGTGGTGCCGCCGGACGGGCTGGAAACGTCAGCCGAGCGGCAGGCCGCCGCCCGTCGGGAGGCCGCCGAGGAGGCCCCCGACCGGATCCGCGGCATCGGTCGGCAGACCGGACGTGGCCTGGTCGAGCGCCGGAGCGGCCTGGCCCACGGCCATCTCGCCCGCGGCGAGCGCCTCGGAGCCACCGGCCGGCAGGAGCTGCGCGGCGGACTCGACCGGCAGGGTCGAGGTCACCGTGTCGAGGGCCCCCGTCGCGTCGGGCAGGGCGGGCGCCGCCGAGGCGGCACCACCGGCGGCAACGGCGAATGCGGCACCGAGAGCGGCGACACCGAGGGACTTGACGGCAGTCTGCTTCATGGGGAATACGTCCTTGTGACGGGGTTGAAGAGCGGTCCCGCAAGCTAGCCATCCGCGAAGCGCGCTCGCAAACACCGAAACGCGACCCGTATTCGATCTTCGCGGCACGGCACCCACCCTTCCGGAACTTCGAATTCCCTCGTAAATCAGCAGGTCATGGCCGTACGAGCGAGGGGTAGCCGCCGTACACCCGCGCGGCGGCCGCGCATGATCCGCTGGACGCCGCGAACGGGGCGTTCACTGCAACGAATGAACGCCCCGGACACCGCCTTGACGCATCGACGGGGAACATCCGCCCGAGCGGGCACCCGAACGAATCAGGCCGAGCTCTCCGCGAGATCGCCGCCGGCGGCGGTCTGACGGAAGAGCCACTCGGACTTGAGCTCGGCGTACCCGGGCTTGATCACGTCGTTGATCATCGCCAGGCGCTCGTCGAAGGGGATGAAGGCCGACTTCATCGCATTGACCGTGAACCACTGCATGTCGTCGAGGGTGTAGCCGAAGGTGTCGACGAGCTCCTTGAACTCACGGCTCATGCTGGTGCCGGACATCAGCCGGTTGTCGGTGTTCACGGTGGCCCGGAAGTGCAGCTTCCGCAGCAGCCCGATCGGGTGTCCGGCGTACGAATCGGCCGCGCCCGTCTGCAGGTTGGACGTCGGGCACAGCTCGAGCGGGATGCGCTTGTCGCGGACGTACGAGGCGAGGCGGCCGAGCTGGACCGTGCCGTCGTCGGCGACCTCGATGTCGTCGATGATGCGCACACCGTGGCCGAGCCGGTCGGCGCCGCACCACTGCAGGGCCTGCCAGATCGACGGCAGGCCGAAGGCCTCGCCTGCGTGGATGGTGAAGTGGTTGTTCTCCCGCTTCAGGTACTCGAAGGCGTCCAGGTGGCGGGTGGGCGGGTAGCCCGCCTCGGCGCCTGCGATGTCGAAACCGACGACGCCGTGGTCCCGGTAGCGGTTGGCGAGTTCGGCGATCTCCAGCGCGCGGGCCGCGTGCCGCATCGCGGTGAGCAGGGCGCCGACGCGGATCCGGTGGCCGTTCTCGCGGGCCCGGCGCTCGCCCTCGCGGAAGCCCTCGTCGACCGCTTCGACGACCTGCTCCAGGGTGAGGCCGCCCTCCAGGTGCTGCTCCGGGGCGTACCGGATCTCGGCGTAGACGACGCCGTCCTCGGCCAGGTCCTCGGCGCACTCCGCGGCGACCCTGACCAGGGCGTCCCTGGTCTGCATGACGGCGCAGGTGTGCGAGAACGTCTCCAGATACCGCTCGAGAGAGCCGGAGTCGGCGGCCTCGCGGAACCAGGTGCCGAGCTTGTCGGGCTCGGTCTCCGGGAGACCGTCGTACCCGGTCTCGCGGGCGAGTTCGACGATGGTGCCGGGGCGGAGGCCGCCGTCGAGGTGGTCGTGCAGGAGTGCCTTGGGTGCTCGGCGGATCTGCTCCAAGGTCACGGCGGGAGTGGTCTGGCTCGTCATTTCCGCACTGTACCGCCTACGCGCGTAGAACTCTCCCTCCTTTCACGGTCGGGAGGTGGAGTGCAGGAGCTTGCCCAGGAGGGTGGCGAGCTGCTTGCGCTCCGCGGGACCGAGCGCACCGAAGGTGCTGTCGAGGAACTCGGGTACCGCCGCCTCGGCCCGGTCGAGCAACTGTCTGCCGGTGTCGGTGAGGGTGACGGCGTAGGCACGGCGGTCCGTGGCGTGGCGTTCACGGCGCACGTGACCTGCCTCTTCGAGGCTGTCGCAGAGGCCGACCATCACGGTGCGGTCGATGCGCAGCTGGTCGCTCAGGACGCGCTGCGAGCAGGGGCCGACCTCGGCGAGCATTTTCAGGACCAGGTGCCGGCCGACGCCGATCCCGAGCGCCTGGGCCTGGGCGTCGGCGGCTCGGGCCACGGCCGTGGAGGCGCGGCACAGGGCGATGTCGGGGCGCTCCGCAGCGAGTTGGCGGAAGTAGTCGGCGCTCGTGCGGCCGGTGTCGGTGCGGTCGGCGCTCGCGCGGTCGGTGCTCGCGCGGTCCGTGTTCGTCGGCGGCATGGGCTCTCCCTTCGGGCCGGCGTCACCGTAACAGAAATCGTCTGGAGCCAGATTGTTTGACTGCCGATCATAACGATCGTACGCTCGCCAATCATCTGGATCCCAACCATCTTCATGCAGACGGTAGGCGCCCCACGCCGAGGAGACTCTTATGACGCTCGACCGGCCGCACGCTCAACTGGGCCTGACCACCGACCAGTTGCTGTCCACCACCCGGGCGGTACGCAAACGCCTCGACCTGGACCGCCCGGTCCCACGGTCCCTGATCGAGGAGTGCATCGACCTGGCCACCCAGGCGCCCACCGGACGCAACCGGCAGCGCTGGCACTTCATCGTCGTCACCGATCCGGAGCGACGCCGCCTGGTCGGCGACCTCTTCCGCCGCGCCCTCGCGACCGGGGGCGGGCAGCCGCCGAGCGAGCGGGACCTGCCGCGGATGTTCGCCCATCCCGGCTCGATGGAGCGGATCTCGGACGGCCTTCGGCATCTGCAGGCCAACATCCATCGGGTGCCCGCCTTCGTCGTCCCGGCCGTCGAAGGCCGCACCGAAGGTGCCTCCGTGCTCGACCAGTCCATGACCTGGGGTTCGATCCTGCCGGCCGTGTGGAGCTTCATGCTGGCCGCCCGGGCCCGCGGGCTCGGCACCGTATGGACCACGGCGCAGGGTCCGTTGGAGAAGGAGCTCGCCGGTGTGCTCGGGGTGCCGTACGACGAGGTGATGCTCGCGGCCTTCATCCCGCTGGCGTTCACGATCGGCACCGACTTCCGGCCCGCCCGGCGGATTCCCCGGGACGAGGTCCTGCACTGGGAACGCTGGTAGGACGCGGGGCGGGGCGGTCCGATGCGCCGCTCCGACGCCGCAGCCGATACGTAACAGAGACCGCACGGCAGGGTTCCGTACACCTGGGCTTCTGACAGTGTTGAGCCATGCCACAGCAAGCGACGCCCGTACGCGGCGCCCGACTTGGCCGGGTCCTCGGGACCGAATCGAGCTCCGTGAGCGGTGTGGTGCTGCTGCTCCCCGGGGGCGACGAGAACTCCACGCGCCGTACGTCGCCGCTCGCTCTCGCGGGTGTCCGCGCGCTCGGCCGCTCGCTGGTGAAGGCCGGCCGGGACGAAGGGCTCGTGGCGCACGTGGTGCGGCACGGCGAGCGCGGCTGGAACGGCCCCGACGCACGCCCCGCGAAGGACGCCGCATGGGCCGTGGACGAGGTGGTGCGGCGCTACGGCGATGTGCCGGTCTGCCTGGCCGGTGTCGACATGGGCGGGCGCGCCGCGCTCCGCTCCGGCGGCCACCCGGCCGTCAACTCGGTGCTTGCGCTCGCCCCTTGGCTGCCCGAGGAGGACGTCGCCGCCGAGCCCGAACCGGTGAAGCAGCTCGGCGGCCGCCGCGTCCTGATCGTGCACGGCACGAACGACCAGCGGACCGACCCCGAACTGTCGTTCCGCTTCGCCGCGCGGGTGAAGAAGGCAAACCGGGAGACGTGCCGCTTCGAGGTGCACTCGGACGGGCACGCGCTCGCCCAGCACCGGCACGAAGTCTTCGCGCTCGCCGCGGACTTCGTCATCGGATCGCTCTACGACCGGACCTACGCGCGCCCCCTCGCGGACGCCTTCGCCGCTCCCCCGCCGCTCGGCCTGCGGATGCCGCTCGCCTCCGGTTTCGGGCGGTCGCTGCGGCGCTGAGCGCTCGACTCCCGTATCCCGTACGGGACTTGGGGCGCCGTCGAATCAAGCCGGCAGTCGAATCACGCCAGCAGGTGGCCGCGGCGGGAGAGCAGGAAGCGTTTGAAGGCGGCGACCGGCGGGGTGTCCGGGTGGCCGTCCAGCCAGGCCACCCCGATCTCGCGGACCGCACGCGGCGCCGTGACCGCCAGCTCCACCACCCCGGGACGGGCGAAGGCGGGCGGTGGCAGCAGGGCGACCCCGAGGTCGGCGGCGACCAGACCGCGCAACGTCTCGGTCTCCTCGCCCTCGAAGGCGATCCGCGGACGGAATCCGGCCTGGGCGCACAGGTCGTCGGTGATGCGGCGCAGTCCGTAGCCCGGCTCGAGGGTGACGAAGGTTTCGTCGGCGGCCTCCGCGAGGCGGATCCGCTTGCGGCCCGCGAGGCGGTGGTCGGCCGGTACGACGAGCCGCAGCCGCTGTTCGTCGAGGCGCCGTGCGACCAGGTCCGGGGCGTCCGGCACGGGTGACGTGAGGCAGAGGTCGAGGGCGCCGGAGCGCAGCCGTTCGATCATCCACTCGCCGTAGTTCTGGACCAGGGTGAAGCGCACCCGGGGGTGGTCGGCGCGGAAGGCGCGGATCAGGGCGGGGACGGTCTCCGAGCCCATGGTGTGCAGGAAGCCGAAGGCGACCTTGCCGGCCGCCGGGTCCGCGTCGGCGCGCACCTCCTCCGCGGCCCGCTCGACATCGGCGAGCGCGCGCTCCACCGAGGCCTGGAAGGTGCGGCCCGCCGGAGTGAGCGACACGGTGCGGCCGTGGCGGGCGAACAGGTCGACGCCCAGGTCCTGTTCGAGCCGGACCAGGGCGCGGGAGAGTGTGGATTGCGGGACGTTCATCTCCAGGGCGGCGCGGGTCACGTGCTCGGTGCGGGCGACGGCGGCGAAGTAGGCGAGCCGGGGCGCGAGCAGCGCCGCCCAGTCGTCCGGGTCACCGGATGCATCGGAAGCCCCCGGACTCCGGGGCGACGAGGGAATGTCGCTTGCGTAACTGTTCTGCGACATGCGCCGCCCTGATCTGCTCTCATGCACCATGGGATCGATTATCGGCAGTTCATGCATTGGACGCATCAGTTCCGCGGTTCTACCTTCGACGCATGCCTCCTGCCAGTAGCGGGGCGTCCGCCACCCATGCGGGCGCCCGCACCTCGCCGTCCCCCGAACCCCTCACTCCCGCCGCCGCGCCCGCCGACACCCGGCTCGCGCCCGGCGGCGCCGGCTACCGCCGGATGAGCTTCGCCCTCTTCGCCGCCGGCCTCGCGGCCTTCGCGCTGCTCTACTCGACGCAGGCCCTGCTGCCCGCCGTCTCCGCGGAGTTCGGCGTCACCGCCGGCACCGCGAGCTGGACGGTGTCCGCGGCCACCGGCGCGCTCGCGCTGTGCGTACTGCCGCTGAGCGCGCTCTCCGAACGCTACGGGCGGCGCACCGTGATGACCGCCTCCCTGACGGTCGCGGTCGCCGTCGGCCTCCTCGTACCGTTCGCACCGAACCTCGGCTGGCTGGTGGCGCTCCGGGCCGTACAGGGCGCGGCACTTGCCGGGCTTCCGGCGTCCGCGATGGCGTATCTCGCCGAGGAGGTACGGCCGAAGGCGCTGGTCGCGGCGATCGGCCTGTTCGTGGCGGGCAACAGCATCGGCGGCATGAGCGGCCGTGTCCTCACCGGCTGGGTGGCGCAGGCCTGGGGCTGGCGTGCGGCGGTCGCCGCGGTCGGTGTGATGGCGCTGCTGTGCGCGGTGGCGTTCCGGGTGCTGCTGCCGGGGCCCCGGCATTTCCGGGCCGGTTCGCTGCGGCCGCGGGTACTGCTCGGGACCGTGCGCGACCATCTCGGCAATCCGCTGCTTCGCCGGCTCTACGCGATCGGCGCGCTGTTCATGACCGTGTTCGGCGGGGTCTACACGGTGATCGGCTACCGGCTCGTCGAGGAGCCGTTCTCGCTGCCGCAGGGCGTCGTCGGGTCGATCTTCCTGGTTTATCTGGTCGGCACGGTCTCGTCCGCCGCGGCCGGCCGCCTGGTCCGCAGGCTCGGGCGGCGCGGTGCGCTGTATCTGGCGGTCGGCACCACCGCCGCGGGTCTGCTGCTGTCGCTCGGTGACTCGCTGATGGCGGTGCTCGCCGGCCTGGTGCTGATCACGGCGGGGTTCTTCGCGGGGCACGCGGTGGCGTCGTCGGCGGTCAGCGGTACGGCGAAGTCCGGGCGCGCACAGGCCTCGGCGCTGTACCAGTCCGCGTACTACCTGGGCAGCAGCGCGGGCGGGACGCTCGGTGCGGTCGCCTTCCACGCGACCGGCTGGTCCGGCACGGTGCTGCTCGGCCTGATCGCCGTCGTCGGAGTCGCCGGCATCACGCTGCTCGGGACGCGCGCGGCGCGGGTGGAGCGGCGGCGGGCGGTGCCGGCAGGCGCTGGCGCCTGAGCGGCCGCAAACCCCTGCGGGCGGACACGGAGTGTCAAGGGTCGTGCACGGGTTTTCCCGGCTCAGGGGCGAGTGTCAGTCCCCTGCGGTAGCTTCCGAAGTGTTGGTGTCGGACGGGCTACACAGGCGGACTGAGGCGGACCCCATGACTGATCTCGCGGCGGCACAGAAGGTCGGCAAGGACGACCTGGAGGCGAGTCTGGAGAAGTACCGGACAGAGCTCACCGGGTACAGCTACCGGATGCTGGGCTCCAGCTTCGAGGCCGAGGACGCGGTGCAGGACGCCTTCGTGCGGGCCTGGCGGGCGTACGACAAGTTCGAGGGCCGCTCGTCCCTGCGCTCCTGGCTCTACCGCATCACGACGAACGTCTGCCTGGACATGCTGAACGCGGGCAACAAGCGCGCACTCCCCATGGACCTCACCGAGCGCAGCCACCAGTCGACGGCAGTGCTCAATCCGCAGCCGGAGGTGACCTGGCTCGAGCCCGTGCCGGACAGCCGCATCCTGCCCTCCACGGCGGACCCTGCGGAGACCGCGGTCGCCCGGGAGTCGGTGCGGCTCGCCTTCGTCGCCGCCCTGCAGCATCTGCCGCCCAAGCAGCGCGCGGTCCTGATCCTCCGCGAAGTCCTTGCCTGGAAGGCGAACGAGGTCGCGGAGCTCCTGAACACCTCGGTCGCCTCGGTGAACAGCGCCCTGCAGCGCGCCCGCGCCACCCTCGCCGACTCCCCGGTCAAGGACACCGACCCGGCCGACCCGCTGGACGAGGAGCAGCAGGACCTGCTGAACCGCTACATGGCGGCCTTCCAGGGATACGACATGAAGGCCATGGCGGCCGTGCTGCACGACGACGCCATCATGACCATGCCCCCGTTCGACCTGTGGCTCAAGGGCCACGACGACATCCTGGCCTTCCTGGTCAACCAGGGCGCGGGCTGCCGCGGTTCGAAGCTCCTGCCGACGTTCGCCAACGGCACACCGGCGTTCGCGCACTACAAGCCGGATCCGGAGGACGAGAGCCGGATGGCGCCCTGGGCCCTGCAGATCATCGAGACCTCAGGGGGCCGGATCACCGGGTTCCACTGCTTCCTCGACACGAAGCGGTGGTTCCCGCTCTTCGGTTTCCCGGAGTACCTCAGCAAGGCCGACGAGGCTCAGTAGCTGCTCCAGGCGGGGGCCGGGATCACGTATCCGCATGCCGGCCCCCGCTCTGCGAGCGGTCAGGCGCAGTCGGGCGAGCGCCTCGACGGCGGCCAGATCGGGTGCGACGAGCCCTCCGGCGTCGCAGACCACCTCGGTGGCACCGGTGGACTCCAGGCCGGCCGTCAGCTGCTCGCACAGCTGCGGGACCTCGTCCCGGGCGACCCGGGCGCCGAGGCCGACTACAAGCGGTTCGGATGCCTTCACACAGGGGAGACCCGCGCGCCGTCGCGAACTCATCGGCGGCCCCGGAGCCTTCACGGTACGTGCACGAAGCCGTCGTAACTCCCGGCGGGAGGGCGGCGGCTCCCGCTGCTTCAGGAGATGCGGTCGAGGATGATCGGGCGCGGGGTGTAGGAGACCGAGGCCTCGTCGGGCGTTCGGATGTCGTAGGCGTCGGCGAGCGCCTCGACGGACTCCTCGAAGCGCTCCGGGGTGTCGGTGTGCAGGGTGAGCAGCGGCTCGCCGGCGGTGACGCGGTCGCCGGGCTTGGCGTGCAGTTCGATGCCCGCGGCCGCCTGTACCGGGTCCTCCTTGCGGGCCCGGCCCGCGCCGAGCCGCCAGGCGGCCACGCCCACGTCGTACGCGTCGAGGCGGGTCAGCACGCCGGAGGCGGGGGCCGTGACGACGTGCTGCTCGCGGGAGCGGGGCAGTTCGGCGTCCGGGTCGCCGCCCTGGGCCGCGATCATGCGGCGCCAGACGTCCATGGCGGAGCCGTCGGCGAGCGCCTTCGCCGGGTCGGCGTCGGAGATGCCCGCCGCGTCGAGCATCTCGCGGGCGAGGGCGAGGGTGAGCTCCACGACGTCGGCGGGGCCGCCGCCGGCCAGGACCTCGACGGATTCGCGTACCTCGAGGGCGTTGCCCGCGGTGCGGCCGAGCGGGGTGTCCATGTCGGTGAGCAGGGCGACCGTACGCACTCCGTGGTCGTTGCCCAACTCGACCATGGTGGAGGCCAGTTCGCGGGCGTCCTCGACGGTCTTCATGAAGGCGCCGGAGCCGGCCTTCACGTCGAGGACGAGCGAGCCGGTGCCCTCGGCGATCTTCTTCGACATGATCGAGGAGGCGATCAGCGGGATCGACTCGACGGTGCCGGTGACGTCGCGCAGGGCGTAGAGCTTCTTGTCGGCCGGGGCGAGTCCGTCGCCCGCGGCGCAGATCACGGCGCCGGTGGAGTCGAGTACGCCGAGCATCTCCTCGTTGGAGAGCAGGGCGCGCCAGCCGGGGATGGACTCCAGCTTGTCGAGGGTGCCGCCGGTGTGGCCGAGGCCGCGGCCGCTGAGCTGCGGTACGGCGGCGCCGCAGGCGGCGACGAGGGGGGCGAGGGGGAGGGTGATCTTGTCGCCCACGCCGCCGGTGGAGTGCTTGTCCGCGGTGGGGCGGGTGAGGGTGGTGAAGTCCATCCGCTCGCCGGAGTCGATCATCGCTGCGGTCCAGCGGGCGATCTCCCTGCGGGTCATTCCATTCAGGAGGATCGCCATGGCCAGGGCCGACATCTGCTCGTCGGCGATCTTGCCTTCGGTGTAGGCGGCGATGACCCAGTCGATCTGGGGGGCGGTGAGTTCCTTCGCGTCTCGCTTGGTGCGGATTGCGTCGATGACGTTCATGGGGTCTCCGGTCCCTCAGGGTTCGCGGTTCGCTGGCGCGTGCGGGTGGGTGCGTGGTTGCGTGGGGAGTGGGCCACCTGACCGCCCCTTCCCCAAGGTCCTGCCGGACGGGCTTGGGGAAAAGATGTCCTCAATCGCCGGACGGGCTGGAAGGGCCGGACGGGCTGAAAGAAGAAGTCAGGTGCTCCGGACCGAAGGCCTGCGGGAGCATGGCGGACAGCGGGAGGATCCCCTCCGGGGTCTCCAACAGGAGCTTCGGGCCGCCGAATTCGTGGAGGAGTTGGCGGCAGCGGCCGCAGGGGACCAGGACTTCGCCGTGGCCGTCGACGCAGGTGAAGTGGGTGAGGCGGCCGCCGCCGCCGAGCTGCAGGGCGGAGACCAGACCGCATTCGGCGCACAGGCCGATGCCGTACGAGGCGTTCTCCACATTGCAGCCGGCGACGATGCGGCCGTCGTCCACCAGGGCCGCGGCGCCGACCGGATAGCCCGAATACGGCACGTAGGCACGGGACATGGCGTCCCGGGCGGCAGCGCGCAGGGCTTCCCAGTCGACGTCGGTCATGCTCCCTGGCCCTTTCGGTACGGTTTGCCGTTCGCTCTGGGCATCCGCAGTCGCTGGGCCGAGAGCGAGAGGACTAGCAGCGTCACCACGTACGGAGTGGCGGTGACGACCTGGGTGGGCACCTCGTTCGTGGTGGCGTACCAGAGGAACATCAGGGCCGAGACGGCCACGGTGACGAGCGCGGGCACGTACCTCTTGCGGACAAGCAGCCAGATCGCGCCGATCAGCAGCAGGATCGCGGTGAGCAGCAGCAGGGCGTGCACATTCTCCGTACCGCCGCGCAGCTTGAGGCTGTCCGTGTAGCCGAACAGGCCCGCGCCGAGGGCGAGTCCGCCCGGCATCCAGTTGCCGAAGATCATCGCCGCGAGGCCGATGTAACCGCGGCCGCCGGTCTGGCCCTCCAGATAGAAGGGGTTGGCGACGATCGACAGGAAGGCGCCGCCGAGGCCGGCCAGACCGCCGGAGATGATCACGGCCAGGTACTTGTACTTGTAGACGTTGACGCCGAGGGACTCCGCCGCGACCGGGTTCTCACCGCAGGAGCGAAGGCGCAGGCCGAAGGAGGTGCGCCAGAGGATCCACCAGGTGACCGGCACCAGGGCGAGCGCGATCAGGGTCAGCGGCGACATCTTGGTGACCAGGCCGCCGAGCAGTCCCGCCACGTCGGAGATCAGGAACCAGCCCTTGTTGTTGAGGGTCGTCAGGCCGTCGGAGAGTCCTGGGATCGAGAACGAGCCGAGCGAATCCACCGGCGGCGACTGCTTGGAGGTGCCCTGCGGGGCGTTCTCGAAGGTGAAGGCCGAGGCGTACCGGGTGGCGCCGAGCGCCAGGATGTTGATCGCCACACCGGAGATGATGTGGTTCACATTGAAGGTCACGGTGACGATCGCGTGCAGCAGACCGCCGATCGCGCCGCCGACGATGCCCATCAGGACACCGGTCCACGGGCCCCACTGATAGCCGGCCCAGGCGCCGAACCAGGTGCCGAGGACCAGCATGCCCTCGAGCCCGATGTTGATGACGCCCGCGCGCTCGGCCCACAGGCCGCCGAGGCCGGCGAGGCCGATCGGCACCGCGAGCTTCAGGGCGGTGGACATCTGGCTGACGTTGGTGATGCCGTCCGCGCCGGTGATCAGCCGGACGATCGAGGTCAGGGCGAGGACACCGGCGATGACCAGAAGCACCACCGGAAGGCTGAGCTTGCGGCGGCCGGGTGCCGGTGCCGCCGAGGGCTTGCTGAGAACCGTGGCGCTCATCGGGCCGCCACCTCCTTCTCGGTGTCGTCGTCGCCCGGATCACCGGGCGCCGTTGGCTTGGTGTGTCCTGCCGCGAGCTCCTCGCCGACCATGCGCTGCTGGGCGCGGAGCCGCCAGCGGCGTACCGCCTCGTAGCTGACGACGACGGCGATCACGATCAGGCCCTGCATGATGACCGCGATCTCGGTGTCGTAGCCGACGTAGTCGAGCTCCGCCGAGGCGTTGTCCAGCCAGGAGATCAGCAGCGCCGCGAAGGCGATGCCGACCGGGCCGTTGCGGCCGAGCAGCGCGATGGTGATGCAGGTGAAGCCGAGCGAGGTCGGGAAGGACAGGCTGTACGTGTGGGTGTCGCCGAGCAGGATCGGCATGCCCGCGAGGCCGGCGACCGCGCCGGAGATCAGCATCGCGGTGAACACCATCCGCTTGGCGTCGACGCCGCTGGCCGCGGCCGCCGACTCGGAGGCGCCGGTGGCCCGCAGGTCGAAGCCGAAGCGGGTGCGGTTGAGGATCACCCAGTACGCGATGCCGAGGGCGACGGCGACGAAGACGAAGCCGTAGACCTCGCCGGCCGCGCCCATGTCGATGCCGGGGAACCAGCCGGACTCGGCCATCTCGCCCGTCGTCTTGTTGTTGCCGACCTGGACGCCGAAGACGGATGGCAGCGTGAAGTAGCCGATCACCGAGGTGGCGATGGAGTTCAGCATGATCGTCGAGACGACCTCGCTGACTCCGCGGGTGACCTTGAGGATGCCCGCGATACCGGCCCAGAAGGCGCCGGTCAGCATGGCGACCAGGATCAGCATCGGCAGCTGGAGCGCGGCCGGGAGCGCGACGTTCGCGCCGACCACCGCGGTGACCATCGCGGCGAGCCGGTACTGGCCCTCCACACCGATGTTGAAGAGGTTCATCCGGAAGCCGATGGCCACGGCGAGACCGCCGATGTAGTAGCCGGCGGCGTCATTGAGGATCAGTACCTGGATGTCCGAGAAGGTGGCCTGCTCGAACATCACGGTGTACGGCTCGAACGGGTTCTTGCCCGAGACGAGCAGTACCACCGAGGTCAGTGCCACGGCGGCGACCAGGGCGATCGCCGGTCCGGCCGCCGCGAAGGCGATCCGCCGGCCGACCCTGTCGTACTTCTTCATCAGGCACCTTCCTTGCCCGGGGCGTCCGGTGCGCTCTCGTCCGTGTCGTCGGCCACCAGGTGGCCGGACGCGGCGCCCGTCATCGCCGAACCCAGCTCCTCCGGGGTGATGGACCCGGGATCCGCGTCCGCGACGAGCCTGCCGCGGTAGATCACCCGGAGTGTGTCGGACAGGCCGATCAGCTCGTCGAGGTCGGCGGAGATCAGCAGTACGCCGAGTCCCTCGCGGCGGGCCTCCCGGATCTGGTCCCAGATCTGCGCCTGGGCGCCGACGTCCACACCGCGGGTCGGGTGCGCGGCGATCAGGAAGCGCGGCTTGTGGGTCATCTCGCGGCCGACGATCAGCTTCTGCTGGTTGCCGCCGGAGAGCGAGGCGGCCGGCACGTCGATGCCGGGGGTGCGGACGTCGTACGCCTCGACGATGCGCCGGGTGTCCGCCTGCGCGGCGGACGGGTCGAGCCAGATGCCGCGCTTGCCGCGGGTGTTGGGCTTCTCGGTGACATGCCCGAGGATGCGGTTCTCCCACAGCGGGGCCTCGAGGAGCAGGCCGTGCCGGTGGCGGTCCTCGGGGATGTAACCGATGCCCTGCTCCCGGCGGTGGCGGGTGGCCCGGTCGGTGATGTCGTCACCGGCCAGGCGGATGACGCCGGAGTCGGCCTTGTCGAGACCGATCAGGGCGTCGATCAGCTCGGTCTGGCCGTTCCCCTCGACACCCGCGAGGCCGAGGATCTCGCCCTCGTGGATGGTGAAGGAGATGTCGTCCAGGACCGGGCGCCCGCCGTCGGCGGTCAGCCGGAGCTCCTCCACCTGGATGACGGGCTTGTCGGTGACCGTGGACTCGGCGGTCTCCGGAGTGGGCAGCTCGCTGCCGACCATCAGCTCGGCGAGGCGGCGCGTGGTCGTCTCCGCGGGTACGACGGTGCCGACCGTCGTGCCGCGGCGGATCACCGTGATGTGGTCGGCGACCGAGAGCACCTCGCCCAGCTTGTGCGAGATGAAGATGACGCTCAGGCCCTCCGCCTTGAGCTCCCGCAGGTTGTCGAAGAGCGCGTCGACCTCCTGCGGGACCAGCACGGCGGTCGGCTCGTCGAGGATCAGGGTGGTCGCTCCGCGGTAGAGGACCTTGAGGATCTCCACGCGCTGCCGGTCGGCCACGCCCAGGTCCTCCACCAGGGCGTCGGGGCGCACCCCGAGGCCGTAGCGCTCGGAGATCTCGGCGATGCGGCGGCGGGCGCGGGCGCCGATGCCGGCCAGCTTCTCGCTGCCCAGGACCACGTTCTCCAGGACGGTGAGATTGTCCGCGAGCATGAAGTGCTGGTGCACCATGCCGATGCCGCGGTCGATCGCGTCGGCGGGGCCGGCGAACGTCACCTGGGTGCCGTCGACCTCGATGGTGCCCTCGTCCGGCTTCTGCATGCCGTAGAGGATCTTCATCAGGGTGGACTTGCCCGCGCCGTTCTCGCCCACCAGGGCGTGCACGGTGCCTTTGTGGACGCTCAGGTGGATGTCGTGGTTGGCGACGACGCCCGGGAAGCGCTTGGTGATGCCCGCGAGCGCCACCGCGGGAGCGGTTCCTGGGCTCGGAGCGGCGCTGTCACCGCTCGGCGGGCTGCTTGACGTGACGATGGCACACTCTCCTGGGGAAAGGGGGCCGCCGTCCTCGCGGGGCCCTAGTGCTGTGGATCGACTGTCGAACGGGGTGCCGAGAGCCAAACTCCCCGCACCCCGTTCCGAGCGTTTTTCCCTGCTGTTACGGCTTCTCCTGGACCTTGATGCTGCCGCCGACGATGCCGTCCTCGGCCTTCTTCACAGCTTCCTGGATTTCCTTGTTCTTCGCGTACTCGGGGTTCGAGTCGGAGAGGGCGACCTCGCCGGACTTCAGGTCGCCGCGCAGCACGCCGGTGGTGGGCTTGCCGTCCTGGACGGACTTGGCGAGATTGAAGACCGCCTTGGAGACGTCCTTGGTCGCCGAGGTCAGGATGTACTTCTTGTACGCGGCCAGCGGCTTCTGCTCGTACTGGTCCGAGTCCACCCCGATGGCCCACTTCTTGGCCTTCGCGGCGGCCTCGATCACGCCCTGGCCGGACAGGCCGGCCGCGTGGTAGACGACGTCGGCGCCCTTCTCCAGCTGCGCCTCGGCGGCCGCCTTGCCCTTGTCCGGGCTGGAGAAGCCGCCCTCCTCGTGGGTCTCGGTGAGGTACTGGCGGTCGATCTTGATCTTCGCGTCGGTGTCCTTGACGCCCTGTGCGAAGCCGGCCTCGAACTTGTGGATCAGCGGGACGTCCACGCCGCCGACGAAGCCGACGTGCTTCGTCTTGGTGGCCTTGGCGGCGGCGACGCCCGCGAGGTACGAGGCCTCCTGCTCGCTGAAGACCAGATCGGCGACGTTCTTCGCCTCGATGGTGGAGTCGTCGACGATGCCGAAGGTGGTGTCCGGGAACTTGTCCGCGGCCTCCTTGACGGCGGTCGCGTAGGCGTAGCCCACGCCGACGACCGGGTTGTAGCCCTGCTTGGCCAGCGCGGTCAGGCGCTGGACCTTGTCCGCGTCGGACTCGCCGTCCTTGGGCTCCACGTCCTTGCCCTCGTAGCCGAACTTCTTCTCGGCCTGCGTCATGCCGGCATGCGCGGCGTCGTTGAAGGACTGGTCGCCCTGGCCGCCGACGTCGTACGCGATGGCGATGCCCTTGGACTTGCCGTCGCCCTTGGCGGACGAGGACTGGTTCGACGTACCGCCGCAGGCGGCTACGGAGAGGGCGAGGGCGGCGGACGCAGCGCCTGCGACCGCTGCTCGGGATACCCGGCGCATGTGTAGTGCTCCTTGTACGTGCGTCGGCGGAGGGGGATCGACGCGGCTGACTTCGTCGGCGGAGGGTGGGCTCGACGGGCTGGCTTCGCCGCAGAGTAACGCGCGTAGACCTCCCGGTAAAAGGGGGGTGGCGGAGCCGTTATATGGCTGTGCCAATGGAGCCGGTCCGGCAAATCAAGCCCGTCCGGCGATTGAGGACGAGGCCGTCCAGGCCAAGAAAGAGCCCGTCCGGCGTTTGAGGACGAGGCCGTCCAGGCCAAGAAAGAGCCCGTCCGGCGATTGAGGACGAGGCCGTCCAGGCCAAGAAAGAGCCCGTCCGGCGATTGAGGACGAGGCCGCCAGGCCGATGCCTGGAACCGCAACGGCCCTGAACGGGCCTCGTCCTCAAACGCCGGACCGGCTGGATTGGCCCTGAACGGGCCGAAAGATGTCCTCAAACGCCGGACGGGCTGGGATTGGCTACGGCGTCGTCGCAACCTTGATCTTGCCGTCGATGATGTCCTGCTTCGCCGCGTCGACCGCCGCCTCGAGCCCCTCGATCTCGCCGAACTTCGGGTTCGAGTCCGTGACCCCGACGCCGTCCTCCTTGAGCGAGAACCGCTGCTCACCGGTCAGCGGCTTCCCGTCCTCGACCGACTTGGCGAGCGAGTACACCGCACCGCCCACGTCCTTCGTCGCCGAGGTCAGGATGTAGCTCTTGTACGCGGCCAGGGCCTTCTGCTCGTACTGGTCCGAGTCCACCCCGATGGCCCACTTCTTGGCCTTCGCCGCGGCCTCGATCACGCCCTGACCGGACAGGCCCGCGGCCTGGTAGATGACGTCGGCGCCCTTCTCCAGCTGCGCCTCGGCGGCCGCCTTGCCCTTGTCCGGGCTGGAGAAGCCGCCCTCCTCGGCGGTCTCGGTGAGGTACTGGGTGATGACCTTGGCCTTCGGGTCGGTGTCCTTGACGCCCTGCGCGAAACCGGCCTCGAACTTGTGGATCAGCGGGACGTCCACACCGCCGACGAAGCCGACCGTCTTGGACTTGGTCGCCTTCGCCGCGGCGACGCCGGCCAGGTACGAGCCCTGCTCCTCGTTGAAGACGAGGGCCGCGACGTTCTCCGCCTTGACCGTGGCGTCGTCGACGATGCCGAAGGTGGTGTCCGGGTAGGCGGCGGCGGCCTCCTTGGTGGCGTTGGCGTAGATGAAGCCGATGCCGACCACCGGGTCGTAGCCCTGCTTGGCCAGCTGCTTCAGTCGCTGGACCTTGTCCGCGTCGGACTCGCCGTCCTTGGGTTCGACGGCGGTGCCCTTGTAGCCGAACTCCTTCTGGGCCTGCTTGAGGCCGGCGGCCGCGGCGTCGTTGAAGGACTGGTCGCCCTCGCCGCCGATGTCGTACGCGATGGCCATGCCCTTGGACTTGCCGTCGTCGTCGGAGTCGCCGGAGTCTGAGCTGGTGCCGCCGCAGGCGGTGGCGGCCAGGGCAAGGAGCGCGACGGAGGCCGCGGCTCGGGTGAACCTCGTAATCGGACGCATCAGTGGCACTCCCTCTCAACAGCCCCTGGCCCTCGCCAAGTTCGGCGCACTGTAACGCGCGTAGAAATGGGGTGGAACGAGGGTTGGGTGTTCCGTTATCGAACCGTGGTTCGTGGACCTCCGTTTTTGCATCATGCGCCGCCCCGCGCGGGACCGCATCTTTCCGCCGCTCGGGCACGCCCTTCAGCCCGTTCAGGGCAAATCTCAGCCGGTCCGGCGCTTGAGGACGAGGCCGTCCAGGCCAAGAAAAGAGCCCGTCCGGCGATTGAGGACGAGGCCGCCAGGCCAACATTCAGCCCGTCCGGCGCTTGAGGACGAGGCCGCCAGGCCGACGCCTGGAACCGCAACGGCCCTGAACGGGCCTCGTCCTCAAACGCCGGACGGGCTGAAAGATGTCCTCAAACGCCGGACCGGCTGGATTGGCCCTGAACGGGCCGAAAGATGTCCTCAAACGCCGGACGGGCTGAAGATGCCGGACGGGCTGATGTTGCCGAACCGGCTGAAGTCACCGAACCGGCGGGAGTTGCCGGACAGGCGGCAGCTGCCGAACCGGCTGAAGTCGCCGGACGGGCGGGAGTTGCCGGACAGGCTGAAGACGGTGGACAGGCTCAAGACGGCGGACCGGATTACGTGTCCAGTAGCGCCGCCGCTGTGAAGAGTTCCACGCCGACGGGGATGGCCGCCTCGTCCGCATCGAAATCCCCCCGGTGCAGGTCGCGGCGCGACGTGTCGCCCGGGGGACGGACCCCGAGGCGCGCCATGGAGCCCGGGACGTGCTCGAGGTACCAGGAGAAGTCCTCGCCACCGAGGCTCTGCTCCGTGTCCTCCACGGAGTGGACCCCGCGGCGCAGAGCCATCGCATCGCGCAGGAGGTCCGTGACCGCCGGGTCGTTGACCACCGGCGGGACGCCGCGGATGTAGTTGATCTCGGACTTCGCACGGTGCAGGTCCGCGATCTCCTGGATCGCCCCGTGCACCAGGTCCGGCGCCTGCCGCCACGCGTCCAGGTCGAGGCAGCGGACCGTACCGGAGAGCTCCGCGTGCTGCGGGATGACGTTGCAGGCGTGCCCGGACTCGATACGGCCCCAGGTCACCGCGAGTCCGGAGCGCGCGTCGATCCGACGGGCGACGAGCGCCGGCACGTCGGTGACCACCTTGGCGGCGGCCGTCACCAGGTCCGTGGTGAGGTGCGGGCGCGCGGTGTGGCCGCCGGGCCCGTCGAGGGAGACCTCGAGGCGGTCGCAGGCGGAGGTGATCGGGCCGTGCCGCAGACCGATCCGGCCCGCGTCGACCTTCGGGTCGCAGTGCACGCCGATGATGCGGCCGACCCCGTCCAGCGCGCCCGACTCGATCGCCTCGGAGGCCCCGCCGGGCAGCACCTCCTCCGCGGGCTGGAAGATCAGCCGTACCGGCCGCGGCAGCCGGCCCGCGGCGTGCAGCGCGGCGAGGACGAGGCCCGCGCCGAGCACGACGGTGGTGTGGATGTCGTGGCCGCAGGCGTGTGCGCGGTCCGGGACGGTGGAGCGGTAGGGCACGTCCTTGGTGTCCGGGATGGGCAGGGCGTCGATGTCCGCGCGGATCGCCAGCATCGGGCGCCCGCCGTCCGGATCGCCGATGTCGCACAGGAGCCCGGTCCCGGTGTCGAGTACGCGGGGGGCGAGGCCGGCCCGCTCGAGCCGCTCCTTGATCGCCGCGGTGGTACGGAACTCCTGGTTCCCGAGCTCGGGGTGCATGTGCAAGTCGCGGCGGAAGGCGATGAGTTCGGCGCGCAGGCCGTCCGGGAGCGCGCCGGGGAGATCGGCTCCGGGCGCGGACTCGGCTTCCGAGGGGTCCGACTCGCGGGACATCAGTTGGTTCACCCTGTGAAGGGTAGGCCGATGCAGGGGTCAACTGACCCACGATCAACAAAAGTTCAGCCGGATTGGCGTAAGAAAGTGGGCCCGGTGGTGCATGGCCTCGGACGCAGAAGGGTATGCCGTTTTATTTGCCTCCTGGTCACACCGTGCGTACGGACTGGAGTCGGTGCACGTCACGGGCGGTGCCGGTGACGCCGGACAGGAAGCCCTGGGCGCGTGGGGACGCATGTTCGGTCAGCCAGTCCGGGTCGATGTCGCAGACGGCGACCTCCACGCCGGTTCCGGCGAGTGCCAGCGGCAGGGTGTGCACGACGGTCGACGGGAAGCTGAGGATCGTACGGCCTATCGGGCCGCGGCGGGCGATCAGTTCGAGCGGCAGGTCGGGGCGTACGACTTCGAGTCCGGTCTCGGTGGCGAGGCGGCGCAGCTTCTCGGCGCTCTCGCGGCGGTGCGCGAAGTAGCGGGTGGCCCGGTGGTCGCGGGCCAGCGAGGCGACCGCCTCCAGATAGCGGTCCGGGTCGACAACTCCCGTCTCCACCAAGGACGTTCCCACCAGATCGGCGCTGCGGGTGATGCGCGGCGGGCCGAACCGGGCGCGGGTCCAGGCGAAGGCGTTGGGCGTGACGGTCACCTCGGGCGGCGGTTCGACCGGCATCGAGGAGAACACCTCGACCGTACGGGCGTCGGAGGGGGTGAGCCTGCGGCGCGCGCGGGTCGCGAACGGCGCGAAGGCCAGATCCCGCGCGCCGGGCCGGCCGCCGCTCCGGTGCCAGCGCACCAGGCGTTCCCCGCGGGCGAGTTGGGCGATGAACTCCATGGTGGCGGTGCCGTCGTCGACCACCACGAGCTCGTCGGCGCGGGTGATGGTCAGCAGCAGCTGTACGTACCGGGAGAAGGGGTCGCCGATGACGATGCGCCGGGCCCGGCGGAGTTCGGCGGCGAGTGAGCCGATGGTGCGCAGGGGCGCGGTGGCGCCGCCGCGCGCCTCCTCCCAGCGCACCCGCATGCCCTCGTCGCGGGCGAGTTCGGACATCCGGCGGAGCTGGCCGCGGGTCATGGGGTCGGTGGGGGCGAGGACCACGACGGTGGGGGGTGGCGGCCCGCTGTCCGCGGCCGGTTCGGGCGTCCGCGCGCGCTCGGCCGGTTCGGCGGCCGGTGCCCGCAGGGTGTCGGCGTGCGCCCACTCCAGGACGTTGAGCAGTTGGACGGGGCTCTCCACGAAGGCGAGCGTCCCGCCGCCGGACGCCCCGCTGCCGGGGGCGGTGGACACGGGCCCGGCAGCGCCGGCGGTGCCGGGCCCGTGGGGGGTGGGCTTCACCGTGCGGGTTCCGTTCAGACCGCGACGGGCTCGGGGGCCTGCGCGGACTCGGCGCCGGACTCCGCATCGGCGACGACGCCCGGGACGCGGCGCAGCTTCTTCATCGGGCCGAGCTCCGACTCGTACACCTTCTTGACGCCGTCACCGAGGGAGGCCTCGATGGTGCGGATGTCGCGGACCAGGCGGGTCAGGCCTCCCGGCTCGACGGAGGCGGCCTGGTCGGAGCCCCACATGGCGCGGTCGAGGGTGATGTGCCGCTCGACGAAGGCGGCGCCGAGTGCGACGGCGGCGAGGGTGGTCTGCAGGCCGGTCTCGTGGCCGGAGTAGCCGATCGGGACGTTCGGGTACTCGTCCTTGAGGGTGTTGATGACCCGCAGGTTGAGCTCCTCGGCCTTCGCCGGGTACGTCGAAGTGGCGTGGCAGAGCAGGATGTTGTCGGAGCCGAGCACCTCGACCGCGTGCCGGATCTGCTTCGGCGTCGACATTCCGGTGGACAGGATGATGGTGCGGCCGGTGGCGCGCAGGGTGCGGAGCAGCTCGTCGTCGGTGAGCGAGGCGGAGGCGACCTTGTGGGCCGGCACGTCGAACTTCTCCAGGAAGGCGACGGCCTCGGTGTCCCACGGGGACGCGAACCAATCGATGCCGCGCTTCCTGCAGTGCTCGTCGATGGCGCGGTACTCGTCCTCGCCGAACTCGACGCGGTGACGGTAGTCGATGTACGTCATCCGGCCCCAGGGGGTGTCGCGCTCGATGTCCCACTGGTCGCGCGGGGTGCAGATCTCGGGGGTGCGCTTCTGGAACTTGACCGCGTCGCAGCCGGCTTCGGCGGCGGCGTCGATCAGGGCGAAGGCGTTGTCGAGGTCGCCGTTGTGGTTGATGCCGATCTCGCCGGTGACGTAGACGGGGCGGCCGGGGCCCGCGGTCTTGTTGCCGAGGGTGCGGAGGCGGGAGGTGCTCATGGTCTTCCTTACGTGAATGGGGTGGTGCGGGAAATCGGTCGGGGTAGGCCGCAGAGGGAGGGCCCGGGTGTCGGGGTCCTCAGAGGGAGGGCCCGAGGATCCAGGAGGCGATCTCCCGGATCGCGCCGTCGCCGCCGCGGCTTGTGGTGACGGCGCGGGCGGCGTCGCGTACGACGTCGTGGGCGCCGGCGACCGCGACCGGCCAGCCGACGAGGCCGAAGCAGGGCAGGTCGTTGACGTCGTTGCCGGCGTAGAGGACCCGCTCGGGGGCGATGCCCTGCTCGTCGCACCACTGCTTCAGTGCGAGGTCCTTGCGGTCGATGCCGTGCAGGACGGGGATCTTGAGCTTCCGGGCGCGGGCGGCCACGACCGGGTTCTGCTCGGTGGACAGGATCAGGAGCGGCAGTCCGGCCCTGCGCAGGGCCGCGACGCCGAGTCCGTCGCCGCGGTGCACGGCGACGATCTCGCGGCCGTCGGCGTCGATCAGGACGCGGTCGTCGGTCTGGGTGCCGTCGAAGTCGATCACGATCGCGTCGATGTCGTCCCGGCCGGGGCGCTCGGCGAGTTCGGGCCGGTCGAGGAGCGGGGCGAGCGCGCGGGCCCTGGCCAGGTCGTGCGGGTCGTCGACCTCGAGGACCCGGGCCGGGTCGGTGCGCACCAGGTCGGTGCGGCCGAAGAACCGGTGCCTGTGCTCGCGGAAGCCGGCCGTGTCCATGGCGTAGGCGGCGCCGGTCTCGAGCAGGTCCTGCGGGCGGTCCTGGCGGCGCGGCCGGAAGGACTTGTCGTGGTTGACGCCGTAGCCGCCGAGGGCGGGCCGGCCGCCGGCGCCGGTCACAGCGGCTGCGGGGCGTACGGCTCCGGCGACGGCGCCCTGTGCGGCGACCGCGCGCGGCGGGCCGGAGGCCAGTTCGTCCGCGCTGTCGCGCCAGACGAATCCGTGGAAGGCGGCCACGGTGACCGCGGTGTCCGCGTCGCCCTCGGCGACCGCCGCCGCGACCGCGTCCACGTCCTCGCGGGCCAGGAACGGGCTGGTGCACTGCACGAGCAGCACCACGTCCACCGGGGAGCCGTGCAGCGCCTCGTGGGAGTCGAGCGCGTGCAGCACGGCGGCCTCGCTGCTCGCGGTGTCGCCGGCGATGGCGGCGGGCCTGAGCACCACCTCGGCGCCGGCCGCGCGGGCCACTTCGGCGATGGCCTGGTCGTCGGTGGACACCACCACGTCGGTGACCAGACGGGTCGCCCGGCATTCGCGTACGGCACGGGCCACCAGGGGCACACCGGCGACGGGGGCGAGATTCTTGGCGGGCACACCCTTCGAGCCACCGCGCGCGGGGATCACCGCGAGCACGCGGCGGGGGCCCGCGCTGCCGGCCGGGCGGACGCCCGGATCGGCTGCGGGTTCCGGACTGGTCATGGGCAGGTCTCCTTGGCGAAGGGGCGTGGGGGCTACGGACGGGGAGGGGTCGGCGAGTCCTATGAACGGGCCGGGCGCAGGCTGCTCACAGCTCCCCCATCCGCCGGATGACCGGCGCGACGCGCTGTACGCCGTGCCGGTACGCGCCGCGTGCCGCGTCCCGCATCGCGCCGCGCACCGCGCGGCGTACGCCGGAGACCTCGGTGTTCGCGGGCGCGCCGGGCAGGGGTGCGCCGTCGGGGGCGAGGTGGTGGCGGGCGAGGATGCCGGGCTGGTAGCCGGGGGCGGTGACGGGTGTGTAGTACGGGGCCAGGGGCGGGAGTTCGGGCCGGGCGCGCAGCTCCGCGACGCGCTCGCGGGCCGCGTCGAAGGCGTGCGCGTAGTCGCCGTCGGACGCGACGCCCTGCCGGGCCAGCCAGTGCGCGTCCGGCTCGGGCACATGTCCGGCGTCGAGCTGGTCGAAGGAGGCGAGGCAGCCGGAGCCGATGAAGTGGTGGTTGCCCAGCGTCTCGCGGATGCCGACGTCGGTGAGGATCGCGGTGGGGATGCGCCGGTGCAGGGACTCCAGGGCAGCCGTCGAGGAGACGGTCACCAGGAGGTCGGTGCGGTCCAGGACCTCGCCCATGTGCCCGTACACCAGACGGAGGTTGGGCGGCAGGCCGCCCGCCTTCTGCGCCAGCTTCTGGTACGGGAGTTCCTCGATGTGCGTGGTGTGCTCGCCGGGGCGCGAGCGGAGCTTGAGCAGCACCTCGCGGGCGGGGTGCCGCTGCGCGTGCCGGATCAGCCGGCCGAGGAGGTGGCTGCGGTCGGCGCGGGTCACCGGCACGGACGGCTGCGCGGCGAAGACGACGGTGTACGGGATGTGCGGGTCGTGCTGGTCGTGCTGGTCGTGCTGGTCGTGCGGGGCGTATCGCTCGCCGCCGAGGAAGGGCAGCGCCGTCTCCACCACGCTCGACGCGTCCGCGCCCACGCCCTCGTACACCGCGCGGAAACGCTCCGCGTCCTGGCGGGAGTTGGCGAGTACGACATCGGCTCCGTGCCGAAGGAGCAGTCCGTCGGCGAGCTTCTCGTAGACGACCCCGACATAGCCGGTGACGACGACGGGCCGGCGGGCACGGCCGCGCCAGGCGTGCGCGAGCCCGTGCAGCATGGCCTGCACTCCCCCGCCGACCAGGGCCAGGACCACCACGTCGTACGGTTCCTCGCGCAGCGCCTCGAGGAATTCGACCCCGGTGACCTCGCGCAGGGTGTCGGCGCGCACGCCGACCTCGGTCAGCTGGCGCGGGGTGGGCGTCGCCCGGCCGCGCAGCAGATAGCCGTCGAGGGCGGGGACGGGCGCGGAGTCCGCCGCGAGGATGCGGTGCGCGGTGAGCGCGCCCCACTTCCAGCGGGTGTCGGAGTCGGCGAGCACGGCGACCCGTGGCTTCCTGTCGGTACTTGGCACGTCGCAGACGCTAGAAAGCCATTCGGATCCGCGGCCCAACCCGAATACAACAAACGGTTAACAGCACATCGACGATTGGCGAATCGGCCCGCTCCCCGGGCCGGTTCACCGATCTGCCACGCTTCGTTCACCTGCCATCTTCCAGGGAGTCAAGACGAATGGCGGCGGGACACCTAACGTCACCCGCGTGGTTAAGCTCTCCGTCATCGTGCCGTTCTACAACGTGCAGCAATACGCGCCCGACACTCTGAGAAGTCTGCGGGCCAACGCACGTGCCGACTTCGAATTCCTGCTCGTCGACGACTGCTCGAGCGATCGCACGCCCGACATACTCGAGGAGACCGCCCGTGAATTCACCGACGCCGGCCTCGCCGAGGTGCGCGTCCTGCGGCACGAGCGGAACGGAGGCCTGGCCACCGCACGCAACACCGGACTCGACGCGGCGCGCGGCGAGTACCTCACCTTCCTGGACGGCGACGACTGGCTCGCCCCCGGCCACTATCCCGAACTCCTCTCCCGCATCGAGGACTTGGGCTGCGACTTCGTGCGCACCGACCATGTGCAGTGCACCGCGCGGGCGCGCAGCGTGCACCGGGTCCCGTACGGCCGGCGCGGCGAGGTCCTGGTGCCGCGCGAGGTGATCCTGCCCGCCGACCGGTCGACGCCGGTGGACTACGCGTACGCCTGGGCCGGCATGTACCACCGGCGGCTCGCCGACCGCGGGCTGCTTCACTTCACCGACGGGCTGCGCACCGCCGAGGACCGGCCGTGGATCTGGCGGCTGCACCGGGAGGCGGAATCGTTCGCCGTGCTCGGACTTCTCGGTGTTTTCTACCGGCGCGGTGTGTCCTCGTCGCTCACCCAGATCGGGGACGTACGGCAACTCGACTTCATTCGCGCCTTCGACCAGGTGATCCGGGAAACGGCTCAGGACCCGGAGGCCGCACAATTGCTGCCGAAAGCCGTGCGCACGTATTGCGCCATCATTTCGCACCATCTCGGTTCCATCGAAAGGTTCGAACCACCCGTGGCCCGTAAGCTGCGTTCCCTCAGCGCGGCGGCATTGAAGCGAATGCCGCAGGACATTCTGAACGACGCACTCGACTCGATGGACGCCCCGCGCGCGACCCGCCTGCGCCGGCTCAGGCGCCGTCCCGTCTCCGCGGAGGTGGCGGCCTGATGGCCCGGCGCACCACCCAGATCTTCTTCGCCTCCACCCTGTACGGCACGGCCACCCTGGCCGCCGCACTCGACGCGGGCCTGTTCGGACCCGCCGACCGGCGGCTGCTCCTGGTGAGCAACAACGCGGCCACGCCCGAGACCACACCGTCGCTCGACACGATGCCCGGCTTCGACCGGCTCGCCGGCCGCTTCGACGCGGTGGTGTCCTGGAACGCCGCCATCTCCCCCTTCCATCCCGGGGGTTGGGCCCCGCGGCAGGACGACGTCCCGCTGTGGGAGCGGTATCTGCGGATGCTGTGGGACCTCGGCGACGACCGCATCGAGCTGGCCGTCGAGTCCATCCAGGTCAACCCGTCCCTTGCGGTCACGCAGATCTTCGACGGTGCGCCCGTCGTCGTGTACGCGGACGGCCTGATGAGCTACGGCCCCACCCGCAGCAAGCTCGACCCGCTGATCGGCACCCGTATCGGCCGCCTGCTGCACCTGGACCTGGTGCCGGGTCTCAAGCCGCTGCTGCTCACCGAGTTCGACGTACCGCCGGAGCTGGTGCCGACCGAGAGCTTCGTCAAGGTGCTCGGTGAACTCACCGACACAGCAGATGAGTTGGATCTGCCGGACGGCTTCGACAGCGCTCGGCCGCCGCTGCTGCTCGGCCAGTACCTATCCGCGCTCGGCATCCTCACCGCCGAGGAGGAGGAGCAGCTGCACGTCCGCATGCTGCGCGGCGTACTCGAACTCGGCCACACCCGCGTGGTGTTCAAGCCGCACCCCACCGCACCGGCCCGCTGGTCGCGGCTCCTGGAGGAGGAGGCGGAGCGGCTCGGCGCCGAACTGACCGTCCTCGACCGGCCGTTGCTCGCCGAGGTGGTCTTCCAGCGGCTGCGGCCCGCGCTCGTGGTGGGCTGCTTCTCCACCGCGCTGCTCACCGCCGCCTCCCTGTATGGACTGCCGGTCGCGCGGATCGGCACCGAGCTGCTCCTTGAGCGGCTGACCCCGTACGAGAACAGCAACCGGGTGCCGGTCACCGTCGTCGACGCGCTGCTTCCCGAGCTGACCGACCGGGGGGCCGTCGAGGCGCAGGTGCTCGACGCGGAGGCCGCCCGCCTGGCCGGGCTGCTCACGGCGGTCGGCTTCGCCATGCAGCCGGGGATCAACCCCGGACTCCGCCCGGCCGCCGAGGACTATCTCGGCCGGCATCTGAACGCCCGCACCCGTCGCTACTTCAAGCGGCGCCGGCTCACCTCGCTCGCGCTGCCCGGCGCCGTACCGGCCCAACTGGGCTTCATCCCACGGAACTCGACGGTCCGCCGGGTCGCCCGCCGGGCGCGCGCCGTGAAGCGGGCCGCGCTCGGATGACGACCTCGACCCGTCCCCGTACGCCCACCACCACATATCCGGACGCGCGGCCCGGCGCCAGGGCGCCCACCGCCTCCGGATCGTCGCCGGCGCCCCGCGGCGCAGCGCGTCTGCGCGCCCTCGACGGACTCCGCCTGATCGCCGCCCTGATGGTGGCCCTGTACCACTACGGCGGCCGCGACGGCGAGATCTCCGAGGCCTGGGGCAGCTCGCCGAGCGTGCAGTTCCCGACCGCGCACAGCTGGTTCGCGTACGGCTGTCTCGGGGTGCAGATCTTCTTCGTGATCAGCGGATTCGTGATCTGTATGAGCGGCTGGGGGCGGCCGCTGCGCTCCTTCTTCGCCTCCCGCGCCGCCCGTCTGCTGCCCTCGTACTGGGCGGCGGTGATCCTGGTGACCGCGGTCTTCGCACTGCCGCCGGTGGTCTACGCGGCCGTCTCGCCCAGCGACTTCCTGGTGAACCTGACCATGCTGCAGCAGCCGCTCGGCGCGGACCGGGTGCTCGGGGTGTGCTGGACGCTGTGGGCGGAGGTCCGCTTCTACGCCCTGTTCGCGCTCTGTGTCGTACTGCCGGGCGCGAACCGGCGCCGTGTCGTGCTGTTCTGCGCGGTCTGGACGCTGGCCGCGGTGATCGCCGAGGCGGCCTCGATGCCGCTGCTCGATCTGGTCCTGATGCCGGAGTACGCACCGTTCTTCATCGGCGGAATCGGCCTGTACCTCGTGCACCGGGACCGGCAGGACGTCACCGCCTGGGGCATCGTCGGCGTCAGCTGGCTGCTCGGCCAGCACTATGCGGTGGACCGGCTGTGGCACGCACCGGACCCGGACTTCTTCTCGTTCCGCCCGTCCGTCGGCATCATCGCGGTGGTCACGCTCGGCTTCGCCGCGGTCGCCGCCGTGGCGCTCGGCCTGCTGAGCCGCGTCGACTGTACCTGGCTGACCACGGCGGGCGCGCTGACCTATCCGTTCTATCTGGTGCACGAGCACCTGGGCTGGGTGTCGGTGGGCGCCCTGCACCGCGGGCTCGGACTGCCCAGCCACCTCACGGTGCTCGTCACGATCGCCCTGATGCTGGGTCTCGCCCGGCTGCTCAACCGCTGCGTCGAGGACCGCTTCACACCACGGATCCGGGCGGCCCTGAAACGGGGGTAAGGGCTCCGGCCCCGGCTCAGGCGCTGCTGAGCGAGAGCTTCACCGCGAAGCCGAGGAACACCGCGCCGGCCGCCGATGTCGCCCCCGCCGAGAGCCGCCGGCGACTGCGGAAGGCGGCCGCCAGCCGGGTCCCGCCGAAGATCAGCGCGGACAGGTAGAGCACGCTCGCGATCTGCGCGAACGCCCCGAGCACCACGAACGACAGCGCGGGATAGGCGTACCCGGGATCCACGAACTGCACGAAGAAGGAGATGAAGAACAGGATCGCCTTCGGGTTCAGGAGGCTCACCACGAAGGCCCTGCGATACGGGCGCTCGGCCTCGCCCTCGGCGGCAGCCGGCGACTCGGAAGCGGCGGCGGCCCGCTCGGCCCTGGTCCGCCACATCGTCCAGGCCGCGCGCAGCATCCCGATCGCGAGCCAGGTCAGATAGCCGGCCCCGGCGTACTTCACGATCCCGAACAGCACCGCATTGCCCTGCAGCAGCGAGGCGACGCCCGCCGCGGACAGCGTCATCAGGACCGTGTCACCGCAGACGACTCCGAGCGCGGCCCGATACCCGGTCCGCACCCCGCGCCGGGCGGCGACGGACAGCACGTACAGCGAATTCGGCCCCGGCAGAAGGACGATGAGAGCAACGCCCACGAGATACGTCGGCAGATCGGTGACACCCAGCATGGGGGCGAGTCTGACACGCGCCGTACGACACGAACACACCGTTCCGCATACCGGACGCCCCGTGCAGGACGGCGCCTGCGGCCAGGGTCAGTCGCCGTCGAGCAACGTGTCCACCGACAGTTCGACGGTCACCCCGACGGCCTCGGGCACCCGGACCTGCTGACCGCGCTCGAACCGCTCCGGCGCCGGATACCGGCCGTCCTCGGGTCCCTGGTAAAGGAGCACCTCATCGTGCTTGCGGTCCACCACCACGTACACCGGAACGCCGGCCTCGGCGTAGCACTCGACCTTGGGTCCGAGGTCGTCCGACCAGTTGGAGGAGGTGACCTCCAGGACGAGACGGAAGACGTTCGGCGCGTAGCAGTTCTTCTGGACGTGGGCGTCGCGGAAGTCGTCGTCGACGACGGAGAGGTCGGGCACCGCGTAGTCCTCGGACCGGCCGGGGAGCCACAGGCCGATGCCCTGGACATACCGGAGTCCTGCCTGCCGCGCCCCCGCCGCGGCGAATGCCTCGATGAGCGAGGTCAACGACAGGGCATGCGACCCGTCCGGCGGCGGTGTCACAGTCAGCCTCCCCTGGAGAATCTCCACGCGGTGCCCGGGCGGCAGAGCGTGCGAGAGCAGGTCGGCGGCCTCGCCCAGGGTCAGCTCTTGGTGCATCACAGCCACGGCAACCTCCTTCGGGGATCACTCTTGTCGAGAGTAACCGGCGGTGCGGGCTCTCCGCCCCGGTTCACCCGTTGGAGGGCCTCCCGCCCCGGGGGGGTGGTTCCGTGGTCGCCGGGGCCTTCCCCCGGTGGGCGTTCGGCTTTGGTGATGCGCGGGAAGCATCCGGGGGACACGTGGTCCGCGGACGGCGGGGCGCAGACGTCGGGGGGACGGGATGCAGCGGAGAGCGGGGGCCGGGTGGCGGGCAACGGCCGGTGGGGCGGCCGCAGTTGTGGTGCTGCTCGGCGCGGTGGGGTGCAAGGTGAGCACCGCGGACGGCGGGAGCGTGGGCGCGACGGGCTCCGCCACGGGGAAGCAGCCGCCTCCCCTCACTGCGGCGCCGGACGACGCCAGGGGCGGGGGCTCCCCGGCCGCATCGCCGTCGTCCTCCGCACCGGCGTCCTCCGCACCGCCGCCGGTCGCCGCGCCGGGCGACGACGGCCGCCGGGTGCGGGAGCTGCAGGCCCGCCTCGCCCAGATCGCCTGGTACTTCGGGCCCGGCCCGAGCGGCGAGTACGACAGCGCCACGGTGAAGGCGGTCAAGGGCTTCCAGACCAAGCGCGGCCTGCCGAGCACCGGCACCACGGACCGCGCCACCTGGGGCCGCCTCACCGGCATGACCGGGAAGCCGACGTACTTCCAGCTCTACGCCGCGGGCGACCAGCCGCCCGCGAAGCCCGACAAGCGCTGTCTGACCGGCCGTGTGCTGTGCATCAGCAAGACCAGCCGCACCCTGACCTGGATGGTCGACGGCAAGGCCGTCTCGACCATGGACGTCCGCTTCGGCTCGCAGTACACGCCCACCCGCGAGGGCGAGTTCACCGTCTACTGGAAGTCGCGGCACCACGTGTCGACGCTCTACGACACCCCGATGCCGTACGCCCTCTTCTTCAGCGGCGGGCAGGCGGTGCACTACTCGTCGGACTTCGCGGCAGCCGGCTACACGGGCGCGTCCCACGGCTGTGTGAACGTCCGTAAGAAGGAGCGCATCGCGTCCCTCTTCGCCCAGGTCCGCAAGGGCGACAAGGTCGTCGTGTATCGGTGAGCGCGGCTCCTGCGACGCGCGGCTACCGAGAGAGGTGCAGAGCGAGGGTGGGACCGGGGGAACGTGTCCCACCCTCGCCAACTGCACTGAGCCGTGGGTACGGGGGGAACCCCGGCTCGTGCGGGCCGATGACCAGTCGGCTCACTCATTACTGCGCCGGGTGCTCCGAGAGTGTTACACCCCAGTAGGGCGGGCCCGGATCAGGCCGTGGAGCCGGCCGCGGCAGAGCCCGAGGCGCTCGGCTCGGGCGTCTCGGTGGCGGGCGGCGGGGCGAAGCCCGCCGGCGGGTCGGGGGCGGGTGCGTTCGACGGGGACGGGTCGTCCGGCTCGGACGGGCCGCCGCTCTCGTTGTCGTCGCCGTCACCTCCGTCGCCGCCGTCGTAGTCGCCCTTGCCGTCCCCGGACTCGCCGCCGCCCTGGCCCTGCCGGTCGAGGAGCCGGTCGCAGAAGCGCTTCACGTCCGAGGCGTTCTTCGCCGCCTTCTCCAGCCTGCGCTGGATACCGGGTGCGAGCGGGCGGCCCTCGCGGTGGTCGCGGCAGGCGTCGATCGCCTGCTCGTACCAGCCGCCGGGCGGACGGTGATCCTTGTCACCGCCGGTGGAGGGCTTGTCGCCGCCGTCCTGCTCCGTCGGGGAGTCGGGATCGCCCTGCGAGGGGTGCCCGCCGTCCCCGGTCGCCGGGTCGTCGTCGTCCTTCGGCCCGCCGTCCGGGTCCGGGGATCCGGAGCCGGCGATGCCGGGCTCGGAGGGGTCCGCGGACGGCGAGGAGAGCGGATCGGGCGGTGTGGCCACCGCGGACACCGAGGCCGCGGGCCCCGGTTCGGACCGGCCGCCGAACGGCGTGGGGATCACTCCCGTACCGGCCGCGACCGCGACCCCGCCCAGCGTGCAGACGGCGAGCGTCGCGGCCAGGCCGAAGCGGACGGGGCGGCCCCAGCGCGTGGAGCTCCGGCCGCGGCCGCCGGCGATGTGCACACCGGAGCCCGTACGGACCGGGGCCCCGGTGCGCCCGGCGCCCGCACCCGCGCCCATCGCCGCACGGAATGCCGCGAGGGCGGCCTCCTCGCCGGGAAGTTCCTCGTGCTGCGGGTGGTGGGCGGCCTTGGCCGCGCCCAGGACCGCCTGCAGGCGGCCGGCCCGTGCGTGTGCGTCGTCGTCGACGGCGTCGAGGGGCTCACCACGCAGCAGCTGCTCTGCCGCGTCCTCGTCCAGCCACTTAAAGCGCTCGTCGGCCATCACATGTCCTTCTGCGTCCGCATCCGCGATTGCGTCACACCCGCGGAGCTCGCGGCACGCCCGCGGCGTCCTCGCTGCGGCGGCACGACACCGAGCATCTCGTCCTGTCCGCCGAGCAGTTCCGCCAGTCGTTTCAGTCCCCGGTGCGCGGCCGTACGCACCGCTCCGGGGCGCTTGCCCAGGGCCTTCGCGGCGCTCTTCGCGTCCAGGCCCATCACCACCCGCAGCACCACGGCCTCCGCCTGGTCCTGCGGGAGCTGCGCGATCAGCGCCATGGTGTCGCCGGTGGCCAGCGCCTCCATCGCCTCGCCCGCGGTGTCCGCCGAGCCGGGCTTGCCGGTCAGCTCCTCCTCGTCGCCGCCGACCGCGGGGCGGCGGCCGCGCATGCGTATGTGGTCGAGGGCGCGGTTGCGGGCTATCCGGGCCGTCCAGCCGCGGAAGCGGTCGGCGTCTCCGCTGAAGCGGTCCAGGTCGCGCGCTATCTGCAGCCATGCCTCGGACGCCACGTCCTCGGCGTCGAGATCACCGACGAGCGTGCGTACGTATCCGAGCAGCCGCGGGTGCACGGTGCGGTACACCAGACGGAAGGCGGTCTCGTCCCCGTCCTGTGCAGCGAGCACCGCGGCGGTCAGCTCCGCGTCCTCCCCCAGCACTGCGCGCGCCCCCTCTTGCCCCTCGGCCGGCGCCGCGGTCCACGGCTCCGGGATTCGCCGTCCTGATCGGTCCTTGCCGGCTGCCACGGCCCGCGCGAACCCGGCGCGAGGCAGAACGCTACGGGCCGGAAGGCACCCGCGTCCATGTTTGTACAACGTGCAACCACCACGTGACGTACCGCGGTGTGACAGAAAACGCATGCCCGGCGCTGACATAGATACGGGTCGCCGCGCGATCCGTCCCGTGCGACGGTCGGGGCCTCTCCTGTGGGGGGTGGCGGCCCCGGCCGTTCGCCTCGTGGCCCCCTCCGGCCCTCCGGGCGGCCCCGTTCCTCAGTGGGCGGCGACGAGGCCCTGGGCGAATCCGCCGTCGACGGCGAACTCGACATTGGTGGTGAAGGTCGCGTCGGCCGCCAGGAAGAGCGATGCGGCCGCCACCTCCTCGACCGTGCCGTTGCGCCCGAGCGGCGTGGTCTCGTCGCCCTGCCGCTCGAACTCCCTGCGCTGCTCCTCGGTCAGCCCGGCCACTCCCATCGTCGGCGTCCTGATGAATCCCGGGGCGACCGAGTTCACCCGGATACGGCGGGGCAGCAGCTCGGCCGCCAGCACATGGGCGAAGGCCCGTGCCGCCTCCTTCGACGCGGAGTACGCGCTCAGGCCGGGGAAGACGACATCGTTGGCGACCGTGGTGAGCACGATCGAGCCGCCGTCCGCGATCAGCGGTGCCAGCGCCTGGACGGTGAAGAAGACGCCCTTCGTGTTGACCGCGAAGTGCCGGTCCCAGGACGCCTCGGTGACCTCGGCCAGCTCGGCGAACTCGGCGATGCCGTGGTTGACGAAGAGATGGTCGACGCTCCCGAACTTCTCCCGGGCCAGGGCGGCGAGTGCGGTGATGTCGGCCATGCTCGCGGCGTCGGAGCGTACGACGTGTGCCGCCCGGCCCTTGAGCGCGGACCGCGCCTCCTCGAGGGTCTTCTCGCTGCGGCCCGTCAGGACGACCTCGGCGCCCTCCGCGAGGAGCGCCTCGACGATCGCCAGGCCCATGCCGTGCGTCCCACCGGTGACGACGGCCTTCTTGCCGGTGAACCTGCTCATGATCACTCCATCTGTTGCCGTTGTTGCCGTGCCGACATGCGGTCCTGTTGCCGTGCCGGCACGTGGTCGGTCGTGCTTGCGGGGACGACTCTGCGGGACGGCGCTCTCGGTCTGCATGCGATCCGCTTTCGGTCCGCAGTCGGCCCGCAGTCGCCCGGCTCCCGGTCCGCCGTCGGGCGCTCGTCCGCAGTCCGTGTGCTGCCCGTACGCTGAGCCGATGCGCTTCGGGGTACTGGGACCACTGGCCGTTCAGCGGGCGGACGGTGCGCTCGTCACGGTGCCCGAGGCGAAGGTGCGCACCCTGCTGGCCGCCCTGCTCGTCGCACCGGGTCAGGTCGTCCCCGCCGATCGGCTGGCGGACGACCTGTGGGGCGAGCAGCCGCCCGCCCGGCCGGCCGCGGCGCTGCAGACACTGGTGTCCCGGCTGCGCAGAGCGCTGGCGCGTGCGGGGCAGGACGGCCTGGTCGTGCACCGCCCTCCGGGTTACCAACTCCTCGTGGCCGACGACGCGGTGGACGCGGAACGCTTCCTCGCGCTTGCGGGGCGGGCACGGCGGGCGGCCGGTCCTCGCGAGAGGGCCACCGGGTTCGCTCAGGCGCTGGCCGAGTGGCGGGGTGCCGCGTTCGCCGGGTTCGCGGACGAGCCCTTCGCCCGGGTGGCGGCCGCGCGCCTGGAGGAGCAGCGGCTCCTGGTCGTCGAGGAGCAGGCCGAAGCCCGGCTCCAGCTGGGCGAGCACGGCCAGTTGGCGGGCGAGCTCAGAGAGCTGACCGAGCGTCACCCCTTGCGTGAGCGGCTGCGCGCGGCCCATATGCGGGCCCTGTACGGCAGCGGACGCCCCGGCGAGGCCCTGGAGGTCTACCAGCAGGTCCGCCGGGTGCTCGCCGAGGAGCTCGGACTCGAGCCGGGGCCCGAACTGGCCACGCTTCAGGGGGAGATCCTCCGTCAGGGCGAGGTCCTCCAGCAAGGGGAGAGCCTCGAGCAGAGGGAGAGCCTCCAGCAAGGGGAGAGCCGGCCCCCGGCCACGAGGCTCCCCGCCCCGCTCTCCGGTCTGATCGGGCGCTCGCGTTCCGTGGCCGATGTGCGGGCGCTCCTCGCCGAGGAGCGGCTCGTGACGCTGACCGGTCCGGGCGGCGTCGGCAAGACCCGTCTCGCGCTCGAGGTCGCCGCCGACCCGGTCGCCGCCGACCCGACCGACCCCGAGGAGGCCGCGCCGTACTTCGCGGACGGAGTACGGCTGGTGGAGCTCGCCGGCACCGCGCATACGGCCGGGGCTTCCGGCACGGCCGTGGACGACCTGGCCGAAGTGGTGGCGGTGGCGCTCGGGATCCGTGACGACACCGGCGGCGCGCGACCGCCGTCCGTGGCCGGGGGCCCGCACCCCCTGGCGGACCGGCTGGCCGACGCGCTGCGGGACCGGCAGCTCCTGCTCGTACTGGACAACTGCGAACACGTCGTCGAGGCGGTGGCGACCCTCGGACGCCTGCTGCTGCAGGCCGCACCGGGAGTACGCCTGCTGGCCACCAGCCGCGAGCCGCTGGGCATTTCGGGCGAGCAGGTCTGGCCGGTACCTCCCCTGGAAGTGCCCGAGCCCGGGGCGTCGTACGCCGAAGTGATGCGGTCGAGCGCGGTCCGGCTCTTCGTGGCACGGGCGGCCGCGGCATCGCCCGGTTTCGCCCTGTCCGAGAGCAACGCCGCGGCGGTCGCCACCATTTGCCGCCGTATGGACGGCATACCGCTCGCCGTCGAGCTGGCGGCCACCCGCCTGCGCGTGCTGGGCACGGCGGCGCTGGTCGAGCGGATCGACGACCGGTTCGGGCTCCTGACGAGCGGGCCGCGGGACGCCCCTGCCCGGCAGCGGACGCTGCGTGCGGTGATCGACTGGAGCTGGGATCTGCTGACGGCCGCCGAGCGTACGGTGCTCCGGCGCCTCGCGATCCACTCCGACGGTTGCACGCTCGATGCCGCGGAGGCGCTCTGCTCAGGGGGCGGCGTGCGGCCCGGCGAGGTCGTCGACCTGCTGGCCCGCCTGGTGGACCGGTCGCTGGTCGTCGTGGCCGCCGACCCGCAGGGCCCGAGCCCTCACCAGGAGCCGCGTCCGCGCTACCGCCTGCTGGAGTCGGTCGCCGCGTACGGCCTGGAACAGCTGCGGGCCACACGTGCGGAACCGGACGACGGGGACACGCGGCCCCGAGGGAGCCGGGCCGCGACGGAGTACGACCGGCTGCGCGCCGCACACCTCCGCCACTACACCGAGCTCGCCGAACACGCCGAGAGCCGGCTGCGCGGCGGTGAGCAGCAGGTCTGGCTGCACCGCCTCGACGCGGAGGCCGCCAATCTGCGCGCAGCCCTGGACACCGCGGTGGCCACCGGTGAGGCCCTGCTCGCCCTGCGCCTGGTGCGGGCCATGGCCTGGTACTGGTTCCTGCGCGGCCGGCTCACGGAGGCGAGACGCGCCATGACGGCAGCCCTGGCCGTCGCGGAACCACCGGAGGGCGAGGAGGAGTCGGCGGACGAAGAAGCAGGGACGCTCTCCGGTCACCGCGCGCGCGTGGCGGCTCACCGCGCACACGTGGCGGCTCACCGCGCACACGTGGCGGCATGGCACGCGGCGACGACGATGCTGTCCGGCGAGCCGCTCGGCTCCGGGCCGGTGAGCCGTGCGCCGCTGCGGCTGTACGAGGACATGGCCGACGCCGGCGAGGCCGGGCGGGTCGGCCCGGGGTGGCTCCTCGCCCACGCCGCGACGAACTTCGGCGCGCTGGAGGTCGGCGAGGAGCTGGTATACCTGACGCTGGCGGATGCGCGGGCGTCGGGCGATCGCTGGGGAGTGGCAGCGGCGCTGAGCGTACGAGCCGTACAGCGGCATGTGCGTGGCGAGTTGACGGATTCCCGCTCCGACGCCCGGGAGAGTCTCGCGCTGTTCCGTGAACTGGGCGACAGATGGGGGCAGTTGCAGGCCATCGGAGTCACGGGCAGGCTCGCGGAGATCGAGGGCGACTACCGGGCCGCGGAGGCCGAGCACCGGGCCGGGCTGCGGATCGCCGAGGACCTGGGACTGTGGACGGAGGCCTCGATCCGCTGGTCCGAACTGGGCCGGATCGCGCTGCTCGACGGCGACCACGCGCGAGCCGACGAGTACCACCGCAACGGCCGACGGCTCGCCGTCCGCAATGCCGACCACCGCGCCCAGGAGTTCGCCGAGATCGGCCTCGCACTCGGCGCGCGTCGCCTCGGGCGCCTGGCGGACGCCGAGGCACTGCTGCACACCTGGCTGACGTGGAACCGCCGGTTCGAGGCCGCGAACGGCGCCGCCCTGATCCTCGCCGAACTCGGCTTCATCGCCGAGCTCCGCGGGGACCACGAACTCGCCCTGAATCTCCACACCGAGGGCCTCACGGCCGCCCGCGCCACCGGAGACCCCCGAGCGATCGCCCTCGCACTCGAAGGCCTGGCCGGCGCCCACCAGGAGGCCGGCCGCTCCGCACTCGCCGCTCGGCTCCTGGCCGCCGCCGACCGCTGCCGGACCGCCGTACGGGCGCCGCTGCCGCCGGCCGAACGCGGCGACGTCGATCGCATCACGGCAGCGGTCCGTGCATCTCTCTCGCCCTAGGACCGCACTCTCCGTGCGATTACCGTCACAGCGCGCTGTCGGCGCGGCTAGGCTCAGGGAGCACGACGCGGCAATTGCACACGTCTGTACGGGAGTTGGGGAGGCGTCCATGGCCATCGAGGACAATCCGGGATCTCGGACCAGCTACGGGGAAGAGCTGCGTCGGCGGCGCGAGGCGGCTGGGCTCACCCAGGAGGAGTTGAGCGTGCGGGCGGTCATGTCCCGTACGCACATCGCGCACATCGAGGCCGGACGCCGCCGCCCCGCCCTCGACGACGCCCAGCGACTCGACCGCATCCTCGACACCGGGGGCGTCTTCGTGACCTTCCTGCCGACCAGAGGGGAGGGCGCGGTCGCGGAACACTTCGCGGAGGCGCTGCGGTTGGAGGAGCGGGCCACGGTGATTCGGGTCTACGGGCCGAAGTTGGTACCCGGGATCCTCCAGACAGAGGCCTACGCCCGCGCAGTACTCGAGTCCGGGCACCCACCGAAGACTCCCGACGAGCGCGACAAACTCCTCGGGACGCGCCTCCAACGCGCCCGTATCCTGCGGGACTTCACTTCACCGGTGGTGTGGATACTGCTGGACGAGGCGGTGTTACGGCGGCCCGTCGGGGGCGGGGAGGTGATGGCCGAACAGCTGCGGCACATCGCGGAGTTGGGGGCATCGCACCGCATTCGGGTTCATGTGCTGCCGTTCGCGGTGGGCTATCACGCCCTCCTGGAAGGCTTCGTCTCACTCATGTGGTTCGACGACCTGCCACCCGTGGCCTACGTAGAAGGCCTCAAGACGGGCCGAGTACTCGAAGTCCCTTCCGTGGTGACCCAATGCCAGGCGGCCTACGATCACGCCATGGGCGATGCCCTCTCCCACCGGGAATCCCTGGCAATGATCCGATCCATCGCGGAGGATTACGACCGTGCAGAGCATCAGTGAGCAGCCCACGACCATTCCGGACGCCTCGACCCTGACGATGTGGCGCAAGTCGTCGTACAGCGGCGGCGACAGCGGAGACTGCCTGGAGGTCAACGACAGCTGGCGCAAGTCGAGTTACAGCGGAGCCAGCAGCGGTGACTGCCTGGAGGTCAACGACGCCCCGGCCCCCGCCCGCATCCCCGTCCGCGACAGCAAGAACCCCACCGGACCCGCGATCGTGTTCTCGGCCCCGGCCTGGACCTCCTTCGTCGAATCCCTCGGCCGTACGGACTGAGCCTCAGCTCCTCCGGCGGCGTCGCTGGTCGATGACGGCGAGGAGGACGAAGCCGAGGGCGGCGGCGGTGAGGGCCGTCGCGACGGGGACGCCCCAGGTCTTCAACGGCGAGGCGGCGGAGGCCTGTTGAGTCTTCGGGCGCTCGCGATCGGACGCCTCGGCCCCGCCCGTACCGCCGCCGCCCATGCGCTTGCCCGGGTCGAAGGGTTCCGCCGGTTCGGGTGCCACTCCCCCATCGGCGATCTCGATGTCGAGGCGCAGCGGCAGGGTGTTGCCGCGGCCGGCGTTCGTGGACGTGATTCCGGCCTGGATGTAGTACGTGCCGGCCAGTTCGACGGCGGCGTCGTTGTCCTCCTCGACGCCGATCGAGCAGTCGGCGTCGACGTCGCCGCCCTCGCGGGCCGTGCTTCCGCCCTTCCAGATCGCCGCGTTGGGACTGTCCGCCTTGCAGCGGACGGGCTGCCGGACCGGGTCGTAAACGGCCACGCCGAACGCCTCGGGCTCCGGGCCCGGGTTGTAGCCGGCGGGCAGGGTCGTCCGCGCCGTGACGGACAGGGACTGTCCGCGCTCGAGCTCCACGCGGTAGAAGTACAGGTCGCCGACCACCGTGTCCCCGCTGAGCGTTCCGGCCTCGACGGGCCGTGCGGTGTTGAAGGTGGCGCCGCCCTTGATGCCGCCGCCCTTGTCACCGTCCGCCGCGCCGGCCGAGGGTACGGCCGCTGTCGCGAGCAGGGCGGCGAGGCACGCGGCGAGGGCGGCACGGCGCCCGGTCCGTGGGCTGATCACGAGGTCCTCCGGCTGTTGAGGGCGGTACGTACCAGGACGGCGCCGGCGAGGCCCGCCAGGGCGGCGAGCGCGAGGGGCCCCGGGCGGGTGGTGGCCGAGGACGCTCCCGCGTTCCGGGAGTCGGCGCCGTCCTTGGCCTTCCCGTCCGGGCCGGCCGACGGGGACTGCCCGGTGGCCTGTCCCGCCTCCGCGCCGGCGCCCGCGTCCGCGGCCTGCCTGCCGTCGGCGTCCACGGCCCGGCCTCCGAGGCCGACGGCGATCTCGACCGGCTGCGCCTTCCCCGCGGCGGTGCCCACGTCGTCGACCACCTGGGCGCAGACGTCCGCCACGTCCTCACCTTCGGGGATCGCGTCCCAGGTCAGGCGGTCGCTCGCGACTCCGGTGCTGATGACGTTCGTCCAGTTCGACTTCACGGTCTGCTCGTCGTCGAACGGCCGCTCCTCGCCGGGCAGATGGAGCCGGACCCGGACGAAGGACGCCCGCTCGTACTCGCCGTTCTCGGGAATGACCGCGGCGGAGAAGCGCAGCGACTGGCCCGGCCGGACCCGCACCTTGTACCACCGCTTGTCGCCGTACGTCAGCGCGTCGCGGTACTGGCCGGGCTCCAGGCGCGGGGCGTCGTCGCAGGCCGTCGCGCCGTGGACGCGGGCGCCCGAGGCCTCGTACGGGCTGAGGGCGCGTTTGACGGAGTCGTCGAGGCCGTCGCCCAGTTCGTCCGCGTCGCCGGCGTCCGCGTACCGGCCCTTGGTCGCCTTCGCGATGCACTTCAGCTCCGCGCGGGCCTTCGCGGTGACCTTGAGGCCGACCGTGTCGATCACCAAGTCGAGCCCTGCGCCCTTGAGTTCGCGGGCGACCCGGCAGGGGGACGGCGGGGCGCAGGTGTCCTCGCCGTCGGAGACGAGGATGATGCGGCGCGGGCCGTCGTCGCCGAGCTCCTTCGCGGCGAGCTTCAGCGTCGCGCCGATCGGTGTCATCCCGAGTGCGTCCATGCGGCGGACCTCGGCGGTGGCCTTCTTCCTGGCCGCGTCGTCGAGTTCCGCGACGGGGGCGAGCAGCCGGGTGTCCCGGCAGCCCGGGCCCGGGTCCTCGCCGGCGTACTCGGAGCCGTAGACCCGTACGCCCATCGCCGTGCCGTCGGGCACGTCGTCGATGAGGCCGGTCACCGCCTCCTTGGCCGCGGCCAGGCGGGTGCGACCGCCGGCGTCCTTCTCCTTCATCGACCCGGAGGCGTCCAGGATCGTCATGATGCGCGGCTGCCGTTCGTCCGCGGCCGCGGGGGCGGCGCCGGCCGCCGCGACCAGCGCCGCGGTGAGCGCGGCGACGATCAGCAGGGCCATGGCCCGCGGGCCGCGGACGACCGCGGTGCGAACACTGTCGACCGAGTACGTCATCAGCTCGGACTCCATCCAAGTCGGCGTGGGACAAGGGGGGTTGCGGCCGGCTGCACCCCGCCCGGTAATTTGCAAAGAGAAACGTATGCTTCGCGAGCGCAAAGCGCAAGGGGTGGCCCCATCCCGGCCCCGACTCGGCGCGCCGCCCACGGAGCTGGCACAGTTCGTACGGGGTTTCGACGCGAGGCGCACAGCAGCAGGCCGTACGGCACGAACGGGGTGAGATGAGCGAGACGGTGTTCGCCGGGCGGTACGTCCTGGCCGACGAGATAGGCAGAGGCGCCTCCGGCACGATCTGGCGAGCCTGGGACCTGCGCCGGCAGCGGTACGTCGCGGCCAAGGTGCTGCAGCGCCAGGCGGCCCAGGACCTGCTCCGTTTCGTACGGGAGCAGAGCATGCGCATCGAGCACCCGCACGTCCTGGCCCCCGCCGGCTGGGCCGCGGACGACGACCGGGTGCTGATCGCCATGGAGCTCGCGGACGGCGGCTCGCTCGAGGATCTCGTCGGCGACTACGGGCAGTTGCCGCCCCGCCTGGTGTGCACCCTGCTCGACCAGCTCCTGTCCGGCCTGGAGGCGGTGCACGCCGAGCAGGTGCTCCACCGGGACATCAAACCGGCCAACATCCTCCTCGACGCGACCGGCGTCGGCACCCCGCGCGTACGGCTGTCCGACTTCGGGCTCGCGCTGCGCCGCGGGGACCCACGGCTGACCGAGAACCATCACGTCGTGGGCACGCCCGGCTACATCGCCCCCGAACTCTTCGAAGGGGACGATCCGCACATCGCGGGCGATCTCTTCGCGGTGGGGGTGGTGGCGCTGTATCTGCTGCAGGGCGTCGAGCCGGACGCCCGTGCGCTGGTACGCGAACTGGAAGCCGCCTCCGTCGCACCACAGGCCCCGCCCGGCATCGACGAGCCGCTCTGGCAGGCCGTCCTGATGCTGCTGCAACCCGATCCGCGCGCCCGCGCCCGCAGCGCGGCCCAGGCCCGTACGGCCATCGCGCGGGCGGCCGAGCGGCTGCCGGCGGCCGCGGCCGCCGATGCGGAGCCCATCGAGGTCTTCGATCAACTCGGGCCGCTGCCCGAGGGGTTCGGGGCGGCGGGGCCCGGTGGGGAGGCGCAGGCGGGTGCGGCGGGCGGCGGGACGCCCCGTACGACTCCTCGCGGGCCGGATCCTCGGACGGTCACCCCGGCGGCAACGGCTCCGGACGGGGCGTCGCCCGAGCCCGAGGTGACCAGCTACCACCTCGCGCCGCCCGCCGGTGTCGAGGGTGCGGCAGCGCCGCCGGGTACGTCCACGTCCACGTCCGGGCCGAGCCCCGCCGGCCCACGCCCCGCCGGCCACAGCACCAGCAGCCGCCTCTGGCTCCTGGCCCTCATCACCTTCAGCCTGGCCGCGGCGCTCTGGGCGTTGGTCCTGATCCGGGGCTGAGCGCGCCGGGTACGCCACGTCCTCGCCACAGACCGCAACGGACCGAGATCCGCCCGCTGACCGTATGCCTACGAGCGGAGCGCGATATGCCTACGAGCGGAGCGCGACGTCGACACACCTGACCCGAGTTGACCTTCAAGTCGGTCGAAGCCCGACCATGACTCCGTGCCGAACACCGAACTGATGCCGATCGGGGTCTTCGCCCGGCGTACCGGGCTGACCGCGAGCGCCTTGCGCTTCTACGCCGATTCCGGGCTGCTGCCGCCCGCGGAGGTCGACCCCGACTCCGGCTACCGCTACTACGCCGCCAGCCAGGTGGCACGCGCGGCCGCGCTGCGGCAGCTCCGCGAGATCGGCATGCCGCTGCCCGCCGTCGATGCGGTCCTGGACGCCGACCCCGGCGAGGCGTCCCGGCTGGTCGACGATCACGTCGCGCAGGTCCTCGCGGACGCGGCAGCCGTGCGGCAGAAGGCCGCTTCGATCAAGTCGGCGCTCACGGACGGTCCGAGCCTGCCGGTGGCCACGCTCACGGGACCGGTACTCGCCGACGCGATCGAGCAGGTCCTGACGGCGACCGCGCACGAACCGGGCCTGCCGGTACTCGGCGCCGTACGCATCGAGGCGACGCAGGAAGCCGTCACGCTCACCGCGACGGACCGGTACCGCCTCGCGACCCGGACCCTCGTACCCGCCGGGACCGAAGCCACCGGCGCGGCCTGGGCTGCCACGGTCGACGGCGACGAACTGCGTTCTGCGGTGCCGGAGATCCGCCGCAGCGCGCTCGTACGCATCGAGGCGTCACCGCACGCCGTACGCCTGCGCATGCCGGACCGCGAAGACCGGCACTGCCGGCTTCTGCCGCAGGAGTTCCCCGACCACCGGTCGATGCTCGACTCGCTGCCCGAGCCCGGCACCCGTACGACCGTGGCGAAGGATCTCCTCCTACGAGCCCTGGAAGAACACTCGGGGGAACGGATCACGCTGCACATCACCCGCCACGCTCTGACCGTCGAGGTGACCGAAGGTGCCGGGGTGACCGGGGCAGCGCCCGTCGGCACCCCGCTCCCCGCCACCGTGACGGGCCAGGACCTGCGGATCACCTTCGCCCTGACCACGCTCTACCCGGCCGTCAGCACCGCCATCGGCCCCGACGTGATGCTCGACCTGCGCGGCCCGGACCAGCCCGTCACGATCCGCTCCGCCGACCGCGGCGATCTCACCACGCTGGCCATGCCCGTCGACCCCACCCACACCTCCTGACCGATCGCTGACCGATCGACACCACCACGGCCCGACCACGGCACCGCCGCCGACGACGAGGAAGACCACCATGAGCACCATCACCCCCGACCCCACCATGGAAGCCATCAGCCGAGCCGTCGTACAAGGACGAGCCGGCGACACCTCCGCCGCCCGACAGCAGCTCCTGACCCTCTGGTCCACCATCGGCGTCACCGGCGACCCCTTGCACCGCTGCACGCTCGCGCACTACCTGGCGGACCTCCACGAGGACCCCGCCCAGGCGCTGGCCTGGGACATCCGTGCCCTGGACGCGGCCGATGCGACCACCGACGCACGCACACAGCAGCACCACGCCGGCCTCCACATCGCCGGCTTCTACCCGTCCCTCCACCTCAACCTCGCCGACAACTACCGCCGCCTCGGCTCCTTCGACGCCGCCGGCGAGCACCTCACCGCCGCCGAGGCCCACACCCCCGACCTTCCCGACGACGCGTACGGAGCCTTCCTCCGTACCGCTCTCGCCGAAGTGGCGGAAGCCGTCTCGCGGCGCGACGTCAGCAAGCGGGCCTCCGCGCCGGGCCCCGCCGCCTGACGCACACGGCCGCCGCGCCGCCCGCCGTCACCCCGCCGTACGCGCCCGGCGAGCCG
>NZ_QUAK01000124.1 GCF_003429565.1 Streptomyces triticagri
GCCGACCTCCACCCCGCTGTCGGCGGGCGGGCCCGGGCGCCGGGCCCCGCGCCATCGGGGGTGTGTGAGAACACCCCCCCAGCAAAGCCTTCCGCGTCACGCCGGCCGTCGTCGCCCGCGTGCGCGACCCGTTCCCGCCGTACAACGGCGGCGAAGGAGCTGATTCACGTGTCCGCATCGCCCGTGCTGGCGTTGCGCGGAGTCTCCAAGCGGTTCGGCGCCGTCCAGGCGCTCACCGACGTCGACCTGGAGATCCGCGCCGGTGAGGTGGTCGCCCTGGTGGGCGACAACGGAGCCGGCAAGTCCACCCTCGTCAAGACCATCTCGGGGGTCCACCCGATCGACGACGGCACCATCGAGTGGGAGGGCAAGGCGGTCCGCATCAACCGGCCGCAGGATGCCCAGGGCCTCGGCGTCGCCACCGTCTACCAGGACCTCGCGCTCTGCGACAACCTCGACGTCGTCGCGAACCTGTTCCTCGGCAGCGAGGTCCGCAAGAGCACCATCCTGGACGAGATCGCCATGGAGAAGCGGGCCAAGGAGCTGCTCGACACCCTCTCCATCCGCATCCCGAGCGTCCGTATCCCGGTCGCCTCGCTCTCCGGTGGTCAGCGCCAGGTCGTCGCCATCGCCCGCGCGCTCGTCGGCGACCCGAAGGTGGTCATCCTCGACGAGCCGACCGCCGCACTCGGTGTCGAGCAGACCGCGCAGGTCCTCGACCTGGTGGAACGGCTGCGCGAGCGCGGCCACGGCGTCATCCTCATCAGCCACAACATGGCCGATGTGCAGGCCGTCGCGGACCGCGTCGCGGTGCTGCGCCTGGGCCGCAACAACGGCGTCTACGACGTCGAGGGCACCAGCCACGAAGAGATCATCGCGGCGATCACCGGAGCCACGGACAACGCCGTGACCCGCCGCAGGGCACGCACCGACGGCGCCTCCACCAGCACGGTCACGAAGGAGGACGCGAAGTGAGCGACCTCAAGAAGAACGCAGCGGACACCGAGGTCCCCGAGGCCGAGGTGCCCCCGGAGGCCGTCGCCCCGGCGGCCGTCGACCCGCGCCTGCTCGTCCGCGAGGAGGGCTTCAAGGGCTACTTCACCGAGTTCGTACGCCGGGTCCGCGGCGGTGAGCTCGGCTCGCTGCCCGTCGTCATCGGCCTGATCGTGATCGCGATCGTCTTCCAGGCGCAGAACGACAAGTTCCTGTCGGCGAGCAGCCTGACCAACATCGCGGTCTTCACCTCCGGCCTCGGCATCATGGCCGTCGGCATCGTCTTCGTGCTGCTGCTCGGCGAGATCGACCTGTCGGTCGGCTCGGTGGCGGGCACCGGCGCCGCGGTCTGGGCGGTCCTGAACGTCAGCAACGGCTGGAACGACTGGCCCTCGGTCATCGTCGCCATCGCCAGCGGCACCGCGATCGGCGCCCTGCACGGCTTCTTCTTCGCCAAGGTCGGCGTACCGGCCTTCGTGGTCACCCTCGCGGGCTTCCTCGGCTGGAGCGGTCTGCAGATCTGGCTGATGGGCAACGAGGGCAGCATCAACACCCCGTCCGGCGGCGTCGTCGAGAACCTCACCGGCTACTTCTTCGAGGACAAGGCCGCCGCGTACGGCCTCGCGCTCGTCGCGGTCGTGCTCTACGCCGGCTCGCTGCTCATCGACACCCGGCGCCGCAAGGCCGCGGGGCTGCCGTCCCGGCCGACCAGCGAGATCGCGCTGCGCACCGCCGTCGTCGCGGTCCTGGTCTTCGCCACCGCGTACGTACTCAACGACCTGGAGGGCTCGCGCGGTCTGCCGCTGGCCCTGGTGCTGTTCCTCGCCGTCGTGGTGATCGCGGACTTCGTGGCCCGCCGCACCACCTTCGGCCGCCAAGTCTTCGCGGTCGGCGGCAACGCCGAGGCCGCCCGCCGTGCCGGTATCAACGTCGACCGCATCCGCATCACGGTCTTCGCGATCTCCGGCATGCTCGCCGCCTTCGGCGGTCTCTTCATCGCCTCGCTGCAGGGCGGCGCGACGAAGAACCTGGGCGCCGGCAACACCCTGATGCTGGTGATCGCGGCCGCGGTCATCGGCGGCACCAGCCTCTTCGGCGGCCGCGGCAAGATCTGGTCTGCCCTGCTCGGCATGCTCGTTCTGCAGTCCATCCAGCAGGGCCTCAACCTGCTCGGCATGGCCAGCGAGATCCAGTTCATGATCACCGGTGCGGTGCTGCTCGCCGCCGTCGTGATCGACTCGGTCTCCCGCAGGACGCAGAAGAGCGCGGGCCGCACCTGACGCGGACCGCTGGGGCCGCGGGGGAAGTCCTCTCCCGAGCCCCGCACCACGGACGTGCCCGGCACCGGAGCAACCGGTGCCGGGCACGCCTGCGTCTGTCCCCGGGGCGTGCCTGCGCGGCAGTACGGGGCCGTACGGGTGGCGTACCCCGCGCGGCGGGTCCGTAGCGGAACATTAGACTCGACAGACCCGGAGCAGCTCGAACAGCTCTACCGCTCTACTGCAAGGAGGCACGGCGTATGGCAGCCGCGCACAGCGCGTCCGTCCCGGGTGGTGGGCGAGGCACGGGCATGCTGGCCCGCATCGAGGGGCCGCGTGACCTGGACGGACTCAGCCACGAACAGCTCGACGAGCTGGCGGCCGAGATCCGCACCTTCCTGGTCGACGCGGTCTCCAAGACCGGCGGCCACCTCGGCCCCAATCTGGGCGTCGTCGAGCTCACCATCGCGCTGCACCGTGTCTTCGACTCCCCGAAGGACCGGGTGCTCCTGGACACCGGACACCAGTCCTACGTCCACAAGCTGCTCACCGGCCGCCAGGACTTCGCCCGGCTCCGCGCCAAGGGCGGCCTCTCCGGCTACCCGTCCCGTGCCGAGTCCGACCACGACGTGATCGAGAACAGCCACGCCTCCACCGTGCTCGGCTGGGCCGACGGCCTCGCCAAGGCCAACGAGGTCCTGGAGAAGGACGACCACGTCGTCGCGGTCATCGGCGACGGCGCCCTGACCGGCGGCATGGCCTGGGAGGCGCTGAACAACATCGCCGCCGCCAAGGACCGCCCGCTGGTCATCGTCGTCAACGACAACGAGCGCTCGTACGCCCCCACCATCGGCGGCCTCGCCGACCACCTGGCCACCCTGCGCACCACCGACGGCTACGAGCGCTTCCTGACCCGCACCAAGGAGGTCCTGGAGCGCACCCCGGTCGTCGGCCGCCCGCTCTACGAGACGCTGCACGGTGCGAAGAAGGGCCTCAAGGACTTCATCGCCCCGCAGGGCATGTTCGAGGACCTGGGCCTGAAGTACGTCGGCCCCATCGACGGCCACGACATCGAGGCCCTGGAGTCCGCGCTCACCCGCGCCAAGCGCTTCGGCGGCCCGGTCATCGTGCACTGCCTCACTGAGAAGGGCCGCGGCTACCAGCCCGCCGAGCAGGACGAGGCCGACCGCTTCCACGGCATCGGCCCGATCCACCCCGACACCGGGCTGCCCATCAAGGCCTCCGCGGCTTCCTGGACGTCGGTCTTCGGCGACGAGATGGTCAAGCTCGGCCGGGAGCGCAAGGACATCGTCGCCATCACGGCCGCGATGCTGCAGCCGGTCGGCCTGAAGAAGTTCGCCGAGGCCTTTCCGAAGCGGGTCTACGACGTCGGCATCGCCGAGCAGCACGCCGCGGTCACCGCGGCGGGCCTGGCCACCGGCGGACTGCACCCGGTCTTCGCGGTGTACGCCACCTTCCTCAATCGGGCCTTCGACCAGCTCCTGATGGACGTCGCTCTGCACAAGTGCGGAGTCACCTTCGTCCTCGACCGGGCAGGCGTCACCGGCGACGACGGCGCCTCGCACAACGGCATGTGGGACATGTCGATCCTGCAGTGCGTCCCGGACCTGAGGCTCGCCGCCCCGCGCGACGCCGAGCAGGTCCGGCTGCAGCTGCGCGAGGCCGTCGAGGTGGACGACGCCCCGACCGTGGTCCGCTACTCCAAGGGCGTCGTCGGCCCCGCCGTACCCGCCGTCGGCACCGCGGGCGGAATGGACGTACTGCGCCGCGCAGGCACCGACACCCCGGACGTGCTCCTCGTCTCCGTGGGCGCGCTCGCCCCGATGTGCCTGGAGATCGCCTCGCTCCTCGACAAGCAGGGCATCTCCACCACCGTGGTCGACCCGCGCTGGGTCAAGCCGGTCGACGAGGCGCTCGCGCCGCTCGCCGAGCAGCACCGCGTCGTCGTCACGGTGGAGGACAACGGCCGTGCGGGCGGCGTCGGTTCGGCGATCGCCCAGGCCCTGCGGGACGCGGGCGTCGACGTACCGCTGCGCGACTTCGGCATCCCGCCGCGCTTCCTCGACCACGCCTCCCGCAAGGAGGTCATGGCCGAGATCGGCCTGACCGCACCGGACATCGCCCGGCAGGTCACCGGCCTGGTCTCGCGTCTCGACGGCCGCTTCGAGAGCCCCGGCGCGGACGCCGTGGAGCCCGCCAGGGACTGACCCGGGGCCGAGGCGCCGCCCTCAAGAGCCGACTGAGCCGGCCGGTACACCTTTGCGGGTGTACCGGCCGGCTCTTTCGTATGAAACCCACGCCGCGCGGGGCACACGTGAGGGCGACATACTGACGATGTCGACCACGACCAGCGTGGGAGGTAGGTAGGCCGTGAGCAGCACGCTCTTTCGGACCAAGTCCGTCGAACAGTCGATCAGGGACACCGAAGAGCCGGAGCACGGACTCAGGAAGGCGCTCTCGGCGCTCGACCTCACCGTGTTCGGCGTCGGCGTCATCATCGGCACCGGCATTTTCGTCCTGACCGGGACCGTCGCCAAGGAGACCGCAGGTCCGGCGACCGCCCTGGCCTTCGTGGTCGCGGGCGTCGTGTGCGCCCTCGCGGCCCTGTGCTACGCCGAGTTCGCGTCCACCGTCCCGGTGGCCGGATCCGCGTACACCTTCTCGTACGCCTCGATCGGTGAGCTGCCCGCCTGGATCATCGGCTGGGACCTCGTCCTCGAATTCGCCCTCGGCACGGCGGTGGTGGCCGTCGGCTGGTCCGGGTATCTGCGCTCCCTGATGGACAACGTGGGCTGGCATCTGCCCGAAGCGCTGCAAGGCCCGGACGTGGCGGGCGGCACCTTCGACATCCTGGCCTTCGCCCTCATCCTGATCCTCACCGGGATCCTCGTCGTCGGCATGAAGCTGTCCGCCCGGATCACCGCCATCGTGGTCGCCATCAAGGTCGCCGTGGTGCTCATCGTCATCGTGGCGGGCTCGTTCTTCATCAAGGCCGAGAACTACAAGCCGTTCATCCCCAAGGCCCAGGAACAGTCCGCGGGCTCCGGCTGGGACTCGCCGCTGGTGCAGACGCTCTTCGGGTACGCGCCCACCAACTTCGGCGTGATGGGCATCTTCACCGCGGCCTCCATCGTCTTCTTCGCCTTCATCGGCTTCGACGTGGTGGCCACCGCCGCGGAGGAGACCAAGCTCCCGCAGCGCGACATGCCCCGCGGCATCCTCGGCTCGCTGATCATCTGCACCACGCTGTACGTCGCCGTCTCCATCGTCGTCACCGGCATGCAGCACTACAGCGAACTGTCCATCACCGCACCACTCGCGGACGCCTTCAAGGCGGTGGACGCACCGTTCTTCGGCGGTGTGATCAGTTTCGGGGCCGCCGTCGGTCTGACCACGGTCTGCATGATCCTGCTGCTCGGCCAGACCCGGGTGTTCTTCGCGATGAGCCGGGACGGCCTGCTGCCGACCTTCTTCTCCAAGACCCACCCGAAGTTCCGCACCCCGTACCGCCCGACCATCCTGCTCGGCGTGGTGATCGCCGTCGTCGCCGGATTCACCAGCATCAACGAGCTGGCGACCCTGGTGAACATCGGCACGCTCTTCGCCTTCGTGGTCGTCGCGATCGGCGTGGTCGTCCTGCGCCGCACCCGCCCGGACCTGCCGCGCGCCTTCCGCACCCCGTGGGTGCCCCTGGTGCCGATCCTCTCGGTCGCCGCCTCGGTCTGGCTGATGCTGAATCTGCCGCTCGAGACCTGGTTCCGCTTCGGCGTCTGGATGCTGATCGGCGTCGTCGTCTACTTCGCGTACGGGCGCCGCTCCAGCCGTCTCGGGCGTGAGCAGCTCGGCGCGGAGGGGGCCGACAAGGCCTGATCCGGATCGGGCCTCAGCGGGAGCCGCCGTACACCGTGCGCGGCCCCGTGCAGCGCGCGCCGAGCTCCTCGACGCGGCGGCGGAGGCCGCGGTCGGCCGTGACGACCAGGCAGTCCTGCCCGGTCCCGCGGGCGGCCGCGGCGAGCCCCACGATGTGATCGTCCCCGCTGCCCGCGGCCGACTCGACCCGCACGCCCGGCACGGACTCCACGCCACGCGCCGCGCCCTCCACGACGAGCACGATCTCCAGCGGGCCCGGCTGCCCGGCGACCCCTTCCTCGGCGTAGCCCGGCAACCCGTCCCGCAGCCGCTCGGCGGCACCGCGGCGATCGCGCCACCAGCCGTCCGGCACCGAGCCCACGACATTGGCGGCGTCCACGATCAGCAGGGTCCCCATGCGCCCATCATGAGCCACGCGCGCGTGGGGATACGCCGCAGGGGCCGTACGGACAGCTGCGTCCGTACGGCCCCTGCGCAGTACAGCGGTGTTACGCGGGCACGCTCGCCAGGCCGGGGGCCAGGAACGGCTTGCCGTTGACGCGCTCGCTGACGCCCGCCCGGTCCAGGTACGGCGTGACGCCGCCCAGGTGGAAGGGCCAGCCGGCGCCGGTGATCAGGCACAGGTCGATGTCCTGCGCCTCCGCCACGACACCCTCGTCGAGCATCAGGCCGATCTCCTGCGCCACCGCGTCGAGCACGCGGTCGCGGACCTGCTCCTCGGTGAGCACCGAGTCGCCCTGCTTCAGGAGCGCGGCGACCTCGGGGTCGAGCTCGGGCTTGCCGGAGTCGTAGACGTAGAAGCCGCGCTTGCCGGCCTCCACGACCGCCTTCAGGTTCGGCGAGACGGTGAAGCGGTCCGGGAAGGCCCGGTTGAGGGTCTCCGAGACGTGCAGACCGATGGCCGGGCCGACCAGCTCGAGCAGCACCAGCGGCGACATCGGCAGACCGAGCGGCTCGACGGCCTTCTCGGCGACCGGCACCGGGGTGCCCTCGTCGATGACGTTCTGGATCTCGCCCATGAAGCGGGTCAGGATGCGGTTCACGACGAACGCCGGGGCGTCCTTGACGAGGACCGCGGTCTTCTTGAGCTTCTTGGCGACACCGAACGCCGTCGCGAGCGAGGCGTCGTCGGTCTGCTCACCGCGCACGATCTCGAGGAGCGGCAGTACGGCCACGGGGTTGAAGAAGTGGAAGCCGACGACCCGCTCGGGGTGCTGCAGCTTCGACGCCATCTCGGAGACCGACAGCGAGGAGGTGTTCGTGGCGAGGATCGCGTGCGCCGGAGCGACCGCCTCCACCTCGGCGAAGACCTGCTGCTTGACCGACATCTCCTCGAAGACGGCCTCGATCACGAAGTCCGCGTCCGCGAAGCCCTCGGCCTTGTCGAGCACACCGGTGACCAGGGCCTTCAGGCGGTTCGCCTTGTCCTGGTTGATACGGCCCTTGCCGAGCAGCTTGTCGATCTCGGCGTGCACATAGCCCACGCCCTTGTCGATGCGCTCCTGGTCGATGTCGGTGAGCACCACCGGCACCTCGAGGCGGCGCAGGAAGAGCAGCGCAAGCTGTGAGGCCATCAGGCCCGCGCCGACCACGCCGACCTTGCTGACCGGACGCGCCAGGTCCTTCGACGGGGCGCCCGCGGGACGCTTGGCGCGCTTCTGCACCAGGTTGAACGCGTAGAGCCCGGCGCGCAGTTCGCCGCCCATGATGAGGTCCGCGAGCGCGGTGTCCTCGGCGTCGAAGCCCTGCTGGCGGTCGCCGTCGCGGGCGGCGTCGATGATGTCCAGGGCGCGGTAGGCGGCCGGGGCGGCGCCGTGCACCTTGGAGTCGGCGATCGCGCGGCCACGGGCCACCGCCGCGTCCCAGCCCTCGCCGCGGTCGAGCTCGGGGCGCTCCACGGTGATGTCGCCGTTGAGCACGGAGGCCGTCCACACCAGGGACTGCGAGAGGAAGTCGGCGCCGTCGAACAGGGCGTCGGCGATGCCGAGTTCGTAGACCTGCTTGCCCTTGAGCTGACGGTTCTGGTTCAGCGAGTTCTCGATGATGACCGAGACCGCGCGGTCCGCGCCGATCAGGTTCGGAAGGAGCACACAGCCGCCCCAGCCGGGCACCAGACCGAGGAACACCTCGGGCAGCGAGAAGGCGGGCAGCGCCTTGGAGACGGTGCGGTAGGTGCAGTGCAGACCGACCTCGACACCGCCGCCCATGGCCGCGCCGTTGTAGTACGCGAAGGTCGGCACGGACAGGCCGTGCAGGCGCTTGAAGACGTCGTGGCCGCCCTTGCCGATGGCCAGCGCGTCCGAGTGCTCCTTGAGGATCTCGACGCCCTTGAGGTCGGCGCCGACGGCGAAGATGAACGGCTTGCCGGTGATGCCGACGCCGACGATCTCCCCGGCCGCGGACTCCTTCTCGACCTGGTCGATCGCCACGTTCAGATTCGCGAGGGACTGCGGACCGAAGGTGGTCGGCTTGGTGTGGTCCAGGCCGTTGTCCAGGGTGATCAGCGCGAAGCGGCCCGCGCCGGCCGGCAGGTCGAGGTGGCGTACGTGCGCCTCGGTGACTACCTCGTCGGGGAACAGCTCGGCTGCGCCCTTGAGCAGTTCGGTGGTGGTGCTCACTTGCCCTCCCAGTGGGGGTTCTCCCAGATGACCGTGGCGCCCATGCCGAAGCCGACGCACATGGTGGTCAGGCCGTAGCGGACGTGCGGCTGCTCCTCGAACTGCCGCGCCAGCTGCGTCATCAGACGCACGCCGGAGGAGGCCAGCGGGTGGCCGTAGGCGATCGCGCCGCCGTACTGGTTGACGCGCGCGTCGTCGTCGGCGATGCCGTAGTGCTCCAGGAAGGCGAGCACCTGGACGGCGAACGCCTCGTTGATCTCGAACAGGCCGATGTCGGAGATCGACAGACCGGCCTGCGCGAGCGCCTTCTCGGTGGCCGGGATCGGGCCGTAGCCCATCACCTCGGGCTCGACACCCGCGAAGGAGTACGAGACCAGGCGCATCCTGACCGGCAGGCCGTTCTCCCGCGCGAAGTCCTCGGAGGCGATGATCGACGCGGTGGCGCCGTCGTTGAGCCCCGCCGCGTTGCCGGCCGTGACCCGGCCGTGCGTACGGAACGGGGTCTTGAGGCCCGCGAGCGACTCGAGCGTGGTGCCCGGGCGCATCGGCTCGTCCTCGGTGGCCAGGCCCCAGCCGGTCTCCCCGCCCTCGGGCGTGGTGCGGCGGATCGACACCGGCACCAGGTCCTGCTGGATCTTGCCGTCGGCGTACGCCTTGGCGGCCTTCTCCTGCGAGCGCACGGCGTACTCGTCGGCGCGCTGCTTGGTGATCGACGGGTAGCGGTCGTGCAGGTTCTCCGCCGTCATGCCCATGAACAGCGCCGACTCGTCGACCAGCTTCTCGCTCACGAAGCGCGGGTTCGGGTCCACGGCCTCGCCCATCGGGTGCCGGCCCATGTGCTCGACACCACCGGCGATCACGGCGTCGTACGCACCGAAGGCGATGGAACCGGCGGTGGTGGTCACCGCGGTCAGCGCGCCCGCACACATGCGGTCGATGGAGTAGCCGGGCACCGACTGCGGCAGGCCCGCGAGGATGCCGGCGGTGCGCCCGATGGTCAGACCCTGGTCGCCGATCTGCGTGGTCGCCGCGATCGCGACCTCGTCGATCTTGGCCGGGTCGAGGTCCGGGTTGCGGCGCAGCAGCTCCCGGATGGCATTCACGACGAGATCGTCGGCACGGGTCTCGTGGTAGATGCCCTTCGGGCCCGCCTTGCCGAACGGGGTGCGGACGCCGTCCACGAAGACGACGTCCCTGACGGTACGAGGCACGATGGCTCTCCTCCAGGGTGCGGGTGCGCCTGCCGGCGCGCTTCCACCCCTCATGCTACTTGCGAGTAACTGGAGCGAACAGGCCCCCCGCCCGGAGCGTCGAACGTCACACCGCGGACCCTGCTGCGCACGCTCTCCGGATACGCCGAACCCCCCGGCCCCAGGAGTGCACCCGAGGGATCGGGGGGTTCGATGGCGAGGGCCGGCGTCGGCGCGCTCAGTCCGGGGTAGCCGCGAGCGCGGTGACCAGAGCGGGCGTCACCTGCTCGATCTGCCAGCGCCGCGCCCCGTGGCCGGCGAGCACCGCGGCGACCGACTCGGGCGTGGCCTCGCGGGGCGGCTCCCAGCACAGCCGGCGCACGGTGTCCGGGGTGATCAGATTCTCCTGCGGCATGTTGAGCCCCTCGGCGATCTCCGTCACCGCGGCCTTCGCGGCGGCCAGCCGCGCGGCCGCCGCAGGGTCGCGATCGGCCCAGGAGCGCGGCGGAGGCGGGCCGGGCACCTGCTGCCCCGGCTGCGGCAGTGCGCTGTCCGGCAGCGCCTTCGCCCGGTCCACGGCCGCCTGCCACTGCTCGAGCTGGCGCGGCCGCAGACGGTTCCCGAAGCCGCTGACGGCGGACAGGGCCTGGACGTCGGCCGGCATCGCGAGGGCCGCCTGCACGATCGCCGCGTCGCCGATCACCTTGCCCGGCGAGACGTCACGGCGCCGGGCGATGTGGTCCCGGGTGTTCCAGAGCTCCCGTACGACGGCCATCTGGCGCCGGCGGCGCACCTTGTGCATCCCGGACGTACGGCGCCAGGGGTCCTTGCGCGGCGGCGCCGGCGGGGCGGAGGCGATCGCGTCGAACTCCTGCAGACCCCAGTCGAGCTTGCCCTGCCGGTCGAGCTCCTTCTCCAGGGCGTCCCGCAGGTCGACGAGCAACTCGACGTCGAGTGCGGCGTACCGCAGCCAGGGGTCGGGCAGCGGACGGGTCGACCAGTCGACCGCCGAGTGGCCCTTCTCCAGGACGAAGCCGAGCACCGACTCGACCATCGCGCCGAGTCCGACGCGGGGGAAGCCGGCGAGCCGTCCGGCCAGCTCGGTGTCGAAGATGCGGGAGGGGATCATTCCTATTTCGCGCAGACAGGGCAGGTCCTGTGTCGCGGCGTGCAGCACCCACTCGGCGTCGGCGATGGCGGCGCCGAGTCCGGACAGGTCCGGGCAGGCGATCGGGTCGATCAGGGCGCTGCCCGCGCCCTGCCTGCGCAGCTGCACCAGATAGGCGCGCTGGCCGTACCGGTAGCCGGAGGCGCGCTCGGCGTCCACGGCCACGGGGCCGGTGCCGGCGGCGAAGGCGGAGATCACGTCCGCGAGCGCATCGGCGTCCCCGATCACCTCGGGCACACCTTCGCGCGGTTCGAGCAGCGGGGTCGGCGCCGTTTCGACGTCGTCCGGAGGGCCGCCTCCGGTGGTGCGCAGTGAGCTGTCTGCTGCGGTCTCTTGGGCGTCGGTCACCGGCCCAGGGTATCGGTGTATGCAGCACGCCCGTCGACGGAACGTTCCGTCGACGGGCGTGACAGGGGTGCGAACCGGTCAGTGGATGATGCCGGTACGCAGGGCGACCGCGACCATTCCGGCACGGTCACCCGTGCCGAGCTTGCGCGCGATCCGCGCGAGGTGGCTCTTCACGGTCAGCGCGGACAGGCCCATCGAGACGCCGATCGCCTTGTTGGACTGCCCCTCCGCGACCAGCCGGAGCACCTCCACCTCACGGCCCGACAGCTCCCGGTAGCCGCCCGGGTGGCTCGGGGTACCCGGGGGGCGGCGGTGCATACGGGCGGCCGCGGCGCCGATGGGAGCGGCGCCGGGGCGGGTGGGCATGCCCACGTTGGTACGGGTCCCGGTGACGACGTAGCCCTTCACTCCGCCCGCGAGGGCGTTGCGCACGGCACCGATGTCGTCGGCCGCGGAGAGGGCGAGGCCGTTGGGCCAGCCCGCGGCGCGGGTCTCGGAGAGCAGGGTCAGGCCGGAGCCGTCGGGCAGGTGGACGTCGGCCACGCAGATGTCGCGCGGATTGCCGATACGGGGTCGGGCCTCGGCGATGGAGGACGCCTCGATGACGTCGCGCACTCCGAGCGCCCAGAGGTGGCGGGTGACGGTGGAACGGACGCGCGGGTCCGCCACGACGACCATGGCGGTCGGCTTGTTCGGGCGGTAGGCGACCAGGCTTGCGGGCTGCTCGAGGAGAACGGACACCAGGCCTCCTGGGGATGGCGGCGGGGACGGGGCCGGCTGGGGGAAGGCGCCGGGACCGTGCTTTCAAGGTCACAGACGTCTTCGGCAGCATCTCCGCCCGCCTTTAGCGAATGATCACGATTTGGGGACCTGCAATTCGTGCAATTAGGACACGCGGTCGATCATCCGAAGAGCGAACCGAACACGTCACGCTCACGAGCGAGCGGGGGGTGTACGGCGGCGCTCGCAGGGGAATAGGGGCCGTCGCCGGTCGGCGGCCGAGGGCGTGTGGTCGTCCGGCGGTCGGCTTCGTTCTCCGAGCGATCGAAGGCGATCGGCGGGGGATCGGTCCGTGCGGCTTCGGGCGCGAGTGAGGTGTGCCGACACGGCGACGCGGCCGGCGCGAACCATGTCCGCGCCGACCGCGTCGGCCGATGTGTGTCCCCGTCCGCGCTCCGCCCGCGTACGCCCCTGCCGGGGGAGTGCGCCGTACCTCAGGCGCGGTGCGGCCCCCGGCGCTGCGGCAGCGAGACGACCGCCGCGTCCGACGGGCCCTGCGGGGGCAGCCCGGCGATCTGACAGAGCAGATCGCACCAGGCGGCCAGGTGGGCCGTGGTGTCCGGCGCACCGTGCTGCCCCTCGCGGGGCGTCCAGGAGGCGCGGATCTCGATCTGTGAGGCCGGCCGGCGCTCGGCGAGACCGCCGAAGTAGTGGGAACCCGCCCGTGTCACGGTGCCGCTGGGCTCTCCGTAGAACAGCCCACGGCCCTGCAGCGAGCCGGTCAGCCAGGACCAGCAGACCTCCGGGAGCAGCGGATCGGCCGCCATCTCCGGCTCCAGGTCGGCGCGTACCAGGGTGACGAGCCGGAACGCCCCCTTCCAGGCGTCGTGCCCCGCGGGATCGTGCAGCAGGACGAGGCGCCCGTCCGCCAGATCCTCGTCGCCGTCCACGACCGTCGCCTCGAGCGCGTACGCGTACGGGGCGAGCCGCCCGGGCGCGCGGGTCGGCTCCACCTCGATCTCCGGCCGCAACCGGGCCGTCCGCAACGCCTCGACAGCCGTGCGGAACGGGGGCGGAGCATCCGGCGCCGCCTTCCCCTCCGTAGCGTCCATCCCCTCAGAACCCTCCGACAGTTGTCCCTGCTGTCCCTGCGCCGCAGCCATGCGGGGAAGATTAAGCGGAAGCGGGCCCCGGCGCAGGGAGGGACACCCGCCCCGAGCCAGGCACTTCACGGCACATGGGAGACTTTCGGCGTGAGTGCCAACGACCGCCCGCAGGGCCAGCAGCCGAACCCGTCGCCCGCCGTCGCGGATTCCGCCTTCCTCAGGGCGTGCCGCCGAGAGCCCGTCCCGCACACCCCCGTGTGGTTCATGCGGCAGGCGGGGCGCTCGCTGCCCGAGTACCGCAAGGTGCGCGAGGGCATCGCCATGCTGGACTCCTGCATGCGTCCCGACCTGGTCGCCGAGATCACCCTGCAGCCGGTGCGCCGGCACCACGTCGACGCCGCGATCTACTTCAGCGACATCGTCGTACCGCTCAAGGCCATCGGTATCGATCTCGACATCAAGCCGGGCGTCGGCCCCGTCGTCGAGCAGCCGTTCCGCACCCGCGCCGACCTCGACCGGCTGCGGGACCTCACGCCCGACGACGTCTGGTACGTCACCGAGGCGATGGGCCTGCTCACCGGTGAGCTCGGTGCCACTCCACTGATCGGTTTCGCGGGCGCGCCCTTCACGCTCGCCAGCTATCTCGTGGAGGGCGGGCCCTCGCGCAACCACGAGAACACCAAGGCCATGATGTACGGCGACCCGCAGCTGTGGGCCGATCTGCTCGACCGCCTCGCGGACATCACCGGCACCTTTCTGCAGGTGCAGATCGACGCGGGAGCGAGTGCCGTGCAGCTCTTCGACTCCTGGGTCGGTGCCCTCGCGCCGGCCGACTACCGCGCGTCCGTGCTGCCGGCCTCCGCGAAGGTCTTCGAGCGGGTCGCGGACCGGGGCGTGCCGCGTATCCACTTCGGCGTCGGCACCGGCGAGCTGCTCGGGCTGCTCGGTGCGGCGGGCGCCGACGTCGTCGGCGTCGACTGGCGGGTCCCGCTGGACGAGGCCGCCCGCCGCGTCGGTCCCGGCAAGGCGCTGCAGGGCAACCTCGACCCGGCCGTGCTGTTCTCCACCCCGGAGGCGGTCGCGGCCAAGGCCGACGAGGTGCTCGCCGCCGCGCAGGGCCTGGAAGGGCACGTCTTCAATCTCGGGCACGGCGTCCCGCCGAACACCGACCCCGATGCGCTCACCCGCCTCGTGGAGCATGTGCACACGCGCAGCGCGCGCTGAGTTTGGCTGGAATTCAGTGCTGTGGCACGGGGTGCGTCCCCGTGCCACAGCCTTTTCCGTCGCCCCTCACCCCGCCTTGCGGACCGCCGTGACGGCCTTGCGGGCCGCCACCAGGACGGGGTCCCACACCGGTGAGAACGGCGGGGCGTAGCCCAGATCGAGCGCCGTCAACTGCTCGACCGTCATCCGGGCGGTGAGTGCCACGGCCGCGACGTCGACCCGCTTCGCGGCGCCCTCATGGCCGACGATCTGCACGCCGAGCAGTCGCCCCGTACGCCGCTCCGCGAGCATCTTCACCGTCATCAGGGCCGCGCCGGGGAAGTAGCCCGCGCGGCTGGTCGACTCGATGGTGGCGGTGACGTACTGCAGTCCTGCGGCCCTGGCGTCCTTCTCGCGCAGGCCGGTTCGCGCGATCTCCAGGTCGCAGACCTTGCTGACGGCGGTGCCGACGACGCCGGGGAAGGTGGCGTAGTCGCCGCCCACGTTCGAACCGATCACCTGGCCGTGCTTGTTGGCGTGTGTGCCGAGCGCGATGTGCCGCTCGTTCCCGGCGACCAGGTCCCGTACCTCCACGCAGTCGCCGCCCGCCCAGATGTCGGCGTGGCCCCTGACCCGCATCGAAAGATCGGTGAGTAGTCCGCCCTGAGCGCCGAGCGGCAGCCCCGCGGCCCGCGCGAGGTCCGTCTGCGGCCGTACGCCGATGCCGAGGACGACCACGTCCGCCGGGTACTCGGCGTCCGCCGTGGCCACCGCCCGCACCCGCTTGTCGTCGCCCGTGCGGATGCCGGTGACCTCCGCGTCGTCGACCATCTCGATGCCCATGCCGGACATCGCCTCGTGGACCAGGCGTCCCATGTCGGGGTCGAGCGTCGACATCGGCTCCTGGCCGCGGTTGACGACGGTCACCCGGTAGCCGCGCTGCACCAGGGCCTCCGCCATCTCGACGCCGATGTAGCCGGCGCCGACCACGACCGCGCGCCGGCCTTCGGTGGCGGCCAGGGTGTCGAGCAGGGCCTGGCCGTCGTCCAGGGTCTGCACCCCGTGCACGCCCGGTGCGTCGATGCCGGGCAGCTCCGGGCGCACTGGGCGTGCGCCGGTGGCGATCACGAGCTTGTCGTACGCCGTCCAGTACTCCTCGCCGGAGCGCAGATCGCGCGCGCGGACGCGCTTGCCCGGCACATCGAGCTCGGTGACCTCGGTGCGCATCCGCAGGTCGATGTCGCGCTCGCGGTGCTCATCGGGAGTACGGGCGATCAACTCGTCCCGTTCGGCGACCTGTCCGCCGACCCAGTAAGGGATACCGCAGGCCGAGTACGAGGAGAAGCCGCCGCGTTCGAAGGCGACGATCTCGAGCGCATCCCGGTCCTTGAGCCTGCGCGCCTGGGACGCGGCGGACATGCCCGCCGCGTCCGCGCCGATGACCACCAGTCGTTCACTCATGCGGCACACGCTACGTGGCGCCCGTGGCGGGGGCCCGGAGCGCGTGGGTGGACGGGAACTTCCGGGGTGTCAGGGGCTCTTGGGCGCCTTCTCGCCGGTGTCGGGGCCTTCGCCGGTCCCGGGAGCCGGCGTGGGCGTGGGAATCGTGGCCGGGGCGTGGGCGGGTGCCGCAGGCCACGGGATGCGCCGGCGGTCGGCGCCGGGCAGGCGGGACCGCAGCAGCCGCCACAGCAGGACGAGCAGCGCGCCGAGCGCGAGGAACGGCAGCGCCGCGCCGATCACCACGGCCACCCAGCGCAGGAACGTCACGAAGGCGCCCCAGCCGCCCGCCAGGGCGTCCCCGACGCCGGTGTCGTCGTCCTTCTCCGCCTTCTTCACCGGAGGGCTCGGCTGCGACAGGCTCAAGGTGATCGTCGACAGCGTGGTCCGGTCCTCCAGGGACGCGCGCCGGGCGAGCAGGGAGTCCAACTCGGCCTGGCGGGTGCTCAGTTCGTCCTCCAGGGTGACCACATCGGCGAGCTTGGTCGCGTCGTCCATCAGGTCCCGCACCCGGGCGACACTGGCGCGCTGTGTCTTGACCCGGCTCTCGACGTCCACCACCTCGTCGGTGACGTCCTTGGCCTTCGCCTTGCGGGACACGAGCTTGCCGGTGCCGGAGAGTTCGTCGAGCACATCCGCGTACGCGTCCTGCGGGACCCTCAGGGTGATCCGGGAGCGTTCGCGCCCCGACGCGTCGCGGTCCGTGCTCTCGTCGCCCACGACGCCGCCCGCGTCCTCGGCCGCCTTGCGCGCGGTGTCGAGGGCGGACTGCACATCCTTGACCCGGACCGAGAGGGTCGCCGTGCGGATGATGTGGGTGCCGGCCGGGTCGGACGCCTTGCGGGCGGCGCTCGTGCCGGAGTTGCCCGCGCCCTGGTCGCCCTTGCCCGCCTTCCCGCCGCCGTTGTCCTGATCGCCGCTCGCGGGCCCTTCGGCCCGGTCGGCTGCCGCTTTGCCGCCTTCGCCGCCGTCGCTCCCGGCCGTGCAGCCCGTGACGGCCAGAGCCGCTGCGAGCAGCAGCGCGGCCGGCATGCTGCGGCGGTGCCGGCGTCCGTGCGTGGTGTTCCGGATGTGGGCCGTGCTGCCCATCGGCGTACCCCCTGTTGCCTCGGTGGTGCTTCGGGTGTCGTCCTACGACGCCGGGACGGACCGGAACGTTTGCGCCGGGCGATTCCGAAGCGATTACGGCACGGCCGCGGAACGAGCACCTCCGAAACGAACGCCTCCGAAACGGGCACCCCCGAGACAAGCACCCCCGAAACGAGCACCCCGACACGGGCCCCCGGCCCGCCCGGCCACCCGCCTCTGCGACCCTTGAGGCATGCACGCCTCGGACGCCGCCACCGCCCCGTACCACGCAGTCGTCGTCGGAGGGGGCATCGCCGGTCTCGCCGCAGCGCACCGGCTGCTCGGCACCGGTGCCCGGGTCACGGTCCTGGAGGCCTCCGACCGGCTCGGCGGAAAGCTGCACGCAGACCGGATCGCCGGCGTCCGGGTGGACCTGGGCGCCGAGTCGATGCTCGCCCGCCGCCCGGAGGCCGTCGGCCTCGCGCGCGAGGTGGGCCTCGCCGATGCCCTGCAGCCGCCCGCCACCGCCACCGCGTCGCTGTGGACCCGCGGCGCCCTGCGCCCCATGCCCAAGGGACACGTGATGGGCGTACCGGGCGACCCGGCCGTCCTCGCCGACGTCCTGAGCCCCGAGGGCCTGGACCGCATCGCCCGCGAGCCCGGCCTGCCGCCCACCGAGGTCGACGAGGACATCGCGGTGGGGGAGTACGTGGCCGCACGGATGGGCCGCGAGGTCGTCGACCGCCTCGTCGAACCGCTGCTCGGCGGGGTCTACGCGGGCGACGCGTACCGCATCTCGCTGCGGATGGCCGTACCGCAGCTCTACGAGGTGGCCCGTTCGGGCGGCTCGCTGCTGCACGCCGTACGAGACATCCAGCGCCGTGCCGCCGAACAGCCGCGCACGGACCCGGTGTTCATGGGCATCGAGGGCGGCGTCGGCCGGCTGCCGCTCGCGGTCGCCGATGCGGTACGCGCGCGTGGCGGCGACATTCGCACCGGTACGCCCGCGACCGCGCTGCGCCGCACGGACGGCTCCTGGCAGGTGGTGACCGAGCAGGAGACCCTCCGCGCGGACGCCGTGATCATCGCCGTCCCCGCGCCACGGGCCGCCCGGCTGCTCGCCGCCGAGGCGCCCGCGGCGGCCGCCGAGCTGCGCACCGTCGAGTACGCCTCGATGGCCCTGATGACCTTCGCCTTCCGCCGCGCGGAGGCCGAACTCCCCGCAGGCAGCGGCTTCCTGGTGCCCCCGGTCGACGGCCGGACCATCAAGGCCGCGACCTTCGCCAGCCGCAAATGGGGCTGGATCGGCGACGAGGACCCGGACCTGCTCGTCGCCCGTACGTCCGTAGGCCGCCATGGCGACACCGAGGACCTGAAGCGCGACGACACCGAGCTCCTCGACATCGCACGGGCCGATCTGCACGCCGCGACCGGCCTCACCGCCGCACCCGTCGCCGCCCGGGTCACCCGCTGGCAGGACGGCCTGCCGCAGTACCCCGTCGGCCACCACGCGCGCGTGGAGCGCATCCGCCGGGAGGTCGCCGAGCTGCCCGGGGTCGCGGTCTGCGGCGCGGCCTACGACGGCGTCGGCATCCCTGCCTGCATCGCGAGCGCCCGCGCGGCCGTCGACCTGCTGCGCGGCGATACGGCCGCGGCGGACGAGCTGACCGCCCACCCGGTGCAGAGCCTGCACGGCGGCGCGGGAGAATAGCCCCATGAGTGACGACGCCCCCGCCAAGGCCCCCAACGCGGGCAAGAAGGCCAAGGACCTCAACGAGGTCATCCGCTACACCCTGTGGTCCGTCTTCAAGCTGCGCGACGTGCTGCCCGAGGACCGCTCCGGCTACGCCGACGAGGTGCAGGAGCTGTTCGACCAGCTCGCGGCCAAGGACATCACCGTCCGCGGCACGTACGACGTCTCCGGTCTGCGGGCCGACGCGGACGTCATGATCTGGTGGCACGCCGAGACCTCCGACGCGCTGCAGGACGCGTACAACCGCTTCCGCCGCACCAGGCTCGGCCGCGCCCTCGAGCCGGTCTGGTCGAACATGGCGCTGCACCGCCCCGCCGAGTTCAACAAATCGCACATCCCGGCCTTCCTGGCCGACGAGTCCCCCCGCGACTACGTCAGCGTGTACCCCTTCGTGCGCTCCTACGACTGGTACCTGCTGCCCGACGAGGACCGCCGCCGGATGCTCGCCGACCACGGCAAGATGGCCCGCGGCTTCCCGGACGTCCGGGCCAACACGGTCCCCGCGTTCTCGCTCGGCGACTACGAGTGGATGCTGGCCTTCGAGGCGGACGAGCTGTACCGCATCGTCGACCTGATGCGGCACCTGCGCGCATCCGAGGCCCGTATGCACGTCCGCGAGGAGGTGCCGTTCTACACGGGTCGCCGCAAGAGCGTCGCCGAACTGGTCTCCGGCCTGGCCTGAGCGTACGGCTTGCCCGGTGCGGCTCATCCGCACCGGGCCGCCTCAGCGGTCCCGGTGACCCAACCCGCCGGAGGCGAAGGCGGCGTTCAGAGACGGGTCGCGCACCGCCGCGACCCCGTACGCCGCCACCGCCGTCAGATAGCCCCGCTCACCCGAATCCGCCTCCGGCGACAGCGAGTTGAGCACCGTACGACCGGCCGGCGAGGCCCACTGCGAGCCCGGCCGCACCTCGTACCGGGCGATCACCAGGCAGCCGACCACCACCCCGAGCGGCAGCGCGAACCACGCCGCCACCGGTCCCGGACTCACCTGCGCGGGAAACATCCACAGCGCCACGGCGCCGAGCAGGAACACCGCGACCGCTGCGGTCCGCACCTGCCGCACCGCGTCCGGCACCCGCCCGCCGTCCTCGGTCGCGAGGCCCGCATCCGTGAGCCGCGCGGCCAGGCCGCGCACCGGCTCCGCGACCGCGACGGCAGCACGGACCGGACGGATCCGCTCCTGCCCGGACGGCCCGATCGCCTCGAGCACCGAACGCTCCACGGCGTCCCGGCCCTCGGGCACCGCCACGGTCACCCAGCCGGTGTGCGCGAGCAGCAGCCGGCCGGCCCTGGCCATCGACACCATGGCCAGCTCGGCGACCCGGTACGGACCGCCCGCCAGGAATGCGACCTCGTACAGGCTCGGCCGGTGCCCGGAGCCGGTCATCGGTGGCGCGGGCGCCACGGCGGCGGAGCGCACCGCGGCGAGGCAGAGCCGGGCGACGGCGAGGCCCGCCAGGATCCAGGCGGGGAGCAGGAAGAGCAGCCAGAGCATGGCGATGTTCTACGGGAAGGAGCTCCCCCATGGCTACGGCATTTCACGATGCGAACCGTCCTGGACAGGGATTTCGCGATACGGAATGAGTCCGTCCGTCGATGGTGCGAAGCCGTCGAACGGCCTCGCACTGCTTCACGCGCGCGTGGCCGGCGTACCCGAAGCCGCCGTCACCGCACGTCCCGCGCGCGGGGCCAGCACCCGGCGCACCCGGCGGGCGGCGTCCCGTACGACCGGCGGCAGGGAGAGGTGCGGGCGGCCCGCACGCTCGCTCCACCAGTCGTCCAGGGCCTGCCGCGACCGCGGGTCGTGCGGGAGCCCGGCGTCCAGGAGGTGGGCGGCGAAGTCGAGCGCGTCGTAGCGGTATCCGTCCGTCATGGGCCGGTTGGCGGCGTACGAGAGGAACGCCGGCCGGTATCCGCTGCCGAGGATCTCCGGCAGTTCGGGCGCGACCTTCGCGACCACATCGGCGCGCTTGGCGGCCAGCGCCCTGGACTGCACGGCGAGCCGCCTGCGGTCGAAGCCCTCGGGCGCCGGGGTGCCCGCCACCAGGGACGACAGGAGAGCTGCCTGCGCGAGCGCGACGCGCTGGCGCGAGCTCTCGGTCGCGGTCGCGCGCGGTGTCCCCGCCGGCTCCGGGGCGTCCGCCCGACGCCCGGCCCCTGCCGCCACGGTCGTACGGATCGACTCCAACTCGGCTTCCAGCTCGGCCGGTTCGGGAAAGTTCTCGTCCCGTTCGAGCAGCACACCGGGCGGCGTCACCCGCGAGGCGAGCTCGGCCAGCACGTCGAGGACCGGCCGGGTGACCGGGTGTGCGTGGCTGTCGTGCCACACCCCGTCCCGCTCGAAACCGCCCGCCACATGGACGTACGCGATGGCCTCGACGGGCAGTTCGTCGAGCGCGCGGCACGGGTCCTCGCCGCGGTTGACGTGGTTGGTGTGCAGATTCGCCACGTCGATCAGGAGGCGTACCCCGGTGCGCTCCACGAGCTCGTACAGGAACTGGCCCTCCGTCATCTCCTCGCCCGGCCAGGAGATCAGTGCCGCGATGTTCTCCACGGCGAGCGGCACGGGCAGCGCGTCCTGGGCGATCCGTACGTTCTCGCAGAGCACGTCGAGCGCGTCCCGGGTGCGGGGCACGGGCAGCAGATGACCGGCCTCGAGCCGCTGGGAGGCAGTCATCGCACCCCCGGCCCGTACGAAGGCGATGTGCTCGGTGACCAGGGGCGAGCCGAGCGCCTCCGCCCGCTCGGCGAGACTCGCGAGGCGCGCCGGATCGGGACGCTCCGCGCCGCCGAGACCGAGCGAGACGCCGTGCGGGACCACCGTCACTCCGCGCTCCCTGAGCCGGACCAGGGACGGCGGCAGATGGCCGGGACACACGTTCTCGGCGACGGCCTCGACCCAGTCGATGCCCGGCATCCGCTCGACGGCCTCCGCGATCTCCGGACGCCAGCCGATCCCGGTCCCGAGCCGCGCCGGCACTCGCGCGCCCTGCGAACTCGTACGCTCCGGGCCCCCTGTGTGCTCCGTGCTCCTCATGCTCACCCTCCCTCGCCGCAGCCACCCCGCTGTCCGCACGCGACGACGCGCGCGTGCCGGTGTTGTCGCCCCGCCGTACCGGAACGAATCCCGGGANCCACCCCGCTGTCCGCACGCGACGACGCGCGCGTGCCGGTGTTGTCGCCCCGCCGTACCGGAACGAATCCCGGGACAGAGACGTTCAGAGGTTGATTTGAGGTTCCGCAGCCCTTTGCGGTTCCGCAGCCCTTGGCGGGACACCTGTCGCAAAGCTCAGGAAGGGTCGGGACGGTCGGTGTTGATCACCCGGCCCTCGTCCTCGGGCGATTGGGCGGACGGCTCCGAAGTGAGCTCGGGGGATCCGCTGGGCTCGGCGGGTCCCGCAGCCGGTGGCAGTGATCCGTTCGGCGGCGGCGGTCCCGTCGGGCTCGCCGTGGACTGGCCGGCCGCCTCTCTGGCCATGTCGTCGAAGTCCACTCCGCCGGTGCTCTCCAGCATCGTGATGTGGTCGAGCACCGTCTGGTTGGCGTCCGTGGCCAGCTGCCTGACCAGGGAGTTGCGCGTGGTGTGCCGGACCTCGGCGATCAGTGCGAAGACCTTTCCGTGCGAGTTGCGCAGCAGATTGGCGAACTTCCGCTGGTACGTCTCGCCCTCCGCCTCGGTCAACTCCCGCAGCCAGCCCTGCTGTTCGTCGGACGGCTGATTCGGCAACTGCACACCGAGCTGGGCGGCGACGGACCGGGTACGCCGGTCGAGGTCAGTGTGCCCGACGATCAGATGGTCACCGGTCGACTTGATCGCCTCCGTCGGCGCGCGTTCGAGGGCCTGCTGCCCGGCCGGTATCTCCCACAGGCCGGCCAGCCTGACTTTGACCAGGAAGTCCCGGTCGGTGGCCGAAAGTGGCCCCCACTGGGTGGCGACGGTCCCGGCGTCCAGGTTCGCCTCGCCGGTGCCCGAGCGGTCCGCGTACGACCAGACGGGGAAGGCGAGTGCGCCCAGTGTCGCCACCAGGGCCGCGATGATCAGAGCGGTCCCGTTGATGCGCCGCAGCAAGGTGCCTCCAGAGGTAGAGCCCACGAGTTCGCCGTCACGTGCCCGCCGACACGTGACGGTGCCGAGGGATACGTACGGGAGGGCCGTACCGTTCAACGGGCGGGCTGGGCAGGGCGGTCGGCCGCTGCTCAGCCCCCGCTGCTCAGTCGCCGCTGCTCAGCCCAGGGGGCCGCGGCGCAGCGCAGGGTGGTCGGCCACCACCGTGCATGACCCGGGGGCGATCTCGGTGTAGCCGGCGTCGCGCACCACGGGGAGCCCCGAAGCCACCAGGTCCCGCCAGTCCGCGGCGTCCGGCCTGCGCACCGACAGCGGGAAGCCGGCCTCGCGCCACTGCTCGCGCTCGGCCCCGGTCAGCTCCCACCAGGCCAGCTGGGCGCCGTGACCGGCCTGCGCCATCGACTTGCCCGCCGACATGTCGACCTCTGGATTCAGCCACAACACAGGGGTACCGGCATCCGGCCGGCCCGGCGTCTCCGGATCCTCGAGCTCCGTACCGGACACCTGCAGCCGGGCCAGATCCTTCGGCCAACCGTCGAGGGGGACCGGCGGGAACACCCGCACCTCGGCCGACTTCCCGGTCACGGTGATCCCAGGCAGCGCCTCGGCCCGGCGCCACTCCGCACCGCGCGCCCGGCGCACCACCTTGCGGATCCGGGCGTCCTGCCAGTCCCGCACAGCCTGTGCCCATTCACCTTCGCCGACCGCCCGCGGGTCGCTCAGGAGCAGCAGTACGGCACGGGCCGCGGTCTCCAGCGCATCGGTACGCGCGGGCGGCGCCGCACGCTCGATGCGGACCACCAGCGGGAGTACGAACTGCGGGGCCTGGTCCCGGTCCGTGCTCGCGTGCCGGAAGGGACTGTCGGGCTGTGCGTCGTCGGCCGGGCTGGCGGGATGGCTGGTCACCCGCCCAGTCTGCCAGGCACTGCGGGGCCGGGCTCCGGGGCGGTCGCCCGTTCAGGATGGCGCTGCGGTACACAGGATGGTGCCGGGGTGCACAGGATGGCTCTGCGGTACGCGTCAGCCCGGTTGTCCCGCCGAACCGCCGATCAGCTCCGAGACCCGGGCGAAACGGTAGCCCTGCTTGCGCAGTTCGGGCACGATCCGGCGGATCGCCCGCTCGGTGACCGGCGCCGCGCTCCGTGTGCAGTGCATGACCACCACCGAACCGGGCCGCACTCCGCGCAGCACCTCATCGGCCACCGCATCGGCGTCCTCGGCGAAGGCGTCCCCACTCACCACGTCCCACTGGACGGCGGTGACTCCGGCGGGCGCGATCGCTTCGAGGGCCGCACGGTCGTAACAGCCGCCCGGGAAGCGGAAGTACGGCACGGTGCTCCTGACCCCGGCCTTGCGGAAGGCGGTGAAGGCCCGCTCCACGTCCGCACGCATCCGGTCCGCCGACACGGAGGGGAGTCCGTAGCAGTCGTCGGTGTACGCGTGATGGCTGTACGAGTGGTTGGCGACCTCGAAGAGCGGGTCCGCGCCGATCGCCCGCGCCTGCTTCGGATACTCCTCGGCCCAACGACCGGTCATGAACACGGTCGAGGGCACCTGGAGGCGGCGCAGCGTGGCGATCAGCTCCGGATTGTCGAAGCGCTCTCCGGCAGCGGCCCGCGGGCCCTGATCCGCCGTCATATCGGCGTCGAAGGTGAGGGCCACGGTCTTCCCGCCGTCCGGCCGGCCCTTCTTGAACACCGGGGTCAGGCCCTGCGGCCCCGGAGCGAGGGTGGGCGGCCGCTGTTTCGGCGCCGACTGCGGACGGTGCTCCTGCCCGGCCTGGGGCGTCCGCCGTTCCTCGGGCCGCCCGGCCCCGCCCGTATCGGCGCAGCCGCAGACCAGGGCACCGAGCGCACAGACGGTCACCAGCTTGCGAAGCGAGGAGAGAATCACTCCGCGAAGATAACCCTACAAACAACGCATCTCGGGCATTTCCAGCATCGATGGCGACGAAGTCAGGGCGAGGCGAGCAACTGCTCGCGACTGGCCGCCACGTCGAAGGTGGCCTTCGGGTACTGCGGATCGAGCGCCGTCAGATGCTCCAGAAGCAGGGTGCTGATCGCCCAGTTGCGGTACCACTTGCGGTCCGCGGGGACCAGATACCAGGGGGACGTGGGCGTCGAGCAGCGGGCCAGCGCGATCTCGTACGCCTCCTGGTAGGCGGGCCAGACCGTGCGCTCCGCGATGTCGCCGGGGTTGAACTTCCAGTGCTTGTCCGGGCGGTCCAGGCGCTCCAGGAGACGGGCGCGCTGTTCCTCGTACCCGAGATGCAGGAAGCATTTGACCACCGTGACGCCGTCGTCCGCGAGCGACTGCTCGAAGCGGTTGATCGCGCCGTAGCGGCGGCCGAGCACCGGTCGCGTCACCAGCTCACGCACGCGCGCGATCAGGACGTCCTCGTAGTGCGAACGGTCGAAGATGCCGATCTCGCCGGGCACGGGCAGCGCCTGACGCACCCGCCACAGGAACGGATGGCTCAGCTCCGCACGGGTCGGCGCCTTGAACGCCTTGATACGGCAGCCGGACGGGTTGAACAGCCCGATCACATGCTTGACCGTGCCGCCCTTTCCGCTGGTGTCCATGCCCTGCAGCACGAGCAGCACGCGGCGGCGGTCCCCGGCCGTGCTTGCCGCGTACAGGCGTTCCTGCAGGTCGGCGAGCGGGTCCCCGAGGCCCGCGGTGGCCGTACGGCCGGCCGCCTTGCCGCCGGTGAAGCCGGGGGTGGCGCGGGTGTCGTACGACGAGAGGTCGACCGGCTCACCGGGCGGGACCCGCAGGAGATCGCTCAGCGAGGCAGCGGACTTCGCCTCGCCGGGCCCGCGCTCGGCCTTCGCCCTGCCGCCACCCTTGTCCTTGGCCTTGTTCTTCGCCTCGGCCTTCCGGTCGTGCTTCTCGGACACCGTGCACGCACCCCTTCCATCGCCTGCGTAGAGCCTGCGCCGTGTCGGGGCGCCGCGCTACCCGTGCGCCAGGACCGGATGCGCTCAGACGGCCAGCACCTTGATCCCCGCCTCGGTCAGCCGCGTCACCGTGGCCGGCGCCACCGCGGAGTCCGTCACCAGCACATCCACCCGGTCGATGCCACAGATACGGGCGAAGGCGCGCGCCCCCATCTTCGACGCGTCCGCCACCACGACCACCCGCCGCGCACGCTCGGCGAACTGCCTGCTCACACTGGCCTCGTCCTCGTGCAGCGTCATCACCCCGAGGTCCGGATCGACCGCATCCGCGCCGAGCGCCACCACATCCAGCACGACCTCGCCCAGCACCCCACGGGTCAGCGGACCCACCAGCTCGTAAGACTGCGGGCGGGCCACCCCACCGGTCGTCACGATCTTGATCTGCGGACGTACCGCCAGCTCGCCGGTGATGTTCAGCGCATTGGTGACCACCGTGAGCACCGGCGGCTCCCCCGAGGCCGGTACCGCCTGCAGATCACGGCCCGCCCGCACCGCGAGGGCGCGCGCCACCTCCGTGGTGTCGTTCCGCCGTTGAGGCCCACCACCTCGCCGTCCCCGATCAGATCCGCCGCGGCCACCGCGATCCGCTGCTTCTGCGCCGCGTTCCGCGACGACTTGTAGCGCAACGGCAGCTCGTGCGAGACCCCGTGCGCCAGCGCGCCCCCGCGGGTGCGCAACAGCATGCGCCGCTCGGCCAGTTCGTCGAAGTCCCGCCGGATGGTCGCAGCCGAGACGCCGAGCCGGACCGCGCCGTCCTCGACATCGAGACGGCCCTCCGCGGCCAGGAGTTCGAGCAGATTGCTCCACCGGTCGTGCTTGGACATTCGACGGCTCCTCGGCGCTGCGGCTCGACGCCCCGCGCCACAGCGGCAGCGGGGACGTACGGCCCGCAGGCCGCACGCCCCCGCAAGGTGCCTCAACTTCCCTGTACGCGCCAGTGGTTACCGGTGCCAGGGCCCGGTGACCGCGAAAGTGGTCCCCGGGTTGTAGCAGTTCACATACATCGTGTCCTCGTCGGGCGAGAAGGTGACCCCCGCGAACTCGCCCCACTCCGGCTCCTCGGGCGTACCGACGTTCTGCGCACCGCGAGCCATCGCGTAGACCTCACCGCGCCGGGTCAGGCCGAACACGTGCTGGGCGCCCTCACCGTCCTCGCAGACCATCAGGCCGCCGCTCGGCGCCAGACAGATGTTGTCCGGCTCCTCGCCCGGCAGCTGCACATCGGTGTCCGGACCGAAGACGATCACCAGGGTGAGCCGGCGCCGCTCGGGCTCGTACCGCCAGACCTGGCCGTAGTGGTCACCCGCCGAGCCCTCCTTGCTGCGGGCGTAACTGGACACGAAGTAGACGGACTTGCCGCCCCAGTAGCAGCCCTCCAGCTTCTGCGCGTGGGTGATCCCCTCCGCTCCGAAGTCCTGGAAGCGGATCGGGGTCTCGGCGGCCAGCGGATCGGGTACGTCGACCCACTCGATGCCGTCGAAGCAGGCGCCGGTCTCGTCGATCGCCGAGAGGTCCGGCACTCCCGGCACCCGCATGGCCTGCAGCTTGCCGCCCGCGCGCAGCGAACCGAGGCCGCCGTGCGGCTTGTTGGGCAGGAAGCGGTAGAAGAGGCCGAAGGGCCGCTCGAAGGCGTCCTCCGTCTCGTAGATGATGCCGCGCCGCGGGTCGACGGCGATCGCCTCGTGCTGGAAGCGGCCCATGTCCTCGAGCGGGTGGGCGCCGCTGCGGTGCGGATCGACGGGGTCGACCTCGAAGATGAAGCCGTGGTCCTTGGTGTAGCCGTTGGTGCCGGCCTTGTCCTCGGTCTCCTCGCAGGTCAGCCAGGTGCCCCAAGGGGTCGGTCCGCCCGCGCAGTTGACCGCGGTGCCGGCGATGGCGACCCGCTCTTCGAGGACCTCGCCCCGCCGGTCGAGGGCCAGGGCGGTACAGCCGCCCAGGCCGTCCGGATCGTAGGTCAGGCCGTCGACGGCCGGGACTCTGATCTTGGCGTCGTTGCGGTTCTCGTGGTTGCGGACCAGGTTCACGCCGCCGCGCTTGCCGCGGAAGGCTGCCATGCCGTCGTGATTGCTGGGCACCGGGCCCTCGCCGGAGCGCAGTTCGTCGCCCTCGCGGGAGAGCACCCGGTAGCGGAAACCTTTGGGCAGATCGAGCAGGCCGTCCGGGTCGGGTACGAGCGGACCGTAGCCGCTCTTGCCGTGGGCGGCCGCGGTGCCTGCGAAGAGTTCGGTGAAAGCGCCGGTGAAAGCGATGCCCGCTCCCAAGGCGCCCGAACGGGCCAGGACTTGACGTCGTGTTGCGGACAGTGGTGATTCGGACATGTGGGCAACTCCCTGCTGGCGGACAGGAATGTGACCCGCCTGTGTGTATCACGCGGTCAGGCCGCAAGGAACCACGCGCGTAGAAACGCGTGCGCTGTGTCCTGTGCGGGGCGAGTGGCCGAAGGCATGTGTCTGCGAGAACGTATTGAATCGATCGGTCCAATACGGCTACGCTGCCCGCATGGCACGACCGAGAACATTCGACGAGGGGTACGCACTGGATGCGGCCATGCGCCTGTTCTGGGAGAAGGGGTACGAGGCCACTTCGACCCAGGACCTCTGCGAGGTCACCGGCCTCGGGCGGAGCAGCATCTACAACACCTTCACCAGCAAGCACGCGCTGTTCCTCAGGTCGCTCGAGCGGTATGTCGACATGGTGACCCGCGACCAGCATGCCCTCCTCGACGGCGCCGAGCTCTCCGCCGTCGACCGGCTCCGGTCGATGTTCACCTCGGTCATCGACATGGAGGAACGCCATCGCCGCAAGGGGCGCGGCATCGGCTGTCTGGGTGTCAACAGCAGTACGGAGCTGGCGGGGCGCGACCCCGAGGTCGCTCAACTGCTCGGGCGTGATCTGGAGCGCCGCCTCTCCGTCATGGGTGAGGTGATTGCGCAGGGGCAGCGTGCCGGGGAGATCTCCCGGGCGCGGAAGCCGGACGAGCTTGCCCGGTTCCTCAACGCGGTGATCGCGGGCATCCGGGTGTCCGCGCAGAACGGCGCCGATCGCTCGGCGCTCGAAGGCGTGGCCGCCTGTGCGATGGATTCGCTGACGCGGTAACCGGCTGCGGGTGTGGAGCCCGGTGGCCGGCGGACGCATGCCGCAGTTTTGAACTGAAGTATCCAAAACCAACGAGAGGGAGTACCGCACGTGCCACGCGCCGTATATGTCCTGGCCCTGGGCATCTTCGCCATGGTCACCAGCGAGTTCGTAGTCGCCGGCCTGATGCCGCAGATGGCCGACGGATTGGGTGTGACGATCCCTCAGATCGGCTATCTGATCACGACGTTCGCCGTCGCCATGGCCGTCGGCGGCCCCTTCCTGACCGTCGCCGTGATGCGGCTGCCTCCCCGGCCCGCACTACTGCTGCTGTTCGCCGTCTTCCTGGCCGGGAACGTGCTGGCCGCGACGGCCACCGGCTACGGCGTCATGGTGGTGGCGCGCATCGTCACCGGCGTCGCGGCGCAGGCGTTCTTCGGTGTCGCCATCTCCGTGTGCTCGGCCGTGACGAGGGAAGAGGTCCGCGGCCGGGCCATCGCGGTGGCCATGAACGGCCTGATGCTCGGCACGCTCCTCGGCCTGCCGATGGCCACCTTCATCGGCGGCCGGCTGGGCTGGCGGGCCGCCTTCTGGGCGATCACCGTGCTCACCGTGATCGTGGCGGCGGTCACCGCTCTGGCCGTACCGCGTCTGGACCGCCCGGGGGCTGCCGGCGGCACCTTCCGCGACCAGGTCCAGGTCTTCCGCAGGCCCAGGCTGTGGCTGGTGCTGTCCACCAGCACGCTCATCATCGGCGCGACGTTCGCCGCCTTCAGTTACTTCAACCCGATCCTGACCGGGCTCAGCGGCTTCAGCGAGGGCGCCGTCCCCGGTCTGCTGATCGTCTACGGAGCCGCCACCGTCATCGGCAACACCGTCGTCGGACGCCTCGCCGATCGCCGGAACCTCGGCGTCCAGGTCGTCGGACTGGCCCTGAACGCCGCGTTCCTCGCCGCCTTCGCGCTGCTCGCCGACGTCGGGGCGGCCGCGGTGGTGCTCATGATCGGCATCGGTCTGGTCGGCGTGACGATGAATCCGGCGATGGCCACCCGGGTCCAGCGCACCGGAAACCCGGGACCGCTGGTGAACACCGTCCACGCGTCCTTCATCACGCTCGGAGTCGTCGTCGGATCGTCCCTGGGCGGAGTCTTCGTCACGCACTTCGGACTGCGCTCCCCGCTGTGGCTCGGCGCCGGCCTGGCCGTCCTGGGGCTGCTGTCGCTGCTGCCCGAACTGGTGTGGCGCCGTGGGGCGTCGGCGTCGAGCGGGGTGGTGGTCACCCGGGCCGCGGTCGTCGTACCCGTATCCGTGGCCGTACTCGAATCAGAGTCCGTATCCGAACCTGAATCCGAATCCGAATCCGAATCCGAGGAGCGGGTCGGCGAAGCTACTGGCGTTCCGACACCAGCGGGGCGGCGTCGCGGGCCAGGGCGGTGAGGCGCGAGATGGCCCGGAAGTACTTCTTCCGGTATCCGCCCTTCAGCATGTCCTCGCTGAACAGCCGGTCGAACGGTACGCCGGAGGCCAGCACCGGCACCTCGCGGTCGTAGAGCCGGTCGGCGAGGACCACCAGGCGCAGCGCCGTGGACTGGTCGGGCACCGGCTCGGCGCCGGTCAGGCACACCGCGGTGAGCCCGTCGGTCAGGGCTCCGTACCGGCTGGGGTGCACCTTCGCCAGATGCTCGAGGAGCCGCGGGAAGTCGTCGAGGGACGCGCCTTCGGTGGCGTACGCGGCCTTGGCGACCTGCTCGTCGGAGTACGGGGCGGGGGCCTCGGGCAGACCGCGGTGCCGGTAGTCCTCGCCGTCGATGCGCAGCGCGCGGAAGTGCGCGGACAGGCCCTGGATCTCGCGCAGGAAGTCCGCGGCGGCGAAGCGGCCCTCGCCGAGCTTGCCCGGCAGGGTGTTCGAGGTCGCGGCAAGCGCCACTCCGGCCTCGACGAGCTTGCCGAGCAGGGTGGAGACCAGCACGGTGTCACCGGGGTCGTCGAGCTCGAACTCGTCGATGCAAAGGAGCCGGTGCTCGCTCAGGGTGCGTACGGTCTGCTGGAAGCCGAGCGCCCCGACCAGATTGGTCAGCTCCACGAAGGTGCCGAAGGCCTTGTGCTCGGGCGCCGCCGGAGTGGCGTGCCACAGGGAGGCGAGGAGGTGGGTCTTGCCGACGCCGTACCCGCCGTCGAGGTAGATCCCGCGGGGGCCCTGGGGCGCGGCGGGCTTGCGGCCGAAGAACCGCCGCTTGGTGCCGACCGCATGCGCCCCGCCGAGCCCGGCGGCGAAGCCGCTCAGCACCCGGACCGCCTCGGCCTGGCTGGGCTGCCGCTCGTCCGGTACGTACGTCTCGAAGCGTGCGGTCTGGAAGCGCGGCGGCGGCACCATCTCGGCGACCAGACGATCGGCCGGTACGTGCGGCTCGCGGGCGCACAGGGACTCGGGGGCCGCGTCGGCTATGTGCGAAGTACCGGCGGCGGGAGCGGAGGTCGACACAACTCCCCACCTTAAGGGCCGTGGGAGACTGCGGGACATGCGCAGCCTCTTCCCTGTGACCGACGAAACAGCCGACCAGGGCCCCGGGGCCGATCGCCAGTGGACGCTCGACGAGCTGGCCGACCGGTACGCCTATCCGGTGGATCGGGCGGATTCGGCGACGGAAGCGAAAGGTTCCGCTTCCGCTTCTTCTTCGCCGGCACCGTCGCCCGCTGCTTCGCCCACACCTTCGCCCGCTTCCTCCTCCGCTTCTCCTTCCGCTGCGCCGGGCCCCGCTCCCCGCCCCTGGCTGCGGGCCAACATGGTCTCCTCCCTGGACGGCGCCGCCCAGCACGACGGCCGCTCGCAGCCCATCTCCTGCGCCGCGGACATGCGGATCTTCGGCACCCTGCGCGGCCTCGCGGACGTGGTTCTGGTGGGTGCGGAGACGGTCCGGAAGGAGGGGTACCGGCCCGCCCGCGCGCGGGAGGCCTTCGCGGACCGCCGCAGGGCGGCCGGCCAGACCCCGGCCCCGGCGGTCGCCGTGATCAGTGCGGGTCTCGACCTCGACTTCTCCGCCCCGCTCTTCACCTCGCCGCTGACCCCGACGCTGATCCTGACCGGCGAGAAGGCGCGCGAGGACCGCAAGAAGGAGGCCGAGCAGGCCGGCGCCCGGGTGGTCGTCGCCGGCGAGGGCAGGGGAGTGGACCCGGCGCGAGCCGTGGCCGCACTCGCCGGGCTCGGCCTCACCCGGCTGCTCACCGAGGGCGGCCCGCGGATCCTTGGTCAGTTCATCGCGGCCGGAGTCCTGGACGAGCTCTGCCTGACCCTGTCGCCGATGGTCACCTCGGGGGAGGCGCAGCGGATCGCGGACGGTCCCGGGATCGCCGTGCCGAAACGGTTCTCCTTGGCTTCGCTCCTGGAAGAGGAGGGGTTTTTGTTCACCCGTTACCGTCGAACCTGACAATCAGCGGAATTGATCGTTCCGTTTGTGTTCCGCTGGGCACACTAGAACCGGCAGACCCCGTGTGACCGCGGGGCAGGATGGTTTCCGCAGGGGCCAGGCGGCCCCCGAAGGAGAAGGGCGCCCGTCGTGTTCACGAGCGTATTGATGATCGAAAAGGCCCTGTCGGCCGTGGACGTGGAGTTCGTCACCACACTGCACGGCGACGAGCCGGTCTCCTTCGTCGTCCTCATGCAGCCGCGCGGCGACCAGGACCGGCTGCTGCGCGCGGTCGACGACGTGGCACTCGGCGAACTCGAGGACGCCGTGCACGAGGCGGACGAACCGGAGGGCGACGAGGCCGTAGGCCCCGCCCGCCTCGGCCTCGAGCACTCCCTGAAGGTCCTCCGCGACGCCGGCGGCGAGGCCGTCGGACAACTGGTCGAGGACCACCCGCTGGACGTACTGACCTCGGTCGCCGAACAGACCCACGCCGACGAGGTCATCGTGCTCACCGCGCCGCACTACGTGGAGGAGTTCTTCCACCGCGACTGGGCGTCGAGGGCGCGCCACAAGGTCGGCGTCCCCGTGCTCAAGCTCTACGCGCACAGCGAATAGGCTGGGGCCGCCCCGGGCACCGACCGGGGCACCCGCCGGCCGCACCGGCACCGCTCCCGCGTCGCCGGGTCCGTGCCGCGGCGTGGCGGCCGTACCACCCGTACTCGCCCCCGTGCCCAGGAGACGCAGATGACCCCCGGCCTTCCCCCCGCCATGGACCGACCGCACTTCATCGGCATCGGCGGAGCGGGCATGTCGGGCATCGCCAAGATCCTGGCCCGGCGCGGCGCCGCCGTGGCCGGCAGCGACGCCCGCGACTCCGCGACCGCCGAAGCGCTGCGCGCCCAGGGAGCGACGGTCCACATCGGCCACGCCACCGGACACCTGGCCGACGACGCGAGCAGCGTCGTCGTCTCCTCCGCCATCCGGGAGGACAATCCGGAGCTCGCCGCCGCCCGGGAGCGCGGCATCCCGGTCGTCCACCGCTCGGACGCCCTCGCCTCCCTGATGGACGGTCTGCGCCCGATCGCCGTCGCCGGCACCCACGGCAAGACGACCACCACCTCGATGCTCGCCGTCGCCCTGTCGACCCTCGGCCTCGAGCCCTCGTACGCCATCGGCGGCGACTTGGACGCCCCCGGCTCCAACGCCGAGCACGGCACCGGCGACATCTTCGTGGCCGAGGCGGATGAATCGGACCGCAGCTTCCACAAGTACGCACCCGAGGTCGCCATCGTCCTCAACGTGGAGCTCGACCACCACGCCAACTACGCCTCGATGGACGAGATCTACGAATCCTTCGAGACCTTTGCCGGCCGCATCGTGCCCGGCGGCACCCTCATCGTCTCGGCCGACCAGTCCGGCGCGGTCGAACTGACCCGTCGGCTGCGCGACCAGTCGTCCCTGAAGGTCGTCACCTACGGCGAGTCCGAATCCGCCGACGTACGCGTCCACAAGATCACCCCGCGCGGCCTGACCAGCGAGGTCACCGTCCTGCTCGACGGCAAGCTGCTCACCTTCGCGGTCTCCGTGCCCGGCCGCCACTACGCCCTCAACGCGGTCGCCGCGCTCGCCGCCGGCGTCGCCCTCGGCATCCCCGCGCACAATCTGGCCTCCGCCCTCGGCAAGTACACCGGCGTCAAGCGCCGCCTGCAGCTCAAGGGCGAGGCCGCCGGCGTCCAGGTCATCGACTCCTACGCCCACCACCCGACCGAGATGACCGCGGACCTGGAGGCCATGCGCGCGGCGGCCGGCGACTCGCGACTCCTCGTCGTCTTCCAGCCGCACCTCTTCTCCCGCACCCAGGAGCTCGGCAAGGAGATGGGCGAGGCCCTCGCCCTCGCCGACGCCTCCGTGGTCCTCGACATCTATCCGGCCCGCGAGGACCCGATCCCCGGCATCACCAGCGCCCTGATCACCGACGCGGCCCGCGCCGCCGGCGCCGACGTGGTGGCCGAATCCGCCAAGGACGCGGTGCCCGAGGTGGTGGCGGGAATGGCGAAGCCCGGCGATCTCGTTCTCACCATGGGCGCGGGCGACGTCACGGACCTCGGTCCGGAGATCCTCGCCCGCCTGTCCCGCTGACCGCTCCACCGCACGCCGAGGAGAACGCACATGTCGTACGACGTCGAAAAGCCGGACGAGCAGTGGCGCGCCGAACTGTCCCCGGCCGAGTACGCCGTCCTGCGCCAGGCCGGCACGGAGCCGGCCTTCACCGGCGAGTACACGGACACCAAGACCGAGGGCACCTACGCCTGCCGCGCCTGCGGCGCCGAACTCTTCACCTCCACCACGAAGTTCGAATCCCACTGCGGCTGGCCGAGCTTCTACGACCCGCGGGACACCGACGCGGTCGAGCTCGTCTCCGACACCTCCCACGGCATGGTCCGCACCGAGGTCCGCTGCGCCCGCTGCGGCTCCCACCTGGGCCACGTCTTCGAGGGCGAGGGCTACGACACACCTACGGACCAGCGCTACTGCATCAACTCGATCTCGCTGACGCTGAGTCCGGCGGAGGGCTGACGACTGGGCGGAGGGCGCCGGCCGGCCCCCCACACAACTGCGTTGAGGGTGCTGGGCGGTCCCACGTCACTTGGGTCGGCTTTTCGGCGGCACTGGTCCCGGGACCACACCCAGGTCCATGAGTTCGAGTCGGCCGTGCTGGTTGGTGAACGGCTTCGCTGGTTTCCAAGAGCGTCCTGCCTCGGGGAATCGAGGGCTTGGGCCGCGTCCGTGTCATGGTCGCCACGATGATGTCGGCGTCATCATCGGCACCGATCCGCTGGTGCAGCGTCTCGTCCCGTCCCCGCCAGAAGCAGTCCGGCTCGGCCCGGCGAAGCGGCCGGAGCCCGCTGTCGGCGGCCGGTCACGAGGTGGATGCCACCGACAGTGGGGGAGCGATGTCCTCGAGGGAGCGGCGTTCGGCCGCTACGGCGAAGACGACGGCGACGAGGCCTGCCGCGACCATCAGTCCGGCGCCGATGCAGAAGGCGAGAACGGCGTCGGCGACGACTCCGCTGCTGGTGAGGCCGGCGAAGATCAGCGGGCCGGAGATTCCGCCTGCGGCGGTTCCGATCGCGTAGAAGAAGGCGATCGACATGGCCCTGGTCTCCATCGGGAAGATCTCGCTGACGGTCAGATAGGCGGAGCTGGCTCCGGCGGAGGCGAAGAACAGCACGAGGCACCAGCACAGTGTCATGGTGGTGGCGTCGAGGAGCCCGGCACCGAACAACCCGGCGGTGGCGAACAGGAGCAGGCCGGAGAGTATGTACGTGCCGGCGATCATGGGCCGTCTCCCCCAGGTGTCGAAGTAGCGCCCGAGCAGAAGTGGGCCCATGAAATTGCCGGCAGCGATGATGGCGAAGTAGTAGCCGGTTGCGCCCGACGGAACGTCGAAGAACGTGATCAGGATCGTGCCGAAGCCGAACGTGATCGCGTTGTAGAGGAATGCCTGGCCGATGAAGAGCGCGAAGCCGAGGGTGGCGCGGCGGGGATAGTCGCGGAACACTGTCCGTGCGATCTCGACGAACCTGATGGTGCCGCGCTGGTGAATGGTCATCTCGTCGGTGGCCTGCGGCAGTTGCCGGGACGTGTCCCGTTCGATCTTCGCCTCCACGTCGTCCACGAGGCGTTCCGCGGCGGCCGCGCGACCGTGGATCAGCATCCAGCGTGGGCTCTCCGGTACGTGGCGTCGAACCAGGAGAATCACCAGACCCAGCACGACACCCAGCGCGAAGGTGAGTCGCCACCCCAGGTTCTTCGGGAAGACATCGGTGTTGAGTGCCGGCACGGAGAGCAGGGATCCGCCGACGGCGCCGAGCCAGTAGCTGCCGTTGATGATCAGATCGACGCGTCCGCGGAAGGCGCTGGGGATCAGTTCGTCGATCGCAGAGTTGATGGCCGCGTACTCGCCGCCGATGCCGAGACCGGTCAGGAACCGGAAGAGGAAGAACCACCACGCGGTGAACGAGACCGCGGTCAGCGCGGTGGCAGCCAGGTACACGGCGAGGGTGACCAGGAAGAGCCTCTTCCGGCCGAACCGGTCGGTGAGCCTGCCGAAGAACAGTGCCCCCGCGCAGGCGCCCGCCACGTACAGGGCGGCCGCGACCCCGGTCACCTGCGCGTCGGTGATGGCGAGTCCGCTGCCGTCCTCCGCGATACGACCGGCCACGGCGCCCACGACGGTCACCTCGAGCCCGTCGAGGATCCAGACGGTGCCCAGACCGATCACGATCATCCAGTGCCACCGGGACCACGGCAGCCGGTCCAGGCGTGCGGGGATCGTGGTGGTGACCGTGTCCACCGGTGTGGTGCTGTTCCTGTTCATGGCCCGACTCCTTCAGGCGGCCGCAGGTGGCCGGCGCCGGACGCGCGGACGTCAGACCGCCGCTCGGTCCGTCGGCTCGCCGGCCTCCTCCCGCACCCGGCTGCAGGTGTTCTTGAGGGGGCGGAGAGGTGCATCTGTGAGATGCCGAGCGCATGGCCGATCGACAGTTGTGGCATGTCCTGGGAGTAGCGAGTAGCGCAGCCTCACCAACACCCGCACCTTGTTCGCCAGGCCCAGTGCCTCGGCATGGCCAGGAGCAGTTGCTCCTCCACTCCGACGCTGCGCATGCCACCGCGGTCAGTCCACGCCCCGGACGATATTCGGCTCCCGCCCCTTCCCGTCCCCTTCACCCTCTCCCTTCGCCCGGACGCAGGTGCGGATACTGCTCCTGTGCCGGCGCTGTGCCCTCGCCCATCCTGTTTCGGGCGGTCGCTCGAGCGTCGTCGCTGCCTTGGCTTTCCCGGTCACGGCGTGCCATCCCCTTTCCGATGCCGCCCCTCCGGGGCGGTTCGGTCTCGTCCGGCTGCACAACGGCTGTCGGGTCCCCGCTGCTACCCCGGCCAAACGGAAGGAGCACCGGGCCCTGCGTGTGTGCCGTTCCAAGCCGGGGGTACTCCTGCGGGGCGACCGTCCCGGTCGGACGTCGCGCACCGACCCGAGAGGAGCGAACCATGGGACACGGCGGCAATGTCATCGAGGAACTCACCACCGATCACCGCGAGGTCGACGAACTCTTCGACCGGATCGAGTCCCTGCCCGCCGGCGACAAGCAACGCCGCGAACTGGCCGACGAGTTGACCATCGAACTGGTGCGGCACTCCGTGGCAGAGGAGATGCACCTGTACCCCGCGGTACGCACACACGTGGAGAACGGTGACTCGCTCGCGGACAAGGAGATCTCCGACCACGCCACGGTGGAGCAGCACCTCAAGGACCTCGAAGGCACCGAGGCCGACGACCGGGAGTTCGACCACCTCCTGGCGACCCTGAAGCTCGAGGTGAGTGACCACGTACAGGACGAGGAGGCACACCTGTTCCCCATGCTCGCGATCTCCTGCCCGCCGTAGACGCTCGACGAGCTGGGCGAGAAGATCCGTACCGCGAAGAAGACCGCACCCACCCGACCGCACCCCTCCACACCGTCCACACCGCCCGCCAACAAGCTGCTCGCCCCCGGCACCGGCCTCGTCGACCGCGCACGGGACGTCCTCACCGGACGCGGCAGCGGCTGACCGCGGCAGGACAAGCCGACGCTCTCCGAGCGCTGTCTCTCCGGGTGGGATCCGCACGTCCCACGCCGCATCCAGGAACTGCGCAATACCGTGCGCATCGCACGCCGGGACCGACCGCGCAACCGCCAAGGCAAGCCTGCGGCACCTCCCACAACGCGAGCGCATCATCCTCTACGGCAGTCGGCCTCCGACTCGGTACCTTGCGGCAGTGCAGCTCATGCGCGGTGAGCCCTCGAACCCCGCAGTGGATGAGTATGGCGGGCCGCGCCCTGCGGCAAAACGGCCGTCGATCGGGTTGCAAATTCCCGCAAGGCAAGGGCATTTCCTCGATCCTTGCGCAAGTATGCGCAACAGTCTGGCTGTTGCGGACCGTGGTCGCGCACTCTCGATCCGTCAGCGAACGCGACTTCGAGGAGCCGTAGTGGCACTTCATCTGCTGTGCAAAGACCCCGAGAGTCCGAACAACGGAAGCCCCACCCTGTACTACGACGACGAGTCGGACACCTTCCTGCTGCAGTCGTGGCGGATAGGTGAGACCGAGCGCCTGTCTTCCATCACCGTACCGTCGCACGAGACGGTCGTGGAGTTCCCGAAGAGACTCTTCCGCCTCTTCCCCACTGCCGAAGTCGCCCTGGAAATGGGGGAGAAGAAACCGAACCAGCAGTGACAATACAGCGCATACGGAAGCATCCGGGTGCCGGGGAAGTTGGCCAGGAGACACAGCGCAAGAGACACTGTCGGCATGTCTCAGTCCTCCAGTCTCAACGCCGCACGGCTCGCTCTCGGGCAGCGCTTACGCGCGGAACGTCGTGAAACGGGTATCACCGCACGGGAGTTGGCATCTCGATGCGACTGGCACGAATCAAAGGTCAGTCGCATCGAGAACGGCCGCGCCGCGCCCTCGCCCGCCGACATCGCCACCTGGCTCGCGGCCTGCGGCAAGGAGGAGCTGACCGCGGACCTCGTCGCCCTGGTCCAGGGGATAGACAGCATGTACGTGGAATGGCGCCACATGGAGAAGGACGGCCTGCGCAGAGCCCAGGACCAGGCCCTCCCGCTGTGGGAACTGACCTCCCGCTTCAAGGCGTACAGCCAGTGCCTCATCCCCGGTCCGCTCCAGACCGAGGCCTACACCCGCGCCGTCCTCGCAGGACTGCGCAAGCGGCGCGACCTCACGGACGACGTCGAAGAGGCCGTGCAGTCCCGCATGGAGCGCCAGAAGGTGTTGCGTGACGGGAGCAAGCAGTACGCGATCCTCCTCGAGGAAGCCGTCCTGCACTACCGCCTCGGCGATCGAGCCCTGATGCTCGGCCAGCTCAGCCGGCTCATCGAAGCCGCCGGCTTCACCAACGTCAGCCTCGGCATCATCCCGCGCACGGCCGACCGCTCCGGCATGTGGCCCGTCGAGGACTTCTGGATCTTCGACGACCGGCAGGTCAACGTCGAGAATGTGTCCGCGTACATCACGATCAAGCAGAGCGGCGAACTCGCCCAGTATCAGGACGCGTTCAGCCGCCTGCAGAGCCTCGCCGTCTACGGCCGCGACGCCTTCGCCCTGATCATGACCGCCCTGCCGGACACGTAGGCCCAACCGGATCGCACACGTACCCCCCGACCACCGTCACGTCGTTCAGGCAGGAGCGGCACATGAGACGCCGCACGACCCCTCGCGAGCCCATCATCGAGGCAGTACCCCCGGAACCGGAACGGTTCTACAGACAGGGGCCGTTCATCCTCGCCCTGTCGGTGGCCGCGCTGCTCGCCGCCACGCTGGCGCTCGGCAGCCTCGCGGAAGGTGGAGACGACCAGACGTCGGACGCGTCGGACCCGAAGGACGCCGCCGACCGTGCACGGCAGCACGACACCTTCCTGGACCTGATGGCCCAACAGCCCGGAGTGCAGGGCCGTGTGGCCGCATCGACCGCCGAGACCGGCCGCCGCGTGCAGGTAACCATCGGTGACCCCGAACACCCCGGCAACCTCCTCACCTACGCATGCTGGGGACCCGGCACCCTCACCATCGACGTCCGACCAGCACTCGAATCCCGGCCCGGCCACGCCGCACAACGCTGCGACGGCAGCGTCGTCCGCGTCCACACGTCAACTCCCACCCGAGTGACCCTCACACCGACCACCACCACGACCAGCATCTCCTACGCGCTGTCCGCCACCAAGACGGGAGTGGAAGCCGACGCCCGGTCGTCCGGGTGACGATGGGCGGGGAGACGAGTTCGGCGAGCTCGGGCAGGGGGGCGGGGCGATCACCGAGTTGAGTACGGCAGGAGTGCCATCTCTCGCGCGTTCTTGATCGCGGTGGCGATCTGTCGTTGCTGCTGGGCCGATACGCGAGTGACCCGGCGGCTGCGGATCTTGCCGCGGTCGGAGATGAACCTGCGAAGCAGATCGGTGTCCTTGTAGTCGATGTAGGTGATGCCGGCTGCGTCCAGAGGGTTGGGGCGGGACTTCAGCGGCTTACGTGGGTCGTGACGGCGGGCCATCAAGGGCTCCTTCAGTAATTCTCCGTCGCTGGGGACGGAGGGGGAGTGGCGAGCTAGGACGCAGGATCCAGGAGTGAGTCGAACGCCGCAGGCAGTTGTCTCCAGGCCTGCGGGCCGGCGGCGTACTCCTCGTCCGTGAGCAAGCAGGACTCGAGCAGTCGCTCCAAGCCGTCGCGGTCGAGGCCCGGCGAGGTGAAGACGAGGTGCTGACAGCAGTCGCCGTGGACGGGATGCCAGTCGAGTGCGGCGGCTGCCCTGCGCATCGGCGGTACCAGCTCCCAGGCCGCATCGGGCAGCGACGCCAGCCACGGGCCGGCGTACTCCACGCACAGGGCTCCGCCTGCAGCGTCCCAGGCGAGCAGCGACTCCAGACGGTCGGCGAGCCAGAAGCGTCCGCGACTGCGGACCGCAGCGCAGCACAGATCCTCCAGTGCTCTGTACAGGCGCTCGGGGTGGAACGGGCGTTGGCGACGCCAGACGAGTGTCGAGACACCCGCTTCCTCCGACTCCTGGGGCAAGAGCGCACAGGCGGGGTGCTGAGCGGCTGCCGCAGTATCCACGTCGAAGCCGGTGGAGAAGGCGAGTTGGACGAGCTGCTCGCAGTCGATGGCGGGCACTCGGCTCGCCGTTGGATGGAGCTGCGCTACGAGGGCTCGATCCTCTTCGTCAGCGTCCGGATTGTCGATGAGGGCGAGTACGGGTGCGTACTCGAGCTGGCGGGCGAAGGTGTCGCCGACTGTGCGCTCGTCCGTCGAGGCTGCGGCGAGGCCCGCCTCGGAGAGGTCGTCACCGTTGGCGAGATACGGCAGTACAAGAGCTGGATCAACTGCTGTGATCACGTTCGAAAGGCTGACTCCGTCGCCGTGAGCTGTGACGACTTCGGCCATTGCCTTCGGTTCGACCGAATCCCACAACTCGACGACGGCGAGCCGGGTGAGTCCGCTGGCGGCCAGGCGTTCGAGCTCGGGGACGAGGTCTTCGCGCAGGGCGCAGCAAGCGCAGTCGTTGACCAACGGGGCGTTGTCGCGGGACAGTTCGCCGGCGGCGTCACGGATGGTGCGCTGTACGGTGCCGTCCGCGGCGGTGGCCAGATTGTGGTGAAGAGCGACGCTGCCGGGGACGGAGTGCAGTAGCTGCTCGACGACCTGTGTGCGGGCGTCGGCGTGGAGTCCTGCGACGATGACGACGGGCAGCGGTGGATTGTCCTTCATCAGTTGGCTCCGCGCCGACGGTATCGGCGCTCGAAGCGCTCGACGCGACCGGCAGTGTCCAGGACTCGGGCCGTTCCCGTGTAGAAGGGGTGGCTCACGTTGGAGATCTCGACGTCGACGACCGGGTAGGTGTTTCCGTCCTCCCATTCGATGGTCTTGTCGCTCGTCATCGTGGAGCGGGTGAGGAACGCGGAGCCGGCGGCCTTGTCACGGAAGACGACGGGTGCGTACGCGGGGTGGATTCCAGGCTTCATGACGGGTCCTTGGGGTGGGGCGGTTCGAGTCAGCGTTCTTCGCGGAAGTCGACGTGTCGGCGGGCGATCGGGTCGTACTTGCGCAGAACCATGCGGTCGGGGTCGTTCCGGCGGTTCTTGCGAGTGACGTAGGTGTAGCCGGTCCCCGCGGTCGAGCGGAGCTTGATGGTCGGGCGTAGTTCGTTGCGGGCCATGACGAGGTACTATATGGCAATGGTTTCCATTACCAAAAAGAGCGCAACCTGGAGAGGTGGAACACGCTGTGTCTGCACACTGCCAACTGACCGGAGCGCAGCCGGGCTTCGGCAAGAACATCTCGCACTCGCACCGCCGGACGTCACGCCGCTTCGACCCCAACATCCAGCGCAAGCGGTACTGGCTCCCGAGCGAAGGTCGTCATGTGCGACTGACGCTCAGCGCCAGGGCGATCAAGACCGTTGACAGCATCGGCATCGAGGCGGCCGTGGCTCGTATCCGTGCACGAGGGGGGAAGGTCTGATGGCGAAGAAGAGCAAGATTGCTCAGAACGAGAAGCGCAAGGTGATCGTCGAGCGCTACGCGGCGCGGCGGGCCGAGCTGAAGGAGATCATCAGGCGCCCTTCGTCGACGGAGGGTGAGCGAAGGGCCGCCGTCGAGGAGCTGCGCAGGCAGCCGCGTGACGCCAGTGCGACCCGGGTCCGCAATCGCGACGCCGTGGACGGTCGCCCCCGAGGGCACCTGCGCAAGTTCGGCCTCTCGAGGATTCGCATGCGTCAGGAGGCGCACGCGGGGCTCCTTCCCGGAGTCACCAAGTCCTCCTGGTGATCGCTGCAGCCTGAGCGTGAAGGGCCGGCCGCCCTCCGGAGTGCGTGCGGCCGGCCTTGCGGGCGGTGCCGAACGACAGACGGACATGCGCGTCTGTCGTGGGCACGCAATGCGCGCAGGCTCGTGCAAGACCGAACTGACCCGGCAGGCGTACGGAGATGAGGAGCCATCAGATCATGGACAAGTACCAGGTGAAGCAGGGAGGAGTGGAAGAGACCGTCCTGATTCCGCTCTACGCCCGAGCCGTGGAGACTGCCAAGACGGACCCTGCTCTACGCGATCCACGCGCGGTGGAGATGGTCGAAGCCATCGACTACGACTACGCCAAGTTCGACGGTCTGCCCAGCCTCGGTGGTGCTGTGATGCGTACTGCGTTGTTCGATCACTGGACGAGGGCCTTCCTCGCGGAGCATCCGGACGGCACCGTGATCGAGGTGGGCACAGGCCTGAACACCCGCTTCGAGCGGACGGACAACGGGCGGGCGCACTGGTACGACCTGGACCTCCCCGACATCATCGAGCTGCGCCGCAGGTTCTTCCACGACACCCGGCGCCGGACCATGATCTCGGCATCGGTCACCGATCCGGCGTGGCCCGATCAGGTGGACACCGGCGGCCCGTACCTGATCAGTGCCGAGGCCGTGCTGGCCTTCCTGTCCGAGGAATCGGTGCGCAGCGTCGTCCAGTTGGTGGCGAACCGCTTCCCGGGAGCCCTGCTGGCCATGGACACCTCGGGAACCGGGATCGTCGCGGCTCAACAGCAGCACGACGTACTCAGCAAGGTGGACGCTGTCATGAACTGGGCGTGTGACGATCCGTCCGAGGTCGCCGGCTGGCGTCCTGGAGCCGAGGTGCTCGGCTCGCACACCCTGACGTCGTTGCCGCCCGAGCTCTACGCCGCGCTCCCGGCCGCGTACCGCGCCATTGTCGACGAGCTTGTCCCCCAGCAGCTGATGCAGGTCGAGCAGTACCGCATGAGTCTGATCCGCCTCCCTTGACCGAACCCGCCGTCCTACGCACGCATGTGGCAAGGGCAGCAGCAGAGACAGTCCGGGAGCTGAGGTGTGCCTTTCAGGCCGGTGGGCGGTCGACGTAGGGGCGCTTCGGCTCCGGGATGCGCTGGAGCGAGTCCACGTTCAGGGCCACGGCGGCGCTCGTGGTCCCGAGGGTGCCTGAGGGGTGCCATGTGCCGGTCACCGTCACCCAGGTGTCGGCGGCGGGGGAGTGGATGCCGTGCATCCTGACGGTGAGGGACTGGGAATCGGCGGCACAGCACGAGACGAGGAGTCGACTCAGGTCCCACGCCCCGTCCGTGCGCGGTGTCACGAATCCTGACAGGACGACGGTGCGCCCCCGCAGGCTCTGTGCTTCCTCCTGCTGGACGCGGGCGGTGAACTCGGTGAGCGACAGGTGAACGGCCCCGTGCGTCGGCAGCGGGTCGAAGTGGTCGTAGTCGGCGACGATCTTCGGATTGTTCCGCGCTGCCGTGTACGAGCCGAGGGCGGGCGGCGCCCAGCACAGCAGGGCCAACGCGGGCGGCACCAGGAGCCAGGCCGTGCGCGGCGGCCCGTGTCCGTCGCCGCGCCCGTCGCGCACCCGACTCAGCGCGGCCGCAAGGATCAGGACCGCACCGGTGACCGCGAGGTACGGGCGCAGCGGCTCCTGCACGTAGCGCAGGGCGACGTCGCCGAACAGGGTGATGCGCAGCAGCGCGGCACCGACGAGGAGCAACAGAACGGCGGGTACGGGGTGCTTCACAACAGCCACCACCCGGTCACCGCTGCGGAGATGACGGCGACCACGGCGGTGGCAGCCGAGAAGCGCAGGGCGAAGGACTTGCCGAACGTGCCCGCCTGGAGCGCCATGAGTTTGAGGTCGACCATGGGTCCGACCACCATGAACGCCAGACGTGCGGTGGGGGAGAACCCGGTGAGCGAGGCCGCCACGAACGCGTCTGCTTCCGAGCAGACGGCGAGGACGACGGCGAGCAGCGCGAGCACGAGGACGGACAGCCACGGTGAGGTGGACAAGGAGTCCAGGACGGAGCGGGGGACGAAGACATTGAACGTGGCGGCGGCGAAGGCTCCGAGGACGAGATAGCCGCCGGCATGCAGGAAGTCGTGTTGAAAGCCCTGCCGGAACTCCTCCCACCGTGAGGCGCCGGGCTGATGGCCGGTGTGGCGCACGGCCGGACGCAGCCACTGGGCCCGCCCGAAGCGGAGCCACAGCCAGCCCATCACGGCAGAGGTGGCCAGTGAGGCGATGAGCCGGGCCGCCACCATCCGGGGCGATCCGGGAAAGGCGACGGCGGTCGACGTCAGAACGATCGGATTGACCGCAGGCGCCGAGAGCAGGAAGGCGAACGCGGCCGACGGCGTGACGCCGCGCCGGATGAGGCTGTTGGCCACGGGCACCGAGGCGCACTCACAGCCCGGCAGGGCCACGCCGGCCACGGAGGCCACCGGCACGGCCAGTGCGGGGCGCCGCGGCAGCAGGCGCTGGAAGACATGGGCCGGGACGAAGGCGGCCACGGCCCCGGAGACCAGGGTGCCGAGCACCAAGAAGGGCATCGCCTGGACGGTGATGGCGACACAGACGGTCTGCCAGGCCCGTACGTCCGGCCGGGCAAGCCACGCACCGAGTCCCGTCGCCCAGGCCAGAGCCAGCAGGAGCAGTACGGACAGCGCGCCGACGAGGGGGAGTGACCGCGAGGTGCGCGGCCGGCCGTCGACGGGATCGTCGTGCGCGAGCGGCGCGGTCGGGACGGTGTCGTCCTGGTGCACGCCCGCTCCGATCGCTCCGGCCGGTTCGACTGAATCCTTCAGTCCGGCACTGTCTTGTCACTCAGCCCGGCACTGTCTTTGTCACCCAGTCCGGCACTGTCTTGTCACCGCGCGGCAGACGGGATACCCGTGTGAGGACACGCGTGCTCACACGGGGTGCCCCGGGTCTTTCGGCGGTTGCCCTGGCATCGTGAACATCATGGACTCGCACATCAACGGCTCGAGCGCCCGCACTGCATCACCGACCGCAGCTCTGGTTCCCCCGAGAGTCGATGGTGCCCGCATCGGCAAGGCGCCCGAATTGCTCGCGCAGAGCGGTGCGTTGATCCTCTCCGAGTTCGGAACATCGGCCGATGACCTTGTGGTGGCCGCCGCTCGCGTACTCGGCAGCCGTCTGCGCGAAGTCTACCCGCTGCGTCTGAGGGCTTCCGAGGGCTCCGGGCCCGTGCATCTGCATGCGGACAGCCTGGACTTGGTGGTCGACCGGGCTGGTGTCCTCGAGCGGCGACGTCACCCTGACGAGGACTGTGTTCTCGTCCAGTGCGTGAGGCCGGCCCCTCAGGGAGGTGATTCCTTTGCCGTCGACGGCTACCGGCTGATCGACGACATCACTGCTGCCGATCCGCTGCTGGGAGAGTTCCTCACCGGTTGCGACGTCGACCTGTACGGCGGCTGGTCGGGGCTGCGGGGACTTCCTGCTGTGCCCAGAGTTGCCAGACTCGTGGAGTACACGCGGGCTGGTCGGCGCATCGTCCGCAACACCGACGGCGTCGTGCCGCTGCACAGAGATCCGCGTGCCGCGCACATCCAGGACATGCTCGTCCGGTTCCGTGAGGTGGTCCGCGGCCATGAGCCGCAGCTCCCGCGCTTTCGCCTGGAGGAAGGAGACATCCTCGTGCTGGACAACTACCGCTCCTGGCACGGCCGCGATGCACACGAAGGTGATCGCGCCGTCCGCATTCTCACGCTGCGCACCGATGCAGCAGCGTGATGTCCGGCTGTTGACCGACTGAGTGTAGAGAGGCCGATCAGACAGCACGTTCCGCTGATCACGGGCCGGCCACCCACCTGCACGGCTGGGGTCCTGCCCCTGCTGCGCAGGCTTTTCGTGGGTCATGACAGCAGGGCCGGCGCCCCGTCGAGTACTGCGCCGGGTTCGCCTGCCGCGTCGAGGTGGCCCGCGCGCAGCAGCAGGCAGTGATCTCCGGAGCGGGCGGAGTCGAGGTCGTGGGTGGCCTGGACCACCGTCGTACCGTCTGCGGCCAAGTCCGCGAGGAGCCGGCTGATGCTCTGCCGCGTCCCGGGATCCAGTCCTGTGCACGGCTCGTCCAGGAGCAGCAGGTCGGACCGCTGCGCCAAGCCCTGGGCGATGAAGGCGCGTTGACGCTGCCCGCCGGACAGCTCGCCGAGCTGCCGCCCGGCCAGATCTGTGATGCCGAGCCGCTCGAGTGCCTCATCGACGGTCGAGTGATCGCGTCCGGTGAGCCGCCGCCACAGCCCGCGTTCGCGCCAGCGGGCCATCGCCACGGTCTGCCGCACAGTGAGCGGCAGGGCGTCACTCACCGCGCCGCGCTGTGGCACGAATGCCGGTGCGCCGCCGCGGTGGACCACCGTCCCTGCTGTCGGCCTGATCACACCGGCGACGGCGGAGAGCAGCGTGGACTTTCCGCTGCCGTTCGCTCCCACCAGCGACGTGACCGCCGACTCGGGTATGTCTGCGGTGACTTGATGCAGGACAGTGCGCCCGTCGTAGCCGGCGCTGAGGGCGTCGAGGCGGGTGCGGGGTGGCCGGTCGTATGCCGGAGGGAGAGGGCTCATGCGGGGTCCAGTCTGTAGTGACAATCATTTTCAGTATAGTCTGCGGGCATGGAGTGGTTGACCGGTCCCTTCGAGGTGACCTTTGTGCAAAGAGCCCTGATCGGAGGGCTCCTTGTGTCCGCGATCACCGCGCTCGCCGGCACCTGGGTGGTGCTGCGCGGGATGGCGTTCCTCGGGGACGCGATGTCGCACGGCCTGCTCCCCGGGGTCGCGATCGCCTCGCTGCTCGGTGGGAGCCTCCTGATCGGGGCAGCGGCCAGCGCCGTGGTCATGGCGGCCGGCGTCACCGTCCTCGGGCGTACGCCGAGGCTGTCGCAGGACACCGGGATCGGACTGCTCTTCGTCGGGATGCTCTCGCTGGGCGTGATCATCGTGTCCCGCTCGCAGTCGTTCGCCGTCGACCTGACCGGTTTCCTCTTCGGGGATGTACTGGCCGTCGGCGCCGACGATCTGGCCACCCTCGCTGTCGCGCTCGTCCTCGCCGTGGCCGTCGCGGCGCTCGGACATCGGGCGTTCCTCGCCCTGGCCTTCGACGAACGCAAGGCGCACACCCTCGGACTGCGTCCACGCGTCGCGCACGCGGTCCTGCTCGGACTGCTGACGCTCGCGATCGTCGCGTCCTTCCACGTGGTGGGCACGCTGCTGGTGCTCGGTCTGCTGATCGCGCCGCCGGCCTCGGCACTGCCTTGGGCACGGAGCGTGCCGGGTGTGATGGCGGGCGCCGCGGTCCTGGGGGCGAGCGCCACCTTCTTCGGACTGCTCATCTCCTGGCATCTCGGCACCGCAGCCGGGGCGAGCATCGCGGCCTTCGCCGTCGCTCAGTTCTTCGTCTCGCGGCTGGCCGCCGGCCTGTTCGGCCGGACCCGTACCGCCGACGAGCCGGGCCCCTCGGCCCCGGACCGCACCACCAGTACCCCCGTACGCATCGGAATGGGAAACTCGTGATCACCCGCAGCAGCACGGCCCGTCGGCTCCCGGCCGTCGCCGCACTCACCGCCGCCCTGTGCGCGGGATGTGCCTCCGGCGGCGACGAGGAGCAGCAGCCCGCCAAGTCCTCCGCCTCCGCTCCGCACGGATATGTCGAGGGCGCCGAGGAGTCCGCCGAGCAGCAGTCGCGGCTCGTCCTCGGCGACCCGGCCACCGGCGAGACCCGCGTCCTCGACCTCATCACCGAGAAGACCCACAGGACACCGACGGTCAAGGGGGTCACCGCCCTCACCACCGACGGCCGGTTCGGTCACTTCCACTCCGGGTCCGGCGTCACCGTGCTCGACACCGGTGCCTGGATGGTGGACCACGGCGACCATGTGCACTACTACCGTGCCGACATCCGGCCGGTGGGGCGCATACCCGCCGACGGCGATGCGGACGTGGCGATACGCAGCGACGCGGCCGTGACGGCGGTGACCACCGAGGACGGTGGTGCGCGACTGCACCGGCGTGCCGACCTCGAGGACGGCCGGGTCGGCAAGGGACGGGACGCCGGAATCGGCAGGCCCGCGGCGGTGATTCCCTCCGACGAGCACCTCGTCGTCGTGGCGGGCGACGACCAGGACGACCGGATCACGGTGCGTACCCGCGCGGGCAAGCAGGTCGCCGCGCCGAAGACCGCCTGTCGCGATCTGCGCGGCGACGCCGTCACCCGCCGCGGGGTGGTGCTCAGTTGCGCCGACGGGGCCGTGCTCGTACGGGAAGAAGACGGCGACTTCGAAGCCGTGGAGATCCCCTACCCCGAGGACACACCCGAGGGAGAGCGGGCGGACGGATTCCGGCTGCGGCCCGGCAGCGACACCCTGACCGCGCTCGCCGGCGATGAAGCCGTCTGGGTCCTGGACGTCACCGACCGCAAGTGGCAGCGCATCGGGACAGGACCCGTCGTCGCCGCCAACACTGCAGGCGAGGGCGCCCCGTTGCTGGCCCTCGGTCCGGACGGCACGCTGCGCGGCTACGACATCGAGAGCGGCCGGCGCACGGCCGAGACCGAACTCGGCGCCAAGGCGACGGGGACGGGCAAGGGCTCGGGCGCGCCGGACATCGCCGTCGACACGACCCGTGCCTACGTCAGCGACCCGGCCGGAAAGCGCGTCGCCGAGATCGACTACAACGACGGTCTGCGCCTCGCCCGTTCCTTCGACCTGGACATCCGTCCCGGCCTGATGGTGGAGACCGGCCGATGAGCCGCCGCACCGGGATACGCATGCTGCTGCGCCGCGCCCTGCTGCCCGTACTCGCCGCGCTGCTTGCCGTCGTTGGGCTGCCCGGTTGCTCCACCGGGCCGGACCGCCCGCACGTCGTGGTCACCACCAACATTCTCGGCGACATCACCCGCCGGATCGTCGGCGACGAGGCGCGGGTCCAGGTCCTGATGAAACCCAATGCCGACCCGCACTCCTTCGGCCTCTCCGCGACCGAGGCAGCCGCCCTCGAACAGGCGGACCTGGTGGTGTTCAACGGCCTCGGCCTCGAGGAGAACGTCCTGCGGCACGTCGACAACGCCCGCAAGTCCGGCGTGCCCACCCTCGAAGTCGGCGCCGCCGTCGACCCGTTGGCGTACGGCGCGGGCCAGGGCGACGCAGGACAGCAGGACCCGCACTTCTGGACCGACCCCGACCGCGTACGCAAGGCCACCGGCCTGATCGCCGACGAGGTCGCAGCCCATGTCGACGGGGCCGACGAGCCGACCGTACGCAAGAACGCCGAGCGGTACCGGAAGGAACTGGCCGGACTCAGTACCTGGATGACCGAGACCTTCGACCGCATCCCGCGCGAGCACCGGGCGTTGGTGACCAACCACCACGTCTTCGGCTACCTCGCCGACCGGTTCGGCTTCCGGGTGGTCGGCGCCGTCATCCCGAGCGGCACCACGCTCGCCTCGCCGAGCTCGTCCGATCTGCGCTCCCTCACCCGCGCCATGGACGAGGCGGGAGTACGGACCATCTTCGCCGACTCCTCCCGGCCGAAGAAGCTGGCCGAGGTGCTGCGCAAGGAGATGGGCGGCGACGTACGGGTCGTCGAGCTGTACTCCGAATCCCTGACCGGGAAGGGCGGGGGAGCGGCCACCTACCTGGCCATGATGCGCGCCAACACCCGTGCCATGGCCGGGGGATTGACCGCCTGACCCGCCCCTGACCGCCCCGCCCTCGAACCCCTGCCGGACCCCTGTGTCCGGCCTGCTGGAAACCCATCGTCCCCGACCTAAGGAACACCGGACGTGAACATCCCCGTACGCAGCCGCGCCGCACAGGGCGCCGCGCTCACCCTGGCCCTCGCTCTCGCCCTGACCGCCTGTGGCAACGACGAGGACGCCGGCTCCTCGAAGGCCGCCGACGACAGCAGCCCGAGCACCTCCACGCCCCTGAACGAGCCTGTGGTCGCCACCTACGACGGCGGCCTCTACTTCCTCGACGGCAAGACCCTGAAGCTCGCGAAGACCGTGAAGGTCCCAGGCTTCAACCGGGTCAACCCGGTCGGTGACGACACCCACGTCATGCTCTCCACCGACAGCGGCTTCCGCGTCGTGAACGCCGCCGAACAGACCCTCACCGACATCGAGTACAAGGGCGCCAAGCCCGGCCACGTCGTACGGCACGCCGGCAAGACCGTCCTCTTCACCGACGGCACCGGCGAGGTCAACGTCTTCGACCCCGCGGACCTCGGCTCCGGAGAGAAGCCGAAGGGCCGCGAGCACACCACCGACAAGCCGCACCACGGCGTGGCCATCGAGCTGAAGAACGGCGAACTCCTCACCACCATCGGCGACGAGGAGAAGCGCACCGGCGCCCTCGTCCTCGACAAGGACGGCAAGGAGATCGCCCGCAACGAGGACTGCCCCGGCGTGCACGGCGAAGCCGCTGCCAAGGGCGAGGCCGTGGTCGTCGGCTGCGAGAACGGCGCACTCATGTACAAGGACGGCAAGTTCAAGAAGATCGACGCCCCCGACAAGTACGCCCGCATAGGCAACCAGGCGGGCAGCGACGCATCCCCCATCCTGCTCGGCGACTACAAGACCGACCCGGAGGCCGAACTCGAGCGCCCCGAGCGGGTCTCGCTCATCGACACCCGCACCGGCAAACTGCGCCTGCTCGACCTCGGCACCAGCTACTCCTTCCGCTCGCTGGCCCGCGGCCCGCACGGCGAGGCACTCGTCCTCGGCACGGACGGCGACATCCACGTCATCGACCCGGAGAAGCGCAAGGTCGTCCGCACCATTCCGGCCATCGGCGATTGGAAGGAGCCGCTCGACTGGCAGCAGCCCATGCCCGTCCTCTTCGTCCGCGACCACACCGCGTACGTCTCCGAGCCCGGCGCGAAGAAGCTGCACGCCATCGACATCGAATCGGGCAAGAAGAAGGCCTCGGTGACCCTGCCGAAGACCACGACCGAACTCTCCGGAGTCGTCGCCGGGCACTGACACGCGAGACACATCGGCCGGCACCCTTGGGTCGCGACCGCCTCGGCGGACGCGACCCAAGGATGCGTCTGGATCGCGAGGTGGACAATCCAACAGGCATGAATGCTCCAGCAGTCCCAGGCGGTCAACAAAGGAAGCGAGATCCGTGATGGTCGAAGGGCGTCAGCCTCTACGCTCGTTGAGGAACGCACCGCGAAAATTTGACTGGCCGGCGCTTCGTGCAGATCTGAAAGGTGCTGTGCCGGATGCGACGCTGGCATTAGTGGCAACTGCGGCAATTTTCCTGTGGCTTGTCGTACGCGTAGAAAATGGAACATCTGGGACGACTCAGCTCATGCCCATGATGAGTGATTGGGACAACTGGACATACTGGCTCTGTCAGGCGTTCGGTTGGTCAGGCCTGCTGTGGGCCTACATCACCGTCATTCTTGGACTGCTGCGTTCCGGCAGGCAGCCCCGCTGGCGGTGGTTCCGCGGGGCGACCGTGGAAAGGCTGCACCGCACGACCAGCTTGACCACGATCGGCCTGATGTTCATGCACGCCCTCGTGTTCTTCGTGGACAAAGTGCAGGCGAATCGTGAGCAGTACGCAGGTGCCGAACGCTTCTTCAAGACGTTCACGCACATATGGGTGCCCGGGACCTATCCCTCGGGTACCGGGAGAGTCGCCATCTTTGTCGGACTGATTGCGTTCTACTTGGCAATTCCGCTGGGGCTGGCGTTCTACCTCCGTCACCGCACCGGTTCTCGGGTATGGCTGGCGCTCCACCGTTTCATCATCGTGGTCTACGCTCTCAGTGTTTGGCATACCCTGCTGTACGGCACGAATGTTTGGTACGACGGCAGTTTTCGGGATCTGGTCTGGGCGCTGCAACTACCCATAGCGGGTCTACTGTTGTTTCGTCTGCTGGCCCCTGCGCGTCCGGCGGAGAGATTGAGGAGCCGTCGAGCATCCGGATCTGCGCCGGTCTACGCGGTGGGGGCCTGGGTGGCCGGGCGGCTGTCCGTCGTGCTCATCATGGTCGGGCTGCTCGCCGTCATGATCTCGGGGGTCGACGGAGGGCGGCCGCAGGAAGGCCATGGGTCGCACGAGCTGTGGCCCGAGAGGTGGGTCATCTGGGCGAGCCTCGTGCTCTTCGTTGTTGCCATCGTCGTCACGGCACGAAGGCAACGGTCCGTGCGGACGCGAGGTACCAAATCGAGCACGCAGGCCGCGAAACCTTCGGCGAACCGCGGGGAGACCGCCGCCCCCTCCGTCGACGAGGCGGACGGGTCGTGAACCGATCAGCGGGGCGATCGCGGCCTCGACCAGTGTGTGGCCGATCGGCCGACGCCGTGCCGCGGCGAGGTGACGCTCCGTACCAGCTCGATGAGTGCACGGCACGATGCGGCCTCCGGCAGGCATCCGAGTCGGGCCTTGCGCGCACCGGGAGGCGGCCGGTCGTCAGGGGGCGGGTGCGAGCCCTGCCCGGAGGATCCCGAGGTAGTTGTCGATCGCGGTCGGCTGCCGCTCCGCCGGGTGCTCGCTGACGGCGTGGATCAGTCCGCACAGGAGCTTGAGCAGGTTCTCGCCGGTGAGGGCCGGGGCGGGGCGGATGTCTGAAAGCAGTCCGGAGGTGGCCTCGACCAGCTCTCCCTTGGCTCGGTGCAGAGACTCGGTCTCGTCGGACCCGGTGATCAGGACGTCGGTGAGGCCCGGTCGCGCCAGAGCGGTCAGCAGTGCCGTGCGGAGGAAGCCGACGAGTGCCTCGGCGGGATCGGGAGCTCCGCTCGCCGCGGCCGCGGCATCGATGAGCTCGCGGACCGCCTCCTCCAGGACGGACTCGCGCATGGCCCGCTGCGTGGGAAAGACCCGATAGACCGTCCCCACTCCCACGCCCGCCCTGCGCGCGAGCTCGTTGAGGGTGAGCGCGGTCTCCCCGCCGATGACGGCGCTGCGTGCCTCGTCGAAGATCCGCTGCCGGTTGCGTGCGGCGTCCGACCTCATCATTCCTCCTCCGCGGACGTATGTGGATAACCTATCAGGTCGGTGTTACGGTGAAGCGGATAACTAATCCACTTCGCAGCGTCAGGGAGCTCTCGTGACCGTCGTATTCATCCATGGAGTACCGGAGACACCGTCCGTGTGGGACGGCCTCCGGGAGAGGATCGACCGCCCCAACACGGCCCTGCGGCTGCCCGGGTTCGGCAGCCCCCGCCCGGCCCGCCTCGACGGCAAGGAGGCGTACGCCGACTGGCTGGCGAACGAACTGCGGGCCCTCAGGGGGCCGTTGGACCTCGTGGGTCACGACTGGGGCGCGCACCTGGTGATGCGGATCGTCTCCGCCTACGACGTGCCGGTACGCAGCTGGGTGTCCGACGTCGCGCACGGCTGGCACCCCGACTATGCGTGGCACGAGGCCGCCACCCTCTTCCAGAAGACGCCGGAGGGCGAGGACCTCCTCGCGTCGCTGCGCGACCAGACCCCCGGCAGCCCCGGCTTCGGGGACTTCCTCCGCCCCCGGGGGATGAGCGCCGAACTGGCGACGGAGGTCGACACCGTCCACGATCAGGAGATGAGCACGGCCATCCTGACGCTCTACCGCTCCGCCTGGCCCAACCTCCACGCCGACTGGGGCAAGGACTTCGACCACCCCGCTCAAGCGCCGGGTCTCGTCCTGATCCCGACCGGCGATCCCATGGCACAGCCCGCGATGGACCTGGACGTGGCCGGGACAACCGGAGCACAGGCAGTGGAACTGGACCGTCTCACCCACTACTGGATGCTCCAGGACCCGGACCGGGGCGCCGACGTGCTCAACCGATTCTGGGACTCCCGGCCCGCTTAGAGAGCGGGGCGAGGAGCACGCGGCGCCCACGGATCAGCGGTACTGCATCAACTGCGTCGCCGACCGCGTGGCCCGCCCTGCGCCGGGTCAGCCGGCACCGCCGCTCCTGGTGCAGCGGTCCGTGAGCTTCTCGCCGGAGGGCCAGGCCACGCGGTGGAAGGAGATCTTCCGGCCCTCCTTCCACTCCGGGTCGAGTTGTACGAGGTGGATGGCCTTGTTGAAGGCGTTGCCGTCGTTGTCGAGGCAGATCCAGCCGGTGGTTCCGTGCACCTTTTCCACGTTCTTCAGCCGCGGCCAGCCGTTGAACACCTCGTCCAAGCCGGGGAGATCGTCCTTGCCGCCCTGGAGCCGGATGTTCTTGATGGCCGTACGTGTGGCGTCGTACGTGGTCATGAGCCGGGAGTCCTCCAGGTCCGACTCGGCGAGACCGAGTCCGCTGAAGCCCTCCCTGAGGGCGCTCAGTTCCTCCCTGGCGTCTGCGGCCTCGGGAGCCTTCGTCCTGTCCTTCTCCCAGGCGTCCGGGTGCCCGACGGCGGAGTACTCCACGGTCACTCGGCGCAGCGCCTTGCGCCATTTCCTGAGATCGCGGCTGCTGACGTAGGAGTCGATGGTGGAGGCGCCCGAGCCGGTGATGATCCGGAATCGGTTCTCGGTGTTCTCACAGCCGTGCGTGCCGAGTTGCAGTACGAGCTGCCGCAGCTGCGGCGGCCGGCCGGCGAAATAGATGTCGGAGGCGCCGGCCTGACAGATGTTCTGCGCGATGTTCAGGAAATCGTCGTCGAGGCCGGGATCGTCGTCGGAACCGCCCGACGACCGGTACTGCTCGGACTCCAGGGCCTCCGTGTCGCGCTGCTTGTTGAACGCGTCGCGGAGCGTGGCGACGTAGCTGTCACCGGGACGTGTGTCCTCCACGAGGAAGGTGCCCTTGTCGCCGGGGAGGCCGGCGAGCACACCGGCCTGGTCCTCATTGGGCGGCACGACCCGGGCGAGGCCCGGCATCGCGAGATCCGTCGCGGTGATGGGGCCGCCGACGACCGGGATCCCCAGGTCCTTCGTCAGATGGCTGATGGCGTTCTTGGTGTTCTCCTCACTGACGTCGAAGCCGACGACCGCGCGCAGCCTGTGCCGGGAGGCGGTCTCCTCCTCGAGATCGTCCGCCACGGGCCGGTACTGGGTGCTGCCTCGCCCGGCGTTGGCCAGGACCAGCCGGATCCTCGGTGCCCCCTCCTTGTTCATGCGGAGTTGGGCGAGGTGGGCTCCCTGCACCTCGTGGCGGATCTGACGCTCGACGGCGGCCCGGCGGTTCTTGTCGGTCTCGTCGGTGGTCATGGGGATGAGGACCGCGATGGTGACATACGGCGTGCTGCCGTCGGTCACCGTGTCGTTCTCCTGCTTGATGGAGGCGGACACGTCAGCCAGGTCTCCGAAGACGTAGCCGCCGTCGGACACGCCGACGCACTCGTCCTCCGGGCCACGCTCCCAGATGTCGTCGGCGCAGTGCCGGGTCACGTACTCGAGCGTTCCCCATCGCTCTCCGCCGAAGAGGAAGTAGCCGATGCCCCCGAGGAAGAGGACTGCGAGGGCTCCGATGACGTAGGTACGGGGGCGCTGCCACCAAGGTACGTGCGGTGTCGGGGGGACGATGGGGCTCACCAGGGATCCTTCCTGTAGGTCTTGATTCGCTCGCACAGCGACAGGCCCTGCTGGTCCGTCAGACGTCCACGCAGCTCGCCCAGCTGATCGATGATTTCGCCGCGCAGCTCGGCCGTGGGATCCCCCAGAGGGTCGGACCACAGATGCGCACAGGGGTCGTCCACGGGGTGCAGCGTGAGCTGGCCGGCGATCAGGAGTCTGGCGATCGGCCACTGTGACCGCGGGAGGACCGCGGTGACCCCGGTGACCCGGCGGCGGTACTCGCGCATGGCGTCGCCGGGCTGCGAGAGGGCGGGGTGCGGGGCGCGCTGGATCCAGGACAGCGCCGCACACCACTCCTGAGGCCGCGTGCGTCCCTCGCGTACGCCGCCGAGCAGTTCATCGAGGTAGTGCACGGCGGCCGCCGTGTTCTCCACCCCGCCCAGCGCCATGCGGTGGTACGCGGCATCCCGGCCGCTCGCCGCGGCGAGCAGCGCGCGGTGGGTGTCCGACCAAGGGCTGGTCTGCGTGCCACCGTCCCAGCCGTTCCGGCAGAGTTCCTGCAACAGCAGCCGGCGGACCAGAGCGGGCATCACCACGGCAGGACCTCCGTCCACGACCGCATCGCAGCGAAGATCGTCGCGAAGCAGCGCCCTGATGCTGTCGCGTACCGGTACCTGGCCGCAGAGCGTGCCGGCGGCCAGCGCCTGCGCCGGCACGACGGGCGCCGCCGCGCGGCGCAGATGGTGCGTGCTGAACTGCGCCTGGCCGAACAGCGGTGCGCGCACTGCGGCGCCCAGCACGGACAGGTCGTCTCCGGGGGTGAGCATCCGGCGCAGGCGGTCGACCAGCGGCACCTCGCTGCGGAAGCGGGGCAGCGCCGACAGGACGGCGCCCGCGGCGTACGGATGACCGGAGCTCAGTTCGTGGACGAGCCTGCCGAGCCAGGCCTCGGGGCGGTCCACGCCTGCGGGCCACGGCAGCTCCCACTGCCGTGCTGCCCTGCTGCAGTGGTCGCGGACTTCGGTCAGGGTCAGTGGCCGCAGTTGAGCCACCACGACATCGACACCGCCCTGCACCGCCGAGGGCACGAACCGCTCCGCCCTTCCTCCGGCCGGCCCCTGCCAGCACCGCAGATATCCGCCGCTCGGCAGGTCCGACTGCTTGATGAGGTCCGGGCGGCTGCGTGCGGTGGCCACGACCGTCAGTGGGACTGCCGTCGCCCCAGTCTCCGCGAGACCCGTAGCGAGCAACTCCAGGAAATCCTGGCCGGGTACGTGGTCGGCATTGTCGAGGAACAGCGCGCAGCACAGCGTGCGGCGGCGGTGGCGCCGGCCGGTGGTGTAGGCGCGGCGCAGGTCGTCCAGGAACGCCCGCATCAGGACGCGCTCGGCGGCTCTGCGCTCTTCGGCGTGGGCATCCTGGAAGCCGTAGCTGAGGTCCACCAGGAAGTCCTCCGGCGAACCGGGCGCGCCGATGCCACGCACGATCCTGAGATGCCTCCTTCTGAGGAGTCTCCGCTCGACCGCCCCGGCGATCTCCACCAGGAGCGGCAGTGCCTGCAGCACGGCCGTGGGCAGTCCGGCCACGGATGCGGCCTTCTCGAGCAGCGGCAGGAAGCGGTCGCGCGCATGCTCCTGGCCGCGGCCCTGGGTCAACGCCCGCTCCATGGCCTGCAGATCGGCCTCCCGGTCCGACGGGTCGGTCTCCACCGCGAGGGCCAGGCGTGTGACCGCGTACGCAGGGAGCTGGAGCCGCGGGAAGCGGGGAGTCTCCGAGCGCATGCGGTAGGCGATCCGGGCGAGGACGTCCATCGCACCCGCGACCCCTTGGTCCGGATGCTCGCAGTTGATGCGGGCACAGTGGGTGTTGCCTGCCGTGGCCTCGAGGTGTGCCAGCAGGCTGCTCTTGCCACTGCCGCGACCGCCGAGCAGCACCAGTGGTTCCTGCGGATGGTGCAGCGCGCGCACATCGAGAAGCCGGTCGATGAACCACTGCTCCACAAGAAGGTCGCGCCGCGAATTGCCTGCCCATTCCTCCGGCACTGGCCCTCCCCTCGGTTGGGACGGAGTCGACGCCGGGCCTCGGACCCGGCGCGGATATGGCGACTGATTGCTGGGAGCCGTACGCAATTCGACGCAGTGGCCGTCCGGACGCCGGTTCCCCTTTCGTGAAACGGGTTCTGCTGCATCCAAATCCAACCCGGTGCGCGGCCTGGTGTGTACCTGATGTCTGTCAGGGCTGCCGGCCGTCGGAAGCCCCACCTGACAGCCGGCGGAACGCGCACCCTGACAGATGTCAGATGGCGCTGCTTCGCAGGATTTCTAATCTGGTCGGGGAGTTGCCCGGGAGGTTCGACATTCCGTCAGGAGACCGAATGCCCGCCGATGCCGACGAATCGCGCGCACCGTATGCCACGGGTTATCTCGGAGACCGTCCGCTGCATCAACTGGCCTCGCCGTCGCGGCGGTTCGGCGCCTTTCTGCTCGATGAGGCGATCCTTGCGCCGCTGCCTGTTCTTCTGGTCGTCCTCAATTCGGGCAGCCGGCGCTGGACCACCGCGCTCGTACTGCATCTGGTGCTCTGCGCGCTCTATTCACCGGTGAGCACGGCCCGGTGGGGTGGCACGCCCGGGAAGCTGGTCCTCGGCATGCGGGTGGTGCAGGCCGCCGACGGGCAACACCTGTCCTACGGTCGGGCCGCGGAGCGATTACTGACCCAGCTGGCCTTCACGTGCACACCGCTGCTCGGAGCCCTCAACTGCTTGTGGTGCTGCGGAGACCGGAGCAGGTGCCTGCACGATGTCGTCGTCGGCTCGCTGGTGATCCGGGTGCCGTGGACCCGGTGAACCGTTCACTTCGTGTACTGCGCAAGGTGCCGCTGCACAGCGGTGACGTACGGGCGGAGACGCTCGGGCACCCCGCGTTCGTTGATGATCGTCTTGTCGCTGCTCCGATAGCCCGCAGCGAGCATCCCGGTGAGGTCCTTGTGCAGGCCGCTCTGCTTGAAACGCTGATCCAGCCAGCACAGATAGGACGCCATGGCGACGATGGCGTCCGGCGGTGACATGTAGTCCTTCACGCCGTCCCGATTGCCGTCGGCCGCCCAGGAGTTGAAGACCCACGGGGTCCACATGGCGATGCCGTACTCGTCGTCCTTGGGCCGGGAGGCGTTCGCGTCGAAGCCGCTCTCCTCCTTCAGCATCGCCGCGAGCAGCGCGGGAGTGACTTCCTTCTCGGTGCATCCGGCGGCTGCGCGGACGATGACGGGGCGCAGCTTCCTGGGTACGTCGCTGCCGGCCGGGAAGGCATCGGCAGGGCTGCCCGGCGCGGGCGCGGGCGAGCTGTCGGCCTCGTTCGACGGTGCGTCACCGCTCGGAAGGGCGATCAGCATCGTCGCGAGCACGAGCGTCGCACTCCCGGCAAGCGCCCGGCCCCGCCGCCCCCGGCCGACGCCGCTCAACCTCCGAACCCGACGCGCAAGATCGGGAGCGGTGAGCCGGCGACGGCTCGCGTGGTCGGGGCGCAGGCACTCGGCGACGAGGCGGGCCCACTCCTCGTGGATCGCCGGATCGAGCCGCAGTGCCGTACTGCCGCTCGCGTAGGACCGTACGTTCAGGGACCGGGCGCGCTCGTCGGCGCCGGGGAACGGGTGGACGCCGCCGGTGAGTACCTGGTGGGCGAGGATGCCGAAGGCCCAGATGTCGGCGGTGGGGCGCAACACGCTGCGCACGCCGGCCTGGTCGGTCCACCATTCCGGCGGTACGTAGTCGAAGGTGCCGATCGGGGGGCCGTAGGCGTGGGTGCCGTCGAGTTCGGCGGTGAGTCCGAAGTCGGCGAGCCACACACCGCCGGTGTCGGTGAGCAGCACATTGGACGGCTTGAGGTCGCCGTGCACCCAGCGGCGGGCGTGGATGTCGGCCAGCCCTTCGCTGATGCCGAGCAGGATGGCCCGGGCATCGGCGACCGGCCCGCCCTCAGTGGCGTCCAGCAGATCGCGCAGGGACCGGTCTGCGCGATCCATCACCAGTGCGGTGGTGCCCTCCAGCGACGGGTGTGCGGTGTCGCGGATGCTCAGGACCTCACGGGTGCGCACCAGATGCGGGTGATCGGCCTGCAGACTGAAGCGCACCTCCCTGTCCAGGAGGCCGGCCATGGCCTCGCGCTGCCCCGGCGACATCAGGTCGGTGCGCAGGACCTTCACGGCGGCCCGGGTGCGCTCGGTGATGTGCTCGGCCGCATACACGCATCCCCAACTTCCGTATCCGATCGGCTCGTCGAGTTCCCACTCGCCGATGCGGTAGCCCGCTGGAAGCACAGCGGGCAGAGGAGCACCCTCATTGGGCGTGTCCGTCATACGGAACCCCTTCCGTCGCGCGGAGGAAGCAACGGGAGGTGTTCTTCGCGGACCAGGTCGAAGCGGAGCGCGAAACTGACCAGCTCCGCGCGCTTGTTGCTGGTCGCATTGCCGTCGCCGAGCCGCAGCTTCTCCATGACCAGGTACTCGATGTGGCGGTTGACGGCCGAGCGCTTGAGGTCGCGACAGGACGCCAGGGGCCGCAGCCGCTCCAGGACGTCCACGACGCCGGGGACCGCTCCGGACGACGAGTTGCGCAGGCGCGGCTCGCACAGCGCGAGCAGCACCAGGAAATACTTCGACGTGCGGTCGAGGGCGAACGGCGTCTGGGTGGGCTCACCACTGAGCCGTGACATCCGATCGCCGTCCAGGTACGCGTGCTCGGGGGCGTACACCTTGAACGTCGCCTCTCCGCCGCGTGACGGCAGGAGCACACGGGAGAACTCGAAGGGCACCGGCGCCCCGAGCCGGCCTGGCGCCACCTTGATGTACTCGCCCGCACCCTCCATGTTCTCCACGGCATAGGTGGAGGAGCTGGAGTAGTTGGACAGACGCCAGTAGTCCTCGGCGGCCGTGATCTGTCCCGCGATACGGGACACTCCCGGGTCGGAGAGCCGCAGCCGCACCGAGCTCCCTTCACCGCCGCGTCCGAAGTCGGCGCTCTCCCCGGGCCTCAGGCGCAGCTGCCGGGGCCGGCCCGGCGGTGCGTCCGCCGCGCCCGGGACCTCCGGCAGTTCCACGATGATGGTATGCACGCGGCACGCCCCTCCCTCGTCACTCCCGTGCGAGTCCGCCGGCCCAACTGTCCGCGGCGCGGCACCCCCTGACATTCGTCAGGGCCCAGTCTCCCTTCCTGATTCCTACCGTGAGAAGCGCCGCGGCCGCCTCGGAATATGCGAACGCGCGGGCACGCGTGGGGAGTTGGCCGAGTTCCGATGGTCCGGACCGCTCTCTGCGGTCGGTGCGTATGGGAGGCTCCTGCGGCGGACCGTCGAAGGAGTGAGTGATGGGCAAGTCGCCGACGCCCGCCCTGACACCGGGCGAGCTGCCGCGTCGGCTCGGGACCGCCGATGCCGTGGTGATCGGTCTGGGGTCGATGATCGGCGCCGGAATCTTCGCCGCGCTCGCCCCGGCCGCCCGGTCGGCAGGCAGCGGTTTGCTGATCGGCCTGGCGCTCGCCGCGGTCGTCGCCCACTGCAACGCCACGTCCTCCGCGCGGCTCGCCGCCCGCCATCCGGCGTCCGGCGGCACGTACGTCTACGGTCGCGAACGCCTAGGGGAGTTCTGGGGCCATCTCGCGGGCTGGGGCTTCGTGGTGGGCAAGACGGCGTCCTGCGCGGCGATGGCGCTCACGGTCGGCTCGTACGTCTGGCCGGGGCAGGCCCACGGTGTGGCGGTGGCGGCCGTGGTGGCGGTGACGGCGGTCAACTACGCCGGCGTGCAGAAGTCGGCCGTGCTGACCCGGGTGATCGTCGCCGTGGTCCTGGCGGTGCTCGCCGCCGTGGTGGTCGCGGCCTTCACCTCGTCCAGGGCCGACGCGGCCCGCCTCGCGGTCGGGGACGACACGACCGCCGCGGGCGTGCTTCAGGCGGCCGGCCTGCTGTTCTTCGCCTTCGCCGGGTACGCGCGCATCGCCACACTCGGCGAAGAAGTCCGCGACCCCGAGCGCACCATTCCGCGGGCGATCCCGCTCGCCCTGGGCATCACCCTGGCCGTCTATGCCCTGGTGGCCGTCGCCGTCCTGATGGTGCTCGGTCCCGACGGGCTCGCCGGGGCGACGGCGCCGCTCTCGGACGCGGCACGGGCTGTGGGCGGCGAACCGCTCGTGGCCGTCGTGCGCCTCGGTGCCGCCGTGGGCGCGCTCGGCACCCTGCTCGCCCTGGTACTCGGTGTCTCGCGCACCATGTTGGCCATGGCCCGTGACCGGCATCTGCCGCGGGCCCTGGCCGCCGTGCACCCGCGCTTCCACGTACCGCACCGGGCCGAGGCCCTGATCGGTGCGATGGTGGCCGTGGTCGCGGCGACGGCGGACGTGCGTGGGGCGATCGGTTTCTCCTCGTTCGGTGTACTCGTCTACTACGCGATCGCCAACGCCGCCGCCTGGACGCTGACCGCGGCAGAGAATCGGCCCAGCCGCCTGGTCCCTGCCGTGGGTCTGGCCGGTTGTCTCGTACTGGCCGGTGCGCTGCCGTTGACCTCGGTTCTGGCCGGCGCCGCGGTGCTCGCCCTGGGGGCGGCCGGGTACGGCGTGCGCCGGGTCCGGCGCGGAGCGAGGTCCTGATCTTCGACGCGCAGCGATCTCGGCCGGACCCGATGTCGGTCGGACCCGATCTCGACCGGACCCGAACTCGACCGGACCCGACCTCGGCCGCTCCTGCGGCGGACCGCACGAGTCACGGCCGGAGCCGAGCGGTGCCGTCGGGCCGGCCCGGCGACCCCTGAGCGCCCGACGACTCCTCGGACCGCGAGCGGATCAGGGCTCGGCGGCCGAGGAACACGGCGGCGAGGCCCAGGGGTACGGCCACGACGGCGCCCACGAGTCCGTTGCCGGTGCCGGGGCCGCCGCTCGACGTGGCCAAGTGCAGCACCGCGAGGAAGGTGCCGGCCACCCCCGCTGTCATGGCCGCGATCGCGCCGGCGCGCGGGCCGCCGAGGCCGACCCGCCTGCCGCCGCGGGCCCGGGTCGCCCAGCCGAGGGCCAGCCCCAGCAGCCCGACGCCTAGTGCGAGATTCGCCCCGGTCCGTCCACTGCCGATGACGCCGCCCTCGGCCGCCGCGATGATCGTCCCCTGCACACTCATGACGCTCGCCTCCGTCTCCGTGGCCGCCGCTGCCCGCGCATCGGGGCAGGCTCCGTACGTGCCGAGCATCGGCGACGGAACCGGCCACGTCGTCCCCCGGACGCGGACACCTGCCGCTGCCACCTCCGTACGATCCGCCTACCGCGCACGTGGCAGACGGTCCTGCGCTACCGCGCCCGCGGTAGCCACCCCTCGTCCGCGCGCCGGACTCGCCCGCCGCCGCGTCCCGCTACGGTGCGGACATGAGCGAAAGACGGTGGGCCGTCCCCGCCGGGGCGCTCGACGCGGCGACCGCCGTGGGTGTCGCGGTCCTGCTGGTCGTCACCGGGCTGACCGGCCCGCACCCGGGCGGAGGCGGCGAGCTGCTCGGCGTCGCGCTGCTCGCGGCCGGCGGCCTCGTACTCCTCGTGCGCCGGCGCGCACCGCGCGCGGTCCTGGCCGTCACGGCGCTGTGCGCGGTGGGGCACCTGGCCGCCGGCTTCGCGGTTCTCGCCGTCTCGTACCTGGTCGCGGTCTACGGAGCGGTGCGCGCGGGACACCGCAGGACCACCGTCGTCGCCTCCGTCGGTCTGCTCGCAGCGCTGCACCTCACCGGCCTGATCGTGCACGGCGGGCCCGCCCGCGAGATCGTGTCCCAGGCCCGCAGCACCCTGGAGATCGCCTGGCTGATCGCCGCGTTCGCCGCCGGGGAAGCCGTACGGCAGGCCGATCGCCGCGCGGACGAGGCCGAGCGCACCCGGGAGGAGACCGCCCGGCGCCGGGCCGATGAGGAGCGGCTGCGCATCGCACGCGAACTGCATGATTCGCTCACCCACCAGATCTCGGTCATCAAGCTGCAGTCCGACGTCGCCGTCCACGTCGCCCTGCGGCGCGGCCGACAGGTGCCGGAGGCGCTGCTCGCGATCCAGGAGGCGGGCCGGGAGGCGAGCCGTGAACTGCGCGCGACGCTCGAGGCCTTGCGGGACGATGACACCACCCCGCCACCCGGCCTCGACGCCGTCCCGGATCTGCTCGAGCGGTTCCGGGCGACGGGACTCGAGACGGACCTGACCACCGAGGGCGAGCCGTACACCGTGCCGGCTGCGGTCGGACGCACCGCGTACCGCGTCGTTCAGGAGGCCCTCACCAATGTCGTACGGCACGCGTCCGCGGCCCGGGCCTCGGTGCGCATCGACTACCGTCCGGACGCGCTCACCGTCCGCGTGGACGACGACGGCGAGGCGGCGCCGCCCGAGCCGTCACACTCCGACCCGACGTCCGGACTCGGACTCCTTGGCATGCGCGAACGGGTCACCGCGCTCGGCGGCCTGCTGCACGCCGCACCGCGCAGCCACGGAGGTTTCACCGTCCGGGCCGAACTCCCCACGAACGGAGCGCCGTGATCCGCGTCCTGCTCGTCGACGACCAGCCGTTGATCCGCAGCGGTTTCCGCGCGCTGCTCGATCTGGAGGACGACATCGAGGTGGTGGCGGAGGCGGCCGACGGCCGCGACGGCCTGGCGCGCGCGGCGGAGGAGCTGCCGGATGTCGCGCTGGTCGACATCCGGATGCCGGTGATGGACGGTATCGAAGTGACCCGGCGCATCGCCGCGGACCCGGCCCTCGCGGGCGTACACGTCGTGATGCTCACCAACTACGGCATGGACGAGTACGTCTACGAGGCGCTGCGGGCCGGAGCGGCAGGCTTCCTCGTCAAGGACATCGTGCCGGAGGACTTCGTGCATGCCGTACGCGTCGCTGCCCGGGGTGACGCCCTGCTCGCCCCCGCCCTCACCCGCAAGCTCATCGACCGGTACGTCACCCGGCCGCCACGGGCCCGAGTCGAGAGCGGTATGCGGCAGTTGACCGTACGGGAGCGGGAGGCGGTCGCGCTGGCCGCGCGGGGCCTCTCCAACGAGGAGATCGCCGATCGCCTGACCATCAGCACCTCGACCGCCAAGACCCACATCAACCGGGCGATGACCAAGCTGCAGGCCCGCGACCGGGCCCAAGTCGTGGTGCTGGCCTACGAATCAGGTCTGGTGGTCCCGCGCGACGCGTGACCCGTGGTGCCGGGTTCCGCGGTCACGGCCTCCCGCGGTCACCGCCTCCCGCCGTACGCGCCTCAGCCCGCGCGGTGCAGTGCCGTGCCGCCCGCGTAGCGTGCCGAGGAGCCCAACTGCTCCTCGATCCGGAGCAGTTGGTTGTACTTCGCGGTGCGGTCCGAGCGGGAGAGCGAGCCGGTCTTGAGCTGGCCGCAGCCCGTCGCCACCGCGAGGTCCGCGATGGTGGTGTCCTCGGTCTCGCCCGAGCGGTGCGACATGACGGCCGTCCAGCCGGCGCGGTGCGCGGTGGCGACGGTGGCGAGGGCCTCGGTGAGGGTGCCGATCTGATTGACCTTGATCAGGACGGAGTTGCCGGCGCCGGTGCGGATGCCCTCGCGCAGCAGTGTCTCGTTCGTGCAGAAGAGGTCGTCGCCGGTGAGCTGGCAGCGGTCGCCGACGCGTGCGGTCAGTTCGCGCCAGCCGTCCCAGTCGTCCTCGGCCATCGGGTCCTCGATGGACACGATCGGGTACGCGTCGATCAACTTGGCCAGATAGGCGGCGTGTTCGGAGGGTGTACGGCGCACTCCCTCGCCCGTGTACACATACGTGCCGTCCTCGAAGAACTCCGACGAGGCCGGGTCCATGATCAGGCCGATATCCGTGCCGGGACGGTATCCGGCGCGTTCGACGGCCGCCATGACGAAGTCGAGCGCCTCCTCGGCGGTGCGCAGTGCGGGCGCGAAGCCGCCCTCGTCGCCGACTCCGGTGGCGTGGCCGGCGGACAGGAGGTCACGGCGGAGGGTGTGGAAGATCTCCGAGCCCATGCGGACGGCCTCGGCGAAGGTGTCCGCGCCCACCGGGGCGATCATGAACTCCTGGAAGTCCAGGGGGTTGTCCGCGTGTGCGCCGCCGTTGACGATGTTCATCATCGGCAGCGGGAGCAGGCGGGCGTCGGCGCCGCCGAGATACCGGTACAGGGGCTGGCGGTGGGCGGCCGCGGCGGCTCTGGCGGTGGCCAGGGAGACACCGAGGAGGGCGTTGGCGCCGAGCCGGGACTTCGCCGGAGTGCCGTCCAGGTCGACGAGCGCGCTGTCGAGGCCCGCCTGGTCGTCGGCGTCGCGACCGATGACCGCGTCCGCGATCTCGCTCTTGACGTGCTCCACCGCACGGTCGACGCCCTTGCCGTGCCAGCGTCCCGGGTCCTCGTCGCGCAGCTCCGCGGCCTCCCGGGCGCCGGTGGAGGCGCCGGACGGTACGGCGGCGCGGCCGAGCGATCCGTCGGCGAGCAGTACGTCCGCCTCGATGGTGGGGTTGCCGCGGCTGTCGAGGATCCGGCGGGCCGTCACGGACTCGATGACGGTGGATCCAACTGCCATTGCGGGCATGGGACTTCCTTCCCGTTCGTCAGGCGCCGCGGCCCTGCTGCGACGACGTCGGCGCGTGCCGCGGCAGTGCCAGACTCTACAGCATTGCTGTGTAGTTTAACTAATCAGTTTCGCTGTTCAGTTCTGCTGCTCAGTTCTGCTGCCCAGTTCTGCTGTTCAGTTATCCTGGGCAGTAGCTCGTTCCGGCTGATGGGACGGCGGCCGGTGGGCGGACTCCTCCGCGGCAGCGGATACAGTGCCGTATGCCCACCCCGGACCCCGCCGCCGTCGCCGCCGAACTGCGTATCGCGATGGGCAGGCTCACCCGGCGCGTGAAGTACGAGGACCACATCCCGCAGGGCCAGATCGCGGTGCTCGGCGTCCTCGACCGCGACGGTGCCATGACCACCAGCGACCTCGCGGCGGATCAGCGCGTACGCCCCCAGTCCATGACCCGCGCGGTCGGGCTTCTGATGGAACAGGGCCTGGTCACCCGCCGCGCGCACCCCACCGACGGCCGCAAGTCCCTGGTGGAGCTGACGCCCGAGGGGCGGGCCGCGCTGGCGGCCGAGCGCGGTCGCAGGGCGGGCTGGCTCGCGCAGGCCATCGAGGCCGAACTCACCGCTGAGGAACGGAAGATCCTGGCGCGCAGCGCGGCCCTCCTGGAGCGTCTCGCCGCACGCTAGAGGGCATCCCCCTGGGCGCCACCGCGTGCCGGCCGAGTGCGACGAGCGTGAGTGCGGCGACGAGGGCGGGGACTCCCCACCATCCGGCCACGCCGTAGGTGCGCGCGCCCAGCCATGAGCCCGCCGTACCGCCCAGATAGGCACAGGTCATGAAGGCGGTGTTGAGCCGGCTGCGGGCGTCCGGGCGGAGGGCGTAGACACGGGTCGTGTTGGCGATCATGCCGCACTGCATGGCGACGTCGAGGAGCAGCGTGCCGGCGATCAGGGCGGCGAAGCCGTGCGCGCCGCCGAGCCCGCCCGCGACCAGGATCCCCGCCGACACGAGGACCGCGAGCAGACAGACGGTGTTCACCGGGCCCGGACCCTGCCGGTCGACCAGCCGTCCGGCGAGTGGGGCGCACAGCATCGTCGCGCTGCCCACCAGGGCGAGCAGCCCGACCGCCTGGGCGCCCATTCCGTACGCCGGACCGGTCAGCTGGAACGCGAGGCAGGTCCACACCGCCGAGAAGCCGGCGAAGACCGTGGCCTGGTAGAGACAGGAGCGGCGCAACTCCGGCTCGGTGCGCAGCAGACGGAGCGGCTCGGCCAGGAGTGCGGGGTAGCGGCTCCGGGACGGTGGAGGCAGTACGGGCACGACCCGGGACAGGGCGACGGCGAGCAGCAGCGTCGCGAACGCAGCCACCACGTACGGCACCCGCCACCCCCACCACTCGCCGAGCGAACCGCTGAACGTCCGCACAAGCAGCATGCCGCCGATGGAGCCACTGGCCAGCGTGCCGAGCACCGCGCCCCGGCGACCCTCGTCGGTCAGGGTCGCGGCGAGCGGGCTGATGAGCGGTGCGGCCACCGTGGTGAAGCCGGTCACCGCGCTCGCGGCGACCAGGAACGGCAGGTCGGGCGCGCAGCCCGCGGCGAGCAGACTCAGTCCGGCGAGGGTGAGCAGGGCGACGAGCAGGGACCGGTGGCGCAGCCGGTCGCCGAGCGGGACGAGCAGGAACATCCCGGCCGTGTAGCCGGCCTGGGTGGCGGTGACGGTCAGCGCGGCCGAGTCGGCGGTGGTGCCGAGACCCGTGGCGATCAGCGGGACGATCGCCTGCGGAAAGTAGAGGTTTCCGACGGCGACCGCGCAGGTCAGGGCGAAGAGCAGGGTGGTCCGCCGGTTCACCGGGCACTCCCTGTGACGAGCGGGCGGCGGGCGCGCGCGTCAATGGCCGTGCGCAGGAACGGAGTCGAAGTCGGCGTCATGGTCGAAGTCGGCGTCATGGCGGTGAGTCCAGTCGATGCGTGCGACCGGGCCAATGGATGTAGCGTGGCGCTCAATGATCGACTTTGTGCTGGGTGTCGAGGATCTCGCGGACACGCGCTTCGCCATGTCGCCGCTGCACGAGACGGTGCTCAGTCTGCGGGTGCTGCGCGAGCCGGGGCTCTCCGCGATTCATCTGCCCTGGCGCAGAGCGGTACTCGAGCGGATCACGGCGCGCGACGGCGCCGGAGCACTGGACGCCGAGGAGACCGATCTCCTGAGGGCACTGGTCGCGCGCCGTCGCACCATCCCCGACTTCCTGACACCGCGCCCCGAGACCTTCGCGCCGTCGTACGACGAGCAGCTGGCCGAGGTCCGCCGCGTGCCGCCCGAGCGGGTCCGGCGCGACCTGGTCGCCGCGCACGCCCCCGACCCGCTGCCGCCGGTGCTGCAGGATGCGGTCGCCGGTACCGACGAGTCGCTCGCGCGGTTCCGCGACGGACTGTGCGACGTGCTGGCGCGTTACTGGAACGTGGCGCTCGCACCGCAGTGGCGGCAGATGCGCCTGGTCCTCGAGGCCGATATGACCTACCGGGCACGGCAGTTGGCGGTCGGCGGAGCCCGCTCGCTCTTCGCCGACATGCACCCGAATCTGCGCTGGCGGGACGGCGTACTGCAGGTCCGCGGACTGATCGGTCCGGACCGGAGCAATCCGTCCCGGGGAGGGCTGCTCCTGCTGCCCTCCGTGTTCGCACACAAGCCGACACCGCCGCTCGACCCGGGGGAGCCGCCCCGCCTGCTGTATCCGAGCCGCGGCGTCGCCACTCTGTGGACGGCGCCCGAGCCGGTCGACGCGGCCGCGCTCGGCGCCCTGCTCGGCGCTCCCCGGACGCGGCTGCTCCTGCTGCTCGAGACGCCGCTCGCCACCGTGGAGATCGCCCGCCGGCTCAGGGTGACGCCCAGCGCGGTGTCCCAGCATCTACGGGTCCTGCATGCGACGGGGCTGGTGACCCGGGCCCGCGACGGGCGTCAGGTGCTCTACCGCCGCAGCGGACTCGGCGACCGGCTGGCGGAGTTCGGGACGGGAACGGGGACCGGGTAGGTCACCCGGCCCGCAGCAGCCCTGGTGGGACTCGTGTCACTCGGCCGCGGCGGGCAGCGTGATCCGCTTCTCGAACCAATGATGGGCGTACGGCTCGTCGTTGAAGGCCGGCACCTCCCGGAAGCCGGCGGAACGGTAGAGGCCGATCGCGCTCGCCAGCGCCTTGTTGGTGTCCAGGCGCAGGGTGTCGTGTCCGTGCCGCGCGGCCTCGGATTCGAGCTCGGCGAGGAACCGGCGTGCGAGACCGAGGCCCCGGGCGTCGGGCGCCACCCACATCCGCTTGACCTCGGCCGCCGCACCGTGCGGGAGCTTGAGTCCGGCGCAGCCGACGGGGTCGCCGTACAGCCGGGCGACCAGGAACAGTCCCTTCGGCGGGCGGAGTTCGCCCGCGTCGGGCAGCAGGCTGCGGCCGGGCTCGAAGCCGGTGTCGAAGGCCTCCTGCAGCTCCGCGAAGTAGGACTCCAGGCACCACCGGGCATCGGGGTGGTCCGGGTCGACGACGTCCACGGCCACGGTCGCGGCCGTCAGGAGCCGGTCGACCTCCGCCATCGCGGCGACGAGGCGGGCGCGCTGAGCGGAGTTGAGCGGCTGCAGGAGCGAGCCGGCCAGTTCGTCGCTGCGCGCGTCGAGTACGGAGCGCTCGGCGCGGCCCGCCGAGGTGAGGCGTACCGTGCGCACCCGCCGGTCGCGCGGCTTCGGCTCGACGACGACCAGGCCGTCGGTCTCCAGGGAGCGGAGCAGCCGGCTGAGGTAGCCCGAGTCGAGGCCGAGACGCTCGCGCAGGCGGCGCACGTCCTGCGGCCGCCCGCCGATCTCCCAGAGCAGTCGGGCCTCGCCCACGGGGCGGCTCCGGCCCAGGTAGTGGTCGTGCAGGACACCGACGCGCTCGGTGACGGTGCGGTTGAACCGCCGTACGCGACGTATCTGGTCGGTGGGGGCCGGGTGCTCGGGAGAGGTCTCGTGCTGCGGTGCGCCAGTCATTCTCTGACCTTAGTCAGAGAACCGATGGGGTGCCATGGGACGGTGCGCCACCGTTCGTCCGTCAGGCCCGTCGCAGGATCTCCTCGACGACCTCCGACTTGGCGTCCGCGTAGTTCTGGACGAACTCCCAACTCCGCCCGGACAGCGCTCGCTTGGTGTCGGCATAGAGCGCGTGGTCCCCGGCATCGGCGCGCAGCCGGTCACGGAACCGGGTCATCCGGTCCGCCTCCTCGCAACCGCTCGGCAGCACATGCAGATTGACCTGGTCCGCGGCCGCGTGGTGGAGGTACTTACGGAGGACCCGGTGCTCGTACCAGCCGGGCTCGCGGATGACGAGCTCGTACCCGAGCGGTGCGAGAACGGGTGTGTAAGACGGCTCGTCGGCCGGATCGGGCACGGTGAGCAGCATGTCGATCACCGGCTTGGCGGGCAGCTCCGGCACCGATGTCGAGCCGACGTGCTCGACCCGGTGGTCGAGGCCGGACAGTCGACTGCTGATCGCCGCGGCCTCCTGCGCGAAGAGGTCCGGCCACCGCGGGTCGTACTCCCGGAGCGTGACCGGCCCGTCGAGCCGCGGCGCGGAGCCGACATGGGCGGCCTCGATCTCGTCGGGCGTCATGGCCGTGCGCCGACGGTCCGGGGGAGCCCGTCCAGAAAGGCGAGCACGCGCGTGGTCACGAGCGCCGCGGCCTCCGGATCGTACGAGGGCAGGCCGGGGTCGGCGAACAGGTGCCGGTCCACCTCGTACAGGAACAACTCCGCCTCGGGCGCCGCCGCCACCAGGGAGCGAGCCGCCGCCAGATCCCCCTCGCCCGCGAACACCGGATCCGACTGCCCGCCATGGATCTGGACCGGCACACCGCCGGGCCACTCGGTGCCGAACTCCGTGTGGGGCAGGCAGGATTCGAGAAGGACCGCACCGGCCGCGCCGGGCCTGGTCTGCGCCAGCCGCTGGGCCGGCAGAACGCCGAGCGAGAAGCCGATGAACACGATCCCCGCCGGCAGGGACTCCGCCGCGGCCACACCGCGAGCGGCCAGCACCTCGAACCCCGTCCGCTCGGCGTACGCCAGTCCCTCGTCGAAGGTGTCGAAGACCCGCCCCTCGTACAGATCCGGTACGTGCACCGTGTGCCCGGCGTCGCGCAGCCGGCCGGCGAACTCCCGCACTCCGTCCGTCAGTCCGTACAGATGGTGGAACAGCACTACCTCGGCCATGCTCCAGGCCCTCTCACCTCGGTCTTCCCCAACACCGACCGAGTATGGACCCCGCCACTGACATCGGCGGGGAGCCGCGGAGGTGAGGCAAGGAGCCACGCGGGTGCGCGTCCTCCCCCGACGGCGCACACCCGCGTGCGGGTCCCGGGGAGACGCCCCTAGTCCATGCCCACCTGGCCCATCTGCTCGAAACCCAGGGTGCCGCAGGCGAGTTGGAGCCTGAGACGCGGCAGCGTGTGCTGCTGATGCGGATCGTGGACTTCATGCGCCGCAATCTGCACGACCCGGACCTGACCCCCGGCACCGTCGCGGCGGCGCACCACATCTCCGTCAGCCTTCCCGCGCCTTCCGCGCCGCGTACGGCACACCGCCGGGCGACTACCGCCGACAGGTACTGCCTCCCGGTACCTAGTGCCGTATCCCGGCCCCGTCCTGCTCGGCCCCCTCGCGGCCCGCGGTTCAGCAAGAACACGTCGCCGCACGGGAGTTGATCTGCACCGTGCGCGGTGACACCGTTGTCGCCCATGCAGGCGGGCCGTGGAACGCCGGCCGGCCGTCCACCCACCCACGGGAGTGACCGGTGAAGATCGAACGCGTAGAGACCTTCCTGGTCCCGCCGCGCTGGCTGTTCCTGAGGATCGAGACCGACGAGGGCATGGTCGGCTGGGGAGAGCCGGTCGTGGAGGGCCGCGCGCACACCGTGGCCGCCGCGGTCGACGAGCTGTCCGACCACCTCCTGGGCGCCGACCCGCTGCGCATCGAGGACCACTGGCAGACCCTCAGCAAGGGCGGCTTCTACCGCGGCGGCCCCGTCCTGTCGAGCGCGGTCGCCGGCATCGACCAGGCCCTGTGGGACATCGCGGGGAAGGCCCGCGGCGTCCCCGTGCACGAGCTGTTCGGCGGCCCGGTGCGCGAGCGGGTCCGGATGTACGCCTGGATCGGCGGCGACGAGCCCGCCCAGGCCGCGGAACAGGCCGAGGCCCGCCGCCGGCAGGGCTTCACCGCGGTCAAGATGAACGCCACCGGCGCCCTAGGCGCACTCCCCACCGGCGCCGAACTGGACGCCGCCGTCGAACGGGTGGGCGCGGTCAACGACGCGCTGGGCGGCCCCGGCGGCACCGCGGTCGACTTCCACGGACGGCTCTCGCCCGCGGCGGCGCGCGCACTCTGCCGCGAACTGGAGCCGCTGCGGCCGATGTTCGTCGAGGAGCCCGTCGTACCGGAGCTCTCCTTCGAGCTGCCGCGCATCTGCTCGTCCACCACGATTCCGATCGCCACCGGTGAACGGCTGTACTCCCGCTGGGACTTCCGGGACGTACTGGCATCCGGCATCGCCGTCGCGCAGCCCGATCTCTCGCACGCCGGCGGTCTCTCCGAGTGCCGCCGGATCGCCGCCGCGGCCGAGACGTACGGAGTCGCCGTGGCGCCGCACTGCCCGCTCGGGCCGATCGCACTCGCCGCCAGCCTGCAGCTCGACCTGGCCACCCCGAACGCCCTGATCCAGGAGTCGTCCCTCGGCATCCACTACAACGTGGACGGCGATCTCCTCGACTATCTCGTCGACCCGTCGCCGTTCACCCTCCAGGACGGGCACATCGAGCGGCTCACCGCACCCGGCCTCGGCGTCACCGTCGACGAGGCCGCCGTGCGCCGGGCCGCCGAGCGCGGCCATCGCTGGCGCAATCCGGTCTGGCGCGGCCCGGACGGCGCACTGCGCGAGTGGTGAGCCGACCGGCACCACACCCCCGAACCCCCCTGCCCGACGCGGGAACCGGCCCGGGCAGCACCACGAACCGCGACTCCGGAGAGCGAGGCGAGTTCCGCCATGTCACCCACCGCCGCTGTGAGAAGGGTCAGGCTGTGCCTGGCGGGTACGGCTCTTCTGGGTGTGCTCGTCGGCACCCTGGCGACCCCGGCGGGAAGTCAGGAGCGGGGCGGGCTGCGAGTGACATCCGTGTCCTCGCGGCCCGATGTGGTCTCCGGCGGTGACGCGCTGATACGGGTCGACGTCCCCGGCTCCGTGCCGGCCGACAAGGTCGGGATACGGGTCGACGGCCGCGATGTGACGGACAGTTTCGAGCGGACCGCCGGCGGCTCGCTCATGGGCGTCGTGCGAGACCTGGACGAGGGCAGGAACAGGCTCATCGCCACCGCCCGCGGAGCGGCGAGCGGACGGCTGACCCTGGTGAACCACCCCGTCTCGGGCCCGGTGTTCGCCGGCCCGCACGAGCAGCCGTACGTCTGCGACACCGAGGAGTTCAAGACCGTCACCGGCGCCACGCTCGGCCGGCCGCTCGACGAGGACTGCTCGGTCCGGACGCGTATCGACTACATGTACCGCACCACGGCGGGCGAGTTCGCCGCCCTGCCGGACGGGGACGAACGCCCCGCCGACCTCGCGACCACCACGACCAGCGCGGGCGAGGACGTGCCGTACATCGTCCGTGTGGAGACCGGCACCATCAACCGCGCCGTCTACGAGACGGCCGTGCTGCACGACCCGGAGTCCGGCGACCCCGCACCCGTGACGCGCGGCCCTGGCTGGAACGGACGCCTCGTCTACGGCTTCGGCGGCGGCTGCGCGGGCGGCTGGTACATCCAGGGCCGCAGCACCGACGGCGTCCTGAAGGACGACTACCTCGGCAAGGGCTACGCGGTCGCCTCGTCCTCGCTCAATGTCTTCGGCAACAACTGCAACGACCTGCTCGCCGCCGAGACCATGGCCATGGTCAAGGAACGCTTCGTGGAGTCGTACGGCGGACCGGACTTCACGATCGGCGTCGGCTGCTCCGGCGGCTCGTACCAGAACCACCAGATCGCCGACAACTACCCGGGCCTGCTGGACGGCATCATCTCCGGCTGCAGCTTCCCCGACGTCGGCTTCGGGACCGTGCAGACGATCAGTGACGCGCGGCTGCTCGACCACTACTTCGAGGAGACCGCGCCCGGCACCTTCACCAAGGAGCAGCAGCGGGCGGTCTCCGGCTTCGGGAAGTGGGAGAGCATCGCCAACCTCGGCGACGGCGGCGGCCGCATCGACCCCACGGTGTTCTGCCCGGAGCAACTGCCCGCGGGCCTGCGCTATCACCCCGAGAGCAACCCCGACGGCGCCCGCTGCGACGTCTACAGCCACACCGTGAACGCGTACGGCAAGGACCCGAGGACCGGCAAGGCCCGCCGGCCGCTGGACAACACGGGCATCCAGTACGGGCTGCAGGCACTCAACGACAAGGCCATCGACGTCGACCAGTTCATCGACCTCAACCGGCGCATCGGCGGCTTCGACGACGACGCGAAACCCGCCGCGGACCGCACGGTCGCCGATCCGAAGGCGGTACGTGCCGCCTACCGCACCGGGCGCATGCTCAACGGCGGTGCGGGCCTCGCCGAGGTGCCGATCATCGACTACCGCGACTACACGGACGACGCCGCCGCCGGCGACATCCATATGCGCTTCCACTCCTTCTCCACCCGAGCCCGCCTGGACAAGGCCAACGGCACCCACGCCAACCAGGTCATGATCACGCGGGACGGCAAGGGCTTCACCACCGCCGGGATGATCGCCGACATGGACAGCTGGCTGACCGGGATCAAGGGCGACCCGGGCAAGGGCGCCCCCATCGACAAGATCGTCCGGAACAAGCCTGCCGGGCTCGACGACGCCTGCTGGACCCGCGAGGAGGAACCGAAGAAGATCACCGAGCCGCAGGTGGCGGGCATCGGCACCACCGAGTGCAACACCCTCTACCCGGTGTGGACCTCACCCCGGATGGTCGCGGGAGCCGATGTGGCGAACGACATCGTGGTGTGCCAGAAGCGTCCGGTGCGCCGGTCGGACTACGAAGTCCCGGTCACCGGCAGCCAGTTCACGTCCCTGAAGAAGATCTTCCGCGGCGGAGTCTGCGACTGGTCCCGACGGGGAGTGGGCCAGCAGGGCCTCGCCGGCACCTGGCAGTCCTTCGGGTCCCGCTGACGAGGGCCGACGAGAAAGGTGCGGGTGGCCGTACAACCATCCTGGGGCCCGAGTCGTCCACTGGGGCGAACGGGGTTGGAGATGTACACAGCTTGACGACCGAAGGACATCGCGTGAAACAGCACCCTGAAGGTGTCGACGAACAGCGTGCAGGCCACGGCGCCCGGCACGCCCGCGCAGGCCTCGGCCGGCGTGCGGCGGCCCCGCTCGCGGCGGCGGTCCTGGTGGCCGGCGGCCTCACCGTCTGGTCGTTCGCACCGGACGAGGCGAGCGCGGCCGAGGGCAAGGCGGCCAAGGCGGACGACTTCAACGGCGACGGCTTCGCCGACCTGGTCTCCGGCGCACCCGGCGGCACGGTCTCCTCGAAGGCCGGCGCGGGCTATGTGGCCGTGACGTACGGCTCGGCCGACGGCATCGACCCGGGGAACAAGACCGTGCTGAGCCGCTCGACCAGCGGCGTGCCCGGCAGCGCCGCGGCGAAGGAGCGCTTCGGCGAGACCCTCGCCAAGGGCGACCTGGACGGCGACGGCTACAGCGACCTGGTGGTCGGCACCGCCGACGGGGGCGCGGGCGCCGTGGTCCTGTGGGGCTCGGCCGACGGCCTCACCGGCGGCACCGCCCTGCCCGGTTTCGAACGCGCCCCGCAGGTGGGCGACTTCGACGCCGACGGCAAGGCCGACCTGGCGCTCTTCGGCGCCGCGGACGTCGAGGGCGACGACCCGGTGAAGCAGTCGGCGAACCTCTGGAAGGGACCGATCTCGCGGGACGGCAAGCCCGCCGAGAAGCTCGACTTCCTCGACCCGTCCGAATGGTGGGGCTACGACGACGACGGCGCGGCCTGCGCCGAGAACGACTCGTGCATCGACGGCCCGGACTCCATCAGCGGACCCGTACTGCCCAAGGCCGTCGGCGACGTCAACGGCGACAAGCACGATGACATCGCTGTCTGGACGTACGACGGCGACGGCGTCTGGGGCAACCACGTGCTGCTCGGCGGCGCCAAGGGCTTCATCAACTCGCCCGCCCTCGAGGACTTCGCCGCGAGCAGCGACGAGAGCTCGGTGGACATCGGTGACATCGATGCCGACGGCTTCGAGGACGTGGTCCTCGGCAGCGGCAAGGGCGGTGGCAAGGTCACCGTGGTGCACGGCTCCGCCGACGGCCCGGACGCCGACCGCACCCAGACCTTCGACCAGACCCTCGAGGGCTTCTACGGCGCGCAGGAGGACGGCGACCGGGTCGGCTCCTGCATCGCCGTGGAGGACGTGACGGGCGACGGAAACGCGGACGTCGCCGTCGGCATCGCCGGCGAGGACTTCAGCGGACTCACCGACGCGGGCTCGGTCGCGCTGCTGCACGGCAGCGCGGACGGTGTGGTCGGCGAGGGCAGCAAGGTCGTGCACCAGAACACGGCCGGTGTGCCCGGAGTCGCCGAGAAGGGCGACAAGTTCGGCGAGGCCTGCGAGCTCCTGGACGTCAACGGCGACGGCCACCGCGACCTGGCCGCGGCCGCCGTCGCGGAGAACGAGTCGGCGGGTGCGGTGTGGGCCCTGCGCGGCTCCGCGGACGGCCTGACCACGGACGACGCGACCTCCTTCGCCCCGGTCGACCTCGACGCCCCGGTCACGAAGGCCGAGTTCGGCCGCTTCCTGCGCTGAACCCCGGCCGCCACCGGCACCGAGCACCGCCTCCGCGGCCCCGATCGAGGGCCGCGGAGCCCGGCCTGCCGGCCGTGTCCCACAGCCACGGCCGGCAGGCCGCCGCGCAGCGGCCTGTACGCTGCCGGAATGCGCCCGCTCACCTCATCGCCGCAGTCGAGCTCCGCCGTCGGACCAGGTCAGCGCGGTCTGCTCACCGAGCGCATCGCGCGCGAGCTCGAGCACGACATCCGGTCGGGCGCCATCGAGGTCGGCACCAAGCTCCCCTCCGAGCGCGAACTGTCCGCCCAGTTCGGCGCAAGCCGGAACGTCGTACGGGAGGTGTTGCGCCGGCTCGAGGCGCAGCATCTGATCGAGGTCGCCCCCGGCCGCGGCTCGTTCGTCCGGGAACAGACCTCGGGACAGGCCCGCGGGTACGACGCGCTCTACCGGGCCGGACGGCCCACCGTGCGCCAACTCATCGAGGCACGGCTGCCGTTGGAGATCGAGACGGTGCGCCTGGCCACCGCACGGGCGACCGACGAGGACATCGCGGTGATGCGGGCGGCGCGCGACGCCCTGGAGTCGGCGACCGACGTCGTGGTCAAGGCGCGGGCCGACATGGACTTCCACGACGCCATCGCGGTGGCGAGCGGGAATCCGGTGCTGCGGATCATGCTCTCGTCGATCAGCGGGATGATGTTCGAGATGATGCTGCGCTCGAACTCGGACCCCAGCATCGGCGAAGAGGGCGTGCCGCACCACCCCGAGATCTTCGAGGCGATCGAGGCCCGTGACGTGGAGCTGGCCTGCGAGCGGATGCGCGAGCACCTGATGCTCGGCCTGCGCACATACGGTCCCGACCTCGATGTGCAGGTCGATGTGATGGCCCGCAACCACATCGAGACCCTCCTGGGCGAGAACCCCGCATAGCTGATCGCCGTCCCGCTCCTCGGCCGGTCAACGGGGCTGGTGGGCCAGGACATCCAGTGTTAACGTCCCTCCTGGTTCAACTGGTCCTACCAGTTGGACCAATGTGAACCGCCAGCACACAGAGACGAGGCCACGGATGTCCACGAGCAGCCAGCTCCTCAGCCGGCGCGCCTTCGGGCGGCTGACCGCGGGAGCCGCGGCCGCCGTCGGCACGGGGGCGCTCGGCGCGTGTTCGGCACGGGGCGGCACCCCGTCGTCCGGCACGCCCCTGCGGATCATGGCCATCAACCACGTGTGGTCCCAGGCGATCCGGCGCCGGATCGAGGAGTTCGAGGAGCGCATCGGCCGCCGCGTCGCGATGACCCTGCTCACCGCCGACCAGCTGGCCAGTAGCTACAACGTCAAGCTCAACGCCTCCGGCACCGACGTCGACGTGATGATGGTCCGCGCCCTGCAGGAGCAGCTCCTGTTCGCCCACAACGGCTGGCTCGCCGACCTCAGCGACCGCGTCCGGACCGACCGCCGGTTCGACTGGGCGGACTTCCAGAAGGCGCCGCGCGAGGCGTCGGTCACCGCCGGCCGGGTGCTCAGCGTGCCCGTCGTCACCGAACGCCCTGTCCTCTACTACCGCAAGGACCTCGTCGAGGACCTCGGCGGACCGCCGCGCACCCTGGAAGCACTGCGGGAATCGGCGCTCGAACTGCGCGGACGCCACAAGGGCCTGTACGGATTCGTCGGCCGCGGCCAGCGCAGCGGCGCCGTGTCCCAGTGGTCGAGCTTCCTCTACTCGTACGGCGGCGACTTCGTCGTGGACGGCCGGTCCGGGATCGGCAGCCGAGGCGCTCGCCGCGTACCAGTACTACGGCGGCCTGCTGGCACGCACCGGACCGCCCGGCGCCACCAATATGAGCCTGGAACAGGCGATGCCGATCTTCGCCCAGGGCAAGGCCGGGTTCTACGTGGACGCCGACGCCGTATACAGCAGCTTCCTCGACCCGAAGGTGTCGACGGTGCAGAAGACCATCGGCTTCGCGCCGTTCCCCGCCGGGCCGGCCGGGGCCAGGCCGCACAACATCCCCTCCTGGAGCCTCGGCATCAACACCTTCTCCCGACTCCGCGACGACGCCTGGGAATTCATCCGCTGGGCGGCCGGGCCGGAGATGTCCACCGAGCTCCAGTCCGCCGGCATCCCCGGCGCCCGTACCTCCGTGTGGGCCGACCCGAAGACGCTCGAGTCCTTTCCGCGCGATCTCGCGGACGCCATGCGCATCAACGCCGAGCGCGGCCTCGGCCACGACCGGCCGCAGGTCCTGCAGGTCGGCCGCGCCCGGGACATCGTGGGCCGGCCGCTGGTGGCCGGGATCCTCGGCGAGCAGGTGGGGCCCGTCGCCCGTGACGCGGACGCCGAGTTCGCCGAGTTCCTGGTCCGCGACAACCGCCACAAGGAGTCCTGATGCCGACCACCGAGGCAGCTCCGGCCGCCCGTACCGTCGCGGACCCCGCCGGTGACATACCGGCCGGCGCGCGACGCCGGCGCACCTTCGAGCAGTCCAACCGCCGCCTGAAGTGGGCGATGCTGGCCCCCGCACTGCTCTTCGTGGGCCTGATGATCGTCTTCCCGCTGGTCTTCACCGCAGACCTCAGCCTCACCGACGCCTTCGGCGCGGTGAACGCCGGCAAGGAACACATCGGCCTGCGCAACTTCGCCGACGCCCTCGGCGACAGCCGCCGCTTCTGGCCCGCGGTCGAACGCACCGTCGTCTTCACCGTCGGCGCCGTGATCCTGGAAACCGTCCTCGGACTCGCCCTGGCCATGCTGATGCGCAAGCCGTTCCGCGGCATGCGCTGGGTGCGCACCGTCCTGATCATTCCGCTGCTGACCACACCGGTCGCGATCGGCATTCTGTGGCTGCTGATCCTCGACCCGACGAACGGCATCGCGAACCACCTGCTCACCGGAATCGGCCTGCCCCCGCAGGAGTTCCTGGGCTCGGTGAGCCAGTCCCTGCCCACGCTCATGCTCATCGACGTATGGCAGTGGACACCGATGATGACGCTGCTGCTGCTCGCCGGCCTCACCACACTGCCCGAGGAGCCCGAGGAGGCCGCCCTGATGGACGGCGCGAGCGCCTGGCAGCGCTTCCGGTACGTGATCATGCCGATGCTCGGACCCACACTCGCCACGGCCCTGGTGCTGCGCGCCGTGGACGCCCTGAAGACCTTCGACATCCTCTACGCGACCAAGGGCCCGGGCGGCGGCTCGGACTTCGAGGTGGAAACCCTCAACGTCTACGCCTACGGGCTCACCTTCGACTACCAGGAGTACGGACTCGCCGCGGCCGTCCTGGTCCTGTTCACCCTCTTCATCGTCGGCGTCGTGGTCCTGCTGCGCCGCCGGGGCGGAAGGAAGAACGCATGAGCGCCCCCGTCACCACCGCCCCCTCCGCACCTGCATCGGCCGCCCGTGCAACCGCCGTCCGCAGGCGCAGGACCCGCTCGCTGCTGCGCGGCACCGCCATCACCGTCGTGGCGCTCGTCTTCGCGCTGCCGCTCGTGTGGATGGTCGCCGCCGCCTTCAAGACGAACGTCCAGGTCACCGACCCGTCCGTGGGGCTCTGGTTCCGTCCCACCCTGGACAACTTCCGGGCCGTGATCGAGGCTGGGCAGATCGTCCGCTCGATGGGCAACTCCCTGCTCGTGGGCGTGATCTCGACGCTGCTCTCCGCCGTCATCGCGGTACCGGCCGCCTGGGCCGTGGGCCGCTTCGGCATGCACCGTACGGGTTCGATCGTCCTCGTCGCGCGGATCGTCCCGGCGATCTCGCTCCTCGTGCCCTGGTACTACCTGTTCGCGCAGATGGGCCTCGTCGGCTCGTACACCGTGCTCGTCCTCAGCCATATGTTCGTGTCCGTGCCGCTGATCCTGTGGATCATGATCGGCTTCTTCGCGGGCCTGCCCGTGGAGCTCGAAGAGGCCGCCCGCACCGACGGATTGAGCGCCTTCGGAGCCTTCTGGCGCATCTCACTGCCGCTCGCCGCACCAGGCACCGCGACCGCATCGCTCCTCGCCTTCGTTTTTAGTTGGAACAACTTCATGTTCGCCCTGGTCTTCGCCGACGAGAGCACCCAGACCGTGCCCGTCACGCTCTTCAACTTCATCTCGTACGCCAGCACCGACTGGGGCGGTCTGATGGCCGCCACCACGCTCATCACCGTCCCCGTGGTCCTCGCCGCCGTCATCGGCCAGAAGTACCTGGTGGCCGGGCTGACTTCGGGAGCCTCCAAGGGCTGAGCGCCCCGCCGGACCGACCCCCTCAGCAGAACGGAAAGAAGCAGCACATGAAGATCGTCGACGCGAAGGTCGTCGTCACCAGCCCCGGCCGCAACTTCGTCACCCTGAAGATCACCACCGACGAGGGGCTCACCGGCCTGGGCGACGCCACCCTGAACGGCCGCGAACTCGCCGTCGTCAGCTACCTCGAGGACCACATCGCGCCGCTGCTCGTCGGCCTCGACCCGCACCGCATCGAGGACACCTGGCAATCCCTGTACCGAGGGGCCTACTGGCGCCGCGGACCCGTCACGATGGCCGCCGTCGCGGCCGTGGACGTGGCCCTGTGGGACATCAAGGCGAAGGCCGCCGGGCTCCCGCTCTACCAGCTGCTCGGCGGGGCCAGCCGGGACCGGGTCGGCACCTACGGCCATGCGAACGGCCGTGACATCCCCGAGCTCCTGGACTCCGTGCGGGCCAGGCTCGCCGAGGGCTACCCCGCCGTCCGCGTCCAGTCCGGCATCCCCGGCCTGAAGGCCGTCTACGGGGTCTCCGACACCGACGCCGGCGGAGCGCCCGTACTCCACCAGCAGGCGCGCCCGCTGGTCGAGGACTGGGACACCGACGCCTATCTCCGCCACATGCCGGCCGTCCTTGATGCGGTACGCGCGGAGTTCGGGCCCGAGCTGCCGCTGCTGCACGACGCCCACCACCGGCTGACCCCGCTGCAGGCGGCCCGCCTGGGCAAGGACCTCGAGCCATACCGGCTGTTCTGGCTGGAGGACTGCACTCCGGCCGAGAACCAGGAGGCGCTGCGGCTGGTGCGGCGGCACACGACCACGCCGCTGGCCGTCGGCGAGGTCTTCAACACCGTCTTCGACTACCAGACCCTGATCACCGAGCAGTTGATCGACTACGTGCGCTCGGCCGTCACCCACTTCGGCGGGGTCACGCCGCTGCGCAAGCTCTTCGACTTCGCGGCCCAGTACCAGATCAAGAGCGCGGTGCACGGGCCCGAGGACATCTCCCCGGTCGGCATGGCGGCCGCGGTCCACCTCGACCTCGCCGTGCACAACTTCGGCATCCAGGAGTACTCGGGCCACACTCCGCTCACCGAGGAGGTGTTCCGGCATGCGTACACCTTCACCGACGGCCATCTGCACCCCGGCGAGGCACCGGGGATCGGCGTCGAACTCGACGAGGAGCTGGCCGCCGCGCACCCGTACGAGCAGGCCTATCTGCCGGTGAACCGGCTGAAGGACGGGTCCGTCCACGACTGGTGATCGCTGCGCCGGCCCCGCTTCACCCCGCGCTCAGCTCCGTGGTCCGGTGCGAGCCGGGTGCGAGGTCGTGGCGGACGAAGTACTCGGTCGACAGGAAGGCGGCGCGTTCCGGCTCCGGCATCGCGGCGAGGATGCCGGGGGCGGCGCCGCGGGCCACCTCGGACCGGTGGGCGAGGATCGCCGCGTACTTGGTGTCCAGCCAGGGGGCGACGTCCACGGCCGCGCCGATCCAGTCGTCGGGTACGGCGTGCAGCGTTCGCCCGGCCGCCCGCGGCACCTTGTTCCCCAACTGCCGTACGAACGACTGCGGATGGGTGGCCGCGTACACGGCGTCCGGTCGCCATGGCGCGCCGGCCTGCGGGTACAGGCCGGCGAGTCCGGCCGCTTGGGCGGCGAGCAGGCAGATCCGGTGGGTGTGTACGTGGTCGGGGTGGCCGGTGAGGCCGCCGAGCGCGTCGTGGGTGACCACGATGCTCGGGTGGAACTCCCGGATGTGGGCGACGAGTGCGCCCACCGCCTCGTCCAGCGGGGCCTCGCACAGGCGGGGACGGCCGGGCGCGGACTCGGGGACGCGGGCGTCGGCGTAGCCCAGCAGGCGGGGTTGTCCGGCGCCCAGGATGCTGACGGCGTCCGCCAGTTCGGCGGCGCGTGGGGTGCCTTCGGACCAGGTCGCCGTCAGCACCGAGGTGCGGGCGCCGGCCGCGGCGTGTCCGGCGAGGACACCGCCGGCGGAGAGGGACTCGTCGTCCGGGTGGGCGAAGACTGCGAGCAGGCTCGGCAGGGTCACGTTTTTCGGCCTCCTGAGGGGGCGGGTTCCGGGTTGTGGGTGGTCCTTGGGACGTCTGTCGGCCAGGGCGTGCGGAACGGCGGACAGCGGGTGCACCGAACCAGCAGAGTAGGCAGCCGTACAGGCCGTGATCAGTGGAGGTCGCACCATGACGGAGAAGGCCGCAGGAGACAAGCCGGCGCCGCGGAGCCTGGCGGAGCGGCTGCGGGACACCCGCAAGCGGCTCGAGGAGGACGTGGACGCCTGGGTGGCATCGGCCGGCGCCGAAGCGGCGGGGCCGTATCTCGTGCCCCTGTCGTTCCACTGGGACGGCACCGAGCTGCTCTTCGCGACACCCACCACCAGCCCGACCGCGCGGAACCTGCTGGCCTCGGGCCGCGCCCGGGTGGCGATCGGACCGACCCGGGACGTGGTCATGGTGGACGGCTCGGTGCGCGCCGTGTCCGAGGACGAGCTCGACGAGGCGACGGGCGACGAGTTCGCCGCGCGTACGAGCTTCGAGCCGCGCCGGCTCCGGCAGTCCCATCACTACTTCTGGGTCAGGCCGGAGCGGATCCAGGCCTGGCGGGAGGCGAACGAGCTGGCGGGGCGCGAGTTGATGCGGGACGGGGAGTGGCTGTCTCCGGACGGGAGCGCGTAGCCGGGCCACGCGCTCGTGCGGGCATGTGCGGCCCGAGGCCATCCGCTCGTGTGGGCTTGCGTGGCCCGAGGCCATCCGCTCGTACGGCCGATCCGGCGCAACCTGTGGTCATGCGCACGCCGTTCCGCCGGCCAGGCTGATCATCATGTTCTGATGCGGCAGATGACCTCACCTGCCACCAAGTCCGTGGGCGCGTTCGGCGCCCTTGCCGGAGTGCTCCTGATCGCCGCGGCCGGCCAGTGTGCCGACGACCGCGCGACCGATGCGGAGGGCCGGTCGCGGACCGCGCCGCTCGCCACGGTGTCCACCGCGGGTGCCGAGGACGTCACATCGCCCGGGGCCGGCTGCGGCGGCGCGGGTCCGGGAGGTCTCTGTCTGACCGGTAGTACGGTGCCGAAGCGTTGGCAGGCCCCGGTCGGTGACGGCCGCGGCGTCGTGGGGCGGCCCGCCGGCTCGGACGGTCTGCTCCAGGTCAGCGCGGGCCGCGACGACCACCGGATCGTCGACGTCGATGTCTTCTTCGGCGTGGGGCACGCGCGCGGGGTGGACGGTCGGCTCGCGTCGAACGGGCGTGTCTGGCGCAGCACCGTGCCGCTCGGCGCGGGCCGGCAGTACGCGCTGCGGGTCACCACGGAGGACGGCTCCGGTCGCACCGCTCGGGGCTCGCTGGCCTTCCGCACGGCCGCACCGGCGCGTGGCAGCGCCCGTCTGACGCCCCGTTTCGGGCCGGGACCCGGCTCTTACGGTGTCGGCCAGCCGATCGTCGCGGAGTTGAGCCGTCCGGTGCCGGCCGACGACCGTGCCGCGCGTGCTGCCGTCGAGCGCGGGCTGCGGGTCGATGCGCGGCCCCGCGTCGAGGGCGCCTGGCACTGGGTCGACTCGCGCACGCTGCACTATCGTCCACGCACCTATTGGCCGGCACATTCCCGGATCACCGTACGCAGTGCTCTGGAGGGCACCCGTATCGCGGACGGTGTCTACGGGGGACCCGCCGAACCGCTGACTCTGACCATCGGCGCGCGCGTGGAGGCCGTCACGGATGCGGCCACGCACACCATGACGGTGCTCCGGGACGGTGAGCCGGTCCGGGAGATCCCGGTGACGACCGGCAAGGCCGGGTTCCGTACCCGGGGCGGCATCAAGGTGGTGCTCGGCAAGGAGTCTGCCGTGCGGATGCGCGGCGAGTCCATCGGCATCGCGCGTGGCAGCGGCGACTACTTCGATCTGCCGGTGCGCTATGCGACCCGGGTCACCTGGAGCGGCGAGTACGTGCACGCGGCGCCCTGGTCCGCCGGCTCGCACGGCGTCGCGAACGTGAGCCACGGCTGCGTCGGGATGAGTACCGCGGACGCCGCCTGGTTCTTCGACGCCGTACGGGAGGGCGACATCGTGGAGGTCGTGAACAGCGGAGGCGAGCGGATGACGCCCTTCGACAACGGTTACGGCGACTGGAACGTGTCCTGGAGGAGTTGGCGCAAGGGCAGCGCCCTTGCGGCCGTCGGAGGGCAGGACGGCGGGGCGCGGCCGGACGAGGGGCGGTTGCGGCCGATGGCCTGAGGGCGGTCGGCGGCCGTCAGGGTAGGGGCGCGGGGCCTGGCGTTCCGGGTTCTGGCGGAGCGTCACCCGTTCGTGAATCGTGACGCCGTGTCCGGCCGGGTAGACCGTGACGCGGAGGCCCGTATGGAACAGACAGTGTTGCGTCCCAAGCCGATGCCCGGCCGTACGACGGGGCATCCGACGGGGTTCGATCCCGGTCCCGGTCACGAAACCGATCCGGGTCCTGAAGCCGATCTCGAAACCGGTCCCGGTCCTGATGTGGACACCGGTCCTGATGCCGGTGCCGGTGCCGGTGCCGGTGCCGGTGCGGGTGCCGGTGCCGGTGCGGGTGCCGGCACCGGCCGGAAGTCTGCCGCGCGTCGCCGGCCGCATGCGGCGAAGCGGCGCGGACGGCGCCTGGCCACTGCCCTGTTCAGCCTGCTCGTCGCCGTCGTGCTGCTGCTCGCCGGGGTCGGACTCGGCACGGTCGGTGCCTCGGTGATCGGCCTGAGCAAGCTCGCCGAACTGCAGCAGCAAGGCCCTCCCGGGGGACCGGCCGCCGGTCCCGATGGCCCTCAGGACGGGTCGGGGCGATCGCCGGGCGGGGCGGAGAAGCCGCAGGGCGGCTCCGCCAAGTCGCCGGGCGATTCCGGTGGTTCACCGGACGAGGCGGATCCGCGCACCGGGACCAACGGCGGCAAGGACGCCGCGCCGTCCCACCCGCAGGCCCAGGGCGGCCAGGGGGACGCCCCCGCGGCGGCGGCCCGCGCGACCGTCGGGATCGAGGCGGTCGACGCGGGGAAGGGCTCCGGCGCGCGGGTCGTCGGTGTGCACATCCCGGGCCCTGGGCACAGTGCGGGCCTGGTCCGCGGCGACGTCCTGCTCGCACTCGGCGACACCCGCATCGCCGACGCCGCGGACTTCGCCGATGCGGTGGCCGAGGCGCAACCGGGGACCCCGGTGGGCCTGCACGTCCGGCACACGGGCGGGGACCGGCAGACATTGACGATCACACCCGGGGTGGTGACCTGAGGGGCGTACTGGCCCTCGGCGAACCGGCGTCAGCGCACCGGTGCCAGCAGCGCACAGGACTCCGGCGGCAGGCTGAGGACCCCGTCCGCTCCGGGTGCCGCCACGTCGTCCCAGGCGGCCAGCACGCGCGTCCTGTCGCCCTGGAGCGGGATCTCGGCGGGGTCCTTGCCCAGGTTGACGGCGACTCTGAGGTCGCCGCGCCGGAACACCAGCCAGCGCTTGCTCTCGTCGTACGCGACCCGGACCGCGGCCAGATCGGGATCGGTCAGATCGGCGGTCTCGCGGCGGAGCGCCACCAGACGGCGGTACCAGGCGAGCACGCGCGCGTGGGGCTCGGTCGCGGGCTCGTCCCAGTCGAGACAGGAGCGGTCCCTGGTGGCGGGATCCTGCGGGTCGGGGATGTCCTCCGCGTCCCAGCCGTGCGCCGCGAACTCCCGTCTGCGGCCCGTGCGTACGGCCTGCGCAAGCTCGGGGTCCTGGTGGTCGGTGAAGAACTGCCACGGAGTGCGGGCGCCCCACTCCTCGCCCATGAAGAGCATCGGGGTGAACGGTGATGTGAGGGTCAGCGCCGCGGCGCAGGCCTGCAGACCGGGGGAGAGGGTGGCCGAGAGGCGGTCGCCGAGGGCACGGTTGCCGATCTGGTCGTGCGTCTGGGCGTAGCCGAGCAGGCGGTGTGCGGGTGTGTGCACCCGGTCGATCGGTCTGCCGTGTGTGCGGCCGCGGAAGCTCGAGTACGTGCCGTCGTGGAAGAAGCCGTGCGTGAGGGTCTTGGCGAGCGCTGACAGCGGGGAGACCGCGAAGTCGGCGTAGTAGCCCTGCGATTCACCGGTCAGGGCGGTGTGCAGGGCGTGATGGAAGTCGTCGTTCCACTGGGCGTCCACACCGAGCCCGTTGCGTTCGCGCGCCGTGGTGAGACGGGGATCGTTGAGGTCGGACTCGGCGACCAGGAACAGCGGGCGACCGGTCTCGTCGGCGAGCGCGTCGACGGCCGCGGACAGCTCCTCGAGGAACGCGTACGCGCGCGTGTCCCGCAGTGCGTGCACCGCGTCGAGGCGCAGCCCGTCGATGCGGTGGTCGCGCAGCCAGGCGAGTGCGCTGCCGATGAAGTACGCCCGCACCTCGTCCGATCCCGCGGCGTCCAGGTTCACGGCCGCGCCCCAGGGCGTGTGGTGGGTGTCGGTGAAGTACGGGCCGTAGGCGGGCAGATGGTTGCCGGACGGGCCGAGGTGGTTGTGCACGACGTCAAGGACCACGCCGATGCCCATGCCGTGTGCCCGGTCCACGAACCGCTTGAGCCCGGCAGGGCCGCCGTAGGGCTCGTGCACGGCCCAGGGCAGGACTCCCTCGTATCCCCAGCCGTGCCGGCCGGGGAAGGGGCAGACGGGCAGCAACTCCACGTGTGTCACGCCGAGTTCCGCGAGATGGCGCAGGCGCTCGCCCGCGGCGTCGAAGGTGCCCTCGCGGGTGAAGGTCCCCACATGCAGCTCGTAGAGCACGGCGTCGCGCAGTCCACGCTCCGGCGGGTCGTGCTGCCAGTCGTGGAGGGTGTGGTCGACGACCGCGCTGAGGCCGTCCGGTCCGTCCGGCTGCCGGGCCGACCGCGGATCGGGGCGGACCGGGCCGTCGTCCAGGACGAAGCCGTACCGGTCTCCGTCGGTGGCTTCCGCGTCCGCCGCCCACCAGCCGGGACGCTCCGGATCCGGTGCCAACGCGCGCGTGGTGCCCTCCAGTAGGAGCGCGACCCGTTCGGACTGCGGTGCCCACACTTCGAACTGCACGGACAGTTCCCCCTTGCCTGCCTGGCTGTCGGCCACATCCGGCGTCCATGGTGCGTCACCGAAGATCGAAACGCCGGGAATTCCGCCGAACCGGTACTGCGATCGGTACTTGACTCCATGCGGGCGGTCCTCGCCCATGCGGCTGACGTCCGGATCCGACCCGGCTCTCGTTCGAGTGACTTTGTTGATCATCGCGCGGTGCCCTGCCGATGCCCCCAGAGCGCGGGTGACTCCGTCCGCGCCGAAGCCGGAGCTCGGTCCCGGGCTCCTCTCCGAGCACAGAGGAACGGTGACGTTCATGGTCAAGACGGTACGGAACGGTCTTCTCGCGGCTGCTGCCGCGAGCCTGCTGATCACGGCGGGAGCGGGCACCGCCCAGGCCGAGTCGCACCAGGAGAGCAGCGCACCGGCCAACTGGCTGGCGCTGTCCGTCACACAGGGAACCGACGACTCCGGCCCGACCGAGCGGGTGCTCCTGCGCTGTCCGAGCCCGCGTACGGACCACCCCGACCGCTGGAAGGCCTGCTGGGAGCTGCGGCTTGCCGGCGGCGACATCAACCGCATCCCGGACCGGGACGTGGCGTGCCCGATGATCTACCGGCCCGTCACCGCCAAGGCGTACGGCAGGTGGGAGGGCCGCCGGGTGCAGTACGGCGAGACCTTCTCCAACAGCTGTGTGATGCACGCGAAGACCGGATCGGTCTTCAGCTTCGCCGACTGAGCCGCGAACCGTGGGGCACGCGCGCGTGCCGGCC
>NZ_QUAK01000122.1 GCF_003429565.1 Streptomyces triticagri
GATATTCAGCCCGTCCGGCGCTTGAGGACAAGCCTTCAGAACAAGCGCAGCTTGTCGTCCTCGATGCCGCGCAGGGCGTCGTAATCCAGTACCGCGCACCCGATACCGCGATCCGTCGCGAGGACCCTCGCCTGCGGCTTGATCTCCTGCGCGGCAAAGACGCCCCGTACCGGCGCGAGATGCGGATCGCGGTTGAGCAGCTCGAGATAGCGCGTGAGCTGCTCGACGCCGTCGATCTCGCCGCGCCGCTTGATCTCCACCGCGACCGTCGCCCCGTCCGCGTCCCGGCAGAGGATGTCGACCGGCCCGATGGCCGTCGGGTACTCGCGGCGGATCAGCGTGTAGCCCTCGCCGAGCGTGTCGATCCGGTCGGCGAGCAGCTCCTGCAGATGCGCCTCCACGCCGTCCTTGATCAGGCCGGGGTCCACGCCGAGTTCGTGGGAGGAGTCGTGCAGGACCTCTTCCATGGTGATGATGAGCTTCTCGCCCGCCTTGTTGACCACGGTCCAGACGTTGTCCTCGCCCTCCTTCAAGGTGCAGGGCGGGGACATCCAGTTGAGGGGCTTGTAGGCCCGGTCGTCCGCATGGATCGAGACACTGCCGTCAGCCTTGACCAGGATGAGGCGGGGCGCGAGGGGGAGGTGGGCCGTGAGCCTGCCCGCGTAGTCCACGGAGCAGCGGGCGATGACGAGACGCATGGTCGGCAACGCTACTCGACCATGGGCGGTCCGCGCGATTCGCCCTGGAGGACCACCCGCCCGGGGGGCCCGACTTTCGGTCGTAACCGCTCAACACCCCACGGATGCACGCGATTTGACGCCGCATGTTATTGGCCGGTTGTGCGCGCATTCTCCTGGTGCGGGCAGGACACGATGTTTACCGTGGAAGCAGGAGGTCGCGGAGCGTGCACGCTGCATAGGCGGACTCCTGCCCTGTCCGTCAGCCCCCGCCCCTCGGGGGTCCGAGAGGAGAACCCATGTCGCTCGACGTCTCACCGGCGCTGTTGGAGCAGGCCGAGCGAGGCGAGGTCGATGAAGCCGCCTTTGTCGACTGCGTCCGGAACTCCCTGCCCTATGCGTGGGAGATGATCAGCTCACTGGTGGCCCGGCTGAAGGTCGACGGCGGAGAGTTCGCCGACAACCAGACGCCGCCGCCGGACGAGCAGGCGCGCGGGCAGCTGCTGCGCGCGCTCGCGAGTGACGCGATACGCGGCTCGCTCGAACGGCACTTCGGGGTGCGCCTCGCATTCCAGAACTGCCATCGGGTCGCCGTCTTCCCACTCGGTTCCGAGGCCGATGATCGGCTGTCCCGGTTCACCTCGATCCGTGGCCAGCTGCTCAACCAGTCGCCGGAACTCCGGGACTGCTGAGGTCTGTTGCTGCCGCCCCGTACGCGGGAGGTGTGTTGTCCGGGGCGGCAGCCCTCCGCGCGGCCACGGCGCCGGTGAGCAGCGCGCCGGGAACGCGGACTCAGTGCGCGGGGAGTCGGGGCAGTACGTCCGACCCCATGCGCCGTACGTTCTCCTCGGTGGCCGTGAGGTCGCCGGAGCCCTCCATGAGCAGTGCGAAGCGGGTGATGCCCGTGCGCTCGGCAGTCGCCGCCAGGCGGTCCGCGCACTGGCGGGGTGTGCCCACCGGGTGCAGTCCGCAGAGCAGTTCCGTGTACGCCGCGGGGTCGCGCATCCTGCGCAGCCGGCCGTCCACCGTCACATGGGCGTCGAGACCCTGCTTCAGCCAGCCCGGCATCGCCTTCATCAGCGTCTCCGCCGCATCACTGCGCCGGTCCCCGACCTGGGCCACGCCCGCCGACACATGGCCGGCCGCGGCGACATCCTCCGGCGGATGCCCGGCCGCCCGAGCGCAGCGCCGCCACAGGCCGACCATGTCCGCCTTCTCCTCGTCCCCGACGTGCATGCCGAGCAGCATCGGAACGCCGCGCTCCGCGGCCGTCCTGACACTCGCGGGCGAGGTGCACGCGACCAGCACCTCGGGCGCCTCGGGACCGCTGAGCAGCTCGTCGGGCCGCGGCACCACCGCCACCTCGCGGAAGGCGAAGCGCTCGCCGTCCGCCGCCACCCGGGGCTCCCTGAGCCAGCGCAGCAGCAGATCGAGCGATTCGGTGAACCCGCTCTCGTACGCCTCGAGTCCGCTGCCGAAGACCTCCAGATCGACCCACGGTCCGCCGCGGCCGACGCCGAGCGAGAACCGGCCGCCGCTGGTGACATGCAGCAGCGCCGCCTGCTCGCCGACCGTGACCGGATGCTGGGTGGGCAGCACGCTCACCGCTGTGCCGACCCGGATCCGGCGGGTGCGGCCGAGCAGCAGCGCGGCCAGTGTGGTGGCCGACGGGCACACGCCGTACGGCACGAAGTGGTGCTCGGCCAGCCAGACCGCGTCGAGCCCGGCCTCTTCCGCCACTTCCGTGGTACGGACGGCCCGGTGCAGCGCTTCCCCTTGGCCCTGGCCCGGGAACTGTGCGGCCAGTACGAAACTTCCCACGCGCATCGAGACTCCTGATTCTTCGGCGCCGACGCGGCCTCCCCTGCAGGCAATAACGCGTGACACGTGCCAAAGGCACGGCTTGGCAAGCAGGTTGGCCCATTTTCCGATGAGTGACGCGCGTCGGCAGTCTCGGTGCCGCAGGGGTACGCGTCTGGGTGACGTGTACCCGCAGTCGCGCCGCGTAGGCTGGACGGCATTCACCTGAACCGCATCCGCCCGCACAGCAACTGCCCGTACCGCATCCATCCGTCCCCCGGACAGCCCGAGAGGTGTGCCGTGTCCCCGCGCCGAAACCGACCGAAGGCCGCCGGCTCAGCCGGCCGAGCGGGGGAGGAGGAGCGCGGCAGCCGTTACGGCGGGCATCAGCACACGGAGAGCTGGCAGGGCGAGGAGTTCAGCGTCCGGCATGTGGCGGGGGCGAGCAGCGCGGGCAAGACGTACCGCTGCCCCGGATGCGATCAGGAGATTCCCTCGGGGGTGGCCCATGTGGTCGCCTGGCCCGAGTTCGGCGGCGGGGTCGAGGACCGCAGGCACTGGCACAAGGCCTGCTGGAACGCGCGGGACCGCCGCACCACGCGGGTGCAGCGGTCCCGTAACGCGCCGAGGTTCTGAGGGGCGCCGGCGGCCCGGCGGTCAGACGTCCCGTGCCTCGAGCCGGATGAAGGCGCCGACGATCGCGGCGGCCGTGACGCCGATGAGCAGCCACAGCTGGGAGGTGCCGCCGGTACCGCCGTCGATCTCGAAGATCTTGGACAGCGAGTTCGGCGCGTTGTAGTCGAGCATCTTCTCGCCGATCGGGCGCATCGACTCGGAGATCATCAGGAACGCCGGCAGGATCGCCGGCACCAGGACCAGGCCCAGCATGGCGGTGATCGCCCCCGCCGAGTGCCGCAGCAACGCGCCCACGGCGAGCGCGAGTACACCGAGCAGCGAGACGTACAGGGAGCCCTTCAGGAGCGTGCCGCCCATCGGCGCCGCCTCCACCGAGCCGTCCTCGTGCATCCCCGAGGTGATCAGGCCGACCAGGCCGATCGCGCAGAACGACACCACGTACGCCACCAGGAAGAAGATCAGGAACTTCGCGGCGAGCACCCGGTGCCGCTGCGGCGAGGCCGTCATCGTCGTACGGATCATGCCGGTGCCGTACTCGGAGGAGACCACCAGGACGCCGAGCGTGATGAGGCAGATCTGGCCGAGGATGAGACCGAAGAAGGCAGGCAGGGTGTACGGGACGTCGGCGTAGTCCCTGGGCTCGGTGTTCGCCGCGATGGCCAGGCCGGTGCCGATCACCAGGAGCAGGAAGATGCCGAGCGTCCACATCGTCGAGCGGACGGAACGGATCTTCGTCCACTCCGAGGCGAGTGCGTTCCCCAGGTGGGTGCGCTTGATCGGGATCGGCGAGGTGTAGGCGGCGCCCGGCAGACCCTGCCACTTCCCGGACGGGTCGGCCTGCTGCGGTGCGCCCTGCGGGGGCACGGGCGCGGGTGCCTGCTGCGGGTGCGGCGTGCTCATCGGGAGTCCTCGTTGTCCGTGTGCGGGGTCGGGGCGGGGGCCTGCGCGGGCGCGGCGGGCGCCTGCTGTGCGTACGGGTTGGGGCCCGCGGGAGCGCCGCCGTACGGCCCGCCAGGGGCGCCCTGCGGCATGCCGAACGGCTGACCGCCCTGCTGCGGCGGCGGGGGCGCGTACCAACCGGGCTGGTCCTGACCCGGCATCGGCGGCGCGAACTGGTCGGGCGCCCCGGCCGGCAGCTGCTGCTGCAGACCGGCGCGCTGGTCGATGGTCGAGCGGTAGTCGACGGCGCCCTGGGTCATCCGCATGTACGCCTCCTCGAGCGAGGCCTGGTGCGGGGACAGCTCCCACAGGCGGACGCTCGCACCGTGCGCGACATCGCTGATGCGGGGGAGCGGAAGGCCGGTGACCCGGAGCGCGCCGTCCTGCTCGGGCAGCACCTGGCCGCCGGCCTCGGTGAGCGCGGCCGTCAGCTTCTCGCGCTGCTGGGGATCGGTGTCCGGGGTGCGGACCCGGGCGAAGTCCGCGGAATTGGCCGAGATGAAGTCCTTGACGCTCATATCGGCGAGCAGCTGGCCGCGGCCGATCACGATCAAGTGCTCGGCGGTGAGGGCCATTTCGCTCATCAGGTGCGAGGAGACGAAGACCGTACGGCCCTCCGCCGCGAGCTGCTTCATCAGATTGCGGACCCAGAGGATGCCCTCCGGGTCGAGGCCGTTGACCGGCTCGTCGAAGAGCAGCACCTGCGGGTCGCCGAGCAGCGCGGAGGCGATGCCGAGCCGCTGGCCCATGCCGAGCGAGAAGCCCTTGGAGCGCTTCTTCGCCACGTCCTGCAGGCCGACCACGCCGAGCACCTCGTCCACCCGGCGGGCCGGGATGCCGGACAGCTGAGCCAGGCAGAGCAGGTGATTGCGCGCGTGCCGGCCACCGTGCACGGCCTTGGCGTCGAGCAGCGCGCCGACGTGCCGGGGGGCGTTCGGAAGCTTGCGGTAGGGATGACCGGCGATGGTCACATGGCCGGCGGAGGGGTTGTCGAGGCCGAGGATCATGCGCATCGTCGTCGACTTGCCCGAGCCGTTCGGCCCGAGGAATCCGGTGACGGTGCCGGGCCGCACCTGGAAGGAAAGGTTGTACACGGCCGTCTTGGCGCCGTAGCGCTTCGTCAGGCCGACTGCCTCGATCATGCTCCGCACCCATCGACAGGTCATTGACGTCGGGGCACCAGCACACACGCCCCCGTGAGGGCTAAGAGGATATCCACGCCTTGACGGTTCCAGGCAAACGCGAGCGGGTGCGCTCCGGCGTCCGCAGCATTCCCGCAGGCCTCGTTCGCACCATTCCCGCAGGCCTCAGGCGTCCCGCTTCTTCAGCAGCACATATCCGCCGATCAGCGCCGCGACCACCCACAGGGCCATGATTCCGAAACCGCCCCACGGCCCGTACGGGGTGTCGTCGTCCACCGGGCTGACCACTTCCATGATCTTCAGTCCCGCCTGGTCCGGCAGGAACTGCCCGATCTTCTCGGTGGCCGAGACATTTCCGAGGATGTTGGAGATCAGGAAGAAGAACGGCATCAGAATGCCGAGCGACAGCATCGGACTGCGCAGCATGGCCGCGACACCCATCGAGAACACCGCGATCAGCGTCATGTAGAGACCGGCCCCGATCACCGCGCGCAGCACCCCCGCGTCACCGATCGACGCCTTGTGCTCGCCCATCACGGACTGCCCCGCGAAGAACGCGATGAAGGCGGTGATCAGGCCGACCACCAGGGCGAGCAGCGTGGCCACCGCGATCTTGCAGAACAGGAAGGTGCCGCGCTGCGGTACGGCGGACAGCGAGGTGCGGATCATCCCGGTGCTGTACTCGTTCGCGACCACGAGCACCCCGAAGACGATCATGGCGAGCTGGCCGAGGCCCATCCCGGCGAAGCTGATCGCCGTGGCGTCGAAGCCCATCCGGTCCTTCGCGCCGAGATTGTCGAAGTCGTTCGAGGCGAGCCAGCTGATCAGGATGCCGAGCCCGATCGAGACGACCACGGCGAGTCCCAGCGTCCACACCGTCGACGAGACCGACCGGATCTTCGTCCACTCCGAGCGGAGCACCTGTGTCGCAGCCATCCGTCAGGCTCCCTCGTTCTTGCGCGCCTGCTGCTGATTCCACTGCTCGCCCCAGCCGGGCGCCGGGCCGCTCACGCCGCCGGACGGTGCGCCGGGGCCGGCTCCCGGCGGCGAGGACGCCGGATCCGAATGCGCGTGGTACTCCACGGACTCCGCGGTGAGCTGCATGAAGGCCTCCTCCAGGGAAGCCTGTTGCGGGCTCAGCTCGTGCAGTACGAGCCCGGCGCCCGCGGCGAGTTCACCGAGCCGGTCGGCGCCGACGCCGTCCACCTCGAGCGTGCCGTTGCCCGCCTCCACCACGGTGATCCCGGCCTCGTGCAGCACGTCCCGCAGCCGCTCCTGCTGCGGCGAGCGCAGCCGTACGTAACTGCGCGAATTGGCGCGGATGAAGTCGGCCATCGAGGTGTCCGCGAGCAGCCTGCCCTGGCCGATGACCACCAGATGGTCGGCGGTCAGGGCCATTTCGCTCATCAGATGCGAGGAGACGAAGACGGTACGGCCCTGGGCGGCGAGCCCTTTCATCAGATTGCGGATCCAGTGGATGCCCTCGGGGTCGAGGCCGTTCACCGGCTCGTCGAACATCAGGATCTGCGGGTCGCCGAGCAGTGCGCCGGCGATGCCGAGCCGCTGCCCCATGCCGAGCGAGAAGCCCTTGGCCTTCTTCCCGGCGACCGCCGTCAGGCCGACCGTGTCGAGGACCTCGTGCACACGCGCCCGCGGGATGCCGTTCGACTGGGCGAGGCACAGCAGGTGGTTGAAGGCGCTGCGGCCGCCGTGCATCGCCTTCGCGTCGAGCAGCGCACCGATGTACGTCATCGGGTCCTTCAGCTGGTCGTAGTGCAGACCGTCGATCCGCACATCACCCGCGGTGGGGTGATCGAGGCCGAGCAGCATCCGCATCGTCGTCGACTTGCCCGCGCCGTTCGGACCGAGGAAGCCGGTGACGATGCCCGGGCGGACCGTGAAGGTCAGCCGGTCGACGGCGACCTTCTCGCCGTATCGCTTGGTCAGGCCCGCGAGCTCGATCATGCGGACCACGCTAGAACGGGACAAACTGCCCCGCCACCGGGGCCGGATGCCCGCGACCCCCACCCCTGGACACGCGAGAGCCCCGCACCGCCGAAGCGGTACGGGGCTCGGGCGACCCGATGAGGGAACGTCAGCGCGTCTGCTGAGCCGGCACCCCGTGCGAGGCGGCCGCCTCGTCCTCGGCGGGCTGGCCCGCGGCGGCGACCGCGGCACCCGTCAGGGTCGCCAGCATCTCCCGGACGTTCGTCAGCTGGGCGTTGATCGAGTCGCGGCGGTTCGTCAGCGCCGCGAGCTCGCGCTCGGACTCGCTGCGGATCCGGTCCGCCTTGGCGTTCGCGTCCGCCACGATGTCCTCGGCCTGGCGCTGCGCGGTCTCCACCGTCTGGCGGGCGCGGCGCTCGGCGTCGGTGCGCAGCTTCTCGGCCTCGAGACGCAGCTGCTCCGCGCGGTGCTCGATCTCCGCGAGACGCTTCTCCGCCTTCGCCTGACGGGAGGCCAGGTCCCGCTCGGACTGCTCGCGGCGCTTGGCCAGATTGGTCTCGAAGTCCGCCGCTGCCTGGGCGGCCTTGGCGCGGGTGTCCTCGAAGAGCGCGTCCGCCTCCTCGCGCTTGGACTGCGCGTCCTTCTGCGCCTCGGCACGCAGCGCGGACGCCTCGCCCTTGGCCTGCTCGACGATCCGGGCGCCCTCGTCCTCCGCCTTCGCCTTGCGCTCGGAGGCGAACGCCTCCGCGTCGTTGCGCACCTGCTGGGCGGCGGACTCGGCGAGCTCGCGGTGCTGCTCGGAGGCGCGACGGGCCTCCTCGCGCAGGTCCTTGGCCTCTTCCTCGGCGAGGCGGAGGATCTTCTCCACCCGGGCACCGAGACCGGCGTACGACGGCTCGGCGTCGTCCACCTGCGCCTGTGCGTTCTGTGTCTCGAGGTGGAGTTCCTCGATGCGCTTTTCCAGAGCGGTGATACGGGACAGTGCGCTGTCACGGTCGGAGACGAGCTTGGAGATACGTTCGTCCACCTGAGCGCGGTCGTACCCACGCCGCACAAGCTCGAAGCCGTAGGGGGAAGTGTCGCTCATGGGGTTCCTGTCGAATGAGACCGGTGAGGTGAAGGGGGGTGTTCTGAAAGCCCCGGGCGCCGCGGGTGCCGTACGGGACTTTCAAAGCACCCCCCGAGGGGAATCCTAGGGGGCATTGCGGCGTGTCATCGAGCAGTTGCTCTTTTGATCTGGAGAATGACACCCCTTTTGAGTGGCGAACCCGCGGACCGCTTGCACGTGCCCGGGTCAAACCCCTTGCCTAGCCCACTCATTGACTGCCGCGTCACGATTCGGAGGACTTACCACTCGAACGAGTCGCTCCGGCCGACGCCCCCGCCTTGACCGCGCCGTCCTTGCCACCGCTGCCGTTGCCCCCGGCACCGGCGCCGGGTGTCTCGAAGGACTCGAGAGCCTCCAACACGTCCTGCACGCGGGAGATCTCGGCATTGATGTCCTCGCGCCGGCGCACCAGGACATCGAGCTCCTTCTGCCCCTCGTCGACCAGACGCTTCGCCTCGGCCTCGGCCTCCGACGTCAGACGCTCCGCCTCGCGCTGCGCCTCCGTCTTCTTCTGCTCGGCCTCCTTGAGCAGCGCCTCGGCCTTGCGCACCGCGGCGATCCGGACCTTGCCCGCCTCCGTATTGGCCTCGGCGAGACGCTCCTTGGCCTCCGCCTCCGCCTCGGCCCGCTGCTCCTCGGCCGCCTTCACCAGCGCATCGCAGCGCTCGCCCGCCGACTTCATGGCCTCCGCCGACTCCCGGCGGGCCCGCTCGTGCAGCTCCTCGATCTCACCCGTGATCCGATCCCGCAGCTCCTCGGCCCGCTCCCGGATCGCCGTGGCGTCCCGGCGGGCACCCACAAGCAGATCGTCCGCATCCGTACGGGCCTGCTCCACCAGGGAGTTGCCCTCCACGGTGGCCTCGGAGACCAGGCGCTCCGCCTCGCCGCGGGCCACCCCGACCATGGTGTCGGCCTGCTGCTCGGCCTCCGTGGTCGTCTCGAGCGCCTTCTCCCGGGCCTTCTCCGTCAGCTGCTCCGCCTCCGCGGTGGCCTCCGACACCAGCCGGTCGACCTGCTCCGCGGCCTCCGTGCGCCGCTTGCCCGCTTCCTTCCTGGCCTCGTCGAGCAGCCGGTCGGCCTCGGCCTGCGCCTCGCTGCGCAGCCGCTCCGCCTCCGCCGCCGCGTCCGCCTTCAGCTGCTCGGCCGCGGACCGGGTGCGCTCCGCGTGCTGCTGAGCCGAACCGACCGTGTCGGCCGCCTCGGCCCGCAGCCGCTCCGCCTCACTCGTCGCCTCACCGATCAACTGGTCGGCCTGGGTGGCCGCATCGGTCCTGATCCGGTTCGCGTCCTCGCGGGCATCCGCCCGGGTACGCGTCGCGTCCTGCTCGGCCGCGGCGACCCGCTCGGAGGCCTCTGTACGGGCCCGCTGCGACTGCTCGGTGGCCTCCGCGCGCAGCCGCTCCGACTCGGTGATCGCCTCCGAAAGAGTGCGCTCCGCAAGGGACTTGGCGGCCTCGGTCTCCTCCTGCGCCTCGCTCCTGAGCCGGGACGCGTCCTCCGACGCCCGCTCCCGCTCCGCATAGGCGTCGGACCTGACCCGGTCCGCCTCCTCCTGGGCCTCCTTGCGGGTGCGCTCCGCCGCGTGCTCCGCCGCCGAGCGCAGACCGGTGATCTCCTCCTGCGCCTGCTCCTGCAGACCGGACACCGCGTCCCGCACCTGCTGGGCGGTCAGTTCGGCAGCCGCCACCAGATCGCCCGCCCGCCGGTCCGCCTCCTCGACGAGCCGCTGCGCCTCCGCCTGCGCCTCGTCCACCCGCTTACGCGCCGCGGCCAGCAACTCCTCGCTCTGCTCGCGGGCGCGCTCGCGCTCCTGCTCGGCCTCGCCGCGGGCCGACTCCAGGATCTCGTCGGCCTTCGCGCGGCGCCCCGCCGCATGCTCCTGGGCCTCGGCGAGCGCCTCCGCCGCCTCCGTACCGACCCGCTCGGCCGCCGCGGCAGCCTCCGCGCGTACCCGGTCCGCGCTCTCCTGAGCCTCCGCCTTGAGCCGCTCCGCCTCCGTCACGGCCTCACTGCGCAACCGTACGGCCGTCGCCTCGCCCTCCGCACGGGACTCGGACGCCTCGGCGGCGGCCTCCGTACGCAGCCGCTCGGCCTCCTCCTCCGCCTGCGACTTGAGGGTGCGGGCCCGCTCGGCCGCCTCCGTGCGCTGGCGCTCCGCCTCGTCCGCGGCCTCCCGGCGCAGCCGCTCCGCCTCGCTGCGCGCGTCGTTCAGCGCGGTCTCCGCGGCGGTCAGGCGCTCCTCGGCCTCGGTGTGCAGCCGGGTCAGCTCCTCGGCCGCCTCCGCCTGACGCTGCGCTATCGCCTGCTCGGCGTCCGCACGGGTCTGCTCCGCGGCCTCCTCGGCCTGCGTCCGTACGGCCTCCGCCTGCTCGACGATCTCGTCGCGGTTCCGCTCGGCCTCCGTACGGGTCCGCTCCAGGGTCTCCTCGGCCTGCCGGCGCAGCGTCGTCGCGCGCTCGATCGCCTCGGTACGGACCCGCTCCGACTCGGTGGCCGCCGTCGTACGCAGCTCGTCGGCGTCCGCGCGCGCCTTGGAGAGGATCTCCTCGGCGCTGCTCGCCGCGCCCTCGATCTCCTTGACGACCTCGCGCCGCGCCTCGCTGCGGATCCGCTCGCCCTCGGCGACCGCCTCGGCCCTCAACTGCTCGGCCTCACCGCGCAGTCGACGGGCCTCCTCCTGCAGCTCGACCGTCTTGGCCCGGTACTCCTCGGTGTCGTCCTTGGCCGCGCCCTTGAGCTGCTCGGCCAGATCGTGCGCCTCGGCACGCAGCCGGTCGGCCTCCGCCTCGGCCTCGGAGCGCAGCCGGTCGGCCTCCTCGTTCGCCGCGCGGGTGGTCGCCTTGGCGTCCGACTGAGCCTTGTCGAGTACGTCCTCGGCGGTACGGGCGGCCGTCGACAACTGGGACGCGGTCTCCTCGGCGGTGACCGTACGGGCCTTCTCGGTGGCCTCCGCGAGTACCTGCTCGGCCTCGGCCTTGGCGTCCGCGAGGGCCTGCTTGGCCTCCTCCTTGGTGGCCTCGGCCTCCTTCGTCGCCTCCTGGACCAGGCGGGCCACCTGCTCCTTCGCCGTACGCGCCCGCTGTTCGTTCTCGCTCTCCGCGCCCGCGAGGCGCTTGGCCGCGGCCTCCTTGGCCTCGGCGACCACCTTCTCCGCCTCGGCGCGCGCCTCGCGCAGCGCCGTCTCCGCCTCGGCCATCCGCTGCTCGGCCGCCCGGCTCAGCTCCGAGGACTGGCGGCGGGCCTGGTCGGACTCGCTGGCCGTCGACGAACGCAGCTGCTCCGCGTGGTCGGTGGCCTCCTGCGCCTGGGTGGAGGCGGCGTTGAGCAGCCGCTCGGCGTCCGTGCGCGCCCGGCGCAGAATCGCCTCCGCCTCCGAACGCGCGGACTCGGCCTCGCCGCCGAGACGCCGGCGGGCCTCCTCGGTCAGCCGCTCCGCCTCCGCGCGGGCCGCGGCCAGCGCCTGGTCGGCCTCCGCTCGGGACTCGTCGAGCAGCCGGCGGGCCTGCTGTTCCGTACGGTTCCGGAGCTGCTCCGCCCATGCCACGTTCTCGTTGACGTGGGACTCGACGGTCTGGCGGCGCTCGGCCAGCTCCTGGTCGAGCTGCTGGCGCCGGGAGACGGCCTCGGAGTGCAGCTCGGCCTGCAGCCTGGCCTGTTGCTCCGCGTGCTCCTGCAGGAAACGCTGGGTCTGTGCCCGGGCCTCGCGCATCTCGCGCTCGGCGTCCGAGCGCAACTGGTCGGCCTGGATCTGGGCATTCCGCAGGAGTTGCTCGGCCTGGTAGCCGATGTCGGCCGTGTCGTAGGCAGGGCGGGACGCGAGGCTGCGGCGCGCCTCGTGGAGCTTGGCGCGCAACACCTCGACCTGGTAGCCGAGGTCCTCGGCGTGCTGGACGGCCTTCTCCCGCTCCGTCTTCAGCCGGTCCATCTCGGCCTCGAACTTCGAGAGATGGTCAGTCTCAGCCGGCCGTCGGCCCTCCTGGCGTTCGTAGCCCCGCACTGCGCGGTCCCATCCTTCCCCAAGCTCTCGACTCCGACCGAGCAGGGAAGGCCCCACTCTGTTCGAAAGTCTCGAAACGAGCTCCGCCCATCCGCCGAACGGGGCCCACCGGGGAATGGTGTCAGATCAACGGCGGGGCGTGGGCCGCTGCCCCGACCCCGATCCCGCACGCCCCCGAAAATCCGGACCCCGGCCACGGCCGAGCCCACGGGTGATCGCCCGGGCGCGCAGCCGCCCCCAACCCTACCGGCCGAAGGATCCGGAGGTCAGTGCTCCGTCGACGCATCGGCGGCCGAAATGGCGAGTTCCGTCAGTGCTCCGTCGAGCCCTTCGCCGCGGAAGTGACGAGTTCCGTCAGCACGCCGTGGCAGTCCTTGGGGTGCAGGAAGGTGATCCGCGAGCCCATCGAGCCGGTCCGCGGCTCGTCGTAGAGCACGCGTACGCCCTTGTCCTTGATGTCGGCCGCATCGGCGTCGACGTCCGCGGTGCCGAAGGCGATGTGGTGCACGCCCTCGCCGTTCTTGGCCAGCCACTTGGCGACCGTGGAGTCCTCGCGGACCGGCTCCAGGAGCTGGAGGTAGCTCGCGCCGCCGTCCGAGGTGCCGTTGATCTTCAACATGGCCTCGCGTACGCCCTGCTCCTCGTTGACCTCGGTGTGATGGACCTCGAAGCCGTACGTGGAGCGGTAGAACTCCACTGTCTTGTCCAGGTCGAAACAGGCGATCCCGATGTGGTCGATGCGCGTCAGCATCTCCCCAGTGGAGCGCCGTGGCCCCGATCACGCAACGTGCGCGCGATCACACTCATGGCCCGGTGACCGGGCAGGTACCGCTCAGTACATTGAGGTAAACCCTCGTTCACTCCTCATCCAAGGGGCCGTGCCTCAATGTCTGGAACGAACAGCACGACTTCGGTGATCGTCGCAGGGGCCCGTACGCCCATGGGACGGCTGCTCGGGTCCCTCAAGTCCTTCTCCGGCGCCGACCTCGGCGGCTTCGCGATCAAGGCGGCCCTGGACCGCGCCGGCATCGGCGGCGACCAGGTGCAGTACGTGATCATGGGCCAGGTCCTGCAGGCCGGGGCGGGGCAGATCCCGGCCAGGCAGGCCGCGGTCAAGGCGGGCATCCCGATGGGCGTCCCGGCGCTCACCGTCAACAAGGTCTGTCTCTCGGGGCTCGACGCGATCGCGCTCGCCGACCAGCTCATCCGTGCCGGTGAGTTCGACGTGGTGGTGGCCGGCGGCCAGGAGTCCATGACGAACGCCCCGCATCTGCTGCCGAACTCCCGCGCCGGCCACAAGTACGGCGCGATCGAGATGCTCGACTCGATGGCCCACGACGGGCTCACCGACTCCTTCGACGGGGTCGCGATGGGCGAGTCCACCGAGCGCCACAACACCCGGCTCGGCCTGAAGCGTGCCGAACAGGACGAGATCGGTGCGCTCTCCCACCAGCGCGCCGCGGCCGCGCAGGAGAAGGGCGTCTTCGAGGCCGAGATCACCCCCGTGGAGATCCCGCAGCGCAAGGGCGACCCGGTGCTCTTCTCCAAGGACGAGGGCATCCGGGCCGAGACCACCGCGGAGTCCCTCGGCAAGCTGCGTCCCGCCTTCGCCAAGGACGGCACGATCACCGCCGGTACGGCCTCGCAGATCTCGGACGGCGCGGCCGCCGTGGTCGTGATGAGCAAGGCCAAGGCGATCGAGCTCGGCCTCGACTGGATCGCCGAGATCGGCGCCCACGGCAATGTCGCGGGCCCCGACAACTCCCTGCAGTCGCAGCCCTCCAACGCCATACAGCACGCGCTGAAGAAGGAGGGCATCAGCGTCGGGGACCTCGACCTGATCGAGATCAACGAGGCGTTCGCCGCGGTCGCCGTGCAGTCCATGAAGGACCTCGGAGTCACCCCGGAAAAGGTGAACGTCAACGGCGGCGCGATTGCACTCGGCCACCCGATCGGCATGTCCGGCGCCCGTCTCGTACTCCACCTCGCCCTCGAACTGAAGCGGCGCGGCGGCGGTGTCGGCGCGGCGGCCCTGTGCGGGGGCGGCGGCCAGGGCGACGCGCTGATCGTCCGAGTACCGAAGGGCTGACGCCCGGGTGTCGGGGGCGGGGCCCGGCCTTGGGGTTTGTCTCGGGTCGGCGGCGGGGCCCGGGGCCCGGGGCCCGGTGTGAGTGTGCGTCCGGGCCTCGGCGCGGGCTCGGTCTTCGGCCGGGGCCCGGGTTCTGTGGGGCGGCCGGGCCCCGCCCGGTGGGCTCTGAGGCTGGGGACTGGCGTGCGCCGGGCCTCCGGGGCCGGGGTGCGTGGGTCGGCCGGGTTTCCGAGGCCGGGATCGGGTCGCGGGCCGAGGGTTGGTCGGGTTTTCCGACGTCGGGTCCGAGGGTCGGCCGGGGCGTTCGAGGCCGGGATCGGGCTCGCGCATGCGGGGCGGCCGGATCTTGTGCCCGACCGGATTCCGGGCCTGGCGGCCGGCGCCGTCCGTGAGCCGACCGGACCTCGCACCGGGGCACTCGGACTGCGGTTTCCTCGGGAGCCTCCGCGGGCGGGGGAGAGCTCGGGGGATCGGCGCCTCGAGGACTGGACCCCGGCGTCGCCCGGGTCCTCGAGGGCTCGGATCGGGGCCGGATGCGCGGGTCCGACTGGTCGCGGGGCCTGTCGGGTCTCGGTGCTGTCGGACGTTGGGGCCGGTTCGGGTCTTGCTCGGTCGCGGGTCGGGTTCGGGTCGGGTCTTGGGTCGGGTTCCGGTCTTGGGCCAAACCGGTCTCGGGGTTGGTTCGAGTGTTGGGCTGTCGGGTTTCGGGTCTTGGGTCCGGCTCGGTCTCGGATCTTGCTCGGTCTCGGGCCGGGTTCCGGTGTTGGGTCGAGTTCCGGTCCTGGGCCAAGCCTGGTCTCGGGGCCGGTTCGAGCCTTGGGCTGTCGGGTTTCGGGTCTGGCTGGGCTCATGTGTCCCGTCAGGGTTCGGGTCCGGTTCGGCTCCTGGGGCCAGGCAGGTATCGGGCCAGGCGGGTTCGGGTCTGGTTCGGTTTCGGGTCCAGGCGGGTTTCCGGTCTGGTTCGGGTCTTGGTCCTGTGGGGTTTCGGTCCAGTTCGGGTATCCCGTCCAGTCGGGTCTCGGGTCTCGGGTCTCGGGTCTCGGGTCCGGTTCGGGCTGGGGTCCGGCTCGGTTCCGGGGGACGCAAGGTGGCTGGGCCCCGCTTTCGGGTACGTGGGCCGGGGCCGTTCGGGGTGGTCGGGCTTGTGCTCGTGATGGGTGAGGCTGGGCGGGTATGCGCCTGGTGTCGGGCACGTGCGTGGTGAGTGACGGTCGGACGATCGAAGTGGAGCAGCAGTCATGCAGGACGTCCCCTCTCTGGTGGCGCAGGCGCGCGAGGGCAGGCCGCGGGCGGTGGCCCGGCTGATTTCCCTGGTCGAGGGGGCGTCGCCGCAGCTGCGCGAGGTGATGGCCGCGCTCGCTCCGCTCACCGGGAACGCCTACGTCGTCGGGCTCACCGGCTCGCCCGGTGTCGGTAAGTCGACGTCCACCTCCGCGCTGGTCTCCGCGTACCGCCGGGCCGGAAAGCGGGTCGGGGTGCTCGCGGTCGATCCCTCGTCGCCGTTCTCCGGGGGCGCGCTCCTCGGGGACCGGGTGCGGATGTCCGAGCATGCATCGGACCCCGGGGTCTACATCCGCTCCATGGCCACCCGCGGCCACCTCGGCGGGCTCGCCTGGGCGGCGCCGCAGGCGATCCGGGTCCTGGACGCGGCCGGCTGCGACGTGGTGCTCGTCGAGACCGTCGGCGTCGGCCAGTCCGAGGTGGAGATCGCCTCGCAGGCCGACACTTCGGTGGTGCTGCTCGCCCCCGGTATGGGCGACGGGATCCAGGCCGCGAAGGCCGGCATCCTCGAGATCGGCGATGTGTACGTGGTGAACAAGGCGGACCGCGACGGGGCGGACGCGACCGCCCGCGAGCTCAACCACATGCTGGGCCTCGGCGAGGCCCGCGGCCCCGGCGACTGGCGCCCGCCGATCGTCAAGACGGTCGCAGCGCGGGGCGAGGGCACGGACGAAGTCGTCGAGGCACTGGAGAAGCACCGGGCCTGGATGGACGAGCGCGGGGTGCTCGTGGAGCGGCGGACGGCGCGGGCCTCTCGTGAGGTGGAGGCGATTGCGGTGACGGCCCTGCGGGAGCGGATCGGGGATCTGCACGGGGATCGCCGCCTCTCCGCCCTGGCGGGGCGGATTGTGTCGGGTTCGCTGGATCCGTACGCTGCGGCGGATTCGCTGGTGGAGAGCCTTGTCCTTGGGGCGGACGGCGGTTGAGTTCTTCGGCCCCTCCGGCGCCGAGGCGCCTTGTCCTCAAACGCCGGACGGGCTGCAAGATGTCCTCAAACGCCGGACGGGCTGGAAGGTGCGTCGGACGGGCTGGAAGGTGCGTCGGACGGGCTGAAGGGTGTCCTCAATCGTTCGACGGGCTTGATGTGGTGCGGGCGGTGGACGGGTCGACGTGGATGCCTCGGGTCGTGTCGTTCTTCGTCAGGACCTCGACCTCCCACACGAGCTTGCGGTCGTCGTCGTCCCTGTCGTCCAGGTCGACGGAGATCACCGCTCCGGGCGTGTGCTTGAGCGCCGCGTCGATCGCGTCCTTCGCGGTCACCTTGGGCAGATCGGCATGCCGGACGTCGTCCCCGTCACGGTCCCGGCCGTCGTCGTCCCGACCGTCATCATCACGGTCGTCGTCATCGTGACGGTCGTCGTCGTGACGGTCGTCGTCGTGACGGTCACGGTCGTCCCCGCGGGACGACGAGGTCGTGGTGCCGTCGCTCGCGTCGTCGTCCGCGACGGCGAAGGCCGTGCCTCCGCCGACCAGTGCGGCGACGGCGACCGTGGCGATGACAAGGTTGCGCTTCATGAGGGTTCCTCCCCGGATCGTGGGCCGATGGGCCCTGGCTTGTCGACTGGTCCCAATCTGCCGCGCCGTCCCTGAACGCAGCCTGAAGCCACCTGAAGCCGTCTTCAGGTCCGCTCTGCGACCCTGACGGCATGCGTTTGTTGATCGTGGAGGACGAGAAGCGGCTCGCCCTGTCCCTCGCCAAGGGCCTGACGGCCGAGGGCTACGCCGTGGACGTCGTGCACGACGGGCTCGAGGGCCTGCACCAGGCCGCCCAGGCCCCGTACGACCTGATCGTCCTGGACATCATGCTGCCGGGCATGAACGGCTACCGCGTGTGCGCCGCCCTGCGTGCCGCGGGCGACGACGTGCCGATCCTGATGCTGACCGCCAAGGACGGGGAGTACGACGAGGCCGAGGGCCTGGACACCGGCGCGGACGACTATCTGACCAAGCCCTTCTCGTACGTGGTCCTGGTCGCCCGGGTGAAGGCGCTGCTGCGCCGCCGCGGTTCGGCCGGTCCCTCACCGATCCTGAATCTGCCCGGTCTGCGCCTGGACACCGCCGCCCGCCGTGCGTACCGCCTCGAGGGAGACGGCGAGTGCGAAGTGACCCTCACCGCGAAGGAGTTCGCGGTACTGGAGCAACTCGCGGTGCGGTCCGGGCAGTTGGTGTCCAAGGCGCAGATCCTGGAAGCCGTCTGGGACTTCGCCTACGACGGCGATCCGAACATCGTCGAGGTCTACATCAGCGCCCTGCGCCGCAAACTGGGCGCCGACCTGATCCGCACCGTGCGCGGCGCCGGCTACCGCCTGGAGGCCGCCCCGTGAGCCTGTGGCACCCCGTCTTCGCCTCCGTGCGCGCCAGGGCCGCCCTCGCGGCAACTGCCGTGGTGGCCGTGGCACTTGTCGTCGCGAGCGCGGCTCTGCTCCTCTCGCTGCGCACCACCCTGACGGGCCAGGCGGACTCCGACGCCGAGACGGCTGCCCGCCGCGTGGCCGCCCAGCTCGCCTCCGGCGTCTCCTACTCGAAACTCGAACTGCCCGACGGCGAGGACAGCCCCGTGCAGGTCGTGGACGGACAGGGCCGTCTGCGGGCGGCGAGCGACGATCTGGAGGCGATCAGCGGCACCGGCGTCACCGCCGTACGCCCCGGCACGGACCCCGCACAGGACCAGCAGCGCGACGACGGCGGCGACAGCGGCGGCGACGACCGCGACGACCGAGGCGACGACGGTGACGACGCCTCCGACGACCGAGACGACGATGACGACCCGGAGCCCGGCCGGATGGCCGACGAGGTGGGGCCCTCCGAGGGCTCGGCCACGGTGGACGGCGACACCGCCGACTACCGTTTCGCATCGGTGGAGTTGACCACCCGCGGCGGCGAGTCCGCGACGGTGCACGCCGGCGCCCCGCTCGCGGCGGAGCGCAGTGCCGTGCGCACCGCCGCCACCGCGATGCTGATAGGCGTGCCGCTGCTGCTCGTGGTGGTCGGCGCGGTCACCTGGCTCGTCACCCGCAGAGCGCTGCGTCCCGTCGAGGGCATCCGGCGCGAGATGGCCGCGATAACCGCCTCCGAGGACCTGTCCCGGAGGGTGCCGCAGCCGGACACGTACGACGAGGTGGCGGCGCTCGCCCGCACCACGAACGAGACCCTCGGCGCCCTGGAGACGTCCGTCGAGCGCCAGCGCCGGTTCGTCGCGGACGCCTCGCACGAGCTGCGCAGCCCCATCGCCTCGCTCCGCACTCAGCTCGAAGTGGGCGCCGCACACCCGGAGTTGCTCGACGTCCAGGGTGCGGTCGTGGACACCGTACGACTGCAGCAGCTGGCCGCCGACCTGCTGTTGCTCGCCCGCCTGGACGCGGGGGAGCGGCCGGGCCAGGAGCGGATCGCGCTGCCGGCCCTGATCCGCGAGGAGCTCTCCCAGCGGACCGGCGACCGGATCGCCGTACGCAACGAGCCGGGCGAGCCGGCCACGAGAGAGCTCGAAGTGATCGGCTCCCGGCGCCAGTTGGCCCGGATCCTCGGCAATCTGCTGGACAACGCCCAGCGGCACGCCGACAGCCGCGTCACCGTCACGACCCGGGTGGACGGCGATTTCGCCGTGCTCGGGGTCGTGGACGACGGGCCGGGCGTGCCCCTGGTCGAGCGGGAGCGGGTCTTCGAGCGGTTCGTGCGACTGGACGACGCCAGGAGCCGGGACGACGGTGGCGCCGGTCTGGGCCTGGCCATCGCCCGGGATGTCGCGGAGCGGCACAGCGGCCGCCTGACGGTCGGCGGGTCGGCGGACGGCGGTGCACTCTTCGAGCTGTGGCTGCCCCGGTGCCCGGACGGTGGTCCGCGGTACGGCAGCCCCAGTGGGCACGCGCCCTGAGTCAGCTGCCAGGGTTCGGCGTCAGGGTTTGCCGCGGCGCCCGCGCAGCTTCTCGGCGAGGGGCTCGAGGGTGGCCTGCAGGGCCCGGAGGTCGGCGGGGTCGATGAGGTCGATGAAATGGCTGCGCACCGAGGTCACATGGTGCGGGGCCACCTTGTGCATCGTTTCCATGCCCTCCTCGGTCAGTACGGCGTACAGTCCGCGGCGGTCCGATTCGCAGTGCTCGCGGCGGACCAGGCCGGCCTTCTCCATGCGGGTGATCTGGTGCGAGAGGCGGCTCTTGGACTGCAGCGTCGATGCGGCGAGGTCGCTCATGCGCATCCGGTGCTCCTCGGACTCCGAGAGATTCACCAGGATCTCGTAGTCGTTCATGGTCAGGCCGAACGGCTGGAGGTCCTTCTCGAGCTGATGCGTGAGAAGTCTGTTCACCTCCAGATGGGTGCGCCACGCGCACTGTTCGGCGTCGGTCAGCCAGGGGGTGGCCGTCTCGGTCTCCATAGATTCGATTCTACCTAAAATGTTGAAAGGTGAACGAGCGGTTGCGGATGTGACGCCTCCCACGCGGGCTCCGGAGCCCCGGCCGAGCGGTGCATCCCAGGGGCGGATGCGCGTTCGACGTCACACTCTGCAGACTACCGCTCACAGCCCGAAGCGACGCTGGAGGTCCCCGCCTTGGCCGGGAACCCTCGGTACCCCCGAGCGCCCCGCGGACCCCCGCCCACCCTGTCCTCCCGGCACTCCCGCCTGCCCCGGGACGACTCCCGTCGCCTGGTCGGGCAGCAGGGTCTCGGTGGACTGCAGCAGCACCGTGCCGGCCCCCACGAACTCGAACTGGTGCTCCTCGCCCGAGGTCCCGCCGATGCCGGTCAGGGCCCGTACGCCACCGAGTACACCGCGCAGATAGCCGTGGTCGTAGTGGTGGCAGGGCGAGGGGCAGTCGGCCCAGCCGACCAGGGCCTGCGGGTCCACCCGCAGGGGCGGTTCCATGAACACCACCGGGCCGTTGGACGCGGCCACGAACTTGCCCGTGCCGATCAGGGTCAGAAAGCCCGGCACGATCGACTGCTTCAACGAGAGACTTGGCTGAAAAGCGAGCAGATTGCCCGAGCGAACGGTCAGATTGCCGTCGTCGAGGTCGTACGAGTTCACATCGAAGGCCCGGTCCGCGAGGAGCATCTTGCCGCTGCCCTGGGCCACCACCCAGTCGCTCGCGTGAAGGGGCGAATGGAAGCTCGTACGCACCAGCCGGTCCAGCGGGCCGTGCCCGATGCCGTGGAAGTCGACCTGCCCGTAGTAGGCGATCATCTTCCCCTTCTGCAGGAACCACTGGCTGCCCTTGAGCTCCACGCAGAAGGTGTAGTCGTTGACGTTGTCGTCGACCGGCAGGGTCGTCGGGTCGTGGATCACCGGGCCGTTCACAGCTTCTCCTCCGAGGCCTGGACGTACACCGCGCCGCTGCCGGACAGCTGCAGCTGGAAGGCCTCGCCGGAGCCGCGGCCGACCATGTCGCGCCAACCGAGCGCGGTCGAGAGCTTGTTGGTCACGTCCCCGTGGTGGGCGACGTACGCCTGTGGGTCGACATGGACCGGGTGCTGCGGGGTGATCGGGACCTCGAGCACCCCGCCGTGCGCCATCACCGCGACCGCTCCGTGCCCCTTGAGGGTCGTGGTGAACAGGCCCTGGCCGCTCACCTGTCCGCGGACCATGCCCATCACACCGCCCTGCGAGCCGAGGAAGACCGTGCCCTGCTCCAGGGTGCCGTCGAAGGCGAGCAGCCGGTCCGCCTCCACGAAGAGGGTGTCCCCGGACAGATTGATCACCTGGATGTGGTGGCCGCCGTGCCCGAACATCACGGTGCCACTGCCTTCCACCGTCATCAGCGGCGTCGCCTCGTTCGCCACCCGGCGGCCGATCATCGACATCACGCCGCCCTGGCCGCCCTGCACATTGGGCGTGAACGACACCTCGCCCCGGTACGCCAGCATCGCGCCGCGCTGCGAGAACATCCGCTGCCCGGGCACGATCGTGGCCTCCACCATCTTCGAGTTGACCTCGCGGAAGGGCATCTCAGATCTCCCCGCCGATCGTGTTGCGCTCGCTGGGCTGTACGTACACGAGTCCGTCGCCCTCGAAGCGGATCTGGAAGGATTCGCCGGAGCCCTCGCCCATGAAGGTGCGGAAGCTCACGCCGGACTGGAAGGACTGCCGGACATTCCCCTGATGTGCGATGTACGCCCCCGGGTCGACGATCAGCGGGTACTGCGGCGTCACGCGCAGCACCACCGCGGTGCCGTCGGACATCAGCGCGACCTGGCCGGTGCCCTCGACGGTGGTGGTGAACAGGCCGTTGCCCTGCGAGGCGCCGCGCAGGCCGGTGAAGGTGGTGCCGGTGCGCAGCGAGCTGTCGGCGCAGAGCAGATTGCTGGACTCGACATAGAGCTTGTCGCCGGCCAGCGAGACCAGATTGATCTCGGCGGCGCGGTCCGCGAACCAGCAGGTGCCCTGGCCCTTCACCTCCATGATCGTCATCTGCTCGCCGGTGAGCCGGCGGGTCACCATGCCGCGCAGGCCCTCACCGCCGCCGGTCAGCTTCTTGAACGCCATGGTGCCGTCGTACGCCACCATCGCGCCGTTCTTCGCCTTCACGGAGTCGCCGGACATGTCGACGGCGAGCACCTTGCTGCCTTGGAGTCGGAACTGAGCCACGTCAAGACGGTAGCCGGGCGGGCATCCCGCTGACAGGGGCCCGGAGGACGATCCGTACCCTGAAGGAACCCCGATCCCTCTTCACCCGAAGGTGACCCGTGGACATCAAGACCGCATCCGCCCTGCGCCGCCTCCGCCTGGTCTCGGCCCCCGAGGCCGTGTCCTTCCTGCTGCTGCTCGTCTGCTCGGTGCTCAAGCGCACCACGGACTTCAACGCGGTCCCGGTGATGGGCGCCATCCACGGCATCCTCTTCGTGCTGTACGTGATCTTCTGGCTGGACGCCTGGTCCAAGGCGAAGTGGGACTTCAAGCGGGCCGCGCTCTACTTCGTCCTGTCGGTCCTGCCGACGGGCGGCTTCTTCGCCGACCGCAAGCTGAAGGCGGAGGCGGAGTCCGCGGTCATCGCCTCGCGCGCGCGGCGTGAGGGCGTAGTCGGAGCGTAGCGCCTCCCGGCTGGGGGTTCGGGTTTCTCGCCCTGCCCCGGCACAGGGCGCCTTGTCCTCAATCGCCGGACGGGCTCCACACGCAACTCCCATGGGCCGTACGGGACGTGTTGCGGCAAAAGCCCCTCGCTCGGCCGACCTCCGGTCGACACGCCGGTATATCTCCCCTTTTGTGGGGATATCGGTTCGTCGATCAGGTTGGAGGGCGCTGTGCGGCCCGAGGGCTACGACTACGAAACCCACAGCACGCTCGCCGGTCCCTTCCAGGACCCCGGCACCGGCGCCTACCGCGTGCAGTACCGGCGACTGCTCTCCACCGAGCCGCACCGAATACGCGCCGTCCTGCTGATGCTGCTGGCGCCGCTGCTCACCGCGGCGCTCCTGCTGTATCTGGTCTGGCCCTCGCACTGGACTCAGCGCGAGGGCGCCGACAGCTGGCTGGTCGTGCTCGACGCGACGATGCTGATAGCCATCGGCTTGATCGAGCTGTTCATGGTCGTCAACGTGGTCTCGATTGCGCACGCCACCCTCGTCGCCCGCGACCCGATACCCGTCCCGCCCGAGCCCGGCACCCGCGTCGCCTTCATCACCACGTACGTGCCGGGCAAGGAGCCGATATCCATGGTCCGCGCCACCCTCGAGGGCGCGATACGGATGCGGCACGACGGACCCTTCGACGTCTGGCTCCTGGACGAGGGCGACGACGCCACCGCCAAGGCGCTCTGCGCCGAGCTCGGCGTCCGCCACTTCACCCGCTCCGGCGTCCCCGAATGGAACCGCGCCTCCGGCGTCCACAAGGCCAAGACCAAGCACGGCAACTACAACGCCTGGATCGCCATGCACGGCGGCGAGTACGAGTTCTTCGCCTCCGTCGACACCGACCATGTGCCGCAGCCCAACTTCCTGGAGCGGATGCTCGGATACTTCCGCGACCCGGACGTCGCCTTCGTCGTCGGCCCGCAGGTCTACGGCAACTACGACGGGGCCGTCACCAAGGCCGCCGAGTCCCAGCAGTTCCTCTTCCACGCGCTGATCCAGCGGGCCGGCAACTGCTACCGCGCCCCCATGTTCGTCGGCACCAACAACGCCGTACGCATCTCCGCGGTCAAGCAGGTCGGCGGCCTCTACGACTCGATCACCGAGGACATGGCCACCGGCTTCGAGCTGCACCGCACCCGCAATCCCCGCACCCGCAAGTACTGGCGGTCCGTATATACCCCGGACGTGCTCGCCGTCGGCGAGGGCCCGGCCTCCTGGACCGACTTCTTCACCCAGCAGCTGCGCTGGTCCCGGGGCACGTACGAGACGCTCTTCAAGCAGTACCGCAAGGCGTTCTTCCGGATGCCGCCCGGGCGCTTCTTCAACTACTCCCTGATGCTCGTCTACTACCCGATGACCGCGGTCAACTGGATGCTCGGCGTGCTCAGTTGCGGACTCTTCCTGTGGTTCGGCGCCTCCGGCACGCAGGTCGCCGCCTCCATCTGGCTGATGCTCTACACGGACGCCGCCGCCCTGCAGGTCGGCCTCTATCTCTGGAACCGCCGGCACAACGTCTCGCCGCACGAACCGGAGGGCTCCGGCGGACTCGCCGGCATGGCGATGTCCGCGCTGTCGGCGCCCATCTACCTCAAGTCGCTCGGCGAGGCGGTGCTGCGCCGGCCCAGCCGCTTCGTGGTCACCCCCAAGGGAAACGACGCCAGCCCGGACCGGCTGCAGACCTTCCGGATCCATCTGGGCTGGGCGGTGCTGATCGCCACCTCCCTCGCCGCCTCCCTGGTGCTCGACCACACCCATGTCGCCATGCGCACCTGGGCCACCCTGGCCCTGGTGATCTCACTGGCCCCGGTCACCATCTGGGGGTACGGAGAGCTCAAGGAACGCCGCGAGCGCCGGGCCCGTGCGACCGAGCACGTACTGGCCGCCCTGCCGGCCCCGGAGCCGGAGCACGCCACGGTGAGCGCGGGCGCCACGGTCGGCAGCAGTTCCTCCGGGGGCCGTTGACCGGCACAGCACCTGCGCCGAGCGCCGCGTCCGAATTCCGCCGGTGGGCCGGAGTCCGGGCGCGGATGCTTGCCGTATGAGCACCTACGAAGCACGCCCCGTTCCGGCCGGCGTACTCGACGAGCTGCGGACACGCGACGACTCCGGCCGCCCGCTGCGGCCCTTCACGGCCACCGAGGACGGCATCCCGATGGACTCTGTCGGCAGCCCCCTGCGCTGCTGTCTGCGCCCGGTGGCGCCCGGCGAGCGCATCGCCCTCGTCAGTTACGCCCCGCTGCGCCGCTGGGCCGCCGAGACCGGCGCGGACCCGGGTGCGTACGACGAGGCCGGCCCCGTCTTCATCCACGCCGAGCCATGCGAAGGGCCGCGCGGGAGAACGGAGTTCCCCTTCGCGCGGCCCGGGGCCCTGCGCACCGTCCGCCGCTACGACACGGCCGGACGCATCGCCGGCGGCCGCCTCCTGGAGATCCCCGAGGACGCGGCGGCCGGCTTCGAGAAGGCCTTCGACGAGGCCTTCGCCGACCCGTCGGTGGCCCTGGTCCATGTGCGGGCGCTCGAGTACGGCTGCTTCATGTTCGAGGTGCGGCGGCCCTGACCGGCGCCCCGCGAGCTGCTCAGGCCTTGCTGTTGCGCGCCAGCGAGAGGGCGTACTCCGGCCACCAGCGCCCGGCCTGCGGCCCGCCGCGGCAGGCGCCGTCGGACTCGCCCGGCCGCTTGATCCACAGATACGCGTCGACCAGCGGGTCGCCGGTGTCCGTGCTGGGCCTGGCGCCGAGCGCGCGGCCCGGCGGATTGCACCAGGCCTCGCCCGGGGCGCCGGACAGCGGCCCGTTGCCGTTGCGGCTGGTGTCGATCACGAAGTGCTTGTCGCCGACCAGCTTGGAGAGTTGCCGGCCGTACTCCTTGTTCGTCGCGTCGAGCTGGAAGTTGGAGACGTTCAGGGCGAAGCCGTCGGCCTTGGCCAGGCCCGCCTGCCACAGCGGCTGGGCCAGTTTCCCGGGGTCGGTGATCCAGGCCGGGTTGCCGGCGTCCAGATACACCTTGACGTTCGGCTGCTTCTTCAGCCGGTCGACGGCCTCCGACATCAGCCGGAAGCGCTGCTCGTGGTACTCGGCCGGTGTGCAGCCGTCCGCCACGTGCGGCAGCGCGTCCGGCTCCAGGATCACCAGGGCCTTGGCGTCCTCGATGTTGTCGGCGAAGGCACCGATCCACTGCCGGTAGAACTCCTCGCTGGTCGCTCCGCCGGCCGAGTGCTGACCGCAGTCACGGTGCGGGATGTTGTACGCGACGAGCACCGCGGTGCGGCCGGTCTTCGAGGCGCCCTCACGGGCCGCCTTGATCGCGGGACCGGGGTCGTCCCCGGCCGGCCACACCGCGCTCGGCTGGTCGGCGATGCGCCGGATCAGCTCGGCGTCCTCGGTGCGGCCGTCCGCCTTCCACTGCTTCACCTGCTGGGCGGCCGCGCTGTCCGGGTCGACCCAGAACGGTGACTGCGGTGGTCCCGAGGCCTCGCCCACGGCTGCGGCCTGCTCGGCGTCCCTGGGATTCGGCTGCTCCTCGGCCGAGCAGCCGAGGGCGAGAGTGAGAAGGGCGCATGCGGAGACCACGACGGTCCCACGGCGGTGCGAACGGAAGAAGCGGGCGGTCATGCGGCCCCCTTGGGCGACGGCGCGCGGCTGGAACGCACGGCTGGAACGTGCGGCTGGAACCGGACAAGCGTTACATGTCGGTCACAGTCCGCGCTCGTCGTGACACTGCTGGTCAGCGGCCTCTCAGTCGCGGCCGGTGCCCGAACTGCCGCCGGTCGCAAGGGCGATGCCGAGCGCGGTGCGTTCGTACAGAACCTCGTGCCCGTACCTCCGTGAGGTGAGCAGACCCGCCGACCGGAGGACCTGCAGATGGCCGGAGACGGAGGACAGCGCAAGGCCGAGGCGCCGGGCGAGAGCGCTGGTGCCGGCCGGCTCGTCGAGGGCGCAGAGCACGTCCGCCCTGGTCCGGCCGAGCAATCGGGCCAGCGCGTCCGGTGCGACATCGGGCGTCGCCGTCCACAGGCTGCCGATGCCGCGCGCCGGATAGATCACGGCCGGCTGCCAGGGCGGCTCGTACCCGCTGACCACATTCGGCCAGGCGAAGACGCTCGGCATCAGGACGAGCCCCTGGCCGCCCAGCACCCGCTCGTGGTGTGCCGCCGGGCCCGCGATCGTCAGCGTCGAGTCCGTCCAGCTCAGTCGCGGGCTCAGCTCGCCGACCACCCGCTCGAAGCCCACCTGCGCCAGGCGCCGCGAGTGGTACGCCACGTCCGCCGCGAGCAGCGCCCGCAGCCGCGGCCACTCCGGCTCGACCAGCAGCCGCCAGGTCTTCTCGAGCAGATCGGCCAGATCCCGCACCGCCTGCTCCGGGTCCGCGAGCATCGCCCGGCCGGTCGCCGAATCGAGCGCTCCCGGGGTGTCGGCGAGCGCCAGGCGGATGTCGGTGTGCGCCGCATCGGCCGGCGTCGCGCGCACCCGCGCGATCTCCTCCTCGAAGGACGGCTCGGGACCGGCCGGCGCCAGACAGAAGAAGTCCGGGGCGTACCCGCGCTGCGGCATGAGCAGCCACAGCGGCCGCAGATCCAGCCCGGCCGCCGCCTCCCTGATCCGCCGCAGCCACGCCTTGTGGTACCCGTACCGCTCGGGCCGGGACAGCATGCGGACCGCTTCCTGCGTCTCCCACAGCGGCGACACCGCGAAGCGGCAGCGGAGCAAGTCCTCCGGTCCGAAGTGCAGCCGATTGGCCACCGCCGTCTCCCTTCCTGCGCCCGGCCACCCTGCCCTCCAGGACGCCGGCCGCCCACCGAGTTTCGGCTCAGGACGAAACTCTGGAGCCCACGGATCGCCGCAGCCACGCTCGTCCCCATGCCGCCGACCGCATCCCACCCCCGGGGCTACCGGCCCGTGTTCGCCGTGCGCGAGTTCCGCGCCGTCTTCGCCGCGCATCTCCTCTCGCTGCTCGGCGTCGTCGTCTGCGAGCTCGCCCTGACCGTGCTCGTCCACGACCTCACCGGGTCACCCCTACTCAGCGCGCTCACCTTCGCGCTCGGCTTCCTGCCGTACGTCGTCGGCGGCACCCTCTTCGCGGGCGTCGCCGACCGCTACCCCGCCCGCCGGGTCCTGGTCGTCTGCGATCTGCTCTGCGCCGGCTGCATCGCCGTGATGGTGCTGCCCGGCACTCCGGTCGCCGGCCTGCTCGCCCTGCGCTGCCTGGTGGCGGGCATCTCGCCGGTCTTCACCGGTACGCGGACGGCGGCGCTCACGGACATCCTCGGCGAGGGCGAACTCTTCGTGCTCGGCCGCTCGTTGCTGCGGATCGTCTCGCAGAGCGCCGTGCTCGCCGGCTTCGGACTCGGCGGACTGCTGCTCACCGTGGTCGCGCCGCGCGGCGCCCTCGGCATCACCCTCGTCACCTTCCTCTGCTCGGCCACGCTGCTTCGCTGCGGCACCCGGCGCCGGCCGGCCCGCGCCCGTACCGCGGACGACGGAGCGCTGCTGCGGTCCTCGCTGTCCGGTGCCCGGCAGCTGTTCGGCGACCGGCGGGTGCGCGTCCTGATGCTGTTGTTCTGGGTGCAGCCGATGTTCGTGGTCGCGCCGGAGGCGCTGGCCGCCCCGTACGCGGACGCCATCGGGGCCGGGCCGGCGGCGATCGGTCTGCTGATGTGCGCGATGCCGGTCGGGCACATCGCCGCCGAGCTGTTCGCCGGCTCGCGCCTGAGTCCGCGCACCCGCTCACGCATCGTGCTCCCGCTCGCGGGCGCCGGACTGCTGCCCTTCCTGCTGTACGCCGCCCGGCCCGGCCTGGCGTTCGCCCTCGTCCTGCTCACCCTCGCGGGCGCGGCGGCGGCGTACGGGATCGGGCTCGACCGGTGGTTCGTGGCGGCGGTGCCCGAGGAGCTCAAGGGGCGGGCGATGACGCTGATGACCGCCGGCCTGATGACCGTGCAGGGCATCGGGATGGCCCTGGCCGGTCTGGCCGCGGAGTTCGTCCCCGTACATCTGACACTGGCCGGGGCGGGAGCCCTCGGCACGCTGTGTGCGCTCTGTCTGGTCCTGGAGGCCCGCCGTGCGGGAGCCGTGCCGGCCGGCCGCGAGAGCGGCGGCGACCGAACTGCGAGACGGGGCTGACCGACATATGACCGACCGGTAGGGTCGGCCCCGTGCCGAAGCCGCTCAGCCTCCCCTTCGACCCCATCGCCCGAGCCGACGAACTGTGGCAGCAGCGGTGGGGAGCCGTGCCCTCGATGGCCGCGATCACCTCGATCATGCGCGCCCATCAGATCCTGCTCGCCGAGGTCGACGCGACGGTCAAGCCGTACGGTCTGACCTTCGCCCGCTACGAGGCGCTGGTCCTGCTCACCTTCTCCAAGTCCGGCGAGCTCCCCATGTCCAAGATCGGCGAGCGTCTGATGGTGCACCCCACCTCGGTCACGAACACGGTGGACCGCCTGGTGAAGTCCGGCCTGGTCGACAAGCGCCCGAATCCGAACGACGGCCGCGGCACCCTGGCCACCATCACCGACAAGGGCCGCGAGGTCGTCGACGCGGCGACCGCCGACCTGATGGCGATGGACTTCGGCCTCGGGGCGTACGACGCGGAGGAGTGCGGGGAGATCTTCGCGATGCTGCGGCCGCTGCGGGTGGCGGCCCACGACTTCGACGAGGCCTGAGCGACGGGACGGCCGCCGGCAGCGTCCGACCCGGCCGAAGATCGCCCGATCCGCCCGGTTACGCTCGACGGCATGAAACGCAGCGTCCTGACCCGCTACCGCGTGATGGCCTACGTCACCGGCGTCCTGCTGATCCTCCTGGTCCTCGGCATGATCGCCAAGTACCTCCTGGACGTGGACGGCGCGGCCGACTTCACCCGGGTCGTCAGCATCGCGCACGGCTGGCTGTACGTCGTGTACCTGGTGATGGCCTTCGACGTCGGCTCCAAGGCGAAGCTTCCGGTGGCCCGCCAGCTGTGGGTGCTGATCGCCGGGACCATTCCGACCGCGGCCTTCTTCGTCGAGCGCAAGCTGTCGCGGGAGCTGGAACCGCTGGTCACGGACGGTTCGACGGCGACAGCCAAGGCGTAACAGCTCCCCGGGCGGCGAGTCGTGCGGAGAACTCGCCGCCGTCCGCCATCGACATTTACTAGGACGTCCAAGTAAATTCGAAGGTATGGACGCTCACGCCATCGAAGAAGGCCGCCGCCGCTGGCAGGACCGGTTCGACGCCGCACGCAAGCGCGACGCGGACTTCTCCACGCTCTCCGGCGATCCCGTCGAGCCGGTCTACGGGCCGCGGGACGGTGATACGTACGAGGGCTTCGAGCGCATCGGCTGGCCCGGGGAGTACCCCTTCACCCGCGGCCTGCACCCGACCGGCTACCGCGGCCGTACCTGGACCATCCGCCAGTTCGCCGGCTTCGGGAACGCGGAGCAGACCAACGAGCGCTACCGCACCATCCTGGCGAACGGCGGCGGCGGACTCTCCGTGGCCTTCGACATGCCGACCCTGATGGGCCGCGACTCCGACGACCCCCGCTCGCTCGGCGAGGTCGGGCACTGCGGCGTCGCCATCGACTCGGCCGCCGACATGGAGGTCCTGTTCAAGGACATCCCGCTCGCGGACGTCACCACCTCGATGACGATCTCCGGCCCGGCCGTCCCCGTCTTCTGCATGTACCTGGTCGCCGCCGAGCGCCAGGGCGTCGACCCGGGCGTGCTCAACGGCACACTGCAGACCGACATCTTCAAGGAGTACATCGCGCAGAAGGAGTGGCTCTTCGGCCCCGAGCCGCATCTGCGCCTGATCGGCGACCTGATGGAGTACTGCGCCCGGGACATCCCGGCGTACAAGCCGCTCTCGGTCTCCGGCTACCACATCCGCGAGGCCGGCTCCACGGCCGCGCAGGAGCTCGCGTACACCCTCGCGGACGGCTTCGGATACGTGGAGCTCGGGCTCTCCCGCGGGCTGGACGTGGACGTCTTCGCGCCCGGCCTCAGCTTCTTCTTCGACGCGCACGTGGATTTCTTCGAGGAGATCGCCAAGTTCCGTGCCGCGCGCAGGATCTGGGCACGCTGGCTGCGGGACGTCTACGGCGCGAGGACCGACAAGGCGCAGTGGCTGCGCTTCCACACCCAGACGGCCGGCGTCTCGCTCACCGCCCAGCAGCCGTACAACAACGTGGTCCGTACCGCCGTGGAGGCACTCGCCGCGGTACTCGGCGGCACCAACTCGCTGCACACCAACGCCCTGGACGAGACCCTCGCGCTGCCCAGCGAGCAGGCCGCGGAGATCGCGCTGCGCACCCAGCAGGTCCTGATGGAGGAGACCGGGGTGGCCAATGTGGCGGATCCGCTCGGCGGTTCCTGGTACATCGAGCAGCTGACCGACCGCATCGAGGCGGACGCGGAGCGGATCTTCGAGCAGATCAAGGAGCGCGGGCTGCGGGCCCACCCGGACGGCAAGCACCCCGTCGGGCCGATCACTTCAGGGATCCTGCGCGGCATCGAGGACGGCTGGTTCACCGGCGAGATCGCCGAGGCCGCCTTCCAGTACCAACAGGCCCTGGAGAAGGGCGACAAGCGGGTCGTCGGGGTCAATGTGCACCACGGCTCGGTCACCGGCGACCTGGAGATCCTGCGGGTCAGCCACGAGGTGGAGCGCGAGCAGGTGCGCGTCCTCGCCGACCGCAAGTCCGGCCGGGACGAGGCGCGCGTACGGACCTGTCTGGACGCGATGCTGACGGCCGCCCGCGAGGGGGCGAACATGATCGCCCCGATGCTGGACGCGGTCCGCGCCGAGGCGACCCTCGGCGAGATCTGCGACGTACTGCGCGACGAGTGGGGCGTGTACACGGAGCCGGCGGGCTTCTGAGCCGGCGGGCTTCTGAACGGGGGTGTGGGCGGGGCCCGTTGCGTGCCCCGCCCACCCCGAAAGCCGTCAGTGCAGCACGTCGTACACGAGCTTCACGATGCCGTTGGAGTACGCCTCGGACTCGCGCAGGCGCAGGTTCTGCTGGTCCCGGTCGGCGCGGCCGAAGATGCTCTTGCCCGCGCCGAGCAGCACGGGGAAGACCAGCAGGTTGTAGCGGTCGATCAGATCCGCGTCGGCAAGCCGCCGGGTCAGCTCGCCGCTGCCGTGGATGAAGACGGGACCGCCCTCGCCCTCCTTGAGCCGGGCCACGTCCTTCTCGGAGCGCAGTACGGTGATCTGCCCCCAGTCGCCGACGAGTTCGCCCTCGTCGAGCGTCGAGGAGACGACGTACTTCGGCAGGTCCTTGTACGCCGCGTGGTCCTCGGAGCCGGGCCAGACGGGCGCGAAGGCCTGGTAGCTGCGCCGCCCGAACATCAGGGCCGTGGTCTCGCTCAGTTCCTCGCCCTTCAGCGCGAAGGACTCCGGTACGAACTCGGTGCGGGCCACCCAGCCGCCGCTGCGGTGGCCCTCGACCGTGTCGCCGGGCGAGTCGCTCACCCCGTCGAGCGAGATGAATCCGGTGTGGACGAGCTCTCGTGCCATTGCGACTCCTTGCCGTGGATCGTCGTCCCGGCCGAGTCTGGCGACAGTGCGCCCGGCGCATCAAGAGCGGTGTGGAACAGGCCGGTTGAGCGGTCCTCAACGCTCGCGTCCGTGCAACGGACGGTCTCAGGCGATCCGGTCCGCGTCGAGGCCCCGCAGGCCGCCGAGCAGCAGCAGGGTGAAGCTGCGCGACCAGTCCGTGTCGACCGGTTCCGCGCTCACCAGGGAGCGGTGCACCACGGCGCCCGCGACCACGTCGAAGATGAGGTCCGCGGTGCGCGAGGCGGTGGCGGCGTCCTCCACGGGCAATTCGCCGCGGGCCTGGGCGCGCTGTCTGCCGAGCAGCACGAGGCGCTTCTGGCGGTCCACGATCGAGCGCCGGATACGGGTCCTCAGGGCCGGGTCACGGGTGGACTCGGCGACCACGGCCATCAGTGCCGTACGGGCCTCGGGCCGGTCGAGCAGTTCCGCGAACTGCCGTACGACGCCCTCGACATCGGCCGCGAGGCTGCCCCGGTCGCTGATCTCTAGCTCGTCGAAGAGGACGGCGACGGCGTCCACGACGAGTTCGCTCTTGTTCGCCCAGCGCCGGTAGAGGGTCGTCTTGGCGACGCCCGCGCGCAGGGCGACATCGCTCATCGTCAGCTTCGACCAGCCGAGGTCGACGAGCGCGGTCCGGGTCGCCTCCAGGATCGCGGCATCGGCCTCGGCGCTCCGGGGGCGTCCCGTCCGCCCGGAGCGCGGAGTTGTGCGGCACATGCGGCTGACCATACCGGCCGGTAAGTAGGTCCGGCCGCCGGGGAATCCGTGAGCCAGATCACCGGCGAACCATGTGCGGGCCGGGCGCTCGGGATATACGCTACGAGGCGTAGCGAAAGCTTGCCGGGAGGCCGAGGCCTGTTCGGCGGGCGGCAACCACAGGTGCGGAGTGGGGACTCCGTGCCGACCACTGGTGCGGGATGGGGATCCCGTACCGGGCAAACGGTCCTCCTCGGGACCATACGGCCTGCTTCCTCCGGGGACCAGGCCTCGGCCTGTCCGTACGCCTCGCAATCCGGCGGGGGGCTGCGGGCGGGCCGCGGTTGCGTCCGGGCGCACCACGGCGTGAGCGCCGGAGCGTCCGAGTTCCGACCGGTTCGACGGTGCTTTTCACAGCCGCGCGCTGAAGGGGGAGGATGTACTCATGCAGCCACGGAACATGTCCATGAGCGGAGTCGTCGACCTCGCCGCGGTGAAGGCGGCCCAGGAGGCCAAGGCGAAGGCGGAGCAGACGCGCGCCGAGAACGCACGGCGGGGCGGCGGCGGCGCCGTGTCGCCCGCCGGCCTGGTGATCGATGTCGACGAGGCCGGCTTCGAGAACGACGTACTGCAGCGTTCCACCGAGGTGCCCGTCGTCATCGACTTCTGGGCCGAGTGGTGCGAACCCTGCAAGCAGCTCAGCCCCCTGCTCGAGCGCCTCGCCGTCGAGTACAACGGCCGGTTCGTACTGGCCAAGATCGATGTCGATGCCAATCAGATGCTGATGCAGCAGTTCGGCGTCCAGGGCATCCCCGCCGTCTTCGCGGTGGTCGCAGGGCAGGCCCTGCCGCTCTTCCAGGGGGCCTCGCCCGAGCCCGAGATCCGCCAGGTGCTCGACCAGCTGATCGCGGTCGGCGAGCAGCGCTTCGGCCTCACCGGCCTGACGGTGGACGCCGACGCGGAGGCCCCGGAGGCGGCCGAGGAGCCCGAGGAGCCGGCCGGTCCCTACGACGCCCTGCTCGAGGCCGCCGTCCAGGCCCTGGACGCCGGCGATCTCGGCGGCGCCGTACAGGCGTACAAGAACGTCCTCGCCGACGATCCCGGCAACACCGAGGCGACCCTCGGTCTCGCCCAGGCGGAACTCCTGCAGCGCGTCCAGGGGATGGACCCGCAGCAGGTGCGCACCGAGGCCGCCGAGAAGCCGGCGGATGTGCCCGCGCAGATCGCTGCCGCGGACCTGGATCTCGTCGGGGGCCATGTCGAGGACGCCTTCGGGCGGCTCGTGGAGACGGTGAAGCGGACCGCGGGCGAGGACAGGAACGCGGCGCGGGTGCGCCTTCTGGAACTCTTCGAGGTCGTCGGCGCCGACGATCCCCGGGTCGCCGCGGCGCGGTCGGCGCTGGCGCGGGCGCTGTTCTGATCGACGCACCGTCCGCCCCGGGTGCGAAGCGGAACCGGGTGCGACAGGTCCGATCGTGACCAGTCGCTAAACCAGTGGTTCTGATGGGGCCTGTGAAAATTTGGCGACGAAGGCGAGCAGCGGCCGCGCTTTACCAAAACTTGGTAATCGCGGTCGCTGTTACTTGGAGTAAGCCAGTGGCGTGATTCCGTCCGGTTTCAGTCCGGATTCAAATGATTCGCGGCCGACCTTCGGTGCACTCTGTGTTGCCGTACGAAGTCACGCGGTCGTGTCGTGGTTATGCAGCCGTTACCAGCGAGTAACGAACCCCCTTGTGCGGGGGCCGCGAATGGACCACGATCGGCCACGCTCGGTCCATTGCAGTACTCCGGCAGCCAGTTCGGGGTGGGCAAAAACGTGGGTCCCCACCGAGTGGACCTGAGGCGCAGCCGAAGGTCCTGGACAGGGGGGTCTCTGCCGTCCGGCAGGGCCTGTCCGCAGGTTGTGCGTGATCAGTCAGGCGCGACCAGTGGTTGTCGCTCGGGGGTGATCGCCGGCGGACCGGACGCATCTGCGCCCGGGACGCATCGAGGCGCTCTCCTTCCCGAGGACGTAGCACTTCTCCCATCCCTGCCCTGCTGAGCCCTGAGGGGAGCAGCCGCGGCCGGAGATGTACGTCCGAGAAGGAGGAAAGTCATGGAGTCCGTGGCTCGTGGCGGAACCCGTTGGAAGCGGTTCGCCGTGGTCATGGTGCCGAGCGTCGCGGCGACTGCCGCGATAGGCGTCGCTCTCTCGCAGGGTGCGCTCGCGGCATCGTTCAGTGTGTCGGGTCAGTCGTTCAAGGTGACGACCGACAAGCTCGTGGGTAACGGGTTCGTCCAGTACGGCGGAGTCGACGTCGGTGTCGACTCGGACGGGAAGAAGGCGGCCCACCCGGTCGCCGTCTCCGGGTTCAAGAACGCCACCATCACCAACATGTGCCAGTCCGTCGTCACGCCGGACGTGCCGCTGGTGGGCACGATCACGCTCCAGCTGAACGCTGGTGGCGGTGGTACGCCGGTCAAGGCCGACAACCTGGTGCTCGACGTCGCTCAGCTCGACACCGACGCCGAGTTCAAGAACATCAACATCGGTGTGGCGGCCGGGTCGCAGAGCAAGGGCCCCAAGGGCCTGAAGCCGCAGGACCCGACCTCGTTCGCGCAGGAGGCCGACCAGGCCGTCCTGACCGACGTCAAGCAGACCGCTTGGGCGACCACCGCCGGCACCTTCAAGCTGAGTGGTCTCAGCATGAAGCTGCACAAGGGCAAGAAGGAGTGCTACTAAGCACCCCTTCCGGCGGGCGGGGCGCACCGACGCACCGCACGCTCCCGCGGGTTGAGGCCCGCGGGGGCACCGTCCCCGTCCGCCGGAGTCCGCCGATCCGCACCATCTCCAATGCATTGCCGGTTCCAGGGAGCTGTTTTTCATGAGCGCCGAGTCCCCAGGGCTGAGCCAACGATTCCGACACGGTCGGCTGCGCTTCAGGGCCTGGCGGGGTGCCCGCCCGTTCTGGGCGGGCCTGCTGACGATGCTGGGTGGCGTGCCGATCGCCTGGCTGCCCTACGCCAACCTCAAGCTCGGCAATCTGACCCTGGCCATGGCCACCACGGCGGGTGCGGGTTCGCTGATCATAGGTGTCCTGCTGATCACTCTCGGCCTGACCATGTGGTTCCACCACCTGGTGCGGGTCTTCGCCGGTGTCGCGGCGATCCTGCTCGCCCTGATCTCGATCCCCGTGTCCAACCTGGGCGGGTTCCTGATCGGTTTCCTGCTCTCCATGACCGGTGGCGCGCTGTCCATCTCCTGGGTGCCGGCGAAGAACGGTCCGGAGGCTGCCGCCGGGAAGTCCGAGGCGTCCGAGGAGCGGGCGGGCGAGGACACCGCGGTGCAGGACGACACGACACTCGAAACGAACGGCGGGAGGCACCGTGCGGGGTGACGAGGCACAACTGGCCGCCGCGGCCGGGGGTGACGACTTGCTCGGCAGCACCGGACCGCGCCATGCGGCCCCGAGGAAGTCGCTGCTGACCAAGCTTCAGATACCCACCAGCAAGGCGCTCGCCCTCGCCGCGATGCCCACCGCGGTCTTCGTCGGGATGGGCCTGACGCCCAAGCTCGCGATAGCCGACGACAAGGACGCCGCACCGCGCGCCGCCAACCCGTGTGTGTCACGGGAGGACGAGGACCCGAAGGACTCCGAGGACCCCGAGGCGGACAAGGACGCCAAGGCCGACAAGGACGCCGAGGCGGAGAAGGACGCGGCAGCGGACGAGGACTCGCCCTCCCCGTCCGAGTCCGCGAAGCCTTCGGCGGGCGACAAGGCCGGCGACAAGGCCACCCCGGATCCGGAGTCCACCGGTGACGCGGGCGAGAAGGAGTCCGAGCCGGCCGCCGGCGAGGAGGAGCCCGAGCCCGAGCCGACCGAGTCGAAGACGAAGAACCCGCTCGACCCGCTGGGCGTCGGCGACGCCATCAAGGACTTCTTCACGCCGGACGACAAGAAGACCGAGGAGCCGGCTCCCGAGGAGTCCGCCGCCGAGGACGAGAAGCCCGCCGACGAGTCCGCGGACTCCGACGACAAGGCCGCGGACGACAAGGCCGGCGACGGCGCCGCGGCCGGCGGGAAGGCGGTCGGGGACGCGGCCGCCGAGGCGAAGGAGAAGGCCGAGGCCGCCAAGAAGAAGGCGGCGAAGGAGAAGGCCGAGAAGGAGAAGGCCGAGAAGGAGAAGGCCGAGGAAGAGGAGAACCTCTCGGCCGAGGACAAGCTCAAGGCCAAGATCGAGGAGGCCGCCGCCGGGGCGGGCACCACGGCCGAGGAGCTGGACGGCAAGGCGGCCGACGAGAACGCGGGCTGCGCCAAGGCCGGCGACGTGGAGCAGGGCATCCCGCTGCTGCCCGACGACCCGTTCGTCCTGGAGACCGAGAAGCTGACGCTGCGGACCCTCGACTACCACGGTGTCGTCGACGTCCAGACGCAGAGCGGCAAGGTCAAGAAGGCCCTGAAGTTCACCGCCGAGGAGATCGACATCAAGTCGATGCACCAGAAGACGGTCGGCCCGAACGGTCTGACGGGCAACGTCAAGGCGGCGGAGGGCAGCACGACGACCTTCCGCAACGGTGAAGTGACCATGTACACCGAGGAGTTGAAGGGCAATCTGTTCGGTCTCATCCCGGTGACCTTCACCCCCGAGACGCCCCCGCCCCTCAATGTGCCGTTCGCCTTCTTCACCAACGTCAAGGTGACTCAGGCGGGCCAGTTCGGCGGCACGATCACGGTGCCGGGTCTGCAGAACTACTTCAGCCGCGACTGAGCCGTACGGTCACCGGCCCTCGGCCGGGTACCGGCCCGCAACGCCAAGGGGCGCCCTCCGAGGAGGGCGCCCCTTGGCGTTGCCGTGCCCCGCGGGGCCGTGCGTGGTGTCAGTCCCGCTCGCCGCCGCCCAGGTGGTGCACCCGGACCATGTTGGTGCTGCCGGGGACACCGGGAGGCGAACCGGCGGTGATGATCATCGTGTCGCCGTCCGAGAAGCGCTGCAGCTTGAGCAGCTCGGCGTCCACCAGGTCGACCATCGCGTCCGTGTTGTCCACGTGCGGCACCAGACGGGACTCCACGCCCCAGCTCAGGGTGAGCTGGTTGCGGGTCTCCTCGTCGGTGGTGAAGGCGAGGATCGGCTGGACCGCGCGGTAGCGGGAGAGCCGGCGGGCGGTGTCACCGGACTTGGTGAACGCCACAAGCGACTTGGCCTCCAGGAAGTCCGCGATCTCGCAGGCCGCCCTGGCCACCGAACCGCCCTGCGTACGGGGCTTCTTGCCCGGCACCAGCGGCTGCAGGCCCTTGGAGAGCAGCTCCTCCTCGGCGGCCCGCACGATCTTCGACATGGTCTTGACCGTCTCGACCGGATAGGCGCCGACGCTGGACTCGGCGGACAGCATCACCGCGTCCGCGCCGTCCAGAATCGCGTTCGCGACGTCGGAGGCCTCGGCGCGGGTGGGGCGCGAGTTGGTGATCATCGACTCCATCATCTGGGTCGCGACGATCACCGGCTTGGCGTTCCGCCGGCACATCTCCACCAGGCGCTTCTGCACCATCGGGACCTTCTCGAGCGGGTACTCGACGGCCAGGTCGCCGCGGGCGACCATCACCGCGTCGAAGGCGGCGACCACGCTCTCCATGTTCGCGACGGCCTGCGGCTTCTCGACCTTCGCGATGACGGGGACCCGGCGGCCCTCCTCGTCCATGATCTTGTGGACGTCGTTCACGTCGTCGGCGTTCCGCACGAAGGACAGGGCGACCATGTCGCAGCCCATGCGGAGCGCGAAGCGGAGGTCCTCGACGTCCTTCTCGGACAGGGCCGGTACGTTCACCGCGGCGCCCGGCAGGTTGATGCCCTTGTGGTCCGAGATGACACCGCCCTCGACGACGACGGTACGGACCGCGGGGCCCGCCACCTCGACGACCTCGAGCTCGACGTTCCCGTCGTTGATCAGGACCTGGTCGCCGGCGGCGACGTCGCCCGGCAGACCCTTGTAGGTGGTGCCGCAGATCGACTTGTCGCCGGCCACGTCGTCGGTGGTGATGGTGAACTCGTCACCGCGCACCAGCTCGACGGGGCCTTCGGCGAAGGTCTCCAGACGGATCTTGGGGCCCTGCAGATCGGCGAGCACGCCGACGGCACGGCCGGTGTCCTCGGCGGCCTGCCGGACGCGGTCGTACCGCTCGCGGTGCTCTTCGTGGGATCCGTGGCTCATGTTGAAGCGGGCCACGTTCATGCCGGCCTCGATGAGCGCTTTCAGTTGGTCGTACGAGTCGACGGCGGGGCCGAGTGTGCAGACGATTTTGGAACGGCGCATGAGGCAGATCCTATCGGTTTGTTTCGTAGCGGAATATTCCGTCTGGTGGAAGGTCCAAATGGGCGAACCGCCGCTCAGTTGTGGGCTCTTCAGCCCCGTACAAGCGCGTACGCCGAGGTCGCGATCTCCAGTTCCTCATCAGTGGGCACCACCGCGACCGCGACACGTGCCGCGGGCGGCGAGATCAGCCGCGCGCCGTCCGCGCGGGTCTCGTTCAGGACCGGGTCGACCGCGAGGCCGAAGCCCTCCAGCCCGGCGACCGCGGCCTCGCGCACCGCGGTGGAGTTCTCGCCGACCCCGGCGGTGAAGGTCAGGGCGTCCACATGGCCGAGCACGGCCGAGTAGGCGCCGATGTATTTCTTCAGACGGTGGACGTAGATCTCGAAGGCGAGCCGCGCGCTGTCGTCGCCCTCGTTCATCCGCCGGGTGATCTCGCGCATGTCGTTGTCGCCGCAGAGGCCGATCATGCCGCTCTTCTTGTTGAGCAGGGCGTCGATGGTGTCGATGTCCATGCCCGCCACCCGGTTCAGATGGAAGATAACGGCCGGGTCGATGTCCCCGGAACGCGTACCCATCACCAGGCCCTCCAACGGGGTCAGGCCCATCGAGGTGTCCACGCAGCGCCCGCCGCGCACCGCGGACGCCGAGGCGCCGTTGCCCAGGTGCAGGACGATCACATTGACCTCCGCCGGCGCCTTGCCGAGCAGCTTCGCGGTCTCCCGTGAGACGTACGCGTGCGAGGTGCCGTGGAAGCCGTAGCGGTGGATGCGGTGCTCGTCCGCGGTGGCCACATCGATCGCGTAGCGCGCCGCGGACTCCGGCATCGTGGTGTGGAACGAGGTGTCGAAGACCGCGACCTGCGGCAGGTCGGGGCGCAGCTCCATGGCCACCTCGATGCCCATCACGTTCGCCGGGTTGTGCAGCGGGGCCACCGGGATCAGCCGCTTGATCTCCTTGAGCACCGCGTCGTCGATCACGGTGGGCACGGTGAAGTACTTGCCGCCGTGCACCACCCGGTGCCCCACCGCGGCCAGTTCGGGGGAGTCGAGACCGAGCCCGTCCTTCGCCAGCTCGGCCGCGACCGCGGCGAGCGCCGCCGCGTGGTCGGCGATCGGGCCCTCGAACTCCCTGGTCTCCGCGCCCTCCACGGCCAGCGGAGTGTGCTTGAGCCGGGAGGTGTCCTCACCGATCCGCTCGACCAGACCCACCGCGAGCCGCGAGGTGTCCCGCATGTCGAGCAGCTGGTACTTCACCGACGAGGAGCCGGAGTTGAGGACGAGTACGCGGGTCGGCGTGGTCACGAGAGGGGTGCCTCCAGATCGGCGGGGCGGACGGATCCCGGGGTACGGGGAGCGTGCTGGTCCTGGGCGCGGCCGGTCATGCGCCCGGCCCCTGGGCCTGGATCGCGGTGATGGCCACGGTGTTCACGATGTCCTGTACGAGGGCGCCCCGCGACAGGTCATTGACCGGCTTGTTCAGGCCCTGCAGGACCGGGCCGACAGCGATCGCACCGGCCGAACGCTGCACCGCCTTGTAGGTGTTGTTGCCCGTGTTGAGGTCCGGGAAGATCAGTACGCTCGCCCGGCCCGCGACCTCCGAGTCGGGCAGCTTGGTCGCCGCCACCGACGGCTCCACGGCCGCGTCGTACTGGATCGGGCCCTCGATCAGCAGCTCCGGCTGCCGGGAGCGGACCAGCTCGGTCGCCTGCCGCACCTTGTCGACGTCCGCTCCGGCACCCGAGGTGCCCGTCGAGTAGGACAGCATCGCGACCCGGGGCTGCACCCCGAAGCGCTCGGCCGTCGCGGCCGACTGGACCGCGATGTCCGCGAGCTGTCCCGCGTCCGGGTCCGGATTGACCGCGCAGTCCCCGTACACGAGGACCTTGTCGGCCAGGCACATGAAGAACACCGAGGACACGATCTCCGCGTCCGGCCGGGTCTTGATGATCTCGAAGGCCGGCCGGATCGTCGCCGCGGTGGAGTGCACCGCACCGGAGACCATGCCGTCCGCCAGGCCCTCCTGGACCATCAGGGTGCCGAAGTAGTTGACGTCCGCGACCACATCGTGCGCCAGCTCCACCGTCACGCCCTTGTGGGCGCGGATCCGGGCGTATTCCTCGGCGAACTTCTGCCGCATCTCCGAGGTGGCCGGGTCGACGATCTGGGCCGCCGACAGGTCGATGCCGAGGTCCGCGCCCTTCTTGCGGATCGTCTCCACCGGGCCGAGCAGCGTCAGTTCGCACACCCCGCGGCGAAGCAGTACGTCCGCGGCGCGCAGCACCCGCTCCTCGGTGCCCTCGGGCAGCACCACCCGGCGCAGGTCGGCGCGCGCCCGCTCGATCAGCTTGTGCTCGAACATCATCGGCGTCAGGCGCTCGCCGCGCGCCACCTCGATACGGGAGAGCAGCTCCCGGCCGTCCACGTACCGCTCGAAGAGGCCGAGTGCGGTCTCCGCCTTGCGGGGCGTCGCCGCGTTCAACTTCCCCTCCAGGGAGAAGAGTTCGGCCGCGGTCGGGAAGCTGTTGGCCGCCACCGAGATCACCGGGGTGCCGGGCGCGAGCCGGGCCGCGAGCCGCAGCACCTCCTCGCTCGGGCGCTCGCCGAGGGTGAGCAGCACCCCGGCTATCGGCGGGGTGCCCGCGCTGTGCGAGGCGAGCGCGCCCACCACCAGGTCGGAGCGGTCGCCGGGCGCCACCACCAGACAGCCAGGGGTCAGTGCGGGCAGGAAGTTCGGCAGCATCGCACCGCCGAAGACGAAGTCCACGGCGTCCCGCGCGAGCCCCGCGTCGTCGCCGAGCAGCACCGTGCCGCCGAGCGCCTGGGTCACCTGGGCGACCGTCGGCGCCGCGAGCGCCGGATCGTCGGGCAGCACGTAGCACGGCACCGGGAGGGAGGCCGCCAAGCGCTCCTGGACCGCCTCGCGGTCCGCGGCCGCCACCCGGTTCACCACGAGCGCCAGGATGTCGCAGCCGAAACTCCCGTACGCGCGATGGGCGTTGCGGGCCTCGGCGCGCACCGATTCGGCGGTCTGGTCGCGGCCGCCGACCACCGGCAGGACATGGGCGCCGAACTCGTTGGCGAGCCGGGCGTTGAGGGAGAGCTCGTCGGGGAGCTGGGTGCCGGCGTAGTCCGTGCCGAGCACCAGGACCACCTCGTAATCGGCGGCCACCCGGTGGAAGCGGCCGACGATGCGCGAGACCAGTTCGTCGGTGCCCTGCTCGGCCTGCAGGGTCGCGCCCTCCGCGTACGTCATGCCGTATGTCGACGAGGCGTCCTGGCCGAGCCGGTAGCGGGCTCTGAGCAGCTCGAACAGCCGGTCGGGGCCGTCGTCGTGCACAAGGGGGCGAAAGACGCCCACCCGGTCGACCTGTCGGGTCAGGAGCTCCATGACTCCCAGCTCCACGACCTGGCGGCCGTCGCCACGGTCGATCCCGGTCACGTACACGCTGCGCGTCACGCGTGATCTCCGATCCTTCGCTCGCTCGTGCACCTGTGTCCGCAGGGTCGCCACGTTCGAGACGGGAGCGGACAAAAGTACCCGTTATGGTGGTGATGCCCCCTTGACAATACCCTCGTGCGTGGCTAGAACGCCCGCCGGACAAGGCCTCCGGGTCACTCCGGCCCGGCGGTGGCGGTGCGCCCGTTTCCGGTGGAGCAGCCGGGCGAGGCAGGGGTCGAGGGGCCGTGGAACAATCGGACGCGGTCCACGCGTCCCTCCAGCGAGCAGGAGACACAGCACGATGCGCATCGGCATTCTCACCGCAGGCGGCGACTGCCCTGGTCTGAACGCAGTGATCCGGTCCATCGTGCATCGCGCGGTCGCAGGCCACGGGGACCAGGTAATCGGCTTCGAGGACGGCTACAAGGGACTGCTCGACGGGCACTACCGGCCGCTCGACCTCACCACCGTCAGCGGCATCCTGGCCCGGGGCGGGACCATACTCGGCTCCGCGCGCCTCGAGCGCGGCCGGCTCCAGGAGGCCGTCCGCGACGTACCGGAACTGACCAAGCGCCTCGGCATCGACGCCCTCATCCCGATCGGCGGCGAGGGCACCCTGACCGCCGCCCGGATGCTCTCCGAGGCCGGCATGCCGGTCGTCGGCGTCCCGAAGACCATCGACAACGACATCTCCGCCACCGACCGCACCTTCGGCTTCGACACCGCCGTCGGTGTCGCCACCGAGGCGATGGACCGGCTCAAGACCACCGCCGAATCGCACCAGCGGGTCATGGTCGTCGAGGTGATGGGCCGGCACGCCGGCTGGATCGCCCTGGAGTCCGGGATGGCCGGCGGTGCCCACGGCATCTGCCTGCCCGAGCGCGCCTTCGACCCGGCCGACCTGGTCAAGATGGTCGAGGAACGCTTCGCGCGCGGCAAGAAGTTCGCGGTCATCGCCGTCGCGGAGGGCGCACACCCGGCCGACGGCACGATGGACTACGGCAAGGGCGAGGTGGACCAGTACGGCCACGAGCGCTTTCTCGGCATCGGCACCGCACTCGCCGTCGAGCTCGAGCACCGCCTCGGCAAGGAGGCCAAACCGGTCATCCTCGGCCATGTGCAGCGCGGCGGCACCCCGACCGCGTACGACAGGGTGCTGGCCACCCGCTTCGGCTGGCACGCCGTGGAGGCCGCGCACCGGGGCGACTTCGGGCACATGACCGCACTGCGCGGCACCGAGATCGAGATGGTGCCGCTCGCGGAGGCCGTCACCGAGCTGAAGAGGGTGCCCGAGGAGCGGATGGCGGAGGCGGAGTCGGTCTTCTAGCTCCCGCGTCCCTGCGGTGCGGGCGGGTAGGTCAGGTCAGCCGCCCGCCCGCGCCCAGAACCGGTCCAGGATCCCGTCCAGGAAGTCCCGCCCCGCGGCGCCGCGGTCCTCGTCGCCGCCGCCCCAGCTCAGGGTCGCCACCATCGAGGCCTGGTACTCGCCGTGCAACTCCCCGAGCACGTCCGCGATCCGCTCCCGCTCCAGCGGCAGCAGCTTCGCCACCGGGCGTACGTAGGACTGCCAGCGCTCGGCCACCGCGGCCCGCAGCAGCTCCGCGAGGCGCTCGTCGAGACCGGTCGCGGTGGCGAACTCCCGTACGCCCAGATCGAGTACGTGGGCGAGTGCGGCCGACTGCCGTTCCGTGCCGCGCCAGTTGCCGGACTCCTCGGCCCGCAGATACTCCTGGTGCTCCACACCCGCCTCGCGCGCCACGTCCTCGGTGGCCAGACCGCGCGCCAGCCGGTGCTCGCGCAAGGTGACGGGCGCGCCCAGGAGTTCGGCGGGCGCGCACCACAACGCCCCGGCGAGCGCGGTGAGTTCGGCCGGCGAGGGTACGGCGAGGCCGCGCTCCCAGGCGGTCACCGTGTCGGGCGTGACGTGGTGCAGGCCGTAGCCCGCCTGGATGCCGTAGGCGACATGGCCCGGTGCCATGCCGAGCGCCCGGCGCAGGCGGTTGGCGGCCGCCGCGTCGAACGGCGGCCCTGCAGCGGACGGTGGGATCTCGGACACGCGCACACGCTAGGCGGGCCGACGGCGCCGGGCCACGGTGTGTTCGCCCAGGATTCCCGGTTGTGGCAAGGTCCTACGACCGGCGGACCGGGCTGCCGTAGGACCCTTCAATGCAGGGCCCAGAACCGGGCCGCCGCTCAGCCCTTGATCGCCCCGCCGAGCGCGAACCCTCCGCCCAGCCGCCGCGAGATCAGCACGTACAGCAGGATCACCGGCGTCGAGTAGATCACCGAGAACGCGGCGAGCTGGCCGTACACCACCGTCCCGCGGTTGCCGAAGAAGTCGTTGATGCTGACCGACGCGGGCATCTGGTCGGGCGAGACGAGCAGCATGAACGGGACGAAGAAGTTGCCCCACATCATGACGAACGAGAACACGGTCACCACCGCGACCCCTGGCCCCATCAGCGGCAGCACGATGCGGAGCAGCGACTGGAAGGCCGAGGCCCCGTCCGTCCAGGCGGCCTCCTCGAGCGACTTCGGCACCCCGTCCATGAAGTTCTTCATCAGCCAGATGGCGAACGGCAGTTGGGATGCGGCGAAGAAGAAGATCGTGCCGTGCATGGTGTCGATCAGATCGACCTGTACGAAGAGCGCGTACACCGGAACCATGATCGCCGTGATCGGCAGACTCGTCGCGAAGAGGATCGTGAGCAGGAACGGCCGGTTGAACCGCGACCGGAAGCGGGACAGCGGATAGGCGGCGAGTGCCGCGCACGCCACCGTCAGGGCGGTCGCACCGCCGCACAGGATCAGGCTGTTGAGCAGCGGTGTGAAGGTGATCTCGGGTTCGAGCACCGCGTCGAAGTTGTCCAGGGTGAGCTCACCGGGGACCTTCACCTGAAGGTCGGCCTGCGCGTCGAGGGACGACAGGACCACCCAGGCGAGGGGCAGGACGAAGGCGGCCGCGGCGAAGAGCAGCCCCGCGTCCGCCGCGAGCCGGCGCAGGGTGCGCCGCGAGAACACCACGTCAGACCTCCGTGCGCAGCAGGCGCATATAGACGAGGGAGAAGAGCGAGCCCACCACCAGGAGCAGCAGCGCCACCGCCGTGCCGTAACCGATCATGCTCTTCTGGAACGCCTGCTCGTACATGAACAGGGGCAGCGTCTGGCTGCGGTTGCCGGGACCGCCCCGGGTCATCACCCAGATCAGACCGAACACGGAGAGGGTCTGCAGGGTGTTGAGCATCAGATTGGTGCCGATGGAGCGGCGGATCATCGGCAGCGTGATGTGCCACATCCGCCGCCAGCCGCTCGCCCCGTCCACCTCGGCGGCCTCGGTGATCTCCTTCGGGATCTCGTTCAGCGCGGCCGAGTACACGAGCATCGAGAAGGCCGTGCCGCGCCAGACGTTGGCGAACGACACCGCGAGGATCGGCAGCGTGAACAGCCAGTTCTGGCCCGGCAGATGGAGCCAGTCGAGGATCGCGTTGAGCGTGCCCTCCTTGCGGAAGAAGGCGTAGAGCAGGAAGCCCGCCACCACCTCGGGCAGCACCCAGGCGGTGACCACGATGCCGCCGGTGAGGGTGCGCACCGGCTTCGATGCACGCTGCATGAGCGAGGCCAGGGCGAGCCCCAGGGTGTTCTGGCCGATGATGGACGACACCACCGTGAACACCAGGGTCAGCCAGACGGCGTTGCGGAAGTCGTCGTCCCCGAACGCCTTGCGGAAGTTGTCCAGGCCCACGAAGCTCGACGACGCCTGGCCGGTCAACTGCAGGTCGGTGAAGGCGATATAGGCGCAGTAGCCGATCGGTCCGGCCAGGAAGAGCAGCAGCAGGACCAGCGCGGGCGACAGCGGCAGGATCCGGATCAGCCGGCGTCCCCGGCGGCCGGACCCGGGGGAGCGCGGTGACGCCCCCGCCGGGCCCGGAGCGACCTCCGCGGTCACTTCTTTACCACTTCGCCGTCCGTGACGGACTCGAGTTCCTCGTCGTACCCCTTCGCGGCCTCGTCGACCGAACTGTCACCCGTCGTCACCGACTCCATCGCCTCCTGAATGGCCGTGGAGACCTTCGGATACGCGGGATACGCGGGCCGGTAGTGGGTGGACTCGACGAGGTCGGTGAAGAACTTGATGCCGGGCTGCGCCTTCACGTACTCCGGGTCCTCGGCGACGTCCTTGCGGACCGCGATGCCGGAGTTCGCGATGTACCACTTCTGCGCGTTCTCCTTGGTCTGCATCGTCTCGATGAAGTCGAAGGCGAGGTCCGGGTTCGACGCCTTGTCGGGGATGGCCCAGGTCCAGCCGCCGGACATGCTGACCTTGCCGGGGGCGTCGCCGTTCTGGGTGGGCATCGCGGCCAGGCCCAGCTCCTTCGACCACTCGGGCCACTCGTGACCGCTGCCCTCGATCCAGTCCTGCGGCAGCCACGAACCGTCCAGGTTGATCGCCAGCTTGCCCTTCGGCAGCAGCGAACCGCGCACGGTGGTACCGATGTTGGGGTCGAGGGCGTCGGAGACCTCGGGGCCGAGCTTCTCCTTGTAGACGGTCTCCACGAACTTCAGGGAGTCCTTGAAGCCCTTGCTGCCGGCCACCCACTTCTTCTGCTTCGGGTCGTAGAGCGGATCCGCGCCGGTGCCGTACAGGAGCATCTCGAAGCCCTGCATCGCGGACTGCTCGCCGCCGGGCTTGCCCGTGTAGACGTTCAGCGGGATGGTGCCGGGCACCTTCTTCTTGACGGTGCGGGCCGCCTCCAGGACGTCGTCCCAGGTCTTCGGCTGCCAGTCGGCCGGCAGGCCCGCCTTCTTGAAGATGTCCTTGCTGAACCAGAGGCCGCGGGTGTCGGTGCCGTCCGGTACGCCGTACGTCTTGCCGTCCTCGGCCTTCGCCGCCGCCTTCGCGGTGTCGACGAACTGGTCCCAGTCCTTCCACTTCTCCAGATAGTCGTCCAGCGGCTTCAGGTACCCGCTGGTGATGTCGGAGTTGATCAGGAAGGTGTCCTCGTAGACGAGGTCGGGAGCGGTCTTGGGGGAGCGCAGCATCTGCTGCAGCTTCGTGTAGTACTCGGAATCCGGGGCCTTGATCGGGACCAGTTCGACCTTCTTGCCCGGATGGTCCTTCTCGAACTGCTTCTTCATGTCGGCCAGGTAGTTGTCCATCACGCGGACCTTGTTGTCCATGGACTGCTTGTACGAGACCTTCACGGTGTCCGAGTCGCTGCCGGAACCCCCGCCGCAGGCGGTGAGTGCGGAGGCGGCGAGCAGACTGGCGAGGATCAGTGGAACGGGGGTGGGGCGACGCACGGCACGACCTCCTACGAGCCACCATTGGCTGCCCGGCGAACGTAAGGCGGCGGCTGTGCCAGGTCAATGGGTGTGCAGCGGCGGGACGCGGGACCGTGACAACGTTGTTAACAACACTCGGCCCGCGGCCGGAAGAACCGGCCGCGGGCCACCGCGAACTGACGTGGGATCAGCTGTCCGAGAGCACCTTGTTGCCGATGTTGATCTCGGAGTCGCCGTTCAGCATCGGGCCGAAGACGATCGACCGGGAGATGTCGGTGCTGCTGTCGGTCCAGTGGACGACCCAGCTGGTCTTGGTGGTCGTGGTCGACGACGAGCCGCCGTGACCGCCACTGGCCTGGGCGGTGGTGGCACCGGCGGCGGCGAGGCCGAGGACGGCGAGACCGACGACGACGGGGCGAAGCGCAGCGCGCATGTGAGCGAACCTCCATGAAGTGGGATGGAACGCGACGATTGTGCGCCCGGGAAGTGGAGAATGTGTGAAAGGCGCGCTCTGTCCGGGCGTCGAAATCTGAAGAACAGTCCAATGGCGGTCATGGCGAAAGCTCTGACCTGCGACTTTTCCCGCCGTACGCGGAGAGGTGACCGCGTCAGTCGGTGGTGAGCCAGCGATAGTGCAGCTCGGGCCGCCCGACCTGGCCGTACTGCGGGGTGCGTGCGGCGCGGCCCGTGGTCACCAGGTGCTCCAGATAGCGGCGGGCGGTGATCCGGGACAGACCGGCGGCCTCCGCGGCCGCCCCCGCGCTGAGCCCGCCCTCGTCGGCGGCGCGCAGGGTGGCGATCACCCGGTCCAGGGTCGCCGCCGTCAACCCCTTGGGCAGCGCGGCCGGTTCGGGCGCGCGCAGGGCGGCCAGCGCGCGGTCCACCTCGTCCTGGCCGCTCGCCTCGCCGACCGCGGTACGGAAATCGGCGTACCGCACCAGCCGGTCGCGCAGCGTGCCGAAGGTGAAGGGCTTCAGGACGTACTGGACCACACCGAGCGAGACGCCCTCGCGCACCACGGTGAGGTCACGGGCCGAGGTCACCGCGATCACATCGGCGTGATGGCCCGCGGCACGCAGTGTGCGGGCCAGGCGCAGCCCGTGCCCGTCGGGTAGATACAGGTCGAGAAGCAGCAGGTCGACCTTGGTGCGGTCCAGGATGCGCCGCGCCTCGGCGCCCGAGTGCGCCTTGCCCACGGCCGTGAAGCCGGGCACCCGGTTCACGTACATCACATGGGCGTCGGCGGCCACGGGGTCGTCCTCGACGACGAGGACGCGTATCCCCTCGGGGGTGCTCGTCACCGCTGGCCTCCTGTCGGATCGGCGCCGTCCCGGACGGCATCGGCGCCTCCTCGGGCAGGTACGGTACGGCCACCCGGCTGGGAGGGGAGAGGGGCCTGCGGCGAAGCGGCGCCGTCCGCGCCCGGACCGTCACCCTCGCCTTCCGCCGTGAGGGGCAGCCGTACGGCGAACTCCGCGCCGCCGTCCGCCGAGGCGCCCGTCTCCACCGTGCCGCCGTGCCGGCCCACCGTCTGACGCACCAGGGCGAGCCCGAGGCCGCGGCCCGGGCCCTTGCCGGACCAGCCGCGCCGGAAGATGTCCGTGCCGGCCGGCACCCCGGGCCCCGAGTCCGCGACCCGCAGCAGCAGCTCGGGGACGCCCCTGCCCTCGTCCCTGCTCTCGCCCCCGCCCTCGTCCCGGCCCTCCTCCGGGCCGGAGATCCGGGCGGTGACCTCGACACGGGCGGACGGTGTGCCGGTGGCGGCGTCCAGCGCGTTGTCGATCAGATTGCCGAGGATGGTGACCAGATCGCGCGGCGGCAGCGTGTCCGGCAGCAGTCCGTCGTCCAGGTGGCTGTCGGCCGAGACCTCGAACTCCACGCCGTGCTCGTTCGCCTGCGCCGCCTTGCCGAGCAGCAGCGCCGCGAGCACCGGCTCGGTCACCGCGGAGACCACCTGGTCGGTCAGGGCCTGGGCGAGCTCCAGCTCGGCGGTCGCGAACTCGACGGCCGCCTCCGCGCGGCCCAGCTCGATCAGGGACACCACGGTGTGCAGCCGGTTCGCGGCCTCGTGCGCCTGCGAGCGGAGCGCCTGCGAGAAGCCCCGCTCATGGTCCAACTCGCCGGTCAGGGCCTGGAGTTCGGTGTGGTCGCGGATGGTGACGACGGTGCCGCGGCGCTCTCCGCCGGAGACCGGCGAGGTGTTCACCACGACCACCCGGTCGCCGGTCAGATGCACCTCGTCGACCCGCGGCTCGGTGGCGAGCAGGGCCCCGGTCAGGGCGGTGGGCAGACCGAGGTCGGAGACCTGACGGCCCACCGCCTCCGCGTCCAGGCCGAGCAGCTCGCGGCCCGCGTCGTTCACCAGGGCGATGCGCCGGCCGCCGTCCAGCATCAGCAGCCCCTCGCGCACGGCGTGCAGCGCCGCCTGGTGGTAGTCGTGCAGCCGGCTCAGTTCGGTCGCGTTCATGCCGTGGGTGTGCCGGCGGAGCCGGGCGTTCACGAAGTACGTACCGGCGCCGCCGAGCGCGAGCGCGCCGAGTGCGACCCCGAGCAGCCCGGTCAGCTGACTGCGCACCCGGCTGTTGATCGCCTCGACCTTGATGCCCGCACTGACCAGGCCGGTGATCCGCTCGCCGTCCCGGATCGGTGTGACCACCCGCACCGAGGGGCCGAGCGTGCCGGTGTACGTCTCGGTGAAGGTGCGGCCCTCCAGGGCGGCCTCGGTGTTGCCGATGAACGTCTCGCCGATCCGGTCCCGGTTCGGATGGGTCCAGCGGGTGCCGTCGATGTCCATGATCGTGACGAAGTCGACGCCCGTGTCCCGCCACACCCGCTCCGCGTACGGCTGCAGCACACGGGAGGGATCCTCGGTGCGCACCGCGGCCCGCACCGAGGGGGAGTCCGCGACGGAACGGGCCGTCGCGCCCGCCTGGCGCCGCGCGGCCTCCTCGGCCTGGCGGTGCGTGGTCACGTACGCGAAGAGCGCGCACCCCGCCACCACCGCGGCGACCAGCACGACCTGCATCGCGAAGAGCTGGCCGGCCAGGCTGCGCGGACGGGGGAAACGGGGCATGCGGCCAGTCTGCCTCGCCCGATGTGTGTGAACTAAATGAACGGAAGGGTGACCCGCCTCACCTGCTGGGTGGATATTCACCGGGACCTCGCCAGGACGTGAGCCGCACGCATTGGCGCGTATCCCCGGACACCGGACGTACCCCCTGCGACCCGGTGTCGACGAGCAAGGAGGCACTGTGGCCGCCACGCGGGACAGAACTCACTACCTGTACATCGCCGTGATCGCGGCGGTCGCGGCCGGCATCCTGGTCGGGTTCGCCGCGCCCGGTGTCGCCGTGGAGCTCAAGCCGATCGGCGAGGGCTTCGTGAACCTGATCAAGATGATGATCTCGCCGATCATCTTCTGCACGATCGTGCTCGGCGTCGGATCCGTCCGCAAGGCCGCCAAGGTCGGCGCGGTCGGCGGTATCGCCCTCGGCTACTTCATGATCATGTCGACCGTCGCACTGGCCATCGGCCTGGTCGTCGGCAACATCCTCGAGCCCGGTCACGGACTCGCGCTCACCGACTCGGTGCGCGAGACGGGCGCGGCCCAGGCGGACGGCGCGAGCGAGTCCACCGCCGACTTCCTGCTCGGCATCATCCCGACCACCCTGGTCTCCGCCTTCACCGGTGAGTCCGTGCTGCCGACCCTGCTGGTCGCACTGCTCAGCGGCTTCGCGCTGCAGTCCATGGGCAGCGCCGGCGAGCCGATCATCCGCGGCATCACCCACATCCAGCGGCTGGTCTTCCGGATCCTCGCCATGATCATGTGGGCCGCGCCGGTCGGTGCGTTCGGCGCGATCGCCGCGGTGGTCGGTGCGACGGGCGTGGACGCCCTGAAGTCGCTCGCCGTCATCATGATCGGCTTCTACGTCACCTGTGTGCTGTTCGTCTTCGTGGTGCTCGGCATCGTCCTGAAGCTGTTCACCGGGGTCAACATCTTCTCGCTCCTGCGGTACCTGGCCCGCGAGTTCCTGCTGATCGTCTCCACCTCGTCCTCGGAGTCCGCGCTGCCGCGGCTCATCGCGAAGATGGAGCACCTCGGCATCTCCAAGCCCGTGGTGGGCATCACCGTGCCGACCGGCTACTCGTTCAACCTGGACGGCACGGCGATCTACCTGACGATGGCCTCGCTCTTCGTCGCCGAGGCGATGGGCTCCCCGCTCTCCCTCAGCCAGCAGATCTCGCTGCTGCTCTTCATGATCGTCGCCGCGAAGGGTGCGGCGGGCGTCACCGGCGCCGGTCTCGCCACCCTCGCCGGCGGTCTGCAGTCGCACCGCCCCGAACTGGTCGACGGCGTCGGCCTGATCGTCGGCATCGACCGCTTCATGAGCGAGGCCCGCGCCCTGACCAACTTCGCGGGCAACGCGGTGGCGACGGTCCTCGTCGGCACCTGGACCAAGGAGATCGACCGGAACCGGGTGAACGAGGTGCTGGCCGGCAAGATCCCCTTCGACGAGAAGACCCTCGTCGACGACCACGCGCCCGCCGACGGGGCGGAGGAGGGCGCCGACGCGGTGCCGTCGCAGCGCGAGGGCGGCAAGGAGAAGGCGGACGTCTGAGCCGCCCCGACTTCCTGAGCCTGCATACGCGACCGCCGGACGGCCGACCCCTCGACGGGAGTCGGCTGTCCGGCGGCGTGCGGCCGGTGCGTCAGGACTTCGTCCAGACCCCCACGTAGTCGACCTTCATCGGGTGACCCGGCTCGGTCGCGTCGACCGGGGTCGCGTGGCCCGCGACGCCGTCCGGGAAGCCGCCGCCCATCGCGACGTTCAGGAGCACGAAGTACCCCTCGTGGTCCGTCATGTTGGCCCACGTCTCGGCCGAGAACCGGTCCTGTGAGAGCGAGTGGTACTCCTCGCCGTCCACGTACCAGCGCAGCTGCTCCGAGGCGCCCGAGCGGTCCCACTCGAAGCGGTAGGTGTGGAAGCCGGACTGGCAGGTGGAGCCCGGGCAGGCGCGGCTGTTGCCGAGGCCCTCGGTCTCGTTGCAGTCGCCGCCCGGGTTCACGCCGCAGTGCAGTACGCCCCACACCGTGTCCAGGCCGTTGACGTTCTCCATGACGTCGAACTCGCCCACGGACGGCCAGTTCTGGTAGTTGCCGCGGTACGGGGAGCCGAGTGCCCAGAACGCCGACCAGTAGCCGAGCGCCTGCTCGCCGCCGACGTCGGGCATCTGGATGCGGCTCTCGATGGCGAGGGTGCCGCCCTCGGGCGCCTTGAAGTCGCTGCGCTGGGTCTCGATCCGGGCCGAGGTCCAGTTGCCGGCGTCGTCGCGCAGCGGGGTGATCTGCAGATTGCCGTCGCCGTCGAGGCTGAGATTGTCGGTGGAGTCGGTGTACTCCTGGATCTCTCCGGTGCCCCAGTTGTCGGGGCCGCCGGGGTAGCCGTGGCCGAGGTCGATCTGCCAGTTGTCCGCGGACGGCAGGGTGTTGGCGGAGCCTTCGAAGTCGTCGCTCCACTGCTCGGTCCAGCCGTCGCCGGGCGGCGGGACGTCACCGCGCGCGGCGTCGGGGCTGCCGAGGGCCGCAAGCAGCGCGATACAGGCGGCACCCGCGACGGCCACCGCCCGCCAACTGCCGCGACGCCGGGTGTCGGGCGGGGGGAGTGCCGGGGTGATGCGGCTCGTGGACATCGAGCACCTCCGTGGGGGGAGTGGGGGACCAGGCCGGCTGAGAGCGCTCTCAGAGTTTTGTACTTGCAGCCATGCGGGGCGTCAATGTCCATGACAGGTCAACTTCTTGAAGGCGTGCGGGAGTTGTCCTCCGAGGGGCGGTTCCGGCGCTTCGTCCTGCTGTCCGTACGCGCCCTACGGGACCTCGTTCGGATACGGGTCGTCGAGCCCGCCCGGGTCGTCGAGCCCTCCTGGGTCATCGAGCCCGCCCGGCTCGTCGTCGCCGATGCCGAAGGGGTCCGACGGGGTGGGCGTCGGATCCGGCCGGTCGCAGTGCATCACCTTGCCGATCATGCGGCAGCCCGTCATGTCGGCGTTGTGCAGCAGGGCCACCGGGATCACGATCATCGCGACGACGAACACGACGATCAGCGCCCAGAAGGCCGCTCCGCGCCGCGGCGGCGCCTGATCCGATCGCCCCGTGCCCTGCATGCCGTCGCCCCCTCCGGAAACGTCTCCGGCCGTCTCCCCTCGTAGACCGGACGCATGTGGAGCCGCGCCCGGTTGCGTACGCGCGGCGTCCGCTGGCCTTGACCCCGGCGTCAAGGATTACCGTCGAGGACATGCGAATCGGCGAGCTGGCCGAGCGGGCGGGGACGACCACGCGGACTCTGCGCTACTACGAGTCCCGCGGCCTCCTGCCCGCACGGCGCACGGGCAACGGCTACCGCACCTACGACGAGGACGATCTGCGGCTGCTGCGGCAGATCAGGGTGCTGCAGGACTTCGGCTTCGGTCTCGAGGAGACCCGGCCGTTCGTGGAGTGCCTGCGCGCGGGCCATCCGCACGGCGACTCGTGCCCGGCCTCGCTCGACGTCTACCGCCGCAAGATCTCCGAACTCGACGCCCTGATCGGCGAGTTGAGCGAGGTCCGCGCGCAGGTGGGATCGCAGCTGCGGCGTGCCGAGCGGGAGCGCGACGCGCTCGCCGAGCAGGCCACGGCCCCGGAGAGCCCGGAGCCGAAGTGTGCATGGGGAGGTTGACATGTCGGTGAAGGCGGCAGGTGTGCCCGAGGTGACGGACGCCGATTTCGGGGCCGAGGTGCTGGGCGCCGACCGGCCCGTCCTCGTCGAGTTCACCGCCGAGTGGTGCGGGCCGTGCCGGCAGCTGGCGCCCGTACTGAGCGAGATCGCGCGGGAGCAGGCGGACGGCCTGAAGGTGGTGCAGATCGACGTCGACCAGAACCCGGGCACGACGACGGCGTACGGCATCCTGTCGATGCCGACCCTGATGGTGTTCCAGGGCGGCGAGCCGGTGAAGTCGATGGTCGGCGCCCGCCCGAAGCGCAAGCTCCTCGCCGAGCTGGACGGGGTCGTCGACGGCGTACTCTGAGCCTCGCCCCGGGTGCACGGCAGGCCCGGAGCGCGCGAGCCCCCTGACCATTGCGGGGTCAGGGGGCTCTGCCCGTTCGGTTTCACGGGTGGCAGCGCCGTGTCACCTCACGGGTAGTACGGCGTGTGCGTGATCGAGGAGACGTGCAGATACCGGGCACCGTCGGCGGTGTCCCAGGTGGAGCCGTCCGGATTGCCCGGCCAGTCGCCACCGACCGCGATGTTGGCGATGAAGTGCATACCGGTGCCGGCCGGTGTGGTGTACCAGGTGGTGCCGGTGACCTGGCCGTCCACCGCGAAGTCGATGTGGTCGGGCATCCAGGTGAACGAGTAGGTGTGGAAGGCGTTCGTCCACCCCGCGGAGTTCGTGGTGGAGAACTGCTCCTGGGCGTTGTTGATGTCGTGCGACGTCTGGTGCAGGACGTTCGGGTCCTGGCCCACGATCTCCGCGGCGTCGAACTCCGGCAGCCACGGATCGAGGTAGGCCGCCCACACCGCGGGGAGCAGCCCCTGTCCGTTGGGCATGTTCGCGGTGAAGCTGTACGTGCCGTAGCCGTACAGCGCCGTCGACTCCACGCGGCCCGAGTAGTACAGATCGCCGCCCGCCGAGTACGCCTTGATCACCAGGGTGTCGCCTTCGTACCAGACGCAGTCCGCTGTGTAGGTCTGGAGTTCGTTGTTGGGCGTCCACCTTCCTTCGATCTTGTTCCAGGAATTGACGGTCACCGGGTCGCCCCAGGAGTCGGCCCGGGCGGTCCCGGCGGTGCCCAGGACCAGTGCGGGCGGTACGGCGAGTGCGGCGCCGAGCACGCGCCTGCGGCTCGGCCTCCGAGATATGTCAGTCATCACGGCTCCATTGCTTGGATGAACAGACGGCGGTGGGAGCGATCCCATGCGGGAATGGGAGCGTTCCCACGGCTCGCTTGCCGACGGACCGTAGGACTCCGTTCGACAATTGACAAGACTCGGCGTACGGATCGGTACATGCCTTAGGTAGTTGAACGGTGGGCCGAGGCCCGAGTGGCGCGGCCGGGCGGGCGGCGATCACCGCCGGCGGATTGACTCCCCGGGTATTTCTCTGCGTATATTGGGGGTTTCTCTGGCCACAAAAAAGGGCCCCTCGAAAGGGGCCAACAGAAAGCACCATACCCCGCGAGGAGCCGAATTGTCAACCGAGGAATTGCAGAATGAGCAGCAATTCATCGACCGTCTCTACGATCGTCTCGGAGTGCTGCACGCCGAGGCCCAGTCCCTGGCCAAGGCCTCGCTCGCCCAGGTCGGGCGCGGTCAGCAGGCCCGGCTCGAGCGGGATGTGAGCGTCGCGGAACACGGCAGGACCGCCGCCGAACTGGCCGGTGTGGAATCCGGTCTGTGCTTCGGCCGAATTGATCTCGCCGAACCGGGGGCGGGCCCCGACCACCATCACATCGGCCGTATCGGAATCCGCGACGACGACTCGGAACGGACGCCTCTGCTGATCGACTGGCGCGCCCCCGTGGCCCGCCCGTTCTATCTCGCCACCGGTCACACCCCGATGGGAGTGCGCCGCCGCCGGCACCTCACCACCGAAGGCCGTACGGTCACGGCTCTGCACGACGAGATCCTGGACATCGCGGACACCACCCGTACCGGACACGAGGACCCCAACGGCGACGCCGTGCTGCTCGCCGCCCTGAACGCGGCCCGCACCGGCCGCATGGGCGACATCGTGGGCACCATCCAGGCCGGGCAGGACCGGATCATCCGCGCCCCGCACCAGGGCGTGCTGGTCGTCGAGGGCGGACCGGGCACCGGCAAGACCGCGGTCGCCCTGCACCGCGCCGCGTATCTGCTCTATGCACAGCGCGAGGTGCTCGCCAAGCGGGCGGTCCTGATCGTCGGGCCGAACCCGGCCTTCCTCAGCTACATCGGCGAGGTGCTGCCTTCGCTCGGCGAGACCGGGGTGCTTCTCGCGACCGTCGGGGAGCTCTACCCGGGCGTGACCGCCACCGGCACGGACAGCCCCGAGGCCGCCGAGGTCAAGGGCCGCGCGGAGATGGCCGAGGTGCTCGAACGCTACGTACGCGCCCGCCAGTCGGTGCCCGAGGACGCCCTGGAGATCGACCACGACGACTACGGCTCGCTGTTCCTGGAGCGCGCCATGGCCGAGGACGCGCGCGCCCGGGCCCGCGAGACCTCGCTGCCGCACAACCTGGCCCGCCCCTACTTCGCCTTCCACCTCATCGACGCCCTCACCGACCAGTTGGTGGAGCGGCTCGGGGCGGATCCGTACGGCGGACCGAATCTGCTCGGCCCCGACGACATCGCCCAGCTCGGCAAGGAGATCGCCACCAGCCCCGAGGTGCATGCCGCGATCGAGTCGCTCTGGCCGACGCTGACGCCCGAGCGGCTGATCACCGAGTTCCTCGCCGATCCGGAGGGCCTGGACGACCGGGACGCCAAGGCGATCCGCCGCACCTGCGGCGCCCTCGCGCCCAGCGACTTCACGCCCGCGGACGTGCCGCTGCTCGACGAGGCGGCCGAGCTGCTCGGCTTCGACGACTCGGCGCAGCGCGCGGCCGAGGAGGCCGAACGCCAGGAGCGCATCGCCTACGCCCAGGGCGTGCTCGACCTGTCCTACGCCTCTCGTACCTACGAGTTCGAGGACAAGGAGGACGCGCTGGACGGCGACACCGAGGCCTCCGAGGTGCTCGGCGTGCACGACGTCATCGACGCCGAGCGGATGGCCGAGCGGCAGGAGGAGGCCGACCACCGCAGCGCCGCGGAGCGGGCCGCGGCCGACCGCACCTGGGCCTTCGGGCACATCATCGTGGACGAGGCGCAGGAGCTGTCCGCGATGGCCTGGCGGCTGCTGATGCGCCGGGTGCCGACCCGCTCCATGACCCTGGTCGGCGACCCCGCCCAGACCGGCGACGAGGCGGGCTGCGGATCCTGGGAGACGATCCTCGAACCGTACGTGCAGGACCGCTGGGAGCTGGTCCGCCTCGGCGTCAACTACCGTACGCCCGCCGAGATCATGGACCTGGCGGCCGGGGTGCTGCGTGCCGAGGCGCCGGCGTTCGAGCCGCCGCGGTCGGTGCGCTCCACCGGGGTGCCGCCGTGGACGAAGCAGGCCGGTGATCTGCCGGACGCCGTCGCCGATGCCGTCGCGCGGGACCTGCCGGACGACGGACGGCTCGCGGTGATCGCACCCCGCGCCCTGCACGAGTCCCTTGCGACCCGCATCGAAGGCGTGCGGGCCGGGGCGGAGCCGGATCTGACGCAGCGTGTGGTGCTGCTCGACGCGCGCCAGTCCAAGGGCCTGGAGTTCGACGCGGTCGTGGTCGTGGAGCCCTCGGCGATGCGCACGAGCGACCTGTATGTCGCGCTGACCCGGGCGACCAGGACCCTGGGGATCCTGTACACGGGAGGGCTGCCCGACGGGCTCCGCCGCCACGGGTGACCCGGCCGCCGTACGGCTGGAAGGGGCATGTCGCTCGGCCGGGTGGTGCGGTCGTCGGAGTGATGCCGGTGGGCAGCCGTGTGGCGCCGGGCCGCGGGTGGCACGGATGGCAGTCAGTCGGGCCGCCCGCCGAGGCGGCCCACCATCCGCACTCCGTGAAAGGACCCGTGCCTGATGAGTTCTCGTCTCGTCGCGCGTTCATGTCTCGTCGCCGTGACCGCGCTCGCCGTCCTCCTGCCCGCGCACGCGGCGAGCGCCGCACCCACCGCCCCGAAGAACTGCAACGCCTATCAGAAGACGGTCAACCGCCACCAGGCGACGATGGACGACCTCGACGAGCGGCACGCCGCGGAGCGGGCCGAGCTGGACCGCCTGTCGGGGGACCTGCAGGAGGCCACGGGCGAGGCCGACTTCTACGCCGACGAGCTCCTCGACGTCGGCGAGTCACTGGGCCTGGCCGAACCGGACAGCCCCGAGTACGCACGCCTGCTCAAGGAGCGCGAGGAGCTCAACGGCAAGCTCGCGCAGGCGCGGGCCAAGGAGCGCGCCGCATACGGCCCGTACCGCGACTTCGAGCTCGACCGTGAGCTCGCGGCCGACCGGGCGAAGACGCAGCGGCTGCTCAAGACCGCGCAGACCCGGCTGCGCAACTGCCAGAACCAGCTGGCGTCCTGACGTCCGACGGGGAGGTGCCCGGGCGGTGAGTGTGGCCGGGCGGCGCGGAATGTCCGGGTCCGGCCACCGTCCGGCTGCGGACCCGGAACCTCCGGCGCCCCGGGGTGGTCCGGCACCCGGGGCCGGCGTCACGGTCGTGGGCGGGAACACCACACGTTCACGACCGACGGGGGAGTCATGAGCAACGGGATGCGTGCGTACGGCAGGAAGCGGCTCGCGGTCACGGCCGTCGCGGGGGCAGCGATGATCGCCCTGACCGCGGGCGCCTGCGGGGAGACCTCGGACCAGAACGGCAAGGCAGCGGGTACGAAGGCGGCCGAGGCGCGCGGAGACGGCGCGGCCGCGGGCGGCGCCGGGCAGGACGGGGCCGGCGAGGCGATCGCCAACCAGGCGGCCACGTCCGGCGGTGGCGGCGGCACGGGTGGCACCGGGGCCGGGCGCGGACACCAGGTCAAGGTCTGGAAGAAGGTCAAGGTCCGGATGAGGCCGGACCAGAGGACGAAGCACCTGTCGAACATCGGCAAGGGAGCCAAGGTCACCGCCAGGTGCTGGACCATCGGCCGCATGGTCCAGGCCGAAGGCACCAACAACGAGATCTGGCTCAGCGTCAAGAACGGCTGGGCGAGCGCGATCTACTTCAAGGGCGACAAGTACGCCGGACTGCCGAAGCGCGCCCGCTGCTGATCGCACACAGCGGGCGCGGCGCGGTCAGGCGGGCCGCAGCCAGACCGTGGCCAGCGGCGGCAGGGTGAGGGAGATGCTCGCCGGGCGGCCGTGCGAGGCGACCGGTTCCGGCTCGAGAGGGCCGGCCGCTTCGCCGACGCCACTGCCGCCGTACCGCTCCCCGTCGGTGTTCAGGACCACCCGCCAGGCTTGCGGCCCCTCGGGCACCCCGAGCCGGTAGCCCTCCCGCACGACCGGCGCGAAGTGGGAGACGGACAGCAGCGGGCTGCCGTCCGCCGCGTGCCGCAGGAACGCGAAGACATTGTCCTCCGCCGCGTCACCCGCCACCCAGGCGAAGCCGGACGGGGCGAAGTCCCGCTGCCACAGGGCCGGTTCGGCGCCGTACGCCGAGTTGAGGTCGCGCACCAGATCGCGGACGCCCCGGTGGTCCGCCTCCGCCCCGTACGAGGGATCGAGCAGCCACCAGTCGGGGCCGTGTGCCTCCGACCACTCCGCGCCCTGCGCGAACTCCTGGCCCATGAACAGGAGTTGCTTGCCCGGGTGGGCCCACATGAAGCCGAGATACGCGCGCAGTCCGGCCCGCTGCTGCCACCAGTCGCCGGGCATCTTGGAGACCAGGGACCGCTTGCCGTGCACCACCTCGTCGTGCGAGATCGGCAGGCAGTAGTTCTCGCTGTACGCGTACACCATCGAGAAGGTCATCTCGTGGTGGTGGTGCCTGCGGTGCACCGGGTCGCGGGACACATAGCCGAGCGAGTCGTGCATCCAGCCCATGTTCCACTTCAGGCCGAAGCCGAGGCCGCCGAGGCCGTCGGCGCCGGTGTGGTGGGTGGCGCGGGTGACGCCGTCCCAGGCGGTGGACTCCTCGGCGATCGTGACCACGCCCGGCACCCGGCGGTGCACGGTGGCGTTCATCTCCTGCAGGAAGGCCACCGCGTCCAGGTTCTCCCGGCCGCCGTGCTCGTTCGGCGTCCACTGGCCCTCCTCGCGCGAATAGTCGAGGTAGAGCATCGAGGCGACGGCGTCCACCCGCAGGCCGTCGATGTGGAACTCCTCGCACCAGTACACCGCGTTGGCCACCAGGAAGTTGCGGACCTCGCGGCGGCCGTAGTCGAACTCGAGGGTGCCCCAGTCGGGGTGTGCCGCCCGTGCCGGGTCCTCGTGCTCGTACAGCGGCCTGCCGTCGAACTCGGCCAACGCCCAGTCGTCGCGCGGGAAATGGGCCGGCACCCAGTCGATCAGTACGCCGATGCCGGCGCGGTGCAGCGCGTCCACCAGATGCCTGAAGTCGTCCGGTGTGCCCAGGCGCGCCGTCGGCGCGTAGAAGCCGGTGACCTGGTAGCCCCAGGAGCCGCCGAAGGGGTGCTCGGCGACCGGCATCAGCTCCACATGCGTGAAGCCCAAGTCCTTGACATACGCGGGGAGTTGCTCGGCAAGCTGACGGTACGTCAGGCCCGGGCGCCAGGACGCGAGGTGCACCTCGTACACCGAGAACGGCTCCTCGTGCAGGGTCCGCCGGGTGCGCTCCCGCATCCAGGCGTCGTCCTGCCAGACGTGCTGCGAGACCGTCACGATCGAGGAGTTGGCGGGCGGGACCTCCGTCCTGCGGGCCATCGGGTCGGCCCGCAGGGAGCGGGTGCCGTCCGGGCGGGTGATCTCGAACTTGTAGAGCTCGCCCTCGCCGACGCCCGGTACGAACAGCTCCCATACGCCGGTCGAGCCGAGCGAACGGAGCGGGAAGGCGGTGCCGTCCCAGTGGTTGAAGCCGCCGACGACGCGGACGCCGCGGGCGTTCGGGGCCCATACGGTGAAGCGGGTTCCGGTCACGCCCTGGTGGGTCATCGGCTGCGCGCCGAGTGCGTGCCACAGCTGTTCGTGGCGGCCCTCGCTGATCAGGTGCAGGTCCAACTCGCCCACGGACGGCAGGAATCCGTACGGGTCCGCCGTCGTGAGCTCGGTGTCCTGGTACGTCACGGCCAGCCGGTAGCCGGCCACGGGGCGGCGGGTCGTGGCCGAGAAGAACCCGTCGCCGTCGTCGTGCAGCGTGTGGCGGTGGCCGTCGGGTGTGATCGCGGTGACCGCGGTGGCGTACGGGCGGAGTGTGCGGATGGCGGTTTCTCCGCCGGGGAGGGGGTGGGCGCCGAGCACTTCGTGCGGGTCGTGGTGTGTTCCTTCCAGCAACCGGCGGCGGTCCTCCGGACCCGGGGGGTTGGGGGGTTTCTGCGTCTTGCCCTGCGCGAGGGTCACGGGGTCTCTCCTTCGGGGTTCTGAGCGGTCCACCAACAGCCCGTCCGGCAGCACCTTCAGCCTGTCCGCGTCTTCAGCCGGTCCGGCACCTTCAGCCCGTCCGGCGTTTGAGGACATCTTTCAGCCGGTCCGGCGTTTGAGGACGAGGCCGCCAGGCCGATGCCTGGAACCGGAACGGCCCTGGACGGGCCGTGTCCTCAAGCGCCGGACGGGCTGAGTTTTGCCCTGGACGGGCCGTGTCCTCAAGCGCCGGACGGGCT
>NZ_QUAK01000239.1 GCF_003429565.1 Streptomyces triticagri
CCCCCACGCTCGTGACGCCTCCGCAGCAGCCCGCGCCCGTGGCGCCTGCGCCGCCGCAGGCGCCGGCCGCCCCGGCGGCGCCCGTACGCCTCACCAAGGTCACGCTGACCAAGGAGGCGCCCTCGATCTCCCTCGCCAAGCAGGGCGGCAGCTCGGGCGCGATGCGGGTCAACCTCAACTGGCAGGTGCGCAAGCAGTTCAAGGGCTGGGGCGCCAAACTCGGCCGTGCCGTCGCGATGCACGCCGACCTCGACCTCGACCTGTGCGCGCTCTTCGAGCTCACGGACGGCCGCAAGGGCGTCGTCCAGGCCCTCGGCAACGCCTTCGGCGCCCTCCACCAGCCGCCGTTCATCCACCTCGACGGCGACGACCGCACCGGCGCCGTCGACACCGGTGAGAACCTCACCATCAACCTCGACCAGAAGCACCAACTGCGCCGCGTCCTGATCTTCGTGACCATCTACGAGGGCGCCCGCAGCTTCGCCGACCTGAACGCCACGGTGACACTCCAGCCGCAGCACGGCGCCCCCGTCGAGTTCCACCTCGACGAGTGCACCGTCCCGTCCAATGTCTGCGCGCTGGCCCTGATCACCAACCAGAACGGCGAACTGGTCGTCAACAGGGAGGCCCGCTACCTCGTCCCCGAGCGCGGTGTCAGCCCCCAGCGCACCGTCGACTACGCGTACGGCTGGGGCATGAACTGGACCCCGGGCCGCAAGTAGCGCTCACAGCACGGCAGTCACGGGTGGGGTGCCGCCCCGGCTCGTTCGGGGCGCGGATAGGTGCGTCCCTTCCAGGCGGCACCCCTGCCCCGGTAGTGCTGGACCGCGGAATCCACGGTCATCAGGAGATACAGCAGGGCTGTCCCCGGCAGCAGCGGTGCGAGCCATGGGGACAGCCGGTAGTAGCGCAGCATCGGCAGATACGTCAGCGTCATCACCAGCCAGGCGGTCCCGCCCAGAGCCGCCGCCATGGCGTCGCCGGACAGCAGCCCGGCCCACAGGGCCACCGGCGGCACCACGTACACCAGGACCAGACCCGCGATCGTGCCGAGCAGCAGCAGCGGGTTGTGCCGCAACTGGGCGTACGCACTGCGCGACACCATCCGCCACAGGTCGCCGAGGCGCGGATACGGCCGCACGCTGTCCACCCCGTCCGCGAGCCCCAGCCAGATCCGCCCACCACGGCGCTTGACCGTCCGGGCGAGCGCCACGTCGTCGATGACCGCCTGCCGGATCGCGGCGGGCACGTCGGCCCGTACCGCCGTGCCGGTGCGCAGCAGTACACAGCCGCCGGCCGCGGCCGCGGTACGCGCGCGTGGCCGGCGCACCCGGCGGAACGGGTAGAGCTGCGCGAAGAAGTACACGAACGCCGGGACCACCAGCCGTTCCCAGGCACTGGCCACCCGCAGCCGGGCCATCAGGGACACCAGGTCGTGGCCGCCGCCCTCCGCGGCCGCGACCAACTTCCGCAGGCTGTCCGGGGCGTGTGCGATGTCGGCGTCGGTGAGCAGCAGGAAATCGGGGCCGCTGTCCGTGGTCCCCGAACCGTCGTCCACGCGCGCGTGGACGCTGGTCTGCGATGCGCGGTGGTCGTCGTCCACGCGCGCGTGAGCCATTCCGTGGCGTACGGCCCAGAGCTTGCCCGTCCACCCGGCCGGAGGCTCGCCCGGCGTCGTCACCGTGAGCGGGAGGCCTCCGTGCGCCGCGGACAGTTCACGCGCGATCCGGCCCGTGCCGTCGGAGCTCCCGTCGTCCACGAGGACGATCTCGGCCCGCCCGGGATAGTCCTGGGCGAGCAACGACGGCAGGCTCGACGGCAGCACCGCCGCCTCGTCGCGAGCGGGCACCACGATCCGCACGGACGGCCACACCGAGGGCTCACGACCGGCCGGCAGGCGTACATCGGTGCGCCAGAAGAAGCCCTGGCCGAGCAGCAGCCAGAGCCAGGCGGCGAGCGAGGCCGATGCGGTCCATCCGAGGGCGCCCATGCCCCGGAGTGTGCCCCACGAGGCAGGCCCCGCAAGGCCGATCGACTATGGTGACCGGGTGAAGATCGCGCTCATCGACTCCGGAATCGGGCTTCTGCCGGCCGCCGCCGCGGTACGGCGTCTGCGACCGACGGCCGATCTCGTACTCTCCAGCGACCCCGACGGCATGCCCTGGGGACCCCGCACCGCCGAAGACCTCTCCGCGCGGGCGCTCGCCGCCGCGGAGGCGGCCGCGGCCCACGCGCCCGACGCTCTGATCGTCGCCTGCAACACGGCCTCCGTGCACGCGCTCACCGCTGTGCGCGCCCGACTGGAACCGCAGGTGCCGGTGATCGGCACGGTGCCCGCCATCAAACCGGCCGCGGCCGGCGGCGGCCCGGTGGCGATCTGGGCGACCCCCGCGACGACGGGCAGTGACTACCAGCGCGATCTCATCGGCCGGTTCGCGACGGGCGTGGACGTCACCGAGGTCGCCTGCCCCGGACTCGCGGACGCGGTCCAGCACGCCGACGAGGACGCCATCGACCGGGCGGTGGCCGACGCCGCCGCCCGCACCCCGCGCGACGTCCGGGCCGTGGTGCTCGGCTGCACGCACTACGAGCTGGTGGGGGAGCGCATCCGGCAGGCGGTCGCCGCCCGCGGCACCGGCCGGGGACCGCTCGTCCTGCACGCCTCGGCGGGAGCCGTCGCCGCCCAGCTGCTGCGCCGCACCGGGATCACCGCGGAGCCCGAGCCGGGCGCCCCGGGCAGCCTGACCGTGCTGCTCAGCGGCCGGGAAGCAGCGCTTCCGGAGGCGGCCCTGACCTACGCGGAGGGCAGGCTGCTGGCCGCGGTGAGCCCGGTCCGCTGAGACGCTTCCCCAGGAGGTGTCGCCCGGCCGATGACGCTCTGTGATCCGCTGCTTTCCCAGCGGATCACGAGTAGCCTGCAAGGCATGAGCGACCCCCACTCCGAGCGCGACGGGCACACGCCGCGGGACACCGCGGCACCCGGTGCCGAGCTCTGGTCCGGCCGCGCGACCAACCGCTACCAGTGGCTGCTCGCCACGGCCGGCGCGGCCTGCATGGCCCTCGGCATCCAGCTGGCCGTCGACTCCCCGTGGACCTCGGGCATCGCACCGCTTCTGATGTCCGTGGTGGGCTGCGTCGCCGCCGGACTCCTGATGCTCTACGGCACGCTGGCCTTCGTGCACGTGGCCGTGCGCATCGAGGAGGACTTCCTCGAGGTCCGCTGCGGACACATGGGACTGCCCCGCCGCCGGATCCTGCTCGAGCACGTCGTGGACGCCGACTTCGCGCCGCGGGTGACGCCGCGCCACTGGGGCGGCTGGGGCTATCGATGGCGCCCGGAGCGCGGCACGGCCGTGGTCGTACGCCGTGGTGAGGGACTGGTCCTCAGCCTCGGGGACGGCCGGAAGTTCACCGTGACCGTCGACGACGCGGAAGCCGCGGTGCGCGTGCTCAGGGACCGCCTGTCGGCCGGCGCGGGATCAGTGGCGGGCGCCTGAGCGTCCGGCACGGCACCGCGTCACAGCCGCACCGCGTCCCTGCCGTACGACCTCACTGAGGCAGCTGCCCCGGCCGTACCGAGGGATCCGTGCGCGGCGGCATGTCCTCGTGCAGGGGGCGGGCGGTCGAGAGCCCGACCAGCAGACCTGCGCCCGCCGTGACCGGGGTGAAGCTCAGCGCGTTGCCCACCGCGGCCACCGCCGCCAGAGCGGCCAGCGTCGCCCCGGCGGTCAGCACCAGCGGTGTCGTACGCGGCGACCGCGCGAGCGAGAGCAGGATCCAGCCGAAGGCGGCCGCGAGCAGTACCACCCCGACGACGCCCTGTTCGGCGGCCTGCTGGAGCGGTGCCGAATGCGGGCGGCCGTCCGAGTCGAGGGTCTGCCCGGCGGTCACGCTCAGTTCCCCGAAGCGCCCGGGCCCCGAACCGAGTACCGGATCCTCCTTGGCGAGATCGACCGCGTCCTGCCAGAGCAGTACCCGGTGCTGGGTGAGCGGACCCTCGAGGGAGACCGTCAGCTCGCGCGGCAGGACGTCCTCCGCCACTGCGAGGGACACCCCGGAGACCAGGGTGGTGGCCAGCGCGAGCCCGGCGAGCCCGACCACGCGGCGCCGCATCCTGGCCGCGGCGACCGACAGCATGACGATCCCGGCACAGGCGACGAGCGCCGCCGTGGAGCCGATCGCCGCGGCCGCCGCGGTGATCCCCATGGCGAGCAGCCGCAGCGAGGTGCGCACACCCGGCCGGTCCGTGGACCAGGCGCCGCAGCAGGCGGCACCGGTCGCGAGGATCAGCAGAGCCGCGGCGGCACCGGTGTGCCCGAGCGGTGACGTCGTGCCGGCGCCCGGCACGTCACTCGTGGCCACGGACACGGCAGCCATGATCACTCCGGCCACCGAGGCGCACACGAAGCCCGCAGCCGGCAGCAGAGCCCCGCAGATCCGGCCGCCCGCATGGCCCGCCGCCACGGCGAGCACCGCGAGCAGCACGCCCTCCGGCCGCCCGTCGCGCGCCGTCGCCGTGACCAGCGCCCAGACCGCGCACGCCGCGAGGACGACGACGCCCGTCGCGTCGGCCGCACTGCGGTGGTCCCGTGACCCCGGTCGGGCGGCTGTTCCAGCCATCCCGTCGTCCCCCCGTCCGCCCCTGAACTGTGACGGGCCCCGCGCAACCTGGCCGGAATCCGGCCCTGCGCTGGGACTGACGCACACGGTAACGGCTCGGACACCGGTTTGTGCAGGAGTTGCGCAGGAACGTTGCTGCTGAAGTGCGCACCGGGACGCTGTGCGCTCGGCGGGAAGCGCTGTGTGACCGTCGGCGGCTGCTCCGTCGAATCGCCGTACACTCCCGAACGTGACAGCCACCACGACCTCGACGAACGAGCCGGACCAGGCCGCCGAGACCCCGGCCCCCGCCTCGCGCGGCAGGCGCCTGATGCGCCGCCTGCTCACCCCGGCCGCGGCCGCGCTCAGTGGCGTGCTGCTCTACGTCAGCTTCCCGCCCCGCACCCTGGGGTGGCTCGCTCTGCCGGCCTTCGCCGGGCTCGCCTGGTGTCTGCGCGGGCGTGGCCTGAAGGCATCGCTCGGCCTCGGGTATCTCTTCGGGCTGGGGTTTCTGTTGCCGTTGCTGGTGTGGACGGGGGTGGAGCTCGGTCCCGCGCCGTGGCTCGCGCTCGTCGCCGCCGAGGCTCTTCTCGTCGCACTCACGGCGACGGGCATGGCGCTGGTCTCCCGGCTGCCGGCCTGGCCCCTGTGGGCGGCGGCGGTCTGGGTGGCGGGTGAGGCGGTACGCGCCCGCGTCCCGTTCAGCGGATTCCCCTGGGGGAAGGTGGCCTTCGGCCAGGCGGACGGCGCCTTTCTCCCCCTCGCCGCGCTCGGCGGTACCCCCGTGCTCGGCTTCGCCATCGTGCTGTGCGGGTTCGGCTTGTACGAGACAGCACGTGTCGTCCTTGTCCGGCGTCGTACCGGCACCCTGCCCCGTGCAGCGGGGGCCTTGGCTCTGACGGCCCTTGTCGTGCCCTTGGCCGCCGCCTTCGCGGCCCGCCCGCTGGTCACTGCGGAGGCGGAGAACGGCACCGCGACCGTGGCCGTCGTCCAGGGCAACGTGCCGAGGTCGGGCCTCGACTTCAACGCTCAGCGACAGGCCGTGCTCAACCACCATGTACGAGAGACCGAGCGGCTTGCCGCGCGGGTGAAGGCGGGCGAGGTGGACCAGCCCGAGTTCGTGCTCTGGCCGGAGAACTCCTCGGACATCGACCCCTTCCGCAACCCCGAGGCGGAGGACGCGATCGACCGCGCGGCGAAGGCTGTCGGCGCGCCGATCTCCATCGGCGGAGTCGTCCGGGCGGCGGACGGCCGGCTGCTCAATCAGCAGATCCTCTGGGACCCCGAGCGCGGCCCCGTGGACACGTACGACAAGCGGCAGATCCAGCCGTTCGGCGAGTACCTCCCGATGCGCGGGCTCGTCCGCGCGCTGAACTCCGACTGGTCGGACATGGCGGGCGACGACTTCAGCGCCGGCAGCACCCCCGGCGTCTTCACCATGGCCGGCACCAAGGTCGGCCTCGCCACCTGCTACGAGGCGGCCTTCGACTGGGCCGTACGGGACACCGTCACGCACGGCGCCCAGCTGATCTCCGTACCGAGCAACAACGCGACCTTCGACCGCAGCGAGATGACCTACCAGCAGCTGGCCATGTCGCGCGTCCGCGCCGTGGAGCACAGCCGCTCGGTGACCGTCCCGGTGACCAGCGGGGTGAGCGCGGTGATCAAGCCCGACGGCACCATCGCGCAGCGCACCACCTGGTTCACCGCGGACACCCTGGTCGACGAGGTGCCGCTGCGTACGTCGAAGACCCCGGCCACGAAGATGGGCCCGGCCCCCGAGTACGCCCTGCTCGCCGTCGCGCTGATCGGACTCGTATGGGCAGGCGCGGGCGCCGTGCGCAACAGGCGGGGCCACCCGGCTGGTTAGGGTCGGGGTATGGCAACCCCTGATTTCATTCGTGCCGTGCGGGAGACCGCCGGGCACCAGCTCCTCTCCCTGCCCGGCGTCACCGCGATCGTCTTCGACGACGAGGGCCGGGTGCTGCTCGGCCGGCGCAGCGACACCGGGCGGTGGGCGGTCATCGGCGGCATCCCCGAACCGGGCGAACAGCCGGCGGTCTGCGCGGTCCGTGAGGTCTACGAGGAGACGGCCGTACGGTGCGTCGTCGAGCGGGTGGTGCTGGTCGAGGCGCGTCCGCCGATCCAGTACGCCAACGGCGACATCTGCCAGTTCATGGACATCACCATGCGCTGCCGGGCCGTGGGCGGTGAGGCCCGGGTGAACGACGACGAGTCGCTGGAAGTGGGCTGGTTCAGGCTCGACGCGCTTCCGGAACTCGAGGACTTCGGGGTGTTCCGCATCAAGCAGGCGGCGAACGACGCACCCACCTGGTTCGCGCCGGGAGAGTAGCCGCCGCATCGGCGGACGTGCGGAATCGGGGCCCGGGCGGGCGAACGCCCGGGCCCCGATGGTGTGTCGGAGGCGCGTGGTAGCGTGACCGGGCCAGTCGAACTCATGCTCGTCCGCCCGCTGAACTGCGGCGATACGGACGATCACGGGTCAGGGAATCCGGTGCGAATCCGGAACTGACGCGCAGCGGTGAGGGCGACGGGAGCGGCATCGGCCACTGGACACGCAGCGCGTTCGGGAAGGCGCCGCGCCCCGGACGACCCCGAGTCCGAAGACCTGCTGGCACCCTCCGTGGGCTCCGGCCGCGGAGGATCCCGTACGACCGGGCTCCGCGTATGAGCCCTCGACACCGAGGATGTTCCGTGCCGTCCGCACCCGTCTCACGCCGCGCCCCGCTGCGTCTCCGGCGTCTTCTCACGCCCGCCCTGGTGGGCGTTCTCCTCCTCACCGGCTGCGGCCGCGACGACGACGGGGGAGACGGCCGGGCGGGCGGATCCGCGCCCGACGGCTTCCCGGTGACGCTCGACAACTGCGGCGAGAAGGTCACCGTGGAGACCCCGCCGCAGCGGGCCGTGGCCCTCGACCAGGGCGCGGCCGAGATCATGCTCTCGCTCGGCCTCGCGGACCGGATGGCCGGCACCGGCACCTGGACCGACCCCGTGATGAAGGGGCTCGAGAAAGAGAACGCGAAGGTCGAGCGCCTCGCCGACCAGTACCCGTCGGCGGAGAAGGTGCTCGACACGGAGCCCGACTTCGTGGCCGCGTCGTTCTCCGCGACCCTCAGCAAGGGCGGGGTCGCGCCGCGGGGACAGTTCTCGGACCTCGGCGTGCCCAGCTATCTGTCGCCCTCCGACTGCGTCGGCAAGGACAACAGCGGCGACGGTGACGGGTCGCGCACCAAGACCCTGACCATGAAGCCCGTCTACGAGGAAGTGCGCGAGCTCGCCCGGGTGTTCGGCGTCCCGGCGCGCGGCGAGAAGCTGGTGGACGAACTCCGGTCGAGGGTCGACAAGGCCACCGAGGGACTCGATGCCTCCGGCGTCGGCCTGCTCTACTGGTTCGCCAATTCGGATGCGCCCTATATGGCGGGCTGCTGCGGAGCACCCGGCGTCATGACCCGGGAACTCGGGGCGGAGAACGTCTTCGACGACACCCGCGACGAATGGCCTCAGATCAACTGGGAGACCGTGGCCGAGCGCGACCCGGACGTCCTGGTCATCGGCGACCTGACCCGCAAGTCGCAGACCGCCGAGTCCGCCGAGCGCAAGATCGCCTTCCTCGAGTCCCACCCCGTCACCGAGAAGCTGACGGCCGTACGGAAGAAGCGCTACGTACTGCTGAGCGGCCAGGCCATGAATCCCACGATCCGAACCGTCGAGGGAGTGGAGCAAGTGGCGGCGAAGCTGCGCGAGTTCGGGCTCGCTGAGTGAGCACGGACACGCACACCCGCGGACCGGACGGCGCTGCGCAGGCGGTCGTCGAACTCGACCGTGCGGCCCGAGTCCGCGGCGTGACCGGAAGCCTGCTCGCCTGGGCCGGCGGCCTCGCGCTCCTTGCTCTGTCCATGGCACTGGCCATCGTGATCGGCACCGCCCGGATCGGTGTCGCCGACGTCTGGTCCGTGGTGCTCGCCCATCTCGGCTGGGGCGAGACGGAGTTGAGCCCTGTCCGGGAGGGCATCGTGTGGGAGCTGCGGCTGCCGCGCACCGTGCTCGCCGCGGTCTGCGGGGCGGGTCTCGCCGTGTGCGGCGCCGTGCTGCAGTCGCTGCTGCGCAATCCGCTGGCCGACCCGTTCGTGCTCGGCGTCTCCTCCGGAGCGTCGACCGGGGCGGTCACCGTCGTCGTGCTCGGCGCGGGCGGTGGTGCCCTCTCGCTGTCCGGCGGGGCCTTCGCCGGAGCCGCCCTGTCCTTCGCCGCGGTCCTGGTGCTCAGCCAGCTGCTCGGCGGCTCGACCGACCGTGTGGTGCTCTCCGGCGTGGCGGTGATGCAGCTGTTCTCCGCGCTGACCTCGGTGATCGTACTGACCGCTGCGGACGCCGAGACCACCCGCGGCGTGCTGTTCTGGCTGCTCGGCTCCCTCAACGGGGCGAGCTGGACCGATGCCGGGGCCTGCCTCGCCGTACTGGCCGCGGTCCTGCTGCTCTGCCTCGGACATGCGCGCACCCTGGACGCCTTCGCCTTCGGGCAGGATGCCGCGGCGGCGCTCGGGGTGCGGGTCGCGCGCACCAGAGTGGTGCTGCTCTGCGGGACCGCCCTGCTGACCGCCGCGATGGTCAGCGCGGCCGGTGCGATCGGCTTCGTCGGCCTTGTACTGCCGCATGCGGCAAGGGCGTTGGTGGGTGCCGGTCACATCCGGCTGCTGCCGGTCGCCGCGCTCGCCGGTGCCGTGTTCCTGGTGTGGGTGGACGCGCTCGCCCGCACCGTGCTCGACGGGCAGGAGATCCCGGTGGGCGTGGTCACCTCGCTCATCGGCGTACCGGCCTTCGTCCTGATCCTCTTCCGCACCCGGGGAGTCCGGCGATGAACAAGTCCCCCGCATCGGCGCCCACCCGTGAGGGCCTGCGCGGCGACCGCCTCACCCGGCGCACCGACGGCCGCCTCATCCTCGACGGAGTCGGCCTGCGGCCCGTGCCCGGCGGCATCACCGGCCTCATCGGTCCCAACGGCTCCGGCAAGACCACCCTGCTCCGACTGCTCTCCGGGGTGCTGCCGGCAACCTCGGGCGTGGTCACTCTCGACGGCGAACCACTCACCGCGATCAAGCGCCGCGAGATCGCCCGACGCGTGGCCGTCGTCGAGCAACAGGCCGACACCCAGGTCGAGTTGACGGCCACCGACGTGGTGCGACTCGGCCGGGTGCCGCACCGGCGGGTCTGGGCGCCGCCCACTGCACGGGACGAGGAAGCCGTGCGCGAGGCCCTGGCCCGCACCCGGCTCTCCGACCGCGCGCATCAGCCCTGGCACACCCTTTCCGGCGGCGAGCGACAGCGCGTCCAGATCGCCCGCGCGCTCGCCCAGCAGCCCGGCGAGCTCCTCCTCGACGAGCCCACCAACCACCTCGACATCCAGCACCAGCTCGAACTCCTCGACCTGCTCACCGGTCTCGGCCCCACCACGTACATCGCACTGCACGACCTGAACCTGGCGGCCGCGTACTGCGACCGTGTCGTGGTCCTGGACCAGGGCCGAGTGGTGACGGCCGGGCCGCCCGGCGAGGTCCTCACCGAGCAACTGATCGCCGACGTCTACGGCGTACGGGCCACCGTCCACCCGGCGACCGCCGCGGACCCACGCCCGTACATCCGCTTCCTGGGCACGCTCGGCGCCACCCGCTGAGCCGACCGGCCCCGACGGCCGCGACCGCCCGCCTCACCTGCGCCCTTGCGACCCCGTCGCATAGGCTCTGACCACCATGACGAGCGATTCCCGGGTCCCGCCGACGAAGGCCGACAAGGCCACGGTCCGACGGCACAACCTCAGTCTGGTGCTGCGCACCGTCCACGACGAGGGCGAGGCGACCAGGGCGGGCGTCGCCGCCCGTGTCGGCCTGACCAGGGCCGCGGTGTCCTCGCTCGTCGAGCAGCTCCTGGACGAGGGGTTCCTGACGGAGCGGGGCAAGACCTTCAGCGGCCAGGCCGGCCGGCCCGGCACCGCCCTCAAGGTGGCGCGCACCGGCCCGGCGGGACTCGGCGTCGAGATCAACGTCGACCATGTGACGGCCTGCGTGGTCGACCTCGCAGGCACCGACCGGGTCCGCCTCGTCGAGCGGATGGACAACCGCGGCACACCACCCGCCGAGGTGATCGCACAGGCCGCCCGGATCGCCGCCCGGGTGATCGCCTCCGCACAGGAACAGGAACTGCGCCCGGTCGCCGCCCAACTCGCCCTGCCCGCGCTGGTGTCGGGCGGAACGGTCCGTCAGGCACCCAACCTCGGCTGGAACCGGGTGGCCGTGGAAGGGCTCTTCGCCCAGTCCCTGTCCGCTCTCGACCCCGCCGCCCGGCCCCTGCCCGTCAGCGCGGACAACGAGGCCAATCTCGCGGCCCTCGCCGAACTCTGGTTCGGCAACGGCGGGCGGCGGCCGGACACCTTTCTCTATCTGACGGGCGAGATCGGCGTCGGCGGTGCGCTGGTCCTGGACGGCCGGCTGCTCCGCGGGGCCCATGGTTTCGCCGGCGAGATCGGCCATGTGGTGGTGGACCCGGACGGCCCCGAATGCCGCTGCGGGGCGCGCGGTTGCCTGGAACAGTACGCCGGCCAGCGCGCCCTGCTGTCCGCCGCAGGCCTCGACGCCGACAGCGGCATGCCCGGGCTCGCCGAGCTGGAGCGCCGGGCGCGCTCCGGCGAGGCCGCCGCGGTCGCCGCGCTGGAGGAGGCGGGCCGCAGGCTGGGCGTGGTGCTGTCCGGCGCCGTGAACCTCTTCGACCCCGGGGCGGTGATGCTCGGCGGGATCTACCCGCCGCTGGTGCCCTGGCTCGGGCCCGCCGCGGACCGGGAGTTGACCCGCCGGGTGGTCTCGGGCCTGTGGACCGAGGGCAGCGGGCGGCTGCGGGCCTCCTCCTCGTCCGGGGACGCGGCGAGGGGCGCAGCCGCCCATGTGGTACGCGGCGTACTGGCCGATCCGGCCGGGTACGCGGGGACCGGAGCCGGCTGAGCCCCGCAGGGACGGTCCGCCGTCCGTTCAGCCGCGTACGCCCAGGAGGTGGTCCATGGCGAGTTGGTCGAGGTGCTCGAAGGCCATGGAGCGGGCGGCGGCGGTGTCGGGGTCGAAGGTGTCGTAGGCCGTGGGGTCGTCGAGGAGGCCGGTGAGTCCGTCCTCGGCGGTGGGCCGGGCCAGTTGGTCGAGGCGGGCGGCGGTGAGGGACTCCTGGACGTCGGGGTCGGCGCGGAAGGCGGCGGCGCGTTCCTTGAGGATGAGGTAGTTGCGCATGCAGCCGGCGGCCGACGCCCATACTCCGTCGAAGCCCTCGGTGCGGGGCGGTTTGAAGTCGAAGTGGCGCGGCCCCCGGTAGCCGTCGGCGCTCTCGAGGAGGTCGACGAGCCAGAACGCGGCACGCAGGTCGCCGGCGCCGAAGCGGAGGTCCTGGTCGTATTTGATGCCGGTCTGGCCGTTGAGGTCGATGTGGAAGAGCTTGCCGGCCCAGAGGGCCTGGGCGATGCCGTGCGGGAAGTTGAGTCCGGCCATCTGTTCGTGGCCGGTCTCGGGGTTCACGCCGAACAGGGCGGGCCGCTCGAGGCGTTCGATGAACGCGAGGGCGTGACCGATGGTGGGCAGCAGGATGTCGCCGCGCGGCTCGTTGGGCTTGGGCTCGATGGCGAAGCGCAGGTCGTAGCCCTGCTCCGTGACGTACTCGGCGAGCAGGTCGAAGGCTTCCTTCATGCGGTCGAGGGCGAGACGTACGTCCTTGGCGGCGCCGGACTCGGCGCCTTCCCTGCCGCCCCAGGCCACATAGGTGTGGGCGCCGAGTTCCGCGGCGAGGTCGATGTTGCGGATGGTCTTGCGCAGCGCGAAGCGGCGTACGTCGCGGTCGTTCGCGGTGAAGCCGCCGTCCTTGAAGACCGGGTGCGTGAACAGGTTCGTGGTCGCCATCGGCACCTGCATCCCGGTCGCGTCCAGCGCGGCACGGAAGCGCTTCACCAGCCGGGCCCGCTCGCCCTCGGACGCCCCGAACGGGATCAGATCGTCGTCGTGGAAGGTGACTCCGTACGCCCCCAGCTCAGAGAGCCGCTGCACCGATTCCACCGGGTCGAGGACCGGCCGCGTCGCCTCACCGAACGGATCCCGGCCCTGCCAACCGACCGTCCACAGACCGAAACTGAACTTGTCCTCACGCGTGGGTGTGAAGCGATCCGTCATCGCGCGGCCTCCCGTCGCTCGTTTGTTTTGTCACATGACTAATACGGGATACCGGCGTTTCGCGCTAGCCCGTGGGGTGTGAAGTCGCGCATTGCCGGGCAAGGTCAGTGGTCCTGTCGTCCAAGATTTGTTTTGTGTACGATCAAAACTAATCCTGCAGGAAGCGAGGCCACCGATGTCCCCGAGCAGCGTCGTCATCGGCGTGGACAGCTCCACCCAGTCGACCAAAGCGGCCGTCGTCGACGCCGCCGCCGGACGGCTCCTCGCGGTCGGCCGCGCCCCGCACGAGGTCACCGGCACCGAGGGAGCACGGGAGACCGACCCCGAGACCTGGTGGTCCGCACTGCGCGACGCGCTCGCCGCCGCACTGAAGGAGGCGGACGTCCCCGCCGCCGCGGTCACCGGCATCGCCGTCGCGGGCCAGCAGCACGGGCTCGTGGTCCTGGACTCCAGGGGCCGCCCGCTGCGCCGCGCCCTGCTGTGGAACGACACCCGCTCCGCACCGCAGGCCGCCGAACTCACCGAGCGCCTCGGCGGACCACGAGCCTGGACCGCACGCACCGGATCCGTCCCGGTGCCGTCCATGACCGCCACCAAATGGCAGTGGCTGCGCGCCCACGACCCCGACACCGTCCGCGCCGCTGCCGCCGTCCGCCTCCCGCACGACTTCCTCACCGAGCGGCTCTGCGGCACCGCGGTCACCGACCCCGGGGATGCCTCGGGCACCTGCTGGTACTCCACCGCCACCGGCTCGTACGACGACGAACTGCTCGCCCTGCTCGACCTGCCCGCCCGGCTGCTCCCCGCCGTGGCGCCGACCGGAGGCACCCGGGTGGGCAGCCTGACTCCCGCTGCCGCGGCGGAACTCGGCCTGCACGAGGGCGTCGCGGTCGCCGCGGGCACCGGAGACAACATGGCCGCGGCGATCGGCCTCGGTCTCGGCCGCGAGGGCCTCCTGGACCACGCGGCCCTCAGCCTCGGCACCTCCGGCACCGTCTTCGCCGCCGGACTGCGCCGCCCCGACGATCCGTCGCTGGCCGGATTCGCCGCCGCCGACGGTACGTACCTGCCGCTCGCCTGCACCCTCAACTGCACGCTCGCTGTCGACCGCATCGCCACTCTGCTCGGGCTCGACCGCGACGACGCGGCGCCCGGCGGCGAGACCGTCCTGCTGCCCTACCTCGACGGCGAACGCACCCCCGATCTGCCGCATGCCGGGGGCCTGCTGACCGGCCTGCGGCACGCCACCACGCCGCAGCAGCTGCTCGGCGCCGCCTACGAAGGCGCGGCCTTCACCGCACTGCGTGCACTCGACGCGGTACTCGAGGCCTGCGGCCCGGACGCGGCGGCCCCGACTGCCGCCGACCGTCCGCTGCGGCTCGTCGGCGGCGGTGCACGCGGCCGCACCTGGATCGAGACCGTGCGCAGACTGTCCGGCCGGCCGGTGGTCCTTCCCGAGTCCGGTGAATTGGTCGCACTCGGAGCGGCCGCGCTCGCCCTCGGCGCCGCCACCGGCGCGGAACCGGTCGCGGCCGCCGCCCGCTGGTCGGCCGCACTTGGGCCGCTGCTGCCCGCGCTGCCCCGCGACACCGAGACATGGGACCGGCTGGAAGGCGTCCTCGCATCCGCCACGCCCGCACTGCTCGGCTGAACGGTATGCACGGCCGCCCTGCTCGGACTCGACCGCCCGGGCCGGCCCAACGGCCGTGCTCAGCGCACCGGTTCACGCCCCGGGCACCGCTCCACCGCGTTCCCCGGTCGATGCCGTCGCCACCGGGCGGCGCGGACCCGCGGTCCCGCACCCGGCACCGGTACGACCACAGGCCCGCCCCGGTGGCCGACGGGCGGCGGAAGCCCGGAGCCGAACGAGCGCGGCGAGCCGAATGAGCGCGGCGTCCGGCCCGCGCCGGTGATCGTATGCTGGCCGCGATGTTCTCGCCCCAAGGTCCCAGCCTCCGCGAACTCGCGGTGCAGGCACTGTCGTCCGTGCAGCACGGATACGACCTGCTCGCCCCGAAGTTCGACCGCACGCCGTTCCGCACGCCGGGAGACGTGCTCGGTCCGGTCACTCGGGTCCTGCGCACGCTCGGCCCCTTCGGTACGGGCCTCGACCTGTGCTGCGGCACCGGCGCGGGCCTCGGCGTACTCGGCGAGGTCTGCCGCGACCGGGCCGTCGGAGTCGACTTCAGCGCCGGCATGCTCGCCGAGGGACGGCAGGCTCACCGCCCCGCCCCCGGAGAGACACCTCCCGACTGGGTGCGCGGCGACGCGCTCGCCCTGCCGTTCGGACCCGTCTTCGATCTCGCCGTGAGCTTCGGGGCGTTCGGCCATTTCCTGCCCGCCCAGCGGCCCCGCCTCTTCGCGCAGGTGCACGGGGTGCTGCGGCCCGGCGGAAGCTTCGCCTTCCCGCTGGTCGCACCCGCACGGCCGGGCAGCCGCGGCCACCTCGCGATGCTCGGATTCGACGCCGCCATGCGCGTGCGGAACATCGTGTGGCGCCCGCCGTTCGTCATGTACTACCGCGGCTTCCGGCTCACCGATGTGCGGGCCGAACTCGCCCGGACCGGCTTCGACGTCTCGCTGTACGCCCTGGAGGAGCTCGGCCGCAGGCCGGACGGCAGTCCGCGCTGCAGACTCCTGGTCGCCACCCGCCGCTGACGCGACGCCGTCCGCGGGCGCCGGGAATACCGGGCCCGTGCTCTTCCTTGCACCGTGCGGCGGCCGCTCCGGCCGGCCGCCCGGCCCCGGCAGCCGCTCCGGGACGCCGTCCGGCCCGACAAGGAGCACGATGCACGCCCCGAGCGCCCCGCACCACGACCCGGCCCGTGCAGGCGGTACGAGCACGGGCCCGGCGCCCGCCGCCGCGAACGCCTTGGGCAATCCCGCGTACGCGGCGCTCACCGGCCCGCACGCGCATTTCGCCGAGCGCCGCGGCAGGGCACTGCGCTATCCGCCGGAGGTCAGCGGATGGGCCGCGCTGCCCGACGACCCCGGCCCCGCCGACTGGGCGGACCTGGCCGAGCTGATCGGCCCCGGCGGGGAGACCGCCTTCGCGGTGGCGGACCACGCGATCCCGGACGGCTGGGAGGAGGTCTTCCGGATCGACGGCGTCCAGCTCGTCGGCGAGGACGTGCCGGGCGAGACGTACGAGGAGGCCGTCGAGCTGGGCCCCGACGACGTGCCGGAGATGCTGGACCTGGTGGCGGCCACCCGCCCCGGACCGTTCTTCGCGCGGACGGTGGAGCTCGGCAGGTACCTGGGGATCCGCCGGGACGGCGCACTCGTCGCGATGGCGGGGGAGCGGATGCGGCCGACGGGCTACACGGAGATCAGCGCCGTCTGCACCGACCCCGCGTACCGCGGCCAGGGCCTGGCCGCCCGCCTGGTCGACGCGGTGGCGGCCGGCGTACGGGACCGGGGCGAGATCCCGCTGCTGCACGCGGCGGCGAGCAATGTGGGCGCGATCCGGGTCTACGAGCGCCTGGGCTTCCGGCTGACCGCCAAGACGCCGTTCTGGGCGGTCCGGGCGCCCGGCGCCTGAGCAGCGATCCGGGTGCCGGGATTGTATGTCCCCGGCACCCGGAGGCTCTCGGTGACCGGAGGCGGGACCGCCGACGACACAATCCGCAGAGCGTGGTTCCGCTCGGGCTCGTCGTGCGGATCAGCGTGCGTCGGGCCGCTGGATCAGTGTGGGGTCGCCGCCTGGCATGCTCCCCTCAGCCTGCGGCCGGGGGAGGCGCGACCTGATTCACGCCTGTCCACACGACAAGCCCGGGAAGCACGCCCGTTGACAGTGACCGGCTGCCGGCGGCGCCGAGGTGACCCCGACGCCACGGGGCATCCCTTGGCCGAAGGACCCGCTGGCGGCCGGGACGATCACGCCGCCCGCTCTGACGGACGCGGCGTGATCCGGGCGACGGGGCGACAGGACGACGGGGCCACGCTGTGTGTGTCAGTCCGCCTTGCGGTAGTCGTACGCTTCACGCGCCGCGGCCTCGACCGCGTCGAGGTCCGCGCCCGTGGAGGCCGTGACGACCGCGGCCACCGCGCCCTCCACGAGCGGGGCGTCCACCAGGCGTGTGCCGTCCGGGAGTTCGTCCCCCTCGGCGAGCAGCGCCTTCACCGTGAGGACCGCGCTGCCGAGGTCGACCAGGACCGCCACGCCCGCGCCGCCGTCCACCGCACGCGCCGCGGAGGTGATCAACTCCGAACTGGTGCCGAGCCCGCCGTCCTCGGTGCCGCCGGCGGGCGCCACGGGAGCCGTCGCCGTACCGCCGGCGAGTCCGACGGCCAGCTCGGCGACCGAGCCGGCCACCGGCCCACTGTGCGAGACCAGCACGATGCCCACCGTGCCGGGCACGGCCCGGGTCTCCCCGCTCGCCTCACTCATGGTCACCACCGGACGCACTCCCGCCCGCCGCCTCGGCGAGCGCGGTGACGATCAGCGCGGACGAGGTCGCGCCCGGATCCTGGTGCCCGATGCTGCGCTCGCCGAGGTAACTCGCCCTGCCCTTGCGCGCCTGCAGCGGCACCGTGGACTCGGCGCCCTTCTCGGCGGCAGCGGCCGCGGCCGTGAAGGACTCGGCGAGCGCGTCCACGGCCGGGACGAGCGCGTCCAGCATCGTCTTGTCGCCCACCGCCGCGCCGCCCAGGCGACCGACCGCCTCCACGCTCTCCTTCAGGGCGTCCGCGAAGTCCTGCTCCGACACCTCCGCCGCCTCGCCGAGCGCCTTGCCGGTGCGCCGCAGCAGCGTCCCGTACAGCGGCCCCGAAGCTCCGCCCACCGTGGAGATCAACTGCCGTCCGGCCAGGACGAGTACGGCTCCCGGAGTCGCGGGTGCCTCCTGGTCCAGGGTCGTCACCACCGCCGCGAAGCCACGCTGCAGATTGCTGCCGTGGTCCGCGTCTCCGATGGGCGAGTCGAGCTCCGTGAGCCGCTCCGCCTCACGGTCCACGGCGGCCGCCGCGGCGGTGAGCCAGCGGCGGAAGAATCCGGCGTCGAGCACGAGTCCTCCTAGATCGCTTACGGGTCCTCAGCGTAGAGCGGCCCCGTCGGGGCCGCACCCATGTGTCCGGCCAGCCCCGGGACCGGACCGACCGGGTCGGGACCGCTCAGACGCCCCAGCGCAGCGCGGGCGTCCGCACCGGGGCGTCCCACAGCCGCAGCAGCTCCTCGTCCGCCTCGCACAGCGTCACGGAGGCGCCCGCCATGTCGAGCGACGTCACGTAGTTGCCGACCAGGACCCGGGCGACGGCCACGTCCCGTTCGGCGAGCACGCGCTGCACCTCCGCGTGGAAGCCGTACAGCTCGAGGAGCGGTGTCGCGCCCATGCCGTTCACCAGGAGCAGTACGGGATTGCGCGGCTGCAGGTCGTCGAGGACCGCGTCGACCGCGAAGTCGGCGATCTCGCGCGAGGTCATCATCGCCCGCCGCTCGCGGCCCGGCTCGCCGTGGATGCCCACGCCCAGTTCCAGCTCGCCGTCCGGCAGGTCGAAGGTAGGTCCGCCCTTGGCCGGTGTCGAGCAGGCGCTCAGGGCCACGCCGAAGCTCCGCGCCCGGTCGTTGACCCGGCGGGCGACCGCCTCGACCCGCTCGAGCGGCATGCCCTCGTCGGCAGCGGCGCCGGCCAGCTTCTCCACGAAGAGGGTGGCCCCGGTGCCGCGCCGGCCCGCCGTGTAGAGGCTGTCCGTGACGGCGACATCGTCGTTGACCAGGACCTTGGCCACCTGGATGCCCTCGTCCTCGGCGAGCTCGGCGGCCATGTCGAAGTTGAGTACGTCGCCCGTGTAGTTCTTGACCACGAACAGCACACCGCGACCGCTGTCCACGGCCGCCGCCGCCCGCACCATCTGGTCCGGCACCGGCGAGGTGAACACCTCACCCGGACATGCCGCGGACAGCATCCCGGGTCCCACGAACCCGCCGTGCAGCGGCTCGTGCCCCGAGCCGCCGCCCGACACGAGCGCCACCTTGTCGGCCACCGGAGCGTCCCGGCGGACGATCACCCGGTTCTCGACGTCCACGGTCAGCTCGGGATGCGCGGCCGCCATGCCGCGCAGCGCATCGGCGACCACGGTCTCGGCCACGTTGATCAACATCTTCACGGGTACCTCCGAAAGGGGCTGGATGCCGGCGGCGGGCGCGGTCCGGGGAGACGACCCGGCCGGGCATCGCCGCCTCGGGCCAGTATCGGACGGTGTCCCCCGAGCGGCACAGTCTCCGACACGGGCGGTCCTCGCGAACCGGGCCGTCCGCCGGCACCGGGACCGTCACAACCCCGACGCCCGCAGACTCCGCGCGTACAGAGCCAGTTGCATGTCGAACTGGGCCGCCGGATCGTGCAGGGCGGGACCGAAAACCTCGTCCAGCTGGCGCAGCCGGTAGCGGACCGTCTGCGGATGGACGGCCAGGCGGCTCGCCACCTCGCTGGCGTTGTGCCCGCTCTGCAGCCAGCACAGCAGGGTCTCCGCGAGCCGCTCGCGCTGCGGGGACTTCACACTGCGCAGCGGACGCAGATGGCGCTGGGCGAGTGCGTCGATCAAAGCCTCGTCCTGGAAGAGCAGCAGCGTGGACAGATGGTCCGAGCAGCACACGACCTCCGTGTCGGGCAGCACCCCGCGCCGCGAGAGCTCGAGCCCGTCCAGCGCCCAGCGCAGCGAACGGGCCCCTTCGCGCAGCGGGACCGTCGGCCCCACCACGGCCCGCATCCCGTGCAGCGCTCCGGCGATCGCCCGGGCCCGCCCCGGCCCCTCGGGATCGGGCACCACGATCCGGCCGGGCTGCTCGTCGAAGCGGGCCAGGAACTCCGGCGGCACGATCGGCCGCGCCGAGGTCGGCGGCAGCGCATGATCGATGACGACCACCGCCAACTCCCTCGGCAGCGGCCACTGCGCCGCGCCCGCCAGGTCGGAGATCGCCTCGGCGGACACCGGCGGATCCGTGGTGAGCAGATCGATGAGACGGGACCGCCGCTGCTGCAGCTCACCCGCGGCGTGCAGCCGCGCCTCGGTGTATCCGGCCGCGGTGGCAGCGGCCATCTCGTCCAGATGCAGGAAAAGCGCCTCCCCGAAGGGTGCGAGCACCTGGCGCGGCAGCTTCTCCGCCTCGACCAGCGCGCTGACCCTGCGCCAGGTCACCCGGGCGCCGAGGCGCAGCGCGGTCTGGAAGGTGTCGAGGCTGCGGCCCTCGTCGGCCTCGCCGCGGCCGATGTGCTGATAGGTCGCCCGCACCGGCTCCCAGTCGACACCGGGCCCGCCGAGCCGGGCCAGGAACCCGGTGAGCGCCGCCTCCACCCCGCGGTTCACCACATGCATGTACGTGTCGTCCATCGGCCGCGCGTACTCGGGTATCTCCGTGCGGATCGCCCGGACGACCTCGGCGGTGATGTCGGGAAGGAAGGGGCGCAGATGCTCGTGCAGCCCGTCCGGCACGGGCTGCGCCGCACTGCCCGGGGAATCCGCCGGACCGCCCTGCGGTCCGTCGCCCACCAGCAACGGAGAACCATTCACCATGACTTGCTCCAACTGCGTGAGGGACACAGGTCCGGTGAACATACCTGCACGGGAGCGGCGCGGCCCGTAGTTCGGCCACAAAGGCGGTGGGACACCTTGTCACCCCCGTGACAACTCCCTCGTCCCGTCCGTCACTCGAGTTGCCCGTATCAGGCGTCCCGGTACGACAGCGTGGTCGCGTTGCAGAACTCGCGGATGCCCTGCCCCGCCAGCTCGCGTCCGTATCCCGACCGCTTCACCCCACCGAAGGGGAGTCCGGGGTGCGAGGCCGTCATGCCGTTGAAGAAGATCCCGCCCGCCTCCAGATCCCGTACGAAGCGCCGCACCTCGTCCTCGTCGTCGGTCCACACATTGGAACTCAGGCCGAACGACGTGTCGTTGGCGAGCTCCACCGCCTCGTCCAGGCTCCCGATCCGGTACAGGGTGGCGACCGGGCCGAAGGCCTCCTCGCGGTGGATGCGCATCGCGTCGGTGACCCCGGCCAGGATCGTCGGCTCGTAGAACCAGCCGCGGTCACGATCCTTGGGCCGCTGCCCGCCGCACAGGGTGCGCGCCCCCAGACGCACCGCGTCGTCGACGAGTTCCTCCAGATCGTCGCGCCCCTGCTCCGAGGAGAGCGGACCGACATCGGTGGTCTCCTCCATCGGGTCGCCGACGGTCAGGGCGCGCATGGCGGAGACGAACCGCTCCTCGAACCGCTCGTACACATCGTCGTGTACGAGGAACCGCTTGGCGGCGATGCAGGACTGGCCGTTGTTCTGGACCCGGGCCGTCACCGCCGTGTCGGCGGCCCGCTCCACGTTGGCCGTCGGCATCACCACATACGGGTCGCTGCCGCCGAGTTCGAGCACCGTCTTCTTGATCTCGTCGCCGGCCACCGACGCCACCGCGCGGCCCGCCGGCTCGCTGCCGGTCAGCGTCGCCGCGGCCACCCGCCGGTCGCGCAGCACGCCCTCCACGGCGCCGGAGCCGATCAGGAGTGTCTGGAAACAGCCTTCCGGGTACCCGGCACGCCGGAAGAGTTCCTGCAGGTAGAGCGCGGTCTGGGGGACGTTCGACGCATGCTTGAGCAGACAGGTGTTGCCCGCCATCAGGGCCGGCGCGGCGAACCGCACGACCTGCCACAGCGGGAAGTTCCACGGCATCACGGCGAGGATCACGCCGAGCGGGCGGTAGTGCACCACGGCCCGTACGGCCCCCGAATCCCGTACGTCGTCGTCCGCAGGGAGCTCGTCCGCGAGCAACTGCTCGGCATTGCGGGCGTACCAGCGCATCGCCTTGACGCACTTCGCCGCCTCGGCGCGCGCTGCGGCCACCGGCTTGCCCATCTCGGTGGTCATGGTGCGGGCGATCGACTGCTCGTCGGCCTCGAGCAGGTCGGCCGCCCGCTCCAGGAGCGCGGCGCGCTCGGCGAACGAGGTGAGCCGGTGGCGGGCGAAGGCCGCCGCCGCGGCAGCGAGCCGCGCTTCGACCTCCTCGGGCCCGAGGGCCTCGAACGTCATCAGGGTCTCGCCGGTGGTGGGGTCGACGGTCGCGATGGCCATGGCACTCGTCCTCCTCGGGAACCCTTCCCTACGACCCTCCCGCCGCCCGTACGGGGACGCAAGGCGGCCGCCGCGCCCCGCTCGCCCCGGCGGCCGTCCCGCGCGACCCTGGAGACGGGGCCGCCGAAAGGAGCTGTCAGCAGTGAGTGCGACGAAGAGGACCACGGCGGACGTCGTGGTGGAGCTGAGCGACTGCAGCAGGGACGACGCCCGCACGGTCTTCGCGGTCCTGGGCGACGCCTTCGCCTGCGACCGGGCCGACGACCACGCGCCGGCGCAGACCTCCGACGGGCACCCGAGCGTCTGGACCACGACGTTCGACACCTCACGGGAGCGCGGTACGGCCCCGGCGGCACCGCTCGCGGGCCAGGTCACCGCGGACATCCAGGGCGGCTACGCGGCGGTGGACCGGCTGCACGAGGCGCTCGCCGCGGCCTTCGCGATCCGCGGCGAGGCGACCGCGTCCGGCGACGGCGAGAAGGACGTCCACCTGACCCTGACCAGCAGCGGCTGAGGCGACCCCACGGCCCGCGGTCCGCGAAACATGCGTGAAACGCGCCCCGGCTAGCGTCCGTCTCCGTACAAGGAGGCAGCGCACATGCAGCACCGGCACGCCGAGGCGGTCGAGATCAGGCCCGGGACCGGGGGAGACCTCGCGGAACTGACCCGGATCTACAACCACTACATCACCGCGACCCCGATCACCTTCGACCTCGAACCGTTCACGGTCGAGGACCGCAAGGCGTGGCTCGACGCGCACCCCGGGCACGGTCCGCACCGCCTGCTCGTCGCCGAGGCCGGCGGCCGCGTCCTGGGATACGCCACCAGCAGCCCGTTCCGGCCCAAGCAGGCCTATCTCACCTCCGTCGAGACGAGCGTCTACCTCGACCCGGACGCCGCCGGCCGCGGACTCGGCACCCTGCTCTACTCGGCGCTGTTCGCCGCGCTCGCCGAGGAGGACGTGCACCGCGCCTACGCCGGGATCACGGTGCCCAACGAGGCCTCCTTCCGGCTGCACGAACGCTTCGGGTTCGAGCACCGGGGCGTCTTCCACGAGGTGGGCCGCAAGTTCGGCCGCTACTGGGACGTGGCCTGGTTCGAGAAGCCGCTGCCCTGACCCGGCCGGGGCGGCGGAGCGCACCGCCAGTCGCCGCCGTCGCGGGTATGGACTCCGCGCCCCGGTAGCCCCACGCTGTGCCGGTGGACTCTCCCCTGGTCACCGTCCTGGTGCCGCTGGTGCTCGCCGTGATCATGTTCGGGCTCGGTCTGAGCCTCACGGTCGGCGACTTCCGGCGGGTCGCCACGTACCCGCGCACCGTGATCCTGGCGCTCGTCTGTCAGCTCGTGCTGCTGCCCGCCGTCTGCTTCGGCCTGGTACTCGCCTTCGGCCTCGCCGCGGCACCGGCCGTCGGCATGCTGCTGCTCGCCGCCTCGCCGGGCGGCACCATGGCGAACGTGTACAGCCATCTCTTCGGAGGTGACGTCGCCCTCAACATCACGCTCACCGCGATCAATTCGGTGCTCGCGGTGTTCACCCTGCCGCTGGTGGTCAATCTCGCCATCGACTGGTTCGAGCCGGGCGACGGTGGCCAGGTCGGCCTGCAGTTCACCAAGACCCTGCAGGTGTTCGCGCTCGTCCTGATCCCCGTCGGCCTCGGCATGTACGTACGGGCCCGGCGCATCGATCTCGCCCGGCGTGCGGAGCGGCCGGTGAAGCAGCTGAGTCTGGTCATCCTGGCCGGTGTGATCGTGGCGGCACTCGTCGCCGAACGCGGCAACGTGGGCGAGTACCTGGCCGAAGTCGGCCTGGTGGCCACCCTGTTCAGCATCGTGTCCCTGGCCACCGGCTACGGCGCCGCCCGGCTCGCCAGCGGCGGCCATGCACAGGGTGTCGCGGTGTGCATGGAGATCGGCATGCACAACACCTCGCTCGCCATGACCATCGCCCTCAGTCCGACCCTGCTCGACAGCGCCGAGATCGCCGTACCCAGTGCGGTGTACTCGATCCTGGTGTACTTCACGGCCGGCGCCGCGGGCCTGCTGCTCAGGCGCGCGGCCGCGAGGACCGCGGCGCGCGCCTGAGCGAGCGGCGGCGCGAGGAGGTCACGGCCGCCCGCTGAAGTCCCAACTGCCGTGCCCCACCCGGTAGATGACGTGCCCCGGCTCGCTGCGCAGAAACTTCGCGCCGCGCGGCGCCTCGGCCGAGGACCGCGATGCGGCGGGCACATGCACCTCGGCCGTCGAGCCGACCGGCACCCGCACGGTCAGCCGTACCGCCTTGTCGATCCGCGACCAGGAGACCTCGGCCGGGCCGCGCACACTGTGGAACTCGGTGCGGGCCCAGTCCACGCCGGTACGGGCGTCCGGTCGGACCACGAAGGTCCGGTAGCCCGCGTCGCCGGGCCTGAGCCCCGCCACGTTCTCGTACAGCCACTGCGCGACCGTGCCCATGAAGTAGTGGTCCCGGGAGCGCGAGTCCAGCTCCCACATCTCCCACATGGTGTCGGCGCCGTTCTCGAACCAGTAGCCCCAACTCGGGTAGGTGGTCTGCGTGGCGACCGCGTGCGCCACATCGGAGTGGCCGGCGGCGCTCAGGGCGCGCAGCAGCACGCTGGTGCCGAGGCAGCCGGTGTTCAGATGGTTGCCGCGCTCCTCGATGTCGGCCACCAGCGAGTCGGCGACGCTCGCCCGGGCGCCCTTCGGCACCAGGCCGAAGGCCAGCGGGAGGCAGTTGTTCGTCTGCCGGTACTCCGGGTCCTTCGCCGTGCGGTAGTGGCCGTCCGGACCGAGGAACTCCTTGTTGAACGCTTCCTTCAGCTCGCCCGCGGTGCTGCGGTACCGGTCCCGCACACCGGCCTCGCCGATCAGATCGGCCATCTCCGCGGTGTCGGTCAGCGCACGGTGGAGATAGGCGGTGGCGGTCAGCCGGGTGTCCTCCGGCGGGATGCCGCTGGGGTGGCCGGGCGGCAGCCAGTCGCCGAGCGCGGTGACCGCCAGACCGTCCTCGAGACGGTCGATCTCGTAGTCCAAGTAGCGGATCACGGCGGGCAGATGGTCGCGCACCACGCGCTCGTCGCCGTACACCCGGTACATCTCGCGCACCAGGAACGGATAGACGGTGGTCCACTCGGGCGTGGGCGCCAGCTCCTTGTAGCCCCAGCCGCCGCTCGGCACGATCACCGGGGGCTGGCCCTTGTCGTTCTGGCTGTCGCGCAGGTCGTCCAGCCACTTGCCGAGGAAGCGGTGCATGCCGAGGGCGTACATCATGGTCGGGGCGCCGACCTGGGCGTCACCCGTCCAGCCGTTCTTCTCGAACATCGGGGTGTCCGTCGGATACCCGTGGAGGTTGTTGAGGACGGTGCGCCGCATCGCCTTCTCGAGCTTCTCGTACATCGGCTCCGAGCAGCGGAAACTGCCGGTGTCCCGGACCGCCGAGTGCACGAGCCGGCCGAGCACCTGCTCCGGCTCGGGCTTCTCGGGCAGCCCGCTGATCTGCACGTAACGGAAGCCCTTGTACGAGAACTTGGGCTCCCACACCTCATCGCCGCCGCCCGCACAGACGTATTCGTCCGTCTGGAACCTGCCGGGCACATGGTCGGTCTCGGCGTGCACACTGCCGTCGTCCTTGAGCTTCTCGCCGTGCACGAGGCGGACGGTCGTGCCCGCCTCCGCCCGCACCTTGAGCCGGGTCCAGCCCGCCAGTGTGCGGCCCATGTCCACGATCCAGTCGTCGCCGTGCGCCTTCACCGCGATCGGCTTGACCGTGTCCGTGACCTCGATGGGCTCCAGGGACTGGGCCCGCAGCTCGCCCTTCGGGGCCTTCTGGCGCTCGGGCCGCTGCCAGTCACCGTCGTCGAAGCCCGGTTCCGTCCAGCCCCGCGGAGCCTTCCTGGCGTCATAAGTCTCGCCCGCGTACTGGGAGTTGGACCGGGTGGGGCCCTCGGTGATGCGCCAGGAGCCGTCGGAGGCGACCGTGCTGCGACTGCCGTCCGGGTGGTCGATCTCCAGCTGGCCGAGCAGCCGGGGCTCGCCGTGCCACGGCGGCTTGTGCCAGTTCCAGACGTTGGTGGTGGTCATGCCGTAGAAACCGCGGCCGAGCGTCACCCCGATCGCGTTGCGGCCCTTGCGGACGTGCTCGGTCACATCGTGCACCGCGTACAGGACGGTCTTGTCGTAGTCGGTGAACCCGGGGTCAAGGACCTGGCGCCCGACCCGGCGTCCGTTCAGCTCCGCCTCGTAGTACGCCAGACCGCTGAGGTACAGGCGCGCCCGGGCCACCGGCTTGCCGACGGTGAACTCCCGGCGCAGCAGCGGTGCCGGCTGCTCGTCCGCGGCGACCTGGGCGTCGTCGCCCCAGGGGCCCTCGCCGAACGGCACCAGCACCTCGGCCTCCGCCCAGCCGGAGTCGTCGAAGTCCGCCCCCGTCCAGCCCTCCTGCTCCTCGTCGTTGGTACGCCAGCCGTCCCCCGTCACACAGGTGAGCTCGCCGTCCGCGGTCGTCACCACCAGGCGGACGAGCAGCCCGCCCGGATTCACCTCGGCCTCGCCCCGGTTGGTGGCCCGGGCGGCGAGCACGACCTTGCCGCCGGCCCCGCGGACCTGCTCGGTCACGTCCGCGTACCGCCCGGAGCGCCAGCCGTCGGTCTGCTCGGGAGCGTGCAGGACGTCCCCGCCGTCCAGATACAGAGTGAAGTCGTCGTCCGCGGTCGCGACGACCTCGGCCTTGGACACCTCGGCGCCGTCCGGCAGTTCGAGAGCGCCGCGGAACCACCGGGGCCCCGCCGGCGCGTCCTCGGGCGTCGCGCCGGGCGACCAGATCCAGGACGCGCCCTCGAAGCCGGGCGGCTCGGGAGCCGCGGGCGCACCGATCCAGTGCCCCTTCCAGTCGTCCTTGCCGAGCGCCGTCTCCCACCAGCGTGCGGTGCTCCACGCCGAGGGCCGGCCGTCCCCGTCCCAGACCCGGACCTGCCAGTGGTAGCGGGTACGCGGCTCGAGCGCCGGCCCTCCGTACGGGACGCCGCAGGTGTCCGCCGACTCGACACGGCCCGAGTCCCACAGCGGGCGCCCGCCGTCGCCCGGCGGCTCGGCGCCGGCGAACACCCGCACCTGGTAGGCGCTCTGCCGGGCACCCTTGCCGGGCGCCGACAACTCCCAGGCGAGCCGCGGCTTCGCCACATCGGTGCCGAGCAGCGCGGTCGCGTACTCGACAGTGGTGCGCTCGATCTTCAGCACGCCGCTCCTCGCCGGTCGTTCGGCCCGGTCGTCGGGGGCCGCGGTCGCCGGGGCCGGGTTCAGGGCCATCAGGCCCACTCCCGCTCCGGCGGCCGAGGTTCTCAGGAAGGTGCGACGGTTCCAGGCGCGGTCGCCGGGGACGCCGGTGACGCTGGTTACGGGGGCTCCGTCAGTTCCGTCGTGGTTCGGCTGCTCAGTGCTCATCGACGCGCTCCTGGAGGTGGGCAACGAGGTGTGCTGCAGGGGTGGTTGGGTGCAGTGACGCGGCGGAACGACGGTGCGCCCACGAGCGGTCGCCACGCTGTCCGATGCTGTGCACATCCATGATGAATCGTTTCAAGTGCTGTTCGGGATCCTAGAGCGCTCGCGAGCATCGACTCAAGAGGTGTGCAGGGAGAGTCCTTTGAGGACGCCGATGTGCTCCGCCGAGACTCCGATGCGCGCCGCCGAGGACTCCGATCTGCTCCGCGCCGGCGGGCGTGGCTCGGTGCCGGTGGACAGCCGGTGATCCCGGGAGGTACGACATGACGGGTTCACCATGCCGTCCCTCTGCACAGGAGTTGTCTTGACGCCGACCTCGGTGACGTACCGCCCGCTGACCGGCCCCGAGGAGATCGCCCTCTTCTGCAGACTCACCTATGTCCTCGACCACGAGCTGGCCGACGACTTCGCCGCAGGGCGCCGCCGGCCCGAGTGGACATGGGTGGCCCTGGACGGCGACCGGCTGCTGGCCCGGCTCGCCTGGTGGACCACCCCGGGCGGCGAAGTCCCGCTGCAGTTCGACTACTTCGACGTCGACGACACCCTGCCCCGCCCGGTGCGCGACGAGATCGGCCTGCGGCTCTTCGAGGCGGCCACCGCGGCCGTCGTCCCGTACGGCGGGAAGCTCCCGGAGTACGGCCGCTTCGTCCCGCCCGACTGGCGCGAGGACGCCACGGCCCGCGAGGTGGTCGAAGCCCGCACCCGCGTCCTCGAGGGCACAGGTGCGCGGCTGTTCGTCGAGCGGCTGCGGCTGCAGTGGACCCCTCGTCCCCGCTCCCGAAGGCCGGCGTACGGCTCGTCTTCCGCCCGGTCGCGGACCGCGAGGATCTCCTCGGGCTCATGGTGCCGGTTCTGGAGGGCACTCTCGACGCCCACAGCCGGGCGGACCTGGCATCGGGCATGACCGCGCGCGAGGTCGCCGAGGCGCACTACGACGACGAGTTCGCGCGGTTCAAGAGCCCGCGGGAATGGTGGCGCATCGCCGAACTTCCGGACGGGGGCGGGCCCGTGGGTTTCGTCGTCCCCGCCCGCAACAACTACCACCCGATCATCGCGTACCTCGGAGTGCTGCCCGCCCACCGCGGCCGCGGCCACATCGACGAGATCCTCGCCGAGGGCACCCGCATCCTGGCGGACGCCGGCGTCGACCGCATCAGGGCCTCGACGGACCTCGCGAACGTCCCCATGGCGAAGGCCTTCGCCCGTGCGGGATACGTCAACTTCGAGCGCACCCTGAACCTGGTCTGGGACTGAGCGCGGCGGCCCGCACCGGGTGAGACGTCGTGCCCCTTCCGCATTGTTGGAACACGTTCTACGGTGTGCGCCGCCGCAGAACCGCGACGTCTGGAGGGGCCGTGCACCTCGAATACACGCCGGAACAACAGCAGTTGCGCACCGAACTGCGCGCGTACTTCGCCGAGGTCATGCCCGACCGCGACACGGCGGAAGGGGCCGCGCCCGCCGCCGATCCGGCCGAGCAGAAGCGCTTCTACCGAGAGACGATCCGGCGCCTCGGCGCCGACGGCTGGCTCGGCGTCGGCTGGCCGAAGGAGTACGGCGGCCGCGGCCTCGGCCCCGTAGAACAGTTCATCTTCTTCGACGAGGCTGCGCAGGCCGTCGTACCGCTGCCGCTGATGGCGCTCAACACCGTCGGACCGACGATCATGCAGTTCGGCACCGATGAACAAAAGGCGTACTTCCTGCCGAAGATCCTCTCCGGCGAGATCGACTTCGCCATCGGCTACAGCGAACCGGACGCGGGCACCGACCTCGCCGCCCTGAAGACGCGAGCCGTACGCGAGGGCGACACGGAGACCGGGACCTACGTGGTCGACGGCCAGAAGATCTGGACCACCAACGGCGACACCGCGGACTGGGTCTGGCTCGCCGTGCGCACCGACCCCGACGCCCCGCCGCACAAGGGCATCACCATGCTCCTGGTGCCGACCGACGACCCCGGCTACTCCTGCACCCTGATCAACACCCTCGCCTCGCACGACACCACCGCCAGCTACTACGAGAATATCCGCGTCCCCGCCTCCCGCCGCGTCGGCGAGGAGAACAAGGGCTGGCGCCTGATCACCAACCAGCTCAACCACGAGCGCGTCACCCTCGCCGCACACGGCACCATGGCGATCCGCGCCCTGCACGACGTCCAGCGCTGGGCGTTCGGCACCAAACTCACCGACGGCCGCCGCGTCATCGACCTCGGCTGGGTCAAGCAGCGCCTGGCCCGCACCCACGCCCGGCTCGACGCGATGAAGCTCCTCAACTGGCAGATGGTGAACGCCGTACAGAACGGCACCCTCACCCCGCAGGACGCCTCCGCCGTCAAGGTCTACGGCTCCGAGGCCCGCCGCGACGCCTACGCCTGGCTCCTGGAGATCGTCGCCGCCGCGGGCCCCCTCAAGGAGGGCTCGGCCGGCGCGGTACTCAACGGCGAACTCGAACGCGGCTACCGCAGCGCCGTGATCTTCACCTTCGGCGGCGGCAACAACGAGATCCAGCGCGAGATCATCTCCTGGATCGGCCTCGCCATGCCCCGCGTGCGGCGCTGAACGCAGAACCGGTCAGAGAGTGACCTCCACGGCGACGACGGGGTGACGGCGGCGCCTGCCGGACACGGCGGAGTACACATTGCCGATGCGGGCCATCAGGTACTTGCGGTCGAGGAGGCGCCGCACCATCCGCGTCCCGTCGGCGTCCAGCAGCCGCCCGGTGCCCGCCGCTTCCGGGGCGCCGGGTGAGATCCGGCCGCGCACGTCGCAGACCACGACCCTGACCCGTGGGTCCCGGCGCAGTCGCTCGACCTTCCAGGACGCGGCCTCGGTCCAGATGTAGAGGAGCCCCTCGTTCATCACGTGCCAGACCGGCGTGGCCACGGGGGATCCGTCCTTGCGATACATCGTGAGGCTGACGTAGCGGGCCCGTGCCAGGGCTGCCGCGGTGGCCGGATCCAGGGCGGTCACCGGCTGTCCGCCACGGCATGCGGCGTGGACCGGGGATCGGCCGGGGTGTTCCGGCCGGGGTGCACGGCCAGGGACGCCAGGACGATCTCCCGTGCCGAACGGACCGTGTCCGCGAAGGCGGCCGGGTCCCTGCCGATGCGTTCGGCGCCGGCTCGCATGACACCCGAGAGCAACTGCACGGTGAGTGGCACATCGCCGACCTGCCGGAACTCGTCGCGCGCGATACCGTCCCGCACGACGTTCTCCACCTCGAGGACGATCGCGTAGAACGGATTGTCCGGTCCCTCCGGGACCTCCGCGACCGGCTGTCCGGATCCCGGCCGGAACATCAGATGCAGCGAAGGGTCCGTGGACGCCTCCAGGACGACATCGATGATTGCCGACAGGCGCTCGGCGGCCGACTGCGCCGGCCGGCCGGCGATCGCGGCCACACGCTCCACGGCGGGCAGACTGGCCCGCTGCGTCAGCGCCCGGACCAATGCGGCCTTGTTCGCCGCGTAGTTGTACAAGGTGTTGCGCGCGAGGCCGGCCCGGGCCGCGATGTGACCCATGGTGATCGATTCGTAGTCGCGCTCGAGCAGCAACTGCCGTGTGGCCTCGGCGAGGTCGTCCCACACCTTCTGGTGGTGCTCCTCGAGGCTCGCGCCCCAGATACGCGGCATCCGGCTCCTGCCTTCCTCGTGTCCCTGCTCTTCTAGCCTGCCTGCTCAGAGGGCAGGGCGGCACTCGCCAGATGCGTGTTCTCCTGGTGAGCGGCGGTGAGCTGCACGCGGCTGAATCGCCAGCCGTCCGGGGTGCGGACCGCCTCGTTGTCGTAGAAGCCGACCACCAGCCAGCGGTCCGGGCCGCCGTCGGCGACCTCGGCGGGGACCCAGTGTTCGGCGCGGACGTGCGCGTGAATCGTCGCACGGTCGCCGTCGAGCTCGACGACGTGCCCCGTGATGGCGTGATGGGTCGCCGTGAAGGGCGCAAAGGAGCCGCGGAGGACCTCGACGTACTCGGCGAGCGGAACCTCCATCGGCGGGATTCCGGACACCGACTCGAAGTCGAGCGTGAGCGGATCGGTGAGGACGCGGCCGGGCAGCTCGTCGAACTCCTTCCGGTCCGCGATGTCGGCGTAGTGGCCGAACAGTTGGATGAGTTCGGCGCGATCGGTCTCTGCGGTCATGGGTCTGCCTCGATTCTCTCCGTCGCGTACGTCATGACGCGGTACACACCGGCGTCCGTACGCGACAACCTGTCGTAAACGTTACGACAGGTCGTCGCAAAAGCAAGTCGAGGTGGCTGTGGGGCTTGCGCCGTCGCACCGGCGGTGCAGACGGGGCCCAGGGCGCCTGCGTACTCTGCGGGCAGGAGGTCGTCCCATGGGTGAGGCGGATCCCGGACTCTTCGGGCCCAGGTCGGTGACCTGGCAGGTGCACAGTGATCCGATGATGTGGATCGCGGGGGTGCGGGCGCTGTATCTGCAGGCGCTGCATCCGCGCGCGGTGCGCGGCGTGATGCAGAACTCCGACTTCCGCAAGGACGCCTGGGGCCGGCTCATGCGCACCGCCGGTTTCGTCGGCACCATCAGTTACGGGACGGCCGAGGCGGCGGAGCGTGCCGGGGCCAGAGTGCGGAAGATTCACAGTTTCCTCACGGCGACCGATCCGGACACCGGCGAGACCTATGGCGTCGACGAACCGGAACTTCTGCGGTGGGTGCACTGCGCCGAGATCGACTCGTATCTCGCGGTGGCCCGCAGATCGGGGCTGCGGATGACGGACGCGCACGCCGACCGGTACATCGACGAGCACCGCGAGAGCGCCCGTCTGGTCGGCCTCGACCCCGCCGCCGTACCGGCGAACCGGAAGCAGCTCGCCGGGTATTTCGCTTCGATGCGGGCCGAGTTGGCCGCGGGGCCCGAGGCCCGCGAGGTCGACGAATTCCTGCGCCGGCCGCCCGTGCGGCCGCTCCTGGTGCCGGGCCGCGAGCTGCTCTGGAGCCGGGTCGCCCACCTCGCCTACGACTCGCTGCCCGCCTACGCCCACGACCTGTACGGACGTCCGGCGCCGCCGGCGGGGAGGGTCGACCTGCGGCTGCGGGCGGCCGGTAACATCCTGCGGGCCGTGCCCGCCCGGGTGCGCTGGCAGCTGCCGCCGAAGCACATTCTGCGCGCCATGGCACGACTCGGGCCGGGCAGCCGCCCGGCCCCGTACAAACTCCGGGACCCTGCGGCCATACTGGACGGGCCGGGGAGGGCGCAGCTACGCGACGGGGGCGACAGCACGAGATGGCGGACACCAGGCTGATCCAGGGCCGGTACCGGCTGCTCGATCTGATCGGGCGCGGTGGCATGGGTGAGGTGTGGCGGGCGCGCGACGAATCGCTCGGCCGCCAGGTGGCCGTGAAGTGCCTCAAGCCGCTCGGTCCGCAGCAGGAGGCCTCGTTCACCACGGTGCTGCGCGAGCGGTTCCGCCGCGAGGCACGGGTCGCCGCCGCCCTGCAGCACCGCGGAGTCACCGTCGTGCACGACTTCGGGGAGCACGAGGGCCTGCTCTTCCTGGTGATGGAGCTGCTCGAGGGCCGCAATCTGAGCCAGCTCCTGGAGGACAACAAGCAGCACCCGCTGCCCGTCGACCGCATAGTCGACATCACCGAGCAGGTCGCCCACGCCCTCGCGTACACCCATGAACAGGGCATCGTGCACCGCGACTTGAAGCCGGCCAACATCATGCGGCTCACCGACGGCACGGTGAAGATCTGCGACTTCGGCATAGCGCGGCTCGGCCACGACATCGGCTTCACCTCGAAGCTCACCGGCACCGGCATCGCGATGGGCACCCCGCACTACATGTCGCCGGAGCAGATCGGCGGCAGCCAGGTCGACCACCGCAGCGACCTCTACTCGCTCGGCTGTGTGCTGTACGAGATCGCCACCGGGGTCCCGCCCTTCGACATGGAGGACGCCTGGGCGGTACTCGTCGGGCATCGCGACACCCCGCCGCAGTCGCCCCGGTCGCACCGCCCCGAACTTCCGGACTTCATGGAGCGGATCGTCCTCGACCTGCTCGCCAAGTCCCCCGACGGACGCCCCGGCGACGCCAGGGAACTGGCCCACCGGGTGGCCCGGGCCCGCTCCGGCGCGGCTGCCCCGGCACCGGCCGGCATCGCCCCGGCACCGTCCGGCCGCCGCGAACAGCGGCTGCCCTCCTGGACCCGCGGCATGACCACCGGGCGCAAGGCGGGCGCGGCCGCCGCCCGGACACCGCCGCCCGACACCTCCGCCGGACTGACCGGCGAATGGATCCCGCGGGCGCCGGGCCGGCCGGGCGCCGTGCTCTCCGAGCCCCGACGGCCCACCCCGTCACCCGAGTTGCTCGCCGTACTCACCAGCCGGCACAGCGCGGGACTCAGCCTGGGCAGGCTCGGCCGCTGGGAGGAGGCGGGCGAGGTGCACCGCGCCGTCGCCGCTGAGCGGGAGCACGCGCTCGGCCCCGACCACCCGGACACCCTCGCCAGCCGCTACGAGGTCGGATTCACGCTCAGCCGCACCGGACGCGCCGCGGACGCGCTGCGCGAATACACCAAGGTCGCCGAGGGCCGCGCCCGCACGCTCGGCGCCGAGCACGCCGACAGTCTCGCCGCGCGGCAGGAGATCGCATACGTGCTCGGCCAGCTCGGCCGCCACTTCGAGGCGCACCAGATGTACACCAATGTGCTCGCCTCGCGGGAGCGCGCCATGGGCGCCGACCACCCGGACACCCTGCGCTGCCGGCACAACCTCGCCTTCAACCTCAGCCGCCTCGGCCGGCTCGAGGACTCGCACCGGATGGCCGTCGACGTCGCCGCGGCCCGCGCCCGGGTGCTCGGCGAGACCCATCCGGACACCCTGGTCACCCGCTACGAAGTGGCGTACGCACTCGGCCAGTTGGGCCGGTGGAACGAGGCGCTGCAGACCTATCGGGAGGTCGCCGACGCCCGTGCGCGATCCCTCGGACGCGACCATCCGGACACCCTCGCGGCCCGCTACGAGGTCGGCATCAGCCTCGGCCGGCTCGGCCGCAGCGCGGAGGCCCTCACCCTCTACCGCGAGCTCGTGGACGACCGGTCCCGGGTGCACGGCCCGGGCGACCCGGAGACGCTCCGCGCCCGGCACGGCCTCGGGGTGAACCTGGGCCGCCTCGGCCGCTGGGAAGAGGCCCTCGACGAGGCGCGCAACGTGGCCGCGATCCGCGGCCGGGTGCTCGGCCCGGAACACCCCGACACCCTGGTCAGCCGCCGCGAGGTCGCCGTCGGTCTCGGCTGGCTGGGCCGCTGGTCCGACGCCCTCGCCGAATACCGGCAGGTCGCCGCGTCCCGTGACCGGGTGCTGGGCCCGGAACACCCGGACGCCCTGGCCAGCCGCAACGACGAGGCGCACTGCCTGGAGCAGCTCGGACGCAGCGCCGAGGCGGTCGACCTGTACCGGCGGGTGGCCGCCCTGCGCCGGCAGCGCGGCAGCGGTACGCAGGCACCCTGACCGGGTGGGCGGTCGCCGGCACCGTGCCAGGGCCGCGCGCGTACTGCGCGTCGGCCGCTCACTCCTGGCCGCGCGGTGCGGTACGTGTTACCAAGAGCCATGCCTGCACCCGCACCTGCCAGCTATGACGCCGTGATCGTCGGCGGCGGTCACAACGGCCTGGTCGCCGCCGCCTATCTGGCCCGCGAGGGCCGCTCCGTGCTCGTCCTCGAACGCCTCGGCCACACCGGCGGAACGGCCGTCTCCAGCTACGCCTTCGACGGAGTGGACGCACGGCTCTCCCGCTACTCGTACCTGGTCAGCCTGTTGCCCAAGAAGATCGTGCGGGACCTCGGGCTGACCTTCGCGGTACGCGGACGCGACGTGTCCTCGTACACCCCGGTCGTGCGCGACGGGCGGGCCACCGGACTGCTCGTCACCAAGGGGGAGCGGCGCAATCGCGAGGCGTTCGGCCGGCTCACCGGATCGGACCGCGAGTTCGAGGCCTGGCAGCGGTTCTACTCAATGACCGGCCGGGTGGCGCGGAAGGTGTTCCCGACGCTGACCGAACCGCTGCCGACCCGACAGGAACTGCGGGCGGTCGTCGACGACGAGGAGGCCTGGCGCTCGCTCTTCGAGGAGCCGCTCGGACAGGCCGTCGAGCGGTACTTCGACGACGACCTGGTGCGTGGGGTCGTCCTCACCGACGGGCTCATCGGCACCTTCGCCGGAGCGCACGACCCCTCGCTGCGGCAGAATCGCTGCTTCCTCTACCACGTGATCGGCGGTGGCTCCGGCGACTGGGACGTCCCCGTCGGCGGCATGGGCGCCCTCACCGACGCGCTCGCCGATGCCGCCCGGGACGCGGGGGCGGTGCTGGCGACGGGGTACGAGGTGGTCCGCATCGAGACCGACGGACAGCGGGCCGAGGTCACCTACCGCACCGAGGACGCCGAAGGAGCGGTCGCGGCACAGCACGTCCTGGTCAACGCCGCACCGCAGGAGCTGGCCAGGCTGCTCGGCGAACCTGAGCCGCAACCTCCGGCGGAGGGCGCCCAGTTGAAGGTCAACATGGTGCTGCGACGCCTGCCGAGGCTGCGCGACCGCGACACCGACCCCCGGTCGGCCTTCGCCGGCACCTTCCATGTGGCCGAGGGGTACGCCGAGTTGGCCGCCGCGCACGACCAGGCCGCTCGCGGCGAACTCCCCTCGGCGCCCCCGTCCGAGATCTACTGCCACACGCTGACCGACCCGTCCATCCTCGGCCCGGAACCGGCGCAGCACGGCTGGCACACCCTCACCCTCTTCGGGCTGCACACGCCCGCCCGGCTGTTTCCTCGCGAGGGCCACGACGCGGTGCGCGACACCCTGCTCGCCGCCACCCTCGCGCAGCTCGACGCCCATCTCGACGAACCGCTCGCGGACTGCCTGGCCACCGACGCGCAGGGCAGGCCGTGCATCGAGGCGCGCACACCCCTCGACCTGGAGCGGGACCTGCGCCTGCCCGGCGGCAACATCTTCCACCGCGACCTCGCCTTTCCGTACGCCGAGGAGAGCACCGGCCGCTGGGGCGTGGAGACCGCGCACGCCAACGTCCTGCTGTGCGGAGCGGGCGCGGTGCGCGGCGGCGGCGTCAGCGGGATCCCCGGGCACAATGCGGCGATGGCGGTACTCGGACGCCAGGGCCCTGCGTGACGTCTCACCGGCGGGGCGGGAGTCCACAGCAGGATGTGAAAGGCTGGCCCGCGCTGATCCAGGTGTCGGCAGCGGCACGGGTGTCACCAGGGACACGGGTCGGGATACGGGAGGGGCGGTCATGGGTGACCGGCAGGTTCGCAAGATGTTCGAGTTGATGGCGAGCGGTGAGGCCGTGGAGCTCGCCAGCCCCATGGCGTCGGTCAAGAAGCTCTCCCGGCTCGCCTTCCTGGCCGAGCAGTACGGGTACCAGTACGCGGACGTACGGCACGGCGGAGGGCCGCAGGGCAACGGCCTGAAGCTGCTGATCGTGCCCGACGGCACGCCGCAGGGGCAGCAGCGCGCGGCCCAGTCCTGGGCCCAGTACCCGCAGGCGGGCAACGGCGGGCCGCGGCCGCCCGAGGACCCCCAGGCCCTGGACGTGCTCAAGGCGCGCATCAACTTCGACCTCACCGGCAAGAACGGCGAGAAGCGCATGATGATGGGCGCGCTCGGCATCACGGTGGGAGCCGCGATCGGCGCCCTGCGCGCCACGGGCACCGGTGTCACCTTCGTCGCGGTCGCCTGGATCGGAATGATGGCGCTGCTCGGCCTCGGCTTCGTGTGGAACCGCAAGCGCAACGCCAAGTTCGCCGCCCGCCTCGGGGCGCTCGGGTACGCGCCGGTCACCGACGAGACCGGTCGGGTGCGGTACGTGCCGCCGGGCGGATCGCTGCCCGGCCACGGCAACCCGTTCGGCGGTCTGCCGCAGCAGCCCGCGGGGCCCGCGTACGGTGCGGCTGCGCAGGGTGCTCCGGCGTACGGTGCGGTTCCGCCGGGCGGCCCGGCCTACGCCTACCCGCCGGGGGCCGCCGGGTACGGCTACCCGCAGCAGGCGCCGCCGCACGCCGCACCTCAGCCGCAGGGACACGCACAGCCGTACGGGCAGCCGCAGGCACAGCCGTACGGGCAGCCGCAGGACCCGTACGGGCAGCCTCAGCCGCAGCCCGGACCCTACGGCCAGCAGCAGCCGCAGTACGGTCAGCAGCCGTACGGTCAACCGCCCGCGCCCGGCCAGGGGCAGGGATACGGCCAGGGCCAACAGCGGTACTGACGGCGTCAGTTGCGGGAGGCAGTCCAGCCGGTGGCCCGGATGCGGCGAGCGTCGGCGGGCCGCGACTCGTCGAAGAGCGTGTGGGGGCCGTCCTCGATCCGCAGTCCGTCCACGTACGCGCCCCGGCCGACGTAGAGCTCGTCCGTGCGGTAGCGCCAGCGCAGCCGGACCTCGCTGCCGCCGAGTCCGCTCAGATCGGCCGTGACCCGGTGCCAGACACGGCCCGACCAGCCGGTGGCCGAGCCGTCGGGATGGTCCTGCGCGGGCCGGCCGGGCCGACGGGTGCGGAAGGGCACCGCCCGCCAGCCGCTCCCGTCGTCCGTGGCGGCCTCCAGATGCAGCGCGTCGGACTCCGGCTCGGTGTCCCACCACAACGCGCAGCGCAGCAGGGCCCGTTCGGTGGCCGGCCGCACGCCCGGCAGCGTGAGCGTGGCGTCGGCCGATCCGGCCATCCCCGAGTACCAGGCCGTACGCCCGTGCTCCGGCGTCACCGGCACCGCCCGCGCCAGATTGTTGGCGGCGGCCACCCTGGGTGCCGACCCCGAACGCCAACTGCGCACCGGATGAACGGAGTTGCCCAGCACCACCAGGAACGAGTCGGTGGTCGGATCGAGCACCAGACAGGTACCGGTGAACCCGGTGTGCCCGGCGGTACGGGGCGTCGCCATCGCGCCCATGTACCAGTGCTGGTAGAGCTCGAAGCCCAGACCGTGCGCATCGCCGGGGAAGTCGGTGTTGAAGTCGGTGAACATCAGCTCCACCGAGTCCGCGGAGAGGATCCGGGCCCGCCCGTAGGATCCGCCGTTGAGCAGTGTGCGGCCGAGCACGGCCAGGTCCCAGGCGCAGGAGAAGACCCCGGCATGTCCGGCGACTCCGCCGAACGCGAAGGCGTTCTCGTCGTGCACCTCACCCCAGACCAGTCCGCGCTCGAGCCCGGACCACGGCCGGCGGCAGTCCTCGGTGGCGGCGATGTGCGGCTTCCAGGAGGCCGGCGGGTTGTAGCGGGTGCGCCGCATGCCGAGCGGGGCGGTGATCTCGTCGTGCAGCAGGGTGTCGAGGCGGCGGCCGGTGATCTTCTCCAGGACCAGCTGGAGCGAGATCAGGTTGAGGTCGGAGTAGAGGTAGGTGCTGCCCGGCGGGTTGATCGGCTCCTCGTCCCAGATCAGCTGCAGTCGGCCGTCCTGCGTCGGCTCCTCGTACAGCGCGAGCCACTCGACGAAGCCCGAGGTGTGGGTGAGGAGTTGACGTATGGTCACGTCCTGTTTACCGGCTCGGCCGAAGTCCGGCAGATAGGAGGCGACCGTCGCCTCCAGCTCCAGCGCTCCGCGTTCGATCTGCTGCACGGCGAGGATCGAGGTGAAGAGCTTGGACACGGACGCCAGGTCGTACACGGTGTCCTCGGTGGTGGCGATCTGTTCGCCGGGCGGCAACTCCACTCCGGTGTCGGTGATTTCGTCGTACGCCGAGTAGCGCACCGCTTTGCCGATCGGCCGGTGCAGGGCGACGGTCCCGCCGCGACCGGCGAGCAGCACGGCGCCGGCGTACCAGGGGTGCTCGGGGGACGGGCCGAGGAACCGCTCCGCGTCCTTGACCAGTTGGCGCAGCTGCCCGGGGAGCAGCCCGGCGCGTTCGGGGGAGCCGCGGCGCAGAGTCGGCCGGCCGGGAGAGCCGGCCGCGGCCGCCGCGGGCCCGGCCGGGAACGGCACGAGCGCCAGAGCGCCTCCCAACGCCATTACGCCCGCGCCCAGTTGGCGACGGCTGAGTCCTCTGCCGTCCGTGTCCGCCGTGGCTCCGGTCATGACGAGCATCCCCCTGTCTCGCGGCATCGGTGCGTCGCTGCTGAAAGTATCTTTCGCAGTGTGGTCGAGCAGGTGAAACTTTCTTGCCGGGATGGTGCCCTGTCAACCCTGCGGGCCCGCGCGGTGTTCATCGCGTCGGCCCTGCAAAGAATCTGACGATCCATCAGAAAATCTCTTCCCTCGTCCGGGGGACTGCGGCATCCTGCGCCCATGCAGACGGAGCTGAGCACGAGACTGGGCATCGAGCACGCGCTCTTCGGCTTCACGCCGTTCCCCGCCGTCGCCGCGGCGATCACCCGGGCCGGCGGCTTCGGGGTGCTCGGAGCGGTCCGCTACACGGCGCCCGACGAGCTGCAGCGCGACCTCGACTGGATGGAACAGCACACCGACGGCAAGCCGTACGGCCTCGATGTGGTGATGCCGGCGAAGAAGGTGGAGGGCGTCACCGAGGCGGACGTCGAGGCGATGATCCCCGAGGGGCACCGGCAGTTCGTGGCGCAGACTCTCGCCAAGCACGGGGTGCCCGAACTCGACGAGGGCGAGGCCTCCGGTTGGCGGATCACCGGCTGGATGGAGGAGGTCGCCCGCAGCCAGCTCGACGTCGCCTTCGACTACCCGATCAAACTCCTTGCCAACGCGCTCGGTTCACCACCCGCCGATGTGATCGCCCGGGCGCACGAGCACGGCGTCCTGGTCGCCGCCCTGGCCGGCAGCGCACGCCACGCGCGCAAGCATGCGGACGCGGGCATCGACATCGTGGTGGCGCAGGGCTACGAGGCCGGCGGCCACACCGGTGAGATCGCCTCCATGGTCCTGACCCCCGACGCCGTGGAGGCGGTCGCGCCGCTGCCGGTGCTCGCGGCGGGCGGGATCGGCAGCGGGGCACAGGCGGCGGCCGCGCTCGCCCTGGGCGCGCAGGGCGTGTGGACGGGATCCATCTGGCTCACCACCACGGAGGCCGATCTGCACTCGCGGGCGCTCACCGAGAAGCTGCTCGCGGCCGGCTCCGGCGACACCGTCCGCTCCCGCGCCCTCACCGGCAAGCCCGCCCGCCAGCTGCGTACTGAATGGACCGACGCCTGGGACGACCCGGCCGGCCCCGGCACCCTGCCGATGCCCCTGCAGGGCCTGCTCGTCGCGGAGGCCGTGTCCCGTATCCAGAAGTACGAGATCGATCCGCTGCTCGGTACGCCGGTCGGCCAGATCGTCGGCCGGATGAACACCGAACGCAGCGTGCAGCAGGTCGTGGACGACCTCACCGCCGGCTTCGAGCGCGCCGTCGACCGCCTCAACCGGATCGTCGGCCGCGACCAGTAGACGTACGCCGTGACCCGCAGACGTACAAGGAGCTCACAGATGTCCCAAGCACCCAACGGATTCTGGGCGCAGGCCACCGCGGACCCGGACCGCGACATCCTGGTCGCACCGGACGGCGAGCACTGGACGGCCGGCCGCCTGCACGGCGCGGTCAACCGCCTCGTACACGGACTGCACGCGGCCGGTCTGCGACGCGGCGACGCCTTCGCGGTGGTCCTGCCGAACGGCGTGGAGTTCTTCACCGCCTATCTCGCCGCCAGCCAGGCCGGCCTGTACCTCGTCCCCGTCAACCACCACCTGGTGGGTCCCGAGATCGCCTGGATCGTCTCCGACTCCGGCGCCAAGGTGCTGATCACGCACGAGCGGTTCGCCGACGCGGCGCGTTCCGCGGCCGACGAAGCGGGCCTTCCGTCCGAGGCCCGGTTCGCCGTGGGCGCGGCCGAGGGCTTCCGCCCGTACGCCGAACTGCTCGACGGGCAGCCCGAGTCACCGCCCGAGGACCGCACCCTCGGCTGGGTGATGAACTACACCTCCGGCACCACCGGCCGCCCCCGCGGCATCCGGCGCCCGCTCTCCGGCAAGGCCCCGGAGGAGAGCCACCTCGGGGGATTCCTGGGCATCTTCGGCATCCGGCCGTTCGACGACAACGTCCATCTGGTGTGCTCGCCGCTGTACCACACCGCGGTGCTCCAATTCGCGGGCGCCGCCCTGCACATCGGCCACCGCATCGTCCTGATGGACCGCTGGCAGCCGGAGAACATGCTCCGCCTCATCGCCACCCACCGGTGCACCCACACCCACATGGTGCCGACCCAGTTCCACCGCCTCCTCGCCCTGCCCGATGAGGTCCGGGACTCCTACGACGTCTCGTCCATGCGGCATGCCATCCACGGAGCAGCGCCCTGCCCGGAGCATGTGAAGCGCGCGATGATCGACTGGTGGGGGCACTGCGTCGAGGAGTACTACGCGGCCAGCGAGGGCGGCGGAGCCTTCGCCACCGCCGAGGACTGGCTGAAGAAGCCCGGCACCGTGGGCAAGGCCTGGCCGATCAGCGAACTCGCCGTCTTCGACGACGACGGCAACCGGCTGCCCGCGGGTGAACTCGGCACCGTCTACATGAAGATGTCCACCGGCGGCTTCAGCTACCACAAGGACGAGGCGAAGACCTCGAAGAACCGCATCGGCGACTTCTTCACGGTCGGCGACCTCGGCCTGCTCGACGAGGACGGATTCCTCTTCCTGCGGGACCGCAAGATCGACATGATCATCTCGGGCGGGGTCAACATCTACCCGGCCGAGATCGAGTCCGCCCTGCTCACCCACCCGGCCGTCGCCGACGCGGCCGCCTTCGGCATCCCGCACGCCGACTGGGGCGAGGAGGTCAAGGCCGTGGTGGAGGCCGCGCCCGGTCACGACGCGGGTGAGGAACTGGCCGAGCACATCCTCGCCCACTGCGCCGAACGTCTCGCCGGCTACAAGTGCCCGAAGAGCGTCGACTTCGTCGAGACCATGCCGCGCGATCCCAACGGCAAGCTGTACAAGCGCCGGCTGCGCGAACCGTACTGGGAGGGCCGGGAGCGTCCCGTATGAGACGGAGACCGTCCAGGGCAGGACACCCAGGTGAGCACATTACGGACGAGGCGGGGCCCTCGGCTGATGCGGACGAGGTGACGTTGGTCTCGGGGTACGGGAAAATCGCGGGTTGCACGCGCGAGACGGCCTGTGACCTGCGAGCCTTCTCCCATGGGAGCAAAACCGAGCGCGTTCACCAATGTCGGCACCATGGCGGTCCCCGTGATCGCACTGGCGGTATTGGCGGTCACCTGGGGCCGTTCACTGCCGGGCGTCGTGGTGGCCGCCGTCGCCCTCTGCCTCGCGGGAGCGGTGCTGGCCGCGGTCCATCATGCCGAGGTGGTCGCGCACCGGGTCGGTGAACCCTTCGGATCCCTGGTCCTCGCGGTCGCGGTGACCGTCATCGAGGTCGCGCTCATCGTCACCCTCATGGCCGACGGCGGCGACAAGTCCGCGACGCTCGCGCGCGACACGGTCTTCGCCGCGGTGATGATCACCTGCAACGGCATCGTCGGCCTGGCCCTCCTCGTCGGCGCCAAGCGCAAGGGCGTCGCCAACTTCAACACCGAGGGCACGGTCGCCGCCCTGGCCACCGTCGCCACCCTGGCCACCCTCAGCCTGGTGCTGCCGACCTTCACCACCAGCAAGCCGGGCCCGGAGTTCACCGGACCACAGCTGATCTTCGCGGCAGTCGTGTCGCTCGCCCTGTACGGACTGTTCGTCGCCATGCAGACCGTGCGGCACCGCGACTACTTCCTGCCCGTCACCCGGGACGGCGAAGTCATGGACGCGGAGACGCACGCCACCCCGCCGTCCGCACGGGAAGCCTGGCGCAGTCTTGCGTTCCTCCTGATCGCCCTGATCTCGGTCGTCGGCAACGCCAAGGGCGTCTCGCCGACCATCGAATCCGGCGTGAAGTCCGCGGGCCTGCCGCACGCCGTCGTCGGTGTCATCATCGCCCTGCTCGTGCTGCTCCCCGAGACCCTGGCCGCGCTGCGCTCGGCCCGCCGCGACCGCGTGCAGATCAGCCTCAACCTGGCGCACGGCTCGGCCATCGCCAGCATCGGCCTGACCATCCCGGCCATCGCCATAGCGTCCATCTGGCTGTCCGGCCCACTGGAGCTGGGGCTCGGCCCGACCCATATGGTGCTCCTGGCCCTCACCGTGATGGTCAGTTCGCTCACCGTCGTGCCCGGGCGGGCGACGGTCCTGCAGGGCGGCGTCCACCTCGTACTGTTCTCGTCGTTCGTGTTCCTGGCCATCAGCCCCTGAGCCGCACCGGCACCCGTCCCCACGGCATCAGTTGCACCTACGGCCCCGGCCCGCACGCACTGCGGACCGGGGCCGTGGCCGTCGCTCAGCGCTCGCGCACCCACTTCACCCGAAGGTCGGGCGACCGCAGGATGTCCTTCTCGCAGAACCGGGCCTTCACCCAGCGCTCCTTGGAGTAGAGCCGCGTCTGGTCCCCGGAGTACGGAGACTCGGGGTTCTGCGACTGCGAGTACGTGAGGAGCGTGCGGGCCACCGGGCAGCGGCTGCCGTCCCAGCCGACCGCCTGGATGTAACTGGAGCCGTGCTCGACGTCCGTGTACCCGCTCGAGGGGTCCCACAGGGGCTCCGTCTTGTTCCACACGCCCAGCGATTCGGTACCGCCGCCGACCGGAACACGGTCGCCGCCGCGCGGCACCGACTGGTGGTCCCCGAGCCGCGCGTCCAGATCGATGCCCGCCGATCCGAGCTCCGTCACCGCGTCCGCGAGGGCCGTGGCGAAGCCGGGAGCCGCCGTGTTCAGCGTGTTCGGGGTGCCCACCGGATCGTCGGCGGAGAACGGCACCTTCCACCGCTCAGCCGCCGGTACCGCGGCGACCAGCGCCCGCCAGAAGCGGTCGTAGAGCAGCGCGCCGCGGCTGTCGGTGTTCATCGTCCGGTCCCACTTCTCGATCACCCGGCAGGCCGCGCCCACATCGACGCTTCTGCCGTCGCTGCCGGTCGCCGTGGAGCCGGGCAGCTCCGCACAGGCCCGGGCGACATCGGCCGCGGCGAGATCACCGGCCGGCACCCGGTTCGCGAACTGCTGCCGCTGCAGGTCCCGTACGGTCAGCCGGCCACGGTCCGCCATGCCGGACACATCCTCGATCGCGCCCCGGGTCCGCATCGAGCGCTCCGTCCCGGAGGCGCCGAAGACCCGTTCGTAGCCGGTCAGCGGCTGGTCCGCATTGGCCAGCCAGGCACTGTCGTTGGAGTTCTCCGCGTACGGCGCGTCCCGCAGGACCGGCATCCTCCCCGGTCCGAAGATCCCGGGCTGCAGTGCGTCCTTGTCGGTGCCGAGCGCGCAGTCCGCGCGTGAGCCGTCCAGGACCGCGAGGCCCGCCGACGGATAGGTGACTTCACCCAGCGGCGTCGAGCACTGCTCGGCCAGCTCGTCGGTGATCCTCGGCAGGACCTGGTGCTGGGCGAAGAAGCTGTGCCCTCGGGAGTCGGCCGCGATCGTGTTCACCCAGGGCAGTCCCTGCGTCTCGTCGAGGGCACGCTCGATGTCGGCGGTACTGCGGGCCTTGCTGAAGCCGAGTGCGGTCTGCGAGGCCCGCATGTTCGTGGCGTTCGGATCGTTCAGCGCGTACGCCGTGTCCGCCGTCCAGGGCAGTGGGAGTTCCTCGCCGAGGTTGTCGACGATCGGCCCGTAGCGGGTCCACCACTGGCTGCGGGTCACGTCCTTGCCGCCCTTGACCGGCACGGTGACGGTGCGTTCGGTCATCTTCTCCGGCTTGCCGTCCACCAGATACGTGGTGGGGTCCGCCGGATCGAGGGTGAGCTGATGGAGGTTCAGGGTGACGCCGGTGGCGACCGTGTGGCTCCAGGCGATGTGGGCGTTGTGCCCGATGGAGATGCCGGTGGTGCCGAGCAGCGAGCCGCCCGAGACGTTCAGTTCGCCCGGGATGGTCTGCTGCGACTGCCAGAAGCGCCGGCCGCCCTGCCACGGATAGTGCGGATTGCCGAGCAGCAGACCACGGCCGTTCGCCGTCGTCGAGCCGCTGAAGGTGACCGCATTCGACCCCATGTCGGCGTTCTCCGCCGAGAACAGCTCGCGGGCCGCCTCGCCCGGGTCGGCCGGCTGCTTGCGGGCGCGCTCATCGGTGTCCGCCGCGCCCGGTGGCCGGGCGGCCGTGATGCCGTCCACGCCGCGCCCCTGTCCACCGAGCACCGCGATCGCGTATCCGCGGGCGGCGACGTCGAGGGTCCGTACCGGGCGCACCCAGTCCGCGTCCTTGCAGGCCGGGTCGGTGATCCGATTCTGCTTCAGCCAGGCGTTGTAGCCCTCCGCCCAGCCGCGCATCATCTCCTTCACCTCGCGGCTCGGGCCGCGCGGTGCGGGCACCTTCAGGAGCTTCTCGACCGTCTTCGCATCGCGGACGCCACGGAAGTAGAGGTCGCTGGCGAGATTGTCGGACGCCGACGACAGCGAGCCGTCCGTCTCGCCCTCGGCGCCGAAGTGCCGCGCCCGCTCACCGCGTACGGTCAGGAACCCGTCGGCGAGTACGCAGACCTGGTCCTCGGCCTGCGCCCACCCGGTGCCGAATCCCAGGTTCGCGTAGTCCTCGGCCAGGATGTGCGGGATGCCGTACTCGGTGTAGCGGATCTTCGCGGACAGGCGGCCGTCGGAGGCGCGCTGCTCCGGTGGGTCCGCGGTGGCGGCCGGCGCGAGTGATGCGGAGACGGTCACCAGCGCGACGCCGACGGCGACGAGCCGGCCGAGCCCGCGCCGCCGGCCTGATCTTCTGGACGTGCGGAGGGCACCGAAAGTGCGGGTGCGCATGGATCCTCCCAACTCGGGGGTCGGTAGGGGCGGTTGAGCATACCAAGCGGTATGTCACTTGTCCGCGTCCCTGCGCACCCGCCTGTGTGCGGGTGTTCGTCCGAGCCGTCGGCCGCGGCTCACAACTCCCGGTAGTACACGGCCGCAGGCACCGCGACGCAGCCGAGGCGTTCGTACAGTGCGCGTGCCGGGGCGTGGAAGAGGTCGCCGCCCGTGCCGATCTCGACGACGCGGGCGCCGAGTTGGCGCATCTCGCCGAAGGCGTGCTCGCACAGGGCCGTCGCGATCCGGCCGCGCCGGTGTCCGGCGTCCACGGCGAGGATCGTGACCTCGGCGTTCTCGCGTGCGGGGTCGACGCGCCAGGCGACGTAACCGGCGATCAGGCCGCGGACCTCCGCGACGGCGACGAAACGGTGGTGGGCGGGGTCGTGCAGCGCGGCGACCTGCGCGCGGTAGTCGTCACGCCAGTGGCCGTGCTCGGTGGCGAAGACGAGCTCGCCGACCAGTGGGCGGAAGGTGTCCTCGTAGTACGGCCGGAACGTCTCGATGGTCAGCGCGGTGAGGCGCGCCAGGTCATGACGGACGTACGGGCGAATGCGCATGGGATTGCCTCTCGGCGGGAGGGGGTGGGTGTGCACCGTCCCCGGCCGCGAGCAGTCGGAAGACGCCGCGGCCGGCCGTCAGCGGCGGGTGCGACCTGCGGCGAAGCAGGCGGTCACGAGGGGGCAATCCATGCCGTCGAGCGTACCCGCACACCCGGCGTCCATGTCTTGACCGGCCGGGAGCGGCCGGACAGGATCGCCGCATGACTGGTGGAGGCAGCAGTACGGTCGACGGCATGCTCCGGCGCAGCGCCCGGCGGGCACCGGACGCGGTGGCGCTCGACTACGGCGACCGCAGTTGGACGTACGGGCAGCTCGACGACGCCGTGTCGCGGGCCGCGCGGCTGCTGCGCGACGAAGGCCTGACGCCCGGCGACCGGGTGGCCTCCTACGGCCACAACTCGGACGCGTATCTGATCGGCTTCCTCGCCTGCGCCCGTGCCGGGCTCGTCCATGTGCCGGTCAATCACAACCTGACGGGTGAGGATCTGGCGTACATCGTCGGCCAGTCCTCGAGCGCTCTGGTGCTCGCCGATCCGGCCCTCGCGGACCGCCTTCCGCACGGCGTCCGGACGCTCGACCTGCGCGACGGCGAGGCCTCGCTGCTCGCCCGGCTCCCGGCGACCGAGCCGTACGACGGTCCGGAACCGCGCTCCGAGGACCTGGTGCAACTCCTCTACACCTCGGGCACCACGGCCCGCCCGAAGGGCGCCATGATGACCCACCGCGCCCTGGTGCACGAGTACTTGAGCGCGATCCACGCACTGGATCTGCGGCCGGGCGACCGGCCCGTGCACTCGCTGCCGCTCTACCACTCGGCGCAGATGCACGTCTTCCTGGTGCCGTACCTGGCGATCGGCGCAAGGAACACCGTCCTCGACGCACCGGACGCCGGGCGGATCTTCGATCTGGTCGAGGCGGGTGAGGCCGACAGCCTCTTCGCGCCGCCGACCGTGTGGATCGGCCTGTCCCAGCACCCCGAGTTCGCCACCCGCGACCTGACCGGTCTGCGCAAGGCCTACTACGGTGCCTCGATCATGCCGGTGCCCGTCCTTGAACGCCTGGTCGGCCGGCTGCCGCAGCTGGCCTTCTACAACTGTTTCGGACAGAGCGAGATCGGCCCCCTCGCCACCGTCCTCGGCCCGGACGAGCACAACGGGCGGATGGACTCCTGCGGCCGTCCCGTGCTGTTCGTCGAGGCCAGGGTCGTGGACGAGGCCGGCAAGGACGTCGCGGACGGTACGCCCGGCGAGGTCGTCTACCGCTCACCGCAGTTGTGCGAGGGGTACTGGGACAAGCCGGCGGAGACCGAAGAGGCCTTCCGCGACGGCTGGTTCCACTCCGGTGATCTCGCGGTGCGGGATGCGCAGGGCTACTTCACCGTCGTCGACCGGGTGAAGGACGTGATCAACTCCGGGGGAGTCCTGGTCGCGTCCCGCGAGGTCGAGGACGCCCTGTACGGGCACCCGGGCGTCGCCGAGACCGCGGTCGTCGGGCTCCCGGACGAGCGCTGGATCGAGGCGGTGACCGCGGTCGTCGTGCCCAAGGGCGAGGTGACCGAGGCCGAACTGGTCGCCCACGCCAAGGAGAAGCTCGCCCACTTCAAGGCGCCCAAGCGCGTCCTGTTCGTGGACGAGCTGCCCCGCAACGCCAGCGGCAAGATCCTCAAGCGTGAACTGCGGGACCGGTTCGCCGACTCCTGAGCGACCGGCCGACGGGGCCCCGATATGTACTACGCGGTGGCCACCCGCCCCGCCGGCCGTCCGCGCAGCCGCGGCCACAACACCAGGGTGACCACCGCGGACGCCGTCGCCATCAGTCCGATTCCCGTGCCCGGCGAGGTGAGTTGGGCGATCCCACCGGCGCTGGCCGCCGCGACGCCCTGCATGGTGAGCATGCCGGACGAGTGCAACCCCAGGGCGTGGCCGCTGAGTTGCTGAGGCGTCAGGGCGAGGAGCCGCTCCTGGAAGAGCAGACTCGCCCCGTACCCGACGGTCGCCAGGGTCACCGCGGCGAGCGCGGGCGCCAGGGCGGGCGCCGCGAAGAACAGCAGATGCGGTACGGCAAGGAGCAGGGCGAGCGGACTGCCGAGCCGGTGGCGCAGCCGCGGTGGAATCACGCGTCCGGCGAGCAGGTCGCCGGTCAGCATGCCGAGCGCACCACCGGCGAACAGTAGACCCGCATGGTCCGGCGCGTACGACACGTACAGCGACTCACAGCCGACGACCAGGCCGTTCGGCACCCACAGGGCGAGGTAGGCGGCGCGGCGTGCCGGGGACGACCAGAGCAGCCGATTGCTGCGCCAGGTCTCCCGCACGGAGGGGCGGCCCACGGCGCGAGGCGCGCGGCGGCGCAGCCCGAAGCGGGCGACTCCCGCGGACAGCAGGTACAGCGCCGCGCCGAAGAGCAGGGTGCCGCGCGGAGACAGAGCGGCCACCAGCGCCCCGCCGACGGCGAAACCGAGGATCTGCATCGCCCCCGCAGATATGTTCACCAAGGAGCGCCCGGTGAGGTAACTGTCCGCCGGCAGAATCTCGTTGAGCAGCCCGTACCGCACGCCGCCGCCCACCGAGCCGATCAGGCCGAGGACCATGAGAATCGTGAACGAGGAGCCTACGGACAGGCCAGGCAGCGCCTGTGCCGCGGTGCCCACGGCGAAGAGCAGGGCCATGCCGGACAGGGCGGCACGCGGCGGCAGCCGGTCCGCCGCGGAGAGCAGCAGCGTGGCGCCGAGCAGCTGCGCCAGGGACGGGCCGAACATCGCGAGCGCGGACAGCAGCGGAGAGCCGGTCGCCCGGAACACGAGCGTGGCGAGCGCGAGCCCGCTGACGGTCTGCGCGGCGACATGGGCGGACGACACGGCGAACAGTGGCGGGAAGTCCGGCACGCGGACCAGGTCGCGGTAGGCGGGCATCCGCCCACCGTCGAGTGCTCCACTGGGCCGCGCTAATGTTTCGCGGGGAGGCGAAACCATGGGGTGGTGGCAGGTCAGCACCGACACGCTCGCGAGCAGCCGTTTCGTGCTGTCACCGCTCGCCGAGACGACCGCGGCGCTCAAGTCCCTGCACCGCGCCGAGCCCGCCCACCCCGGTGAACACGCCTGGCTTGCACGCCACTTGCCGGCCTACCGGGCCCGGCTCGCCGCGGACCCTGTGACCGCCCGCCTGGTCGCCACCGGCCTCGGCCGCGACTGGAACGCGGACTTCCTGACCCCCACCCCGTCCGGTGCGGACGAGCCCCGCTTCGAGGACGAGCTGGCCGCGGTCCGCGACACCTCGCCGCAAGCGGCCCGCGCCGATCTGGAGGTGTCCCAGGGAGGTCCGCTGCCCGAGCCGCTGCGCGCCGCCGACGACCTGCCGGCCTGCGCGGCCCGGATTCTGCGCTGGGTGTGGACCGCGGCCGTACGGCCCGACTGGCCGCGGCGCCGGCGCGTCATCGAGGCGGACATCGCCGCGCGCACCGCACGCCTCGGCCGTGGCGGCTGGTCCGGGGCGCTCGACGGCCTGCGACCCGACATGCGGTGGCTGGGCGACGGCCGGCTGCGCATCAACGCCTACGACCACCCGCCGCGCCGCCTCGACGTGGCACAGCTGATGTTCGTGCCGGTCACTCCGGTCACCGCCCGGCGCGGCTGGGTGGCCTGGCAGGAGCCGCACCGGTACGCCGTGGTGTACGCCTGCGCCGGCACGCTCGCCGACACGGGGCGTGGGGCGGTCCCGCAGGCGCTCGGCCGATTGCTCGGCCCAGGGCGTGCCGCGGTGCTCGTGCTGCTCGACTCGCCGAGGAGTACCACCCAGCTGACCGCCCTGACCGGTCAGGGCCTCGGTTCGGTCGGACGCCATCTGAAGGTGCTGCTCGACGCCGGTCTCGCGGAGCGCAGCCGGGCCGGCCGGTCGGTGCTGTACTTCCGTACGCCGGCGGGTGAGGTGCTCGTCAACGCCCAGCAGCCATCAGGAGGTTGAGGCGCGCTACTGCCGCTCGTCCACGATCCGGCGGATCTTGCCCACCGATCGCTCCAGGGTCTCCGGATCGACGATCTCGACGGCCGCCGTCACCCCGGCGCCGTCCTTCACGGCAGCCGTGATGCGGTGCGCCGCCTCCGCCCGCTCCTCCGGTGTGGCACCGGGGCGCGCCTCGGCCCGTACCGTCAGGGAGTCCATCCGGCCCTCGCGGGTCAGCCGCAGCTGGAAGTGCGGGGCGACGCCCGGGGTGCGCAGGACGATCTCCTCGATCTGGGTGGGGAAGAGATTGACCCCGCGGACGATCACCATGTCGTCGCTGCGTCCGGTCACCTTCTCCATCCGCCGGAAGACCCGTGCCGTACCGGGCAGCAGCCGGGTCAGATCACGGGTGCGGTACCGGATCACCGGCATGGCCTCCTTGCTGAGCGAGGTGAAGACCAGTTCGCCCTGTTCACCGTCGGGGAGGATCTCACCCGTGATCGGGTCGACCACTTCCGGAAAGAAGTGGTCCTCCCAGATGTGCAGGCCGTCCTTGGTCTCCACGCACTCCTGGGCCACTCCAGGGCCCATCACCTCGGAGAGCCCGTAGATGTCGACGGCGTCGATCGCGAAGCGCTCCTCGATCTCGGCGCGCATCTGCTCGGTCCACGGCTCGGCCCCGAAGATCCCGACCCGCAGTGAGGTGGACCGCGGATCGACGCCCTGCCGCTCGAACTCGTCGAGCAGCGTGAGCATGTACGAGGGCGTCACCATGATGACCTCCGGGCGGAAGTCCCGGATCAGCTGGACCTGGCGGGCCGTCATGCCGCCGGAGGCCGGCACCACCGTGCAGCCGAGCCGCTCGGCCCCGTAGTGCGCACCGAGACCCCCGGTGAACAGGCCGTATCCGTACGCCACATGGACGATCTGTCCTGGCCGCCCGCCCGCGGCACGGATGGAGCGGGCCACCATGTCGGCCCAGACGTCGAGATCGCGGTCGGTGTAGCCGACCACCGTGGGCAGGCCGGTGGTGCCGCTGGAGGCGTGGATGCGGCGTACCTGCTCGCGGGGGACGGCGAACATGCCGAACGGGTAGTTGTCGCGCAGATCGCCCTTGACGGTGAACGGGAAGCGGGAGAGGTCGGCGAGCGAGCGGCAGTCGTCCGGGTGCACGCCTGCCTTGTCGAACGCCTGGCGGTAGTGCGGGACTTGGGCGTAGGCGTGCTGCAAGGTCGCGCGCAGCCGCTCCAGCTGGAGCTCCTGGAGGGCTCCGCGGTCCAGCTGTTCGGCCGCGTCCAGCAGAGGTGCCATGAGATCTCCCGTTGTGACCGTGCATCCCGGCGTGCGTCACCTCGAGCAGCCCGATCATTTCGGACGACCGATCATTCGGTTGCTCGTGGGTGACCTCAGTAATCCAGGACGGAGAGCGGTCGTCAAGGGATGGCACACGATCTTGTACCGGTGCCGCTCCGGTGAGGCGGGACGGGCGTTCCCTACGCCTCTGCGCCGCTCGCCTCCGTGGCCACCGACCGGGCCCAGCGATAGTCCGCCTTGCCGCTCGGCGAGCGCTGGATCTCCTCGGTGAGCACCAGCTGCCGCGGGATCTTGTAGCCGGCCACCTGGGTGCGGCAGTGCGCCTGCACCGCATCGAGCGACAGGTCCCCGGCTCCCCGGCGCAACTGCACCACGGCGGCGACCTGGCTGCCCCACTTGGGGTCCGGAACGCCGGCGACCAGGGCGTCGTACACATCGGGATGCGACTTGAGCGCCTGCTCGACCTCCTCCGGATACACCTTCTCGCCACCGGTGTTGATGCACTGCGAACCCCGGCCGAGCACGGTCACGACGCCCTCCTCGTCGACCGTCGCCATGTCGCCGAGCAGCACCCAGCGCTCGCCACGGCGCCGGAAGAAGGTCTCGGCGGTTTTCCGCGGGTCGTTGTAGTAGCCGAGCGGCACGTGACCGCGCTGGGCGAGCCGGCCCGGCTCGCCGGGCGTCACGGGCTCGTACGTCCCCGGATCCACCACCTGCGTACGGTCGTTGACGCGCAGCCGGAAGCCCGTCTCCGGGCTGGAGTCGTCGGTCGCGGTGCCGTTGAAACCGGACTCCGACGACCCGAAGTTGTTGAGCAGCATGACGTGCGGCGCGAGTTCGAGGAACTGGCGGCGGACCGTCTCGGACATGATCGCGCCGGACGAGGAGACGCTGAACAGGGCGGAGAGATCCGTCCCGGCGCACGGACCGTTGAGCGCGTCGATCAGCGGGCGCAGCATCGCATCGCCCACCAGCGACACACTGGACACCTTCTCCTTCTCGATGGTGCGCAGCACCTCCTCGGGCACGAACTTGCGGTGTACGACCACGCGTTGGCCGAAGTGGAAGCCGATGAACGCGGTGAGCGTGGAGGTGCCGTGCATCAGCGGCGGGGTGGGGAAGAAGGTGATGCCGTCGCCGCCGGCGGCAACCCGCTCGGCCAGCTCCTCGGGCCGCTTCACGGGCTCCCCGGTGGGTGCGCCGCCGCCCATCCCCGAGAAGAACAGATCCTCCTGACGCCACATCACGCCCTTCGGCATCCCCGTGGTGCCGCCGGTGTAGATGATGAACTGGTCGTCCGCGGACCGCCGCGGGAACCCGCGCTCGGGCGATCCGGAGCGCTCCGCCTCGGTGTACGCCGTGGCGTCGAGGCCCGGTGCCTCCTCGGGGGCGTCGCCGACCCGTAGCAGACGGCGCAGCTTGTCGGTGCGGGGGAGTGCGGCCGCCACCCGCTCGGTGAACTCGGCGTCGAAGACCAGCGCCGCCAGATCGGCGTCGCGGTAGAGGTAGACCAACTCCTCTTCCACGTAGCGGTAGTTGACATTGACCGGGACCAGGCGGGCCTTGAGGCAGGCAAGCACCGTCTGCAGATACTCGATGCCGTTGTAGAGGTGGAGGCCCACATGCTCGCCCGGGCGCAGGCCCTCGGCGATGAAGTGATGGGCCACGCGGTTCGCCGCCCGGTCGAGCTCGGCGTAGGTCAGGCGGCGCTCCGCCCCGGTCCCCGGGTGGTCGATGTGGACCAGCGCTTCGCGGTCCCCGGCCACATCGACGACCGACTCGAACAGGTCGGCAAGGTTGTACTCCACCGCTCCTCCTGACCCCGGCGACTGGTGGCTCGGCGGTCATTAGAGCGCCGCCCGGCACAACTGGGAAGGGCGCCGCCCAAAGTTTCTGACTATCTGTCAGAGAACTCTTGAACTGGTCGGCGCACTACTGCAACCTGTTCCAGGTCCGACGACGGGAGGACGGCAATGGGCGGGACGGAACACCTCACCGTGCAGCGCGAAGGCGCCACACTGGTACTCACTCTGAACAGGCCGGAGGCCAAGAACGCACTCTCACTGCCCCTGTTGGTCGGGCTCTACGACGGATGGCTCGAAGCCGACGCCGACGACAGGATCCGCTCCATCGTGCTCACCGGGGCCGGCGGCGACTTCTGCGCCGGCATGGACCTCAAGGCATTGGCCGGCGGCAGCATGGACGGCGACCGGTACCGGGACCGTATGAAGGCGGACCCGGACCTGCACTGGAAGGCGATGCTCCGCCATCACCGGCCGCGCAAGCCCGTGATCGCCGCGGTCGAGGGCTACTGCGTGGCCGGCGGCACCGAGATCCTGCAGGGCACCGACATCCGGATCGCGGGGGAGTCCGCCACCTTCGGGCTCTTCGAGGTCAAGCGCGGCCTCTTCCCGATCGGCGGCTCCACCGTCCGCCTGCCGCGCCAGATCCCCCGTACCCACGCCCTGGAGATGCTGCTCACCGGACGCCCCTACTCCGCGGCCGAGGCCGCCGCGATCGGGCTCGTCGGCCGGGTCGTCCCGGACGGCGGCGCCCTCGACGCGGCCCTCGAGGTCGCCGAACAGATCAACGCCTGCGGGCCGCTCGCCGTCGAAGCCGTCAAGGCCTCGGTCTACGACACGGCCGAGCTGACGGAGACCGAAGGTCTCGAGAGCGAACTCGAGCGCGGCTGGCCGGTGTTCGCCACCGCCGACGCCAAGGAGGGCGCCAAGGCCTTCGCCGAGAAGCGGCCGCCCGTCTACCGGCGCGCCTGACCTCCACCCCGGCGCACCCGGAACCCCGGTCCCGGCCCGCGCCCGACCTCAAGGAGTGCACGTGCCCGACCTGCTCAAAGCCCCCATGGCCCTGGAGTTCCCCTTCACCCGCTCACTCGGCCCCGTGCAGAGCGCCTTCCTGACCGGACTGCGCGAGCGGGTGGTCCTCGGCGTGCGCACCGGCGACGGCCGCGTGCTCGTGCCGCCCGTCGAGTACGACCCCGTCACCGCCGAGGAGATCCGCGACCTGGTCCAGGTCTCCGCCACCGGCACCGTCACCACCTGGGCCTGGAACCCCGAGCCCCGCCGCGACCAGCCCCTGGACACCCCCTTCGCCTGGGTCCTGGTCCAGCTCGACGGCGCCGACACCGCACTCCTGCACGCCCTCGACGTACCGGACGCCACGTCCGTGCACTCCGGACTGCGCGTGCGCGTGCGCTGGGCCGAGGAACGGACCGGAGCCATCACCGACATCGCCTGTTTCGAGCCAGCTCAAGACGGACAGGCCGCTGGGCGGACCCCCGCCGCCCGGCACGACGGCGCCTTCGACGACCCCGTCACCGGCATCGTCGCCCCCGCCCGACTCGACTACGTCTACTCACCGGGCCGCGCCCAGACCGCCTATCTGCGGGGCCTGGCCGAACAGCGCAACGTCGGCGAACGCTGCCCCTCCTGCGCCAAGGTCTACATCCCGCCCCGCGGCGCCTGCCCGACCTGCGGCGTCGCCACCGCGGAACGCGTCGAGGTCGGACCGGCCGGCACCGTCACCACCTTCTGCATCGTCAACATCAAGGCCAAGAACCTCGACATCGAAGTGCCCTACGTCTACGCGCACATCGCCCTGGACGGCGCCGGACTCGCCCTGCACGGCCGGATCGGCGGCATCCCCTACGACCAGGTACGGATGGGCCTGCGCGTCGAGCCCGTCTGGTCCGAGAACAGCCGCTTCCCCGACCACTACCGCCCCACCGGCGAACCCGACGCCGACTACGACACGTACAAGGAGCTGCTGTAGATGCCCCCCACAGGTGCACTCCGCGACGTGGCGATCGTCGCCTTCGCCCAGAGCGACCACCTCAAGAGCACGGACGAACTCTCCGAGGTGGAGATGCTGATGCCCGTCCTGCACGAGGTGCTCGGCGCCACCGGCCTCGCGACCGGCGAGATCGACTTCACCTGCTCCGGCTCCGCGGACTACCTCGCGGGCCGCGCCTTCTCCTTCACCATGGCGCTCGACGGGGTCGGCGCCTGGCCGCCGATCTCCGAATCGCACGTCGAGACCGACGGGGCCTGGGCGCTCTACGAGGCCTGGGTGAAGCTCCTGACCGGCGAGGCCGACACCGCGCTCGTCTACTCCTACGGCAAGTCCTCGCCCGGCTCGCTGCGCGACGTCCTCACCCGCCAGCTCGACCCGTACTACCAGGCACCGCTGTGGCCCGACTCGGTCGCGCTCGCCGCCCTGCAGGCCCAGGCGCTCATCGACGCGGGACACACCGACGAACGCACCCTCGCCACGGTCGCCGCCCGCAGCCGGGACGCAGCGTCGGACAATCCGCACGCCCAGGTGCGCGGCGCCCGCCCCCAGGGCGACTACGTCGTCCAGCCGCTGCGCACCGGAGACTGCCCGCCGATCGGCGACGGCGCGGCCGCCGTGGTGCTGGCCGCCGGCGACCGGGCCCGCGCCCTGTGCGCGCGCCCCGCCTGGATCCGCGGCATCGACCACCGCATCGAGCCGCACGCCATCGGCGTCCGCGACCTCACCGAGTCACCGTCGACGCGGCTTGCCGCGGAACGGGCAGGGGCTTTCGAACGGCCCGTCGACACCGCCGAGTTGCATGCCCCGTTCAGCTCTCAGGAGGTCGTGCTGCGCCGCGCCCTCGACCTCGGCGACGAGGTGGCGGTCAACCCCTCCGGCGGTCCGCTCGCCGCCAACCCGATGATGGCCGCCGGGCTCGTACGGCTCGGCGAGGCGGCCGCCCGCATCCACCGGGGCGCCTCGGACCGCGCCCTCGCGCACGCCACCTCGGGCCCCTGCCTGCAGCAGAACCTGGTGGCCGTCCTGGAAGGAGAGGACGCATGAGCACCGCGCACAAGGAACCCGTCGCCGTCGTCGGCATCGGACAGACCAAGCACGTCGCGGCCCGCAAGGACGTCTCCATCGCGGGACTCGTCCGGGAGGCGGCCCGGCGTGCCCTCGACGACGCCGGACTCGACTGGCCGGACATAGACGCCGTCGTCATCGGCAAGGCCCCCGACTTCTTCGAGGGCGTCATGATGCCGGAGCTCTACCTCGCGGACGCGCTCGGCGCCGTCGGCAAACCGATGCTGCGGGTGCACACCGCCGGTTCCGTCGGCGGCTCCACCGCCCTGGTCGCCGCCAATCTGGTGGCCGCCCGCGTCCACGGCACGGTCCTCACCCTCGCCTTCGAGAAGCAGTCCGAGTCCAACGCCATGTGGGGCCTCTCGCTCCCCATCCCCTTCCAGCAGCCCCTCCTCGCCGGCGCCGGCGGCTTCTTCGCCCCGCACGTCCGCGCGTACATGCGGCGCACCGGAGCCCCCGACGCGATCGGCTCCCTCGTCGCCTTCAAGGACCGGCGCAACGCGCTCAAGAACCCGTACGCCCACCTCCACGAGCACGACCTCACCCTGGAGCAGGTCCAGTCCTCACCGATGCTGTGGGACCCGATCCGCTACTCCGAGACCTGCCCCTCCTCGGACGGCGCCTGCGCCATGATCCTCACCGACCGGGCCGGCGCGGACCGTTCGCCCGAGCCGCCCGCCTGGGTGCACGGCGGGGCGATGCGCAGCGAGCCGACCCTCTTCGCCGGCAAGGACTTCGTCTCCCCGCAGGCCGGCCGCGACTGCGCGGCCGACGTGTACGCGCAGGCCGGCATCACCGATCCGCGCGCGGAGATCGACGCCGTGGAGATGTACGTGCCGTTCTCCTGGTACGAACCGATGTGGCTGGAGAATCTCGGCTTCGCCGAGGAGGGCGAGGGCTGGAAGCTCACCGAGTCCGGGGTGACCGAACTCGACGGCGACCTGCCCGTCAACCCCTCCGGAGGCGTCCTGTCCACCAACCCCATCGGCGCCTCCGGCATGATCCGCTTCGCCGAGGCGGCCCTGCAGGTACGCGGACAGGCGGGCGAACACCAGGTGGACGGGGCCCGCAGGGCGCTCGGCCACGCCTACGGAGGCGGCTCGCAGTTCTTCTCGATGTGGCTGGTCGGAGCCGAGCAGCCCGCGGGATGAGGCAGTGTCGTCCGCACGCCGCCTTCGTTCGCGGCCTGTCCGGCACCGGCGGCGGTGGCTAGGCTGGCCGCGGACGACGATGCGGGAGGAGTACGGCCGTGGCCGAAAGCACCACTGAGCAGCAACCGTTCGCAGGCTGGGACAAGCCGGAGCTCGATCTGACCAACGCCGACTGGCAGTCCGGCAGCCAGGGTCTGGGGGACGTACAGATCGCGTTCGTCGAAGGCTTCATCGCCATGCGCAACGGCGGCCGCCCGCACAGCCCGTCGCTGATCTTCTCGCCCGCGGAATGGCATGCTTTCGTACGCGGCGCACGCAGCGGGCGGTTCGACCTCACCTGATCCGCGGGGATCGGCCGGACGGACTCCCGGGCGTGACGCCCGACGGGTCCGGCGGAAGAGGGCGGAGAGCGTGCAGACACAGTCGGTCGGCAAGCGGTACGGGCGGGGCCCCTGGGTGCTCGAGGACGTCACCGTGCACGTACCGGCCGGGGAGATCGTGGCCTTCCACGGGCGCAACGGCTCCGGGAAGTCCACCCTGCTGCGGCTGCTCGCGGGTCTCAGCAGGCCGTCCCGTGGCACCGTCACCGGCCGCCCGGCCGTCGTCGGATACGTCCCGGACCGCTTCCGCCCGCCCGAACGCCTCACCGCCCTCGGGTACTTGACACACCTCGGCCGCATCCGCGGGCTCACGACCCCGGACGCCCGCCGCCGCGCGCGGGTCCTGATCGACCGGCTCGCGGTCGCCGGCGGGCCGCACGCCGAGCTGCGCACCCTCTCCAAGGGCAACGCACAGAAGGTCGCCCTGTCCCAAGCGCTCCTGGTCCAGCCGGAGTTGCTCGTCCTCGACGAACCCTGGTCGGGCCTCGACACCTCGGCCCACGGCGTCCTTGCCGAGGTCATGGCGGAGGTGGCCGCAGCGGGCGGCTCGGTGGTGTTCACCGGCCACGGCGAGTCGGCCCGTACCGCCGTGGCCGGCCGCGCCCATCTCGTCGCCGGCGGGCGGCTGCATCCCTACGGCCACGAATCGCCGCGCGAGCAGCGGCAGGTGACGGAGCTGGTACTGCAACGGCCCGGCGCCCCGAGCGAGTTGCCCGCGTCCGGCGACTCGTCGCGGGTCCCGCCGCCCCCGCCGTGGTCCCGGAGCCCCGGAGTCCTGACGGTCACCGACCACGGAGCAGACCTGGTGCTCGCCGTGGTATGCGCGGAGGCCGATGCCGTACTGCTCGCCGCGCTCCGGGACGGGTGGTCGGCGCTGTCCGTGACCCGCAGGACGGCGCCCGCGACAACGGCTCCGGCGCCTGGACCGCCTTCGCCGCCGGCCACGACGGCGGCCCCGGAGCGCCGCACGGACCGGCCCGCCGGAGCCTCCCGGGCGCCTGCCCCGCCGAGCCGCCGCGAAGGCGGCCGCCGATGACCGCCCTCATCCGCTACTCCTTCGCGACCCTGCTCCACAGCCAGCGCTATCTCGCCCCGGTCCTGCTCTTCGCCGGCCTCATCGGCATCCTCACGGTCAATGGGTCCGGCTCCCTGCCGCCCGCGTACGCCGCCTCGGCCGGCGCCCTGTTCGTCAGCCAGACCTGGCTCACCTCGGCGCTGGCCGGGCTCGACGACCCGACCCAGCGCGCCGTCGTGGTGCTCAGCGCCGGGCGCGGCGCACGGGTACTGGCCGCCACGGTCGGCACCGCGCTGCTCGCCGCCGGCGCCCTGGCTGTCGTGGGCCTGCTCTTCCCGCTGTGGATCGGCTCGTACCAGGTGGGAGCCGCTGATCTGCTGCTCGGCGCGGAGGCGCAGCTGACCTGTGCGCTCGCCGGCACCGCGATCGGGCTGCTCTGCTCGCGGCTGGTCTTCCGCCGCCAGGGCTATGCGCTCGCCACCGCACTCGCCCTGGTTCTGGGGCTGCTCTTCGTCCAAGGCCTGCCACCCGTCAACCGGCTGTTCCACCTGATGTCCGAGACCTCCGACGCCGCCGCCCTGCTCGCCCCCGCCGCCGGAATGGCGGCCGTCTCCGCGGTGCTGCTCGCGGCCTCCGCCTGCCTGACCCACCACCTCGCCGCCCGACGCGACTGACGGTGTGCCGCCCGGCACCGGATGTGTGCGCCGAGCGCCCGCGGAGGCCGCCGACGCCCCGCACCCGGGGCCGGAGATGTGCCGCGCGGCACGTACCATTGCCGCATGTCCTTCCTCCGCCGCCGCAGCTCCGCCACTCCCGCCGGACCGGACTTCGACGTCCTGGCCATGGACCCCGGTGACTGGCCCGGCAATCTCGGCGCCGGTCTGCTGCCCGCGCCGGACGGCAGCTGCCAGGGAGTGTTCCTGCGGTACGACCTGTTCGGCGGCCGCGGCCCCGCGATGATCATCGGGAATCTGCCGGAGGGCTCACCGGCCCGTGAGATCGAGGACAAAGAGGTGCCCTTCGAGGTCGCCCAGCTCCTCCTCGCGCTGGAGAACGACGAGGAGATCGAGGTCGTCGAGACCGAGGACGTCCCGGTGATGCAGGGCGACAACCTCCTCATCGTCAAGCGCATCAAGCTCTCCGAGAGCCGTATCTCCTGCGTCCAGTTCGACCGCAGCGACAAGGTCCTGGTGACCATCGCCGCCTGGGACCGCCCCATCACGGACGACCTCTACGCCCTCCTCAAGCCGCTCCCGGCCGAGCTGTTCCAGCAGGGCTGACACCACCCCCGAACCGCACGGAGACCCGCGCCGGAACTGTCCGGCGCGGGTCTCGTCGTGCGTACCCTCTTGTCGAGCAGTGGTCGGACCTCTACCGTCCTGCGTCATGTCCCGGATCTCCCGAAGAACAACCATGAAGTCTGCCCTCGGCGGCGCTGGTGTGCTCGCTGTCGGCGGAATCCCCTTCTCCGGATCAGCGTATGCGGCTCCCGGCCGCAGAGATTCATCAGACCAATTAACGCTCTGGTACGCAGCGCCCGCCGAGGACTGGGAGCGCGAGGCGCTGCCCGTCGGCAACGGCGCATTGGGAGCGATGATCTTCGGCACGGTCACATCGGAGCGCCTGCAGTTCAACGAGAAGACCCTCTGGACGGGCGGACCCGGCTCTCCCGGCTACGACCACGGAAACTGGACCGAACCGCGCCCCGACGCCCTCGCCTCCGTACGCAGCGACCTCGACGAGAAGGGCCGCCTCGACCCGGAGGAGGTCGCCGAGCGCCTCGGCCAGCCCGAGCACGGCTTCGGCGCCTATCAGACCTTCGGCGATCTGTACCTCGACTTCCCCGGGGCACAGGCCGACTCGGGCTCGTACCGGCGCGAACTCGCCTTCGCGGACGCCCTGTCCACCGTGACGTACACGCAGGACGGTGTGGGCCACCGGCGGGAGTTCTTCGCCTCGTACCCCGACCGGGCCCTCGTCGGCCGGATCTCCGCGGACAGCCCGGGCCAGGTCGCCTTCACCTTGCGCCACACCTCGCCGCGGGGCGACTCCACCGCCGAAGCGGCCGACGGGCGTCTCGTCGTCCGCGGCGCCCTCGAGGACAACGGACTGCGTTTCGAGGCCCAGCTGCGCCTCGAAACCGAGGGGGGCACGGTCACCGCCGGCGGCGACGGCACCCTGACGGTGGCCGGCGCCGACAGTGCCTGGTTCGTCCTCGCCGCCGGCACCGACTACGCCGACACGTACCCCGACTACCGCGGCGCGGATCCGCACGCGCAGGTGACGGAGGACGTCGACACCGCGGCCGCCCGCGGTTTCGAGGCCGTACGCACCCGCCATCTCGACGACCACCGCGCCCTGTTCGGCCGCGTCGTCCTCGACATCGGTCAGCGCACCCCCACCGACGTACCCACCGACCGGCTGCTCGCGGGATACGGCGGAGGAGCGAGCGCCGAGGACAAGGCGCTCGAGGCGCTGTTCTTCCAGTACGGCCGCTACCTCCTCATCGCCTCGTCCCGGCCGGGCTCGCTGCCGGCCAATCTGCAGGGCGTCTGGAACCACGTCGACGATCCGCCCTGGTCGGCCGACTACCACGTCAACATCAATCTGCAGATGAACTACTGGCCCGCCCAGGCCGCCAACCTCGCCGAAACCACCGCGCCCTACCAGGAGTTCACCCGAGCGCTCGTCGCCCCCGGCAAGCGCACGGCACAGGAGATGTTCGGCGCCGGCGGCTGGCTCGTGCACAACCAGACCAACCCCTACGGATTCACCGGCGTGCACGACTGGGCCACCGCCTTCTGGTTCCCGGAGGCCGCGGGCTGGCTCACCCAGGAGCTGTACGAGCACTACCGCTTCGGTGGCTCGACCGACTACCTCCGCTCCACCGCGTACCCGGTGATGAAGGAGGCGGCCCGCTTCTGGCTCGACACCCTGTACACCGATCCGCGCGACGGCACCCTGGTCGTCTCACCCAGCTACTCGCCCGAGCAGGGCGACTTCACGGCCGGTGCCTCGATGTCCCAGCAGATCGTCCACGACCTGCTGACCAACACCCTGGAAGCCGCCCGCACCCTCGGTGACAGCGCGGCCTTCCGGCGCGAACTCGAAGACACGCTAGGGAAGTTGGACCCCGGCCTGCGTATCGGGTCCTGGGGCCAGCTGCAGGAGTGGAAGGAGGACCTCGACGATCCGGAGAACGACCACCGGCACGTCTCCCACCTCTACGCCCTGCACCCCGGCCGGCAGATCGAACCCGGCAGCAAATGGGCCGAGGCCGCCCGGGTGTCGCTGACCGCCCGCGGCGACGGCGGCACCGGCTGGTCCAAGGCCTGGAAGATCAACTTCTGGGCGCGGCTGCGGGACGGCGACCACGCGCACACGATGCTCGCCGAGCAGCTGAAGAATTCCACGCTGCCCAACCTCTGGGACACCCATCCGCCGTTCCAGATCGACGGCAACTTCGGCGCCACCTCGGGAATCGTGGAGATGCTGCTGCAGAGCCAGCACGACGTGATCGACATCCTGCCCGCGCTGCCCGCCGCCTGGCCGGACGGCTCGGTGACCGGACTACGGGCCAGAGGAGGCGCCGAGGTGGACATCACCTGGGCCGCGGGAAAGCCCACCCGGGTGGCCGTGCACGCCGGCCGCACCCGCGAACTGACCGTGCACGCCGCCCTGTTCGACGGCGGCGAGCACACCTTCAAGGCGAGGGCGGGGGAGACGTACACCTTCGCGTAACCCTGCGAGAAGAACGGTCCCGGGGGCCGGCCGTCCCAAGCAGGCCCCCGGGCACCCGTACACCCCTCCTGCCCGCACAGCAGTCCGCTATGCGTCCCGCCCCGGACTCAACCGCGCGATCCGCCGCCGCAGTTGCTCGCGCTCCGGCTCGGTGCCTGCCAGTTCGAGGGATTGGCCGTACGCCGTGAGTGCCTCGGCCGGCCGGCCCAGGCGCTCGAGCAGCTCGCCCCGCGCCGCCTGGTACGGGTGATGGCCGCGCAGCTGCGGTGCGTCCGCCAGGGCGTCCAGCAGGGCGAGCCCCGCGGCCGGACCGTCCCGCATCGCCACCGCGACCGCCCGGTTCAGCTCCACCACCGGCGAAGGGGCGAGCGCGCCGAGCACCTCGTACAGGGCCACGATCTGCGGCCAGTCGGTGCCCGCCACGTCGGACGCCTCGTCGTGCAGCGCCGCGATCGCCGCCTGCACCCCGTACGGACCGGGTGCACCTCCGCTGAGCGCCGTCACCACCAGCGCCGAACCCTCCTCGATCATCGGCCGGTCCCAGCGGCCGCGGTCCTGGTCGTCCAGAAGAACCAATGCTCCGTCCGGCCCCGTGCGCGCATCCCGCCGCGCGTGCACCAGCAACATCAGCGCGAGCAGGCCGGCCACCTCACGCTCGGCGGGCATCAGCCGGCGCAGGATCCGGGCCAGCCGGATCGCCTCCTCCGCCAGATCGAGCCGCTGCAACTCCGGCCCCGAACTGGCCACATAGCCCTCGTTGAACACGGAGTACACCGCCTGCAGCACCCCGGGCAGCCGCTCCGGCAGCTCGTCGGCCCCGGGCACCCGGAACGGTATCCGCGCCTCCCGGATCTTCTTCTTGGCCCGGACGATCCGCTGCGCCATCGTCGCCACCGGCACCAGAAAGGCCCGCGCCACCTCCGGAGTGCCGAGTCCGGCCAGACAGCGCAGCATCAGGGCGGTGCGGTCCTCCGCCGCGAGCGCGGGATGCGCACAGGTGAAGAACAGCTGGAGCCGGTCGTCCGGCAGCTCACCGGCCGTGTCGGCGGCGGGCACCGGATCCGCCCGTTCCGCCTCCACCTGCAGCTCCGCGAGCCGGGCTGCGTAGGTCCGGTCGCGGCGCAGCCGGTCCACGGCCTTGCGGCGCGCGGTGGTCAGCAGCCAGGCGCCGGGCCTGGACGGCACGCCCTCGACCGGCCAATGCACCAGCGCCGCCTCGACGGCCTCCGAGGTCACCTCCTCGGCCAGGTCCAGGTCGCCGAAGCGCGCCACCAGGGAGGCCAGGAGGCGGCCGCGCTCCTCGCGGAACACGGACTCCACCCAGGCCCCGGCCTCCCGTGCGGCGGGCTCCGACCCCGGCACGGTCAGGCCCCGAAGTCCGCGACCGGCCGCACCACGACCGAGCCGCTGCCGCGCGCTCCCGGGCACCGGGCCGCCCAGTCGAGGGCGGCGTCCAGGTCCGGCACGTCGATGACATAGAACCCGCCGACCACCTCACGGCTCTCGGCGAACGGCCCGTCCGTCACGGTCCGCCGGCCCTCGCCGTCGACCTTCACCGTGGTCGCCGTCACCAGGTCCGCGAGGGACTCGCCGGACACCAGGATCCCGGCGTCCCGCACATCCTTGTCGTAGGCCATCCAGTCGGCGGGGGTGCAGCCCTCCGCATTGCCGTCGTCGCCCGGAACTCCGTTGATCAGCATCATGTACTTCATGGTCTCGCTCCTGTTCGGCTGTCCTGCGGTCGTACGGCGGGCTGCCGTACATGATGACGACGAACGGGACACCGCCCGATCGACAGGCCCGCGGAAAATTCTTCCGGGAAATCTCCGCGCCGCCCCTCGAACCACGAAACCCCAGGTCACGACGATGGTCGTGTCCGTAAAGTCCTGCACGGCACTCGCGGCGCCCGGCACGCACTCTCGCCGCACCGGCCGAAAGCCCAAGTACGTCCAGTACGAGGGCTTCCGGCCGGCACGCCGAGAGCACGCACCGGACACCGCGAGCACCGCACAGGACTTTACGGACACGACCACGGGCCCGGGCCTGCCCCCACGCAGGTCCGGGCCCGAAGGCCGGGGCGCCGGCGGCTACCCGGCGGAAGCCGGCCGCACCGTCACGTCCGCGGCCCGCACGAACGCCACCCGGTGCCCGAACTGGATCTCGTAGTACGTGTCCTTGCCGCGCACCACCTGGTGGCCCTTGGTGTCGAAGACCGGCGAGTAGTAGTACTCACCGGGCACCCGCTTGCCCGCCGCGTACTTCTGGCCGGCGAGCAGTTTGTACGGCAGCGGCGAGACCTCTTGAGGCTCGATGCCCTTCGGGTACGCCTCCTTCTCCGGGTAGGCGCGGCCGTAGACCGGGACGTCCGCGCGGCCCTTCTTCGGGGTGATCACCAGGCCGCTCGCGTCCACCGCGGTCGGCTGCTTGTGCGGGTTGTGGAACCAGGCCTTCTGGCCCAGGTACCAGATGGCCGTCCAGTCGCCCTTGCGGTCGGCGACCGCGTACTTCTGCCCGGTCGAGACCCGCGAGCCCAGGTCGTTCACATCGATCGTGGAGTCCTCGCCGCCCGGCCGCAGGCCGATGTCCTTGACCAGCGGGGCGTCGCCGCTCGGCTCGGTGTGCAACCGCACCGCGCTGGATCCGTGCGCGGCGCAGTCCTCGCCCGCCTTGTCGCAGCCGGTGTACTTCGGCCGGTGCTTGTCGTACTCCGGAAGCACGGTCACCAGTCCGCCGTCCGGACCGGCCGTGCGGTGGAAGGGCTTGCCGAGCAGGGTGAAGTAGTGCTGCCAGTCCCAGTACGGGCCCGGGTCGGTGTGCATGCCCGGAATGGTCTCGGTGGTCGTGCCGGGCACCGTGTCGTGGCCGAGGATGTGCTGCCGGTCCAGCGGCACGTCGTACTTCTTCGAGAGGTGCTTCACCAGGCGGGCCGAACTGCGGTACATGGCCTCCGTGTACCAGGCGTCCGGGTCGGTGAGGAAACCCTCGTGCTCCAGGCCGATCGACTTGGCGTTCACGTACCAGTTGCCCGCGTGCCAGGCGACGTCCTTGTTGTTCACGTGCTGAGCGATGTGCCCGTCGGTGGAACGCAGGGTGTACTGCCAGGAGACGTACTCCGGGTCCTGCACCAGCTTCAGAGTGGTGTCCCAGCTGCCCTCGGTGTCGTGCACCACGATGTAGTCCACGGACTGGTCCTTCGGCCGGTCCGCCTTGTCGTGGTTGCCGTAGTCGTCGTCGCCGAACTCCTCGTACGGCGCCGGGATCCACTCGCAGGACACGGTGCGCGGGCAGTCCGCAGGACCGGCGGCCGCGCGGCGCAGACCGAGGCCCTTCAGCTGGTCGGCGTCCGGCGCGAGGCCCGGCTCTGCGGGCACCGCGACCCGCTGGCCCTCGTCCGTGGTCCGCTGCTCGCCGTCGCGGATCACGGCGAACACCTCGTTGGCGTACGTGGCCGCCGTGGCACGGTCGTCCGCTCCGGAGAAGCGGGCCACCGCCCCGTACCAGTCCGCCGGATCCTCGCTCGTCCCGCCGCCCGCGCGGCGCTGCGCGTCCGCGAGCAGGGCGGCGCCACCGCGGATGTTCGCCGCGGCATCGTCACGCAGCCGCTCGGCCGGCAGACCGGTCAACTCGGCGGCCTTCAGCAGGGTCTTGAGCCGGGCCGGCAGCTCGGACGGTGCCGGCGGCGCCGCGTGCTCGACCTCCTTCACGGACCGCGAGCCGTCACCGCGCGGGTCCTCGGCGCCCTCCGCGTGGTGCCCGGCCGACTCGGCGAGCGCGGTGCTCGCATCCGTCAGATGCATCGGCCCGTAGCCGCCGCTCACGCTCGCCGCACCCTCGTGCGTGTCCCAGCGCGACTGCAGATACGACACACCGAGCAGCACGCTCTGCGGCACCTCGTACTCCGCGGCGGCACGCGCGAATGCGTCCTGCAGCCGGCCGCCGGACTCCGCGTCGTCGGCCGGCGCCGACGGCGCCGCGGCCATCAGCGGCAGCAACAGCGCTCCGGACGCCACCGCGACCAGCGTCCGCCGGAGCCGTCTGGAAGTGGGGGTGGACGGGTCGAGGTCGGATCCTGGCAAGGCAGCCTCCTGGGGCGGTCGAGCGCGATGGGGCGTGCGGGGCCGAACGTGGGTCAGTGGTACCGGCTCTCCGACGATCCGTCAATCATGCCCAGGAACAGGGGATTTCCCATGTCAGCCGGTGTGCGTGCGGCTTTCTGCCGCGCACCCGCGCCGCCTGCGACGCGTCAGTGGAATGGACCAATGGGGGCCGCTGAACAGGCAGAACGCCCCGCCCCCGATCCCCGCCGCGCGATCAGGGCGCGGAACCGGCCAGGACCCGGTCCACCTGTTCGGGGGACAGCGCGTGTTCGATCGCGAGGATGCCCGCACCGAGCGCCGCCGCGTTCTGTCCCGTACGGCTCGGCTCGATCCGCAGCACATGCGTGGCGAGCGGATGCGAGCGCCGGTATACCGCCTCCCGCACCCCCGCGAGCAGCTGGTCGTGCACCGCGGCGAGCGCGCCGCCGAGGACCACCGTGTCCGGATTGAAGAAGTTCACCAGGCCCGCGAGCACCTCGCCGACGGCCCGCCCCGCCTCGCGCACCATGCGCACCGCGTCCCGGTTCCCGGACTTCACCAGGCGGACGACGTCCTGCCCCGAGGCCGCGTCCAGACCGAGCCCGGACAGCCGGGCGGCGATCGCCTGGCCCGACGCCACCGACTCCAGACAGCCCACATTGCCGCAGCGGCACGGCTGTTCCTCGTCGCCCACCCGGATGTGCCCGATGTCGCCGGCGCTGCCCTGCGCGCCCCGGTGCAGCCGGCCGTCCGCCACGATGCCGCAGCCGATGCCCGTACCGACCTTGATGTACAGCAGATAGCCCGTCTCCGGGAAGGCGCGGCGCTGCTCGGCGAGCGCCATCACATTCACGTCGTTGTCCACCAGGGCGCGCGCCCCGAGACGGTCCGCGAAGAACTCCGGAATGGGGTACTGGTGCCAGCCCGGCATGATCGGCGGATCCACCGGACGGCCGGTGGAGAACTCGACCGGCCCCGGCACACCCACCCCGATCGACTTGAGGGTGCCCGGGTCGCGGCCCGCCTCGCCGAGCAACTCGTGCAGCGTGCGCTCCACATGGCCGAGCACCGACGCCGGACCGTCCGCGATCGACAGCGGATCCTCGCGCACCGCGACCAGTTCGCCGCCGATGTCCATCAGCGCGACCCGGCAGTGCGAGGCACCGAGGTCCACGCCCGCCACCGCATGCTCACGGGTCCGCAACTGCAGCCGGCGCGGCGGACGGCCGCCCGTCGACCCGCCGTCCGCATTGTCCTCGTCGACGAAACCGTGGGCGATCAGAGCATCCACGCGCTGGGACACCGTGGAACGGGCCAGACCGGTCAGACGGGCTATGTCGGCCCGGGTGGCGGCCGCCCCCGAACCGATCAGGGCCAGCACCTCGCCCGGCGAGAAGGGGCCGGAGGGCGCGTACTCGGGCGCGGCAGACATGCGGGCCACTGTAGGGATCACTTCCGCTGCTCACAAGGCCGATGCTGTTCGCCCGTCGACATAACTCAGGGTCAATTGCGTTGTACGGACTGCCGCTTGAACCCTTGACAGGCCAAAGCCGGGGCAGCACATTGCTCGGCAGACCGCTGCCGAAGGAGCCGCACGCATGCCGGCCTTGCTGACGATGCGCAATGTGTCCAAGAGCTTCCTGGGAGTACGAGTCCTCAGCGATGTGTCCCTCGACCTCGAGGCGGGCGAGGTGCACGCGCTGGTGGGGGAGAACGGTGCGGGCAAGTCCACCCTGATGAAGGTCCTCGCAGGTGAGCACACCCCGGACTCCGGCACCATCCGGATCGACGGGACCGAGCACTCCTTCAGCCATCCGTCGCAGGCCCAGGCCGCCGGAATCGGCATCATCCACCAGGAGTTCGCCCTGCTCCCGCACCGCACCGTCGCCGAGAACGTCTTCCTCGGCCGCGAACCGGTACGCCGCGGCCGCGTCGACCGCCGCGCCATGGAGGAGCGCACCGCCCAACTCCTCACCGAACTCGGCGAACACGGCATCACCCCGCGCACCTACGTCCACGACCTGTCCGTGGCCCGCCAGCAGACCGTCGAGATCGTCAAGGCCCTGGTGGGCCGTGCCTCCCCGAAGGACCCGGGCGCCTCGGACGTACGCGTCCTGGTGATGGACGAACCCACCGCACCGCTCGCCGACCACGAGGTCTCGCTGCTGCACGACCTGGTCCATCGGCTCACCGACCGCGGACTCGGCATCCTCTACATCTCGCACCGCCTGCGCGAGGTCTTCGACCTCTCCCGCCGCATCACCGTCCTCAAGGACGGCCGGCACATCACCACCGTGCCCACCGCCGAGACCGACACCGACCAGGTGGTGCGCGCCATGGTCGGCCGTGAACTCGGCACCTACTACCCGCCGCGCGCCCGCCCCGAGGAGATCGGCGACGCCGCCCTCACCGTCCGCGGCGCGGGCAACACCCGCATCAACGGCATCGATCTGGACCTCCGGGCCGGCGAGGTCACCGGCATCGCAGGGCTGCAGGGATCCGGCCGCACCTCACTCGCCCGCGCCCTGTTCGGGGCCGCACCCTTCACCGAAGGCACCATGACCGTCGCCGGACGCACCCTGCGGCCCGGCAGCCCCCGGCAGGCCATCCGGGCCGGCATCGCCCTGGTCACCGAGGACCGCAAGGCCGAGGGCCTCGCCCTGCGCCAGTCCATCCGCGACAACGCCCTGCTCGTCACCCGCGCCGTCCACGCCCGCGGCCGGCCACCCGCGGGCCGCGCCCTCACCGGCCTGCTCGAACGCGTCACCCTGCAGTCCCGCGGCGAGGACCAGCAAGCCCGCTATCTCTCCGGAGGCAACCAGCAGAAGGTCGTCATCGCCAAATGGCTCGCCGCGGGACCCCGCGTACTGCTCTTCGACGAACCCACCAGGGGCGTCGACGTCGGCGCCAAGTCCGCCATCCACACCCTCGTACGCGAACTCGCCCGCGACGGCCTCGCCGTCCTGATCGTGTCGTCCGAACTGCCCGAACTCATCGGCATGAGCGACCGGATCCTGGTCATGGCCGACGGGCGTCTCGCGGGTGAACTCCCCGCGGGCGCCGACGAGGAGGACATCATGCGCCTGGCCACCGGCGGCGACCGGCGGGAGGACGCCGTATGACCGACACCGCACTCGCCCCACCGCAGCCCCCCGTCAAGCACTCCGCGGTCCGCGCCTCCCGGCTCACCGACCCGGCCGTCGGAGTGTGGCTCGCCGCCCTCGCCGTCACCCTGCTCGGCTGGCTCGTGGTCACCCTGGACGGCGGCACCTTCTTCAGCCGCGCCAACATCGTTGTCATCCTGTCCAACTGCGTCGCGCTCGGACTCGTCGCCGTGGGACAGACCGCCGTCATCCTCACCGGATCACTCGATCTGTCCGTCGCGTACCTGATCGGACTCGGCACCCTGGTGGCAGCCGAGACCATGGAGAGCGGCAGCGTCTTCGGCGCGATCCTCATGGTGCTCGCCCTGTCCGCCGCCGTCGGACTCGCCAACGGCCTGGTCGTCACCGGCCTCAAGGTGAACGCGTTCATCGCCACCCTCGGCACCGGATTCATCCTGCGCGGCTGGATCGAGGACAACTACACCGGGCCCGCGGGCAAGGTCCCCGCCTCCTTCCAGCGACTCGGCTACGACCGCATCGGGCCGGTGCCCGTCTCGGTGTTCCTGCTCGTCGCCGTCGCCCTCGCCCTGTGGGTGCTGCTGAAGCACACCCGCCTCGGCCACCACATGTACGCCACCGGCGGCGACGAACACGCCGCCCGGCTCTCCGGCGTACGCACCCGCCGCACCGTGGTCCTCGCCCACGTGCTGTGCTCGCTCTGCGTCGGAGCCGCCGCCCTGTTCCTCGCCTCCCGGCTCGGCGCCGGCGCACCCTGGGCGGGCACCGAGGCACGCTACGACCTCGAGTCGATCGCCGCCGTCGTCCTCGGCGGCACCGTCCTCGCCGGCGGACGCGGAGGAGTGGCCGGCACCCTCGGCGGCGTCCTGGTGCTCGCCGTGCTCGACAGCGTCTTCAACCAGCTGTCCGTCGACCCCTTCTTCAAGAACGTCGTCCGCGGCGTCGTCATTATCGCGGCGGTCGCGCTCTACGCCCGGCGCGGCAGCAGGAGGTCCGCATGACCACGACCGCCGACGCCACAACAGCCAACCAGCCCGCCCCGCACCGGCGGATCGCCGCCGCACTCGGCACCGGCGCCCCCGTCTACGGCCTGCTCGTCGTCCTGCTCCTCGCCCTGGCCCTCACCGACCCCGGCTTCTACGAACCCGACCGCTTCCTCGCCTTCGTCAAACGCGCCGCACCCCTGGTGATCCTCGCCGCCGGCCAGTATCTGGTCATCGTCAGCGGCGAGTTCGACCTGTCCGTGGGTGCGATCGTCACCGCCGGGGTGGTCGTCGCCGCCGAGCTGTACGGCTCGTTCCCGGAAGCCGCCTGGCTGGTCGTCACCCTGGCGCTGCTGCTCGGCGGCGCCGTCGTCGGGCTGGTCAATGGCCTGATCAGTACGGCCCTGAGAGTCCCCTCGTTCATCACCACCCTCGGCATGATGCTGATCCTGGAGGGCGCCGTCTTCTACTGGACGGGCGGCTCCCCGCACGGCTCGCTGCCCGAGGGCTTCCGCGCGCTCGGCCGCGGCACCGCCTTCGGCTGGCTGCCCTGGGCCGTACTCGCCTGCCTGGCCGCCGGAGGCCTCGCATTCTGGCTGATGCGCTCCGACTTCGGCCGCACCCTGATCGCCACCGGCGACAGCGAACGCACCGCCGCCCTCGCCGGCGTACGCGTGCACCGCGTCCGCATCATCGCCTTCGTGCTGTCCGGCGTCGCCGCAGCCCTCGCCGCCGTCCTGGTCGGCGGCTTCTCCGGAGTCTCCGCCCAGGCGGGCCGCGGCCTTGAGTTCGAGGCCATCACCGCCGTCGTGCTCGGCGGCGTGGTGCTCGGCGGCGGACGCGGATCCGTGGTCGCCGCCATGGCCGGGGCGTTCAGCCTGCAGGCCCTGTTCACCCTGCTCAATCTGCAGGGCGTCTCCGGCGCCCTGGAGTCCACCGTCCAGGGCTTCATCGTCATCGCCGCCGTCGGACTCGGAGCCGCCGACTTCTCCCGGCTGCGCCGCCGCCGTCACTCTTCACCGGGAGGAACCCCCTCATGAACCGCAGACGTCTGCTCGTGCCGGCCGCCGCCCTGTGCGCGGGGGCGCTGCTCGCCTCCTGTTCCAGCGACGCGCCGCCCGACTCGCCGGCCGGCGCCTCGAAGAGCGCGGACACGTCCGACGGCAAGGACTCCAAGTTCTTCGAACAGGCCGAGTACGACCGGCAGATGAAGCTCATGGACACCGAACCCGAGGGACCGGACGCCAAGCCCTGGGAGCAGATGCTCGAACCCGAGATGACGGACACCGCCGAGTACAAGAAGAAGGGCTCGGGCGGCACCCACCTCTGCTTCTCCAACGCCGGCGTATTCAACCCCTGGCGCCAGGTCGGCCTCAAGACCATGAAGGCCGAGGTGAAACAGCACAAGGAGATCACCAAGTTCACCGAGCTCGACGCGCAGGGCAAGGACGACAAGCAGATCTCCGACATCCAGGAGCTCACCGGCAAGGGCTGCGATGCCCTGATCGTCTCGCCCAACACCACCGCGACCCTGACCCCCGCGGTCAAGGAGGCCTGCGGGAAGGTGCCCGTCATCGTCTTCGACCGCGGTGTCGAGACGGACTGCGCGGTCACCTTCGTCAACCCCATCGGCGGATACGCCTACGGGGCCGTCGCCGCCGACTTCCTCGTCGACAAGGTCAAACCCAAGGGCAAGATCCTCGCCCTGCGCATCTCGCCCGGCGTGGACGTACTGGAGAACCGCTGGTCGGCCGCGAAGGTCGCCTTCGACAAGAGCGAACTCGACGTGGTGGACGTCAAGTTCACCGACGGCGACACGTCCAAGGCCAAGTCGATCGTCGCCGACGCCATCTCCCGGCACGGACAGATCGACGGCGTCTGGATGGACTCCGGAGCCACCGCCGTCGCGGCCGTCGAGGCATTCGAGGACGCCGGCGTCGACGTACCGCCCATCACCGGCGAGGACCAGCAGGACTTCCTCGAGGCCTGGAAGGACAAGAAGCTCACCGCCATCGCTCCCGCCTACCCGACCTTCCAGTGGCGCACCCCGGTGATCGCCGCACTGCGGATCCTGGACGGCAAGCAGGTCCCCAAGGAGTGGAAGCTCCCGCAGCCCACCGTCACCCAGGACACCCTCGACACCTACCTCGAGGACGGCATGCCGCCGCTGCACTACGCCATGTGCGGCTGCGACAAGATGCCGGGATTCCCCGAGGCGTGGGGAGGCAAGAAGTGACCCGGCAGCACACGGCCATCGGCGCCAACCCCTGGATCTGGCACTCACCCGTCGCCGGTGCCGCGCTCGCCGAAACACTGCCGCGCCTGGCCGGCTGGGGCTTCGACTGCGTGGAACTCCCGCTGGAGGGGCCCACGGACTGGGAACCCGAGGAGACCGTCAAGCTCCTGGACGCCACCGGACTCGACGCCGCCGCCGTCATCGCCGTCCTCGCGCCCGGCCGCGACCTCGTCCGCACCGACCCCGCCACCGTACGGCGCACCCAGGACTATCTGCGCCGCTGCATCGACTCGGCCCAGGCGGTCGGCGCCCCCGTCGTCGCGGGCCCGGTGTACGCGGGCGTCGGACGCACCTGGCGGATGGACGAGATCGAACGCGCCGCGACGGTCGACGAATGGCGCACTCACATCACGCCGGTCGTCGACCACGCCAGGCAGGCCGGCGTACGCATCGGGGTCGAGCCGCTCAACCGGTACGAGACCAGCGTCTTCAACACCGTGACGCAGACCGCCGAGGCCATCGCACCGCTGCCCGCCGACGGCATCGGCGTCGCGCTGGACACGTACCACCAGAACATCGAGGAACGCTCCCTGCCCGATGCGGTACGTGCCGCGGCGGGGCGCATCGCCCATGTGCAGGTGTGCGCCAACGACCGCGGCACGCCCGGCGCCGACCACCTCGACTGGACCGGATTCCTGCGCGCACTGCGGCAATCCGGCCACCAAGGCCCGCTGTGCATCGAGTCGTTCACCGCGCACAACGACACCATCGCCGTGGCCGCCTCCGTATGGCGCCCACTGGCCGAGACCCAGGACGCCATCGCCACCGAAGGCCTCGGCTTCCTGCGCCGCGTACTCGAGGAGGTCTGACGGCTCCTCGGCGACCCGGCGACCCGGCGACGCCATGACTTCCGGCACCCCGAACTTCCGGCACCCGCACGTCCGTCACCCGACCAGAGAGGATCATCATGAGCTGTCATGCTCGTGACATACCGGCCGGTGGCCCGCGAAGAGCCATCGTCGCCGTGCTTGCGGCGCTGTTCATGATCGCCGCCGGAGCCGTACCGGCCACCGCAGCCGACTGGGACGCGGGACAGCAGGCACCCGGCTTCCGCGCCCTGCTCTTCACCAAGGCCGTCGGCTACGTCCACGACTCCATCCCGGACGGCATCGAGATGTTCAAGGAGGAGGCCGCCGAGAACGACTTCGAGGTGGTCGAGACCGACGACTCCTCGGTGTTCTCCGAGGAGAAACTCAAGGACTTCGACGTCATCGTGATGCTGCAGAACTCCGGGATGGTGTGGGACACCCAGGAGCAGCGCGACGCGATGCAGTCCTACGTCGAGAGCGGCAAGGGCATCGTCGCCATCCACAACACCCTCGACATGGGCGTCGAGGAGGAGTTCCCCTGGTGGGACGACACCATCAACGGCGGCGTCCACATGCCCACCCACTCCCCGGGCGTGCTGCAGGGCACCGCCAAGGTCGCCGACCGCGTCCACCCCTCCACCAAGGGCCTGCCCGAACGCTGGGAGCGCGCCGAGGAGTGGTACAACTTCGACGCCAACCCCCGTGGCGACGTGCACGTCCTGGTCAGCGCCGACGAGACCACCTACGACCCGGGCGACGACGCGATGGGCGCCGACCACCCCATCTCCTGGTGCCGCAGCACCCAGGGCGGCAAGGTCTGGGCCACCGCCATGGGCCACGACAAGGCCGCCTACACCGAAGAGGCCTTCCGCGACCATGTGGTGGGCGGCGTCAAATGGGCCGCGGGCAACGAACCGGGTGATTGCGGAGGCACGGTCTGGGGCGGCTACGAGAAGGTCGCACTCGACGACAACACCGCCGACCCCATGGAGCTCGACGTCGCCCAGGACGGCAAGGTCTACTACGCCCAACGCGCCGGCGAGGTACAGGTCTTCGACCCGAAGTCCCACTCCACCACCACCGCGGGCAAGCTCGACGTCTACACCGGCGGCGAGGACGGTCTGGTCGGCATGGAGCTCGATCCGAAGTTCACCGAGAACAACTGGATCTATCTCTACTACGCCCCCGCCGGCAGCGAGGAGGACATCAACCGCCTCTCCCGCTTCACCCTGAAGGACGACAAACTCGACCTCGACAGCGAGAAGAAGCTGATCGACGTACCCGCCTACCGGGACCGCACCTTCCCCGAACCAGGACACACCGGCGGCGCAGTCGAGTTCGGCCCAGACGGCACCCTCTACCTGTCCACCGGCGACGACACCCCGCCGAACCTCGACCCCGACTGGCAGGGCTACGCCCCCATCGACTGGCGCGAGGGCAAGGAGATGCTGGACGCCGCCCGTACCGCGGGCAACACCAACGACCTGCGCGGCAAGATCCTGCGCATCAAGCCCCAGGACGACGGCGGCTACACGGTCCCGGAGGGCAACCTCTTCGAGGAGGGCACCGACAAAACCCGCGCTGAGATCTACGCCATGGGCTTCCGCAACCCCTTCCGCTTCACCGTCGACCAGAAGACCGGATACGTCCACGTCTCCGACTACGGACCCGACCGCGGCGCACCCGAGACCGAACGCGGCCCCGAGGGCCTGGTCGAGTACAACGTCATCAAGAAGCCCGGCAACTTCGGCTGGCCCTTCTGCCACGGCAACAACCAGGCCTACGCCCCTTACGATCCCGACACCGGCGAGGTCGGCGACAAGTTCGACTGCGACAAGCCCACCAACCCCTCGCCCAACAACACCGGTCTCGAAGAACTGCCCCCGCTGCAGCAGCCCGAGATCTGGTACGGCTACGACGAGTCGAAGGAGTTCCCGGAGATGGGCAGCGGCGGCTCCGCGCCGATGAGCGGCCCCGTCTACCGCTACGACAAGGACAACCCCTCCGAGACCAAGTTCCCCGAGTACTACGACGGCGCGAGCTTCTTCTACGAGTGGGCCCGCAACGAGGTCAAGGAGATCCGCTTCGACCAGGACGAAAAGCTCCTGAAGATCAACGACTTCATGTCGACGGCGGACTTCGTCAAACCCATGGACATGACCTTCGGACCGGACGGCTCGCTCTACGTCCTGGAATGGGGCAGCGAGTTCGGCGGCGGCAACAACGACTCCGGGCTCTACCGCATCGACTACGCCCAGGGCCAGCGCATCCCCGTCGCCAAGGCCAAGGCCTCCGCCACCAACGGTCCCGTACCCCTGGAGGTCGACTTCTCCAGCGAAGGCAGTGAGGACCCGGACGGCGATCCGGTCACCCTCGAATGGGACTTCGACGGCGACGGCACCTACGACTCCACGGAGGCGAACCCGAGCCACACCTACACCGAGAAGGGCGACTTCAACGCCCAGCTCAAGGTCACCGACGCCAGCGGCAAGTCCGGATACGCCAACATCCCGATCACGGCAGGCAACACCGCGCCCACCGTGAAGATCGAGACTCCGGTCAACGGCAAGCTCATCGAGTTCGGCGACAAGATCCCGTACAAGGTCACCGTCACCGACCCCGAGGACGGCGAGATCGACTGCTCCAAGGTCACCGTGAACCCGGCGCTCGGGCACGACGACCACGAGCACCCCACGACCGACATCCCCGGCTGTGAGGGCACCGTCGACACCGGTGACCTCGGCGGTCACCCGGAGGGCGCCGACCTGACGTACGTCCTCAACGCCAAGTACACCGACAAGGGAGCCGACGGAACCGGCGAACTCACCGGATACGGGCGCGCGGTGCTGCAGCCCAAGCACAAGCAGGCCGAGTACCACGACGACCAGTCCGGCACCCGCATCGTCTCCCAGGAAGGAGCCGAGAACGGCAAACGCATCGGCGACATCAGCGACGGCGACTGGATCGCCTTCGAGCCGATGAGCGTCGAGGGCGTCGAATCGGTCCAGTACCGGCTCTCGTCACCCAACGGCGTGGGCGCGATCGAACTGCGCGCCGACGCACCCGACGGCAAGCTCCTCGCCACCACCCCCGTACCCAACACCGGGGACTGGGACGCCTACGAGGAGACACCCGCGGTGCCGGTCGAAGCACTGGACGGCAGCCACAAGCTGTACGCGGTCTTCACCTCACCCGAGGACAACGCCTACGACGTGGACACCGTGCAGTTCACCACCTCGTAGCCGGCGACCGCCGTACGGACAGACGACGGGCCCGCGAGGCGCCCCATCCTCGTCCCCATCCCCGACGGAAGGGACGAGACCCCCGGGCGCTTCGCGGGCCGTCGCTCCCCGTCAGCGAGTGCCGACCGCGGCCCGCACGGCCCGTCGGGCCAACCCGCAGTCGTCGTGCAGCCGCCGCAACAACAGGCGCTGCTCCTCGCCGGACGGCGCAGCACCCGGGTGGGCCGAACCCGGTGCCGCCGGGGCCGTGTCACGCATCGTGCGCTGCACCGCCGTCTCATAGGTCCTGATCTCGCGGGTCAGGACCAGCATCAGATTGACCAGGAACGCATCGCGCGCCGCCTGCCCCCTGGACTGCGCGAGCTTGCTGATGTCCCGGCGTGCCCCCGGCGCGTCCCCGAGGACCGACCACAGCGTCGCCAGGTCGTACCCGGGCAGGTACCAGCCGGCGTGCTCCCAGTCGACGAGCACCGCGCCGCCCGCGGGGGAGAGGAGCATGTTGGAAAGGAGGGCGTCGCCGTGGCAGAACTCGCCCGTCCCGCCCGGCCCGGAGGCATGGGCGATGCCGTGCAGAAGCTTCTGCAGATCGCCCAGATCACGGTCGGTAAGGAGGCCCAGCTCGTGGTATCGGGCGATACGGGCGGCATAGTCCAGGGGAGCGCCGAACGTACCGGCCGGCGGGCGCCAGGCGTTCAGCCGGCGGATGGCACCGAGCGCGGTCTGCAGATCGGCGCGCGGCGGGGCCTCGGTGGGGTGGCGCTGCAGAGCCGCCACCCGGCCCGGCATCCGCTCGATCACCAGCGTGCCGTTGTCCGGGTCCGCCGCGATCAGCCGCGGCGCCCGCACCGGCGGCCGGTGCCGGACGAACGCGCGGTAGGCGGCTATTTCGTGCCCGCTCCGCTCCGACCACACCGGGGAGTGATCGAGTAAACACTTGGCCACCGCCGTCGTACGACCTGTCGTGCCGACGATCAGCACCGAGCGTCCGCTGCGCCGCAGCACCTGCACGGGAGTGAACTCGGGGCAGATGCGGTGCACCGAGGCGATGGCGGTGCGCAGTTGGGCGCCCTGCGGGCCGGAGAGGTCGATTCTCCCGCTGAGGGTTTGCGCCCCCGCCCCCGGCATGCGTTTGGTGCGGCCGGCCGCCGCCGGGGACACCTGGCGTGCGGGCGCCGCGGCTCGGGCCGAATCGAGGTAGGGACCGCCGCCCTGTCGCGGGTGGAACGGCCGGGGCGGTGCGGACACGGAGGACGATGCTGTGTACATGGGTGATACAGATCCCTTCGTGCGCCGACGAGTTGCCTTGCGCCGTCCCGCCCGGCGGAGAATCCGGACACCCTGGGGAGTCCCCGGGTATCCGCCGGGCCGGGAAGGCGCACTCCTACCTGACACCGTGTCTCGCATGGCCCTCCACGTAGCGCACCCTGGCGAACCCTGGCGAATAGTCGCTCAGCATCTGACAGCGGGCTACATTCAAGTCAGCCGAGAACCTGGGGGCTTGACGTGAGCAACGAACCCAACACCCGCCTGCAGGACCTGTTCGGCCTGGCCGGCTGGTCCAAGGGCGAACTCGCCAGGCTGGTCAACCGGCAGGCGGCGGCCATGGGCCACCCGCAGCTGGCGACCGACACCTCGCGGGTGCGGCGCTGGATCGACATGGGAGAGATCCCGCGCGATCCCGTACCGCGGGTGCTGGCAGCGTTGTTCACCGAGCGTCTCGGCCGTGTCGTGACCATCGAGGACCTTGGTCTGGTCCGGCACGGGCGCACGGGGAGAAGGCATGGCGGCGGGGAGCTCGACAACCCCGACCGGCTGCCGTGGGCGCCCGAGCGGACTGCTGCGGTCCTCACCGAATTCACGGGAATGGACCTCATGCTCAACCGACGCGGTTTGGTGGGCGCGGGTGCCGCGCTTGCCGCAGGATCCGCCCTCAGCGGCGCCATGCACGACTGGCTGCACACCGATCCGGCCCTCACCTCCGACGCTCCCCGCATCAACGACCCCCTGCACGCCGACCCCGCCGGGTTCGACCGCTACGAGGCCGCCCCCATCGGGTCGCAGGAGATCGAGGAACTGGAGCGTTCGGTCGAGGTGTTCCGCGCCTGGGACGCGGCCCGCGGTGGCGGGCTGCAGCGCAAGGCAGTGGTGGGCCAGCTCAACGAGGTGGGCGGCATGCTCGCCTACCACCACCCCGAACACCTCCAGCGGCGCCTGTGGGGCGTCGCCGCCAATCTCGCCGTACTCGCCGGCTGGATGTCGCACGACGTCGGCCTCGAGCCCACCGCCCAGAAGTACTTCGTCATCGCCGCACACGCGGCGCGCGAGGGCGGCGACCGCCCGCGGGCCGGCGAGGCCCTGTCCCGCGCGGCACGCCAGATGGTGCATCTCGGCAAGCCCGACGACGCACTCGACCTGATGAAACTGGCCAAGTCCGGCTCCGGCGACGAGGTGTTGCCCCGGACCCAGGCCATGCTGCACACCATCGAGGCCTGGGCGCAGGCGTCCATGGGCCGCGGCCAGGCGATGCGGCGCACCCTCGGCAAGGCCGAGGAACTCTTCGTCTCCGACCGCGGTGACGTCCCGCCGCCCAGCTGGATGCAGATGTTCGACGAGGCGGATCTGCACGGCATGCAGGCCCTGGCGTATCGCACGCTCGCCGACCACGACCCGTCCGCCGCGGCGATCGCGCAGCGGCACGCCAAGGAGGCCATCGAGCTGCGGCAGAAGGGACGCCAGCGCTCACAGATCTTCGACTACATCTCACTCGCCTCGGCCTGCTTCATCTCCGACGACCCCGAGCAGGCCGACCGGTACGCACGACTGGCGCTGGTGTCGATGGGGGAGACCTCCTCGCACCGCACCTGGGACCGGCTCCGCGAGATGTACCGCCTGACCGGGCAGTACGCCGACTTCCCGAAGATCCAGGAGCTGCGCGAGGAGATCCAACTCGCGCTGCCCAAGGGGAAGTCGAAGGCGAAGGGAGGCAGCGCCGCCCGGGCCTGACGCCCGGCTCCCGCTGCCTTCCCTAAGAGCTGACCCTGGCGACCAGTACGCAGGCGTCGTCCGCCCGCTCGCTGTCTCCGAACTCCTCCACCACGGCACGTACGCAGTCCTGCGCGCTGCCGGCCTCGGCGAAACGAGGCGCCAGGTCGAGGAGCCGGCCGATCCCGCCGTCGTCGAGATGGCGTGGAGCCAGGCCGTCGGTGTGCAGCAACACGAGGTCGCCCGGCTCGAGTTGCTCCTCGGCCTGCTCGTAGCTGCTGCCGGAGGCGGCGCCGAGCAGCACGCCCGCGGGCGGCGTCAGCTCACGGCCCACCCCGTCCCGGAACACCATCGGGGCGGGGTGCCCGGCCTGCGCCCAGGACAAGGTGCGCCTGCCCGGGTGGTACCGGCAGCACACGGCGCTGCCCAGGGCCGGCTGGGCGGATGTGTCGAGCATCTGGTTCAGCCAGCCGAGCAGCGGACCCGGGCGCACTCCGGAGAACGCCATGCCGCGCAGCGCGCCGAGCACCATGGCCATTCCGGAGGTGACGGACACTCCGTGGCCGGTCAGATCGCCGACGCTCAACAGCGTCTCGCCGTCCGGCAGTTCGAGGGCGTCGTACCAGTCGCCACCGATCAGGGTCGCGCTCGCCGAAGGGAGGTAGTGCGCCGCGAGGTCGAGGGCGCCCGAGGTGTCGACCGGGACCTGCAGGGGGCTCTGCCACGGCGGCAGTACGGCTTCCTGCAGCTCGACCGCGAGCCGGTGCTCCGCGTGTGCGGTGTGCTGCCGGCGCTGGAGCGACTCCTGTGACTCGCGTACCGCGAGCTGGGTGCGGCGCAGTTCGCTGACGTCCCGCAGCACGGCCCACATCGACGCGGTGCCGCCGCCCGCGTCGAGTACCGGCTCGCCCATCATGTGTACGGTCCGGGTGCCGCCGTCGGGTCGCGCGATGCGGAACTCGCCGTCGATGGGCCTGCCTTCGATCAGACAGTCCGTCACCATGGCGGTGAGCTGTGCCTGGTCCTCGGCGCAGACCACCGAGGGCAGTTCGTCGAGGGACAGTGCGGGGCTTCCGGGAGCGCGGCCCAGTATGTCGTAGAGCTCCGCGGACCAGGTGACCTCGTCGGTGAGGAGGTTCCACTCCGCGCTGCCGACCCGGCTCAGCAGGGACTCCTGCGGCGCGGCCGGTCCGGGGACGAGGCCGTCGGTCCGGCCGGGGTCCTTTGAGGCTTCCTCGCGGGCCGGAGCGCCGTGCCGCAGCTGGCCGAAGTGGCCGTCGATGTCGTCGAGTTGGTGCAGGGCGAGCTCGCACAGAGCGCGATACCAGCGGCCCTGCGGGTCGGTCTCGTCCTGGCCGGTGTCACGGCGCACCGCGTCGACCTCGGTGCGCAGGCGGCGCGTCTGTGTGATGAGTGCGTCGACCGTGCCGCGCTCGGGCGGCTGGGCGGCGGGGCGGTCCGCGAAGAGGGGGGACGGCATCACGTACTCCGATACTGGCGCGGCACGACCAGGGCTGATGGAAGGACCGCTTATGACTGTTGCACAGCAGGCGATGCCCCGTAAGGGATTTGGCAATACCCGATCCGGTGGTGCCGTGGTCATATGCCCTCGGCCAGTCGGTGCAGCTCCCCTGCACAGCACTCTCTGCTCGGGTCTGCATCCGGGTTTGATGGGCACTCAACTGCCTTGAGTCGGAGTGGAGTTGACGCTTCCGCCACTCAGGCGGTCGGACGGCGGCGTGGCGCCCCTGCTGCGGCGTGCTCGGGGTGTTTGAGGTGTTCGAGGGAGGGCTTTCGAACTGCCATACTCCCCGGGCCGGGAACAGGGTGGGGAGGGATGCCGTGGGGGCGTGGGCCGTGGCGGCGGGAATCGGTGGTGATGTCATCGGCATGCTCGTCGTGGTGGTGATCGGAGGCGCGTTCATCTGTGCGGGACTGCTGTGGCGCGGCAGGATCCGGCAGCCCTTCGCTCCGGGCCGTGCCTGGAGCCACGAGATCCGGCTGCGGCAGCGCCGGTTGCGACAGGCGGCGGATCTCGCGATCAGCCGGGCGCGACGGGCGGCAGGGCCCGGCGAGCCGGCCGTCGTGCGGGTGGAGGAAGTGCGCCGTGTACTCGCCGAGCACTTCGGTCTGCCGGACGTACCGCGCCAGGTGGCCGCGGAGGCGCTGCGCCGGCGCTACGAGGCCGGCGGCTGCCACGCGGACTGCGTCACGGACGCCTTCGACTGACGCCCGCACGGCGGCCGATGCCCGTACGACGGCGGGGGAGGGCGACCCGGAGGCGGGGGCGACCGGTCGACGGCCGCCGCGCGTAGACTCCCGCAGTCATGAAGGTGCTCATCTCCGTGGACATGGAAGGAATCTCGGCCGTGGTGCACGGCACCGAGACCCGTCCGGACGGCTACGACTACCAGCGCGCACGGGCGGTGATGACCGCCGAGGCCAACGCCGCGGTCGCCGGCGTCCTCGATGCCGATCCCTCGGCCGAGGTCCTGGTCGCCGACTCCCACGGCCCGTTCCGCAATCTGCTGCCCGAGGACCTCGACCGGCGAGCCCGGCTGGTTCGCGGAAAGCCCCGGCCGCTCGGCATGCTCGGCAGCCTGGACCGCGAGACGGACGCCGTCCTGTGCGTCGGCTACCACGCGCGAGCCGGGAGCGGTGCGGCCGTCCTCGCACACACCATGAACGGCGAACTGCTCGACGTACGGATCGACGGCCGGCCGCTCGGCGAGATCGGCCTCAATGCGGCCATGGCCGGGGAGTTCGCCGCCCCCGTGGTCCTGCTCGCCGGCGACGACGCGGCCTGCCGCGAGTTCTCGGAGCTGGTGCCGGACGGGACCGCGGTGGCGGTGAAAGAGGCGCTCGGCCGGACCGCGGCCGTCGCCCTGCACCCCGAAGAGGCCCGCGAGCTTCTGCGTTCGGCCGCTGCCCGGGCAGTGTCCCGGCGCGCCGAGGTCGCGCCGTTCGTGCTGCCCGGACCGCTCCGGGTCGAGGTGGACCTGGCGAGTCCCACCACGATCGACCTGGCGACCCTGGTGCCGGGCGTGGAGTCCCGTACCGGGGGACGGACCGTCGCGTTCACCGCGCAGACCTTCGCCGACGCGTACAAACTGCTGCTCCTGCTCGCCCAACTGTCCACGATCCGGCCCGTCTGACGCGAGTACGGGGACGGAGGCTGGAGCAGGGCCTCGAGCGCGGTACTCCGCGTACGGGCTTCGATGAAAACTCCTCGCGGTCACCCACGGGGTGACGTAGCGTCACGGGATGCCTGAACTGCAGCGTCTGCGTCTCGAGCACGCCCGGGAACTGCTCGCCTTCGAACGTGAGAACCGGGCCTATTTCGCCGCCTCCGTCCCCGACCGGGGTGACGCGTTCTTCGCGGAGTTCGACGACCGCCTGCGGGCGCTGCTCGCCGAACAGGACGCGGGCGTCTGCCACTTCCACGTCCTGGTCGACGAGGACAAGTCCGTCGTCGGCCGGCTCAATCTCGTCGATGTGACGGACGGTGCGGCCGAACTCGGCTATCGCATCGCGCAGCGGGCGGCCGGCCGCGGTCTGGCCACCGCCGCCGTCCGCACCGCCTGCGAGCTGGCCCGCACGGACTACGGCCTGCGCGAACTGCACGCGCAGACGACGCTGGACAACGACGGCTCGCTCGCGGTGCTCGCCCGCACCGGATTCCGGCCCGCGGGCGATCTGACGCTCGACGGCCGTCCCGGCCGACGCTTCCTGCGGGACCTCGCGGCCTGACCGCCGGCGCCGCGCGTCCCCCTGAGGCTCGCGCTTGACGTGCAGCCTGCTGGCTGCCTATCGTTTTTATGCAGCCGGCAGGCTGCACGTCGCAGATCGTGAGGGCGACCGCATGGATGCGATCTTCAAGGCACTGGCCGATCCGGCCCGGCGCAGACTCCTGGACAGTCTGAACGCCCGCAACGGCCAGAGCCTGCGCGAGTTGTGCGCCGGCCTGGACATGGCGCGCCAGTCCGTCAGCAAGCATCTGGCGGTCCTGGAGGCCGCCCGCCTGGTCACCGTCGTCCGGCGGGGCAGAGAGAAGCTGCACTATCTCGACGCCGAGCCGATCAACGCCGTCGCCGAGCGCTGGATCAGCCGCTACGACCGCGGCCGGGCCGAGACACTCGCCGATCTGAAACGAGCATTGGAGGAGGGCACTCCCATGGACAGCAGCGCGTTCGTCTACACCACCTACATCAGGACCACGCCGGAGCGCCTCTGGCAGGCGCTCACCGACCCGGCGTTCACCCGACGCTACTGGGGCCTCGAATTCGCCACGGACTGGACTCCCGGGGCCGCCATGGCCTGGCGGCAGGCCGGTGCATCGATCGAGGACCCGGCGCAGATCGTGCTGGAGTCCGACCCGTTTCGCCGCCTCGCCTACACCTGGCACACCTTCACACCCGAGTGGGCGGAGGCGGCAGGGGTGGACGAGGGGACTCTGGCGGCCATCAGGGACGAGCCGCGCTCGAAGGTGTCCTTCGACCTGGAACCGCACGACGGCATGGTCAAGTTGACCGTCGTGCACGACGGCTTCGAGCCGGGCAGCACGGTGCGCGGCATGATCGACGAAGGCTGGCCGTCCCTGCTGTCCGGCCTGAAGACGCTCCTCGAGACGGGGGAGCCGCTGCCCGAGCCCTCACCCGGCGCGAGCTGAGCCGGCCGCGCGGCGCTCAGTCGGTACGGCCGTGCAGGCGCCGGTGCAACGTCCGTACCTCGGCGGCCAGTTCCGGGACCGGGCCCTCGACGGGCAGTCCGGGTACCAGGTCACGGATCGGAAGCGTACGCACCGGCGGCGCCGGCACACCGAGCTCCGCCAGCCAACCGCCCAGCTGCTCCGAGGAGCTGGCGTAGACGATCCGGCCCAGACCCACCCAGCCGTGCGCCGTCGCGCACATCGGACAGTGCTCGGTGGAGGTGTACACGGTCGCGGCCGCGCGCTCCTCCGGGCCGAGCCGGCCCGCCGACCAGCGGGCCAGTTCGAACTCGGGGTGCCGGGTGTGATCACCGGAGCCGACCCGGTTGCGGTCCTCTGCCAGTACGGTGCCGTCCCCGGCCACCAGGACCGATCCGAACGGTTCGTCGCCCGCCTCGAGCGCCTCGGCGGCAAGCTCGACAGCGCGGCGCAGATGCCCCAGATCGACGTCGTTCAGCACGGCTTCCTCCTCGATCTTGAGTCCGATGCGAATCGTACGTCCGATACCGGGCGCGACGCCGACCGCCCAGCGGTGGGTGGCCGGATGGCCGGATGGCTGGGGTGTCAACGGCGGACTGCGGCATTCGAGTGGTCCGAGCGCCGCTGCGCAACCGGCGCGGGACGGCGGTGCCTCTCAGCGCACGTACCGCCATTCAGCGCACGTACCACCGTCCGCATCAGGAGTCGCCATGTCCACCCCCGCATACGCGTCCACGCTGCCGCTGACCGTGCCTGACCCCGCGCAGCGGCTCGAGGTCCGGATCAGCCCGCAGGACCGCAGGCGGCTCGAGCTGCATGCGGTGCTCACCGCGGCCGGAATCGCACCGCTGCCCGGCGATCTGGAGGCCATCGAGGCGCTGTCCCGGCTGGACGCCCGCGTCAACGCGGCCGTGCAGCGCTGGATCACCGGATCCCTCCTCGGCGGCTGACGAACTCGCCGGCTGCCGCCCGCCGTTGCCGCCGCTACCGCAGTACGCGCCGCAGGGCGTCCGGGGTGAGATCGCCGAGCGTCGGATATCCGTCCACGGCCATGATCAGATCGGCCTCGGCGAGCAGCGTCCGCAGGACGTGGACCACTCCGTCCGTACCGCCGAGCGCGAGCCCGTGCACATACGGCCGCCCCACGCCGACGGCAGTCGCGCCCAGCGCGAGCGCCTTGACCACATCGGCACCGCTGCGGACACCCGAGTCGAAGAGCACGGGCAGTTCGCCGGCGGCGTCGACCACCGCGGGGAGCGCGTCCAGCGCCGGCAGACCGCCGTTGGCCTGCCGTCCGCCGTGGTTGGAGCAGTAGATGCCGTCCACGCCGCCGTCCTTGGCGCGGCGGACGTCGTCCGGGTGCTGCAGCCCCTTGACGATCAGCGGCAGCTCCGTGAGGGACCGCAGCCACGGCAGATCGTCCCAGGTGAGGGGATTGCCGAAGACGCTCACCCAGCGCAGGATCGCGGCTCCCGGGTCCTCCTCCACGGGCGCGTCGAGCAGGCCACGGAACACCGGGTCCGAGAAGTAGTTGGCCAGGCAATGGCCGCGCAGCTGCGGGAAGTTGGAGGTCGCCAGGTCCCGCGGGCGCCAGCCGGTGATCCAGGTGTCGAGGGTGACCACGATGCCCCGGAATCCGGCCGCCTCGGCCCGGCGGACCAGGCTCGCGGCCAGGTCGCGGTCCGTCGGTGTGTACAGCTGGAAGAAGCCCGGTGTGTCACCGAGTTCCGGGGCCACCTGCTCCAGCGGATCCACCGACAGGGTCGAGGCGACCATGGGGGCACCGGTGCGTGCCGCGGCCCGCGCCGTCGCCAGATCGCCGTGACCGTCCTGGGCGCAGATGCCGAGGACGCCCACGGGCGCCATGAACAACGGCGAGGGCAGGTGCATCCCGAACAGGTCGACGGACAGGTCGCGTTCGACGGCGCCGACGAACATCCGGGGCACCAGGCCCCACCCGTCGAAGGCCCGCGCATTCGCGTCCTGGGTGCGCTCGTCACCGGCGCCGCCCGCCACGTAGGACCAGACCGACGGCGGCATCGCCGCCTCGGCCCGCGACGCCAGTTCGGCAGCGGTCATCGGGTACTTCGGTACGACGCCGCCGAGGCCCTCGAAGTAGATCTCGTTCTGGTAGCCGCCGAACGCCTCGCTCATCGGCAAACCGCCCCTTCCGCACCGCGGTGACGCCGCCCTGACCTCACAAGATCGAAACGTACCGTGCGGACCATCGGCCGGAACAGGTCCGGGAGGGCTCCGTATGCCGCTCGCTGCGCCGTCACCGGCGACCGGATGCCGGAATTTCCCTGTGGGGCAGGGTGGTTGGCAGGGCATGACCAACACCCCGGGCCCGCGCGCCCTCACCGACGGCGAACTCTCCGCGCTCCTCGCCGAGCAGCAGTTCGGCATCCTCGCCACGCAGAAGCGCAACGGCCGGCCGCATCTCGCCACGGTGGTGTACCGCTGGGACGCGGCCACACGGACGGTGCGCGTCTCGACGACCGCGGACCGCGCCAAGCCCAAGCAGCTGGCCCGGGACGGGAACGCGGCGATCCACGTCCAGGGCCCCGACGTCTGGACGTTCGCGGTCGCCGAGGGCGAGGCGGAGGTCTCGGCCGTGACCACGGAGCCGGGCGACGAGGTCGGACGGGAGCTGCTCGCGCTGCTGCCCGTGGACGCCAGGCCCGACGACCCGACGGAGTTCTGGGAGCAGCAGATCGCGGAGCGCCGCGTGGTGATCCGCCTGAAGGTGGACCGGCTCTACGGGACGGCGCTCGACTTCACCTCGTGAGGCCGGCCTCGCGTCCTGACACCGGCTTCGCGTCCTGAGGCAGGCAGGCGGGCGATGGGACCCGGCCAAACCCCGTGCGAGACGGCCGGGGCGGGAGCGGCCTCTGGAGCCGTGGATTCCGCCCGGATCCGTGATGCACGCGATCCGCGTGGGGCAGAGGCCGACCGTGCCGCGGAACGGCTGGTCAGCGGCGGTCGGGGTCCCGCTGCAGGATGCCGGTGCGGCGTACGGCGACGGACTTCCCGATCACGCCCCGGTACCGCTCGCGTGCGCCCGGTGACCAGGGTCGGGTGTCGGCCATATCCAGCGATGCATATGCCTCGGTCAGCGCCGCTCGATGACAATGGCCGCCGGCGAAGGGCCGTGCACGCCCGACCGGGCCGCATGCGCTGCCGTTCGCCCGTTCCGTGTCGAGCGGCACGAGGGGGTGGCCGTGCACCAGGAGTTCCTGTGCCAGGTCACCGCGTACGGCATGTGTGACGGGCGGTGGGTCGGTGTCCCGCTCGGCTCCTACCGGGCCCCTTCGCTCTCCCTCGCGCTGTGGTGGATGCGGGAGCGGGCGACCTGGATGGCGGAGCGGCTCGACCCGGTGCCGGAGCGGTGTCGTTGGCCGGAGCGTGCCCTGGTGCCGGTGGCCGACGACGTACCGGACGCACCCGGTGAACTGCGGGCCTGGCGGGACGACCGCCCGGGGCAGGACGCGGCGGGCGAGCAGCTGGCGCGCGGGCTGCTGGTCAGATTCGCCACCCGCGACGACACCACGGTCTACGAGCTGCTCGCCGAATCCGTGGATGCGCTGCGGATGCAGCGTGCGGCCCTGAACGATGTTCCGCCCCTGGGTGCGCCGGCCTGAGCTCGCGCTCGGCCGTCGCACCCAGCACGTGGCGGATCGTGGCATTCGTAGCAAGAAACGCCAGGTCAGTCCGTACTCAGCGGGTCAGGAATAGGTCGACGGGACATGCCGTTGAAGGGTGTGATTCAACCTTCAACTATCCAGGGTTGAAGATCTCGACCCGCGACTCAACCCGAGACCCGAGAGGTGAGCTCCATGCAGTTCGGCATCTTCACCGTCGGTGATGTCACCACCGACCCGACCACCGGCCGCACGCCGAGCGAGCACGAGCGGATCAAGGCCACCGTGGCCATCGCACAGAAGGCCGAGGAGGTCGGCCTGGACGTGTTCGCGACCGGTGAGCACCACAACCCGCCGTTCGTGCCGTCGTCGCCGACCACGCTGCTCGGGCACATCGCGGCCCGGACGGAGAACCTGATCCTGTCCACCTCGACCACCCTGATCACCACCAACGACCCGGTGAAGATCGCCGAGGACTACGCCTATCTGCAGCACCTGGCCGACGGCCGCGTCGACCTGATGATGGGCCGCGGCAACACCGGCCCGGTCTACCCGTGGTTCGGCAAGGACATCCGGCAGGGCATCGAGCTCGCGGTCGAGAACTACGCACTGCTCTACAAGCTGTGGCGCGAGGACGTCGTGAACTGGGCGGGCAAGCACCGCACCCCGCTCCAGTCCTTCACCTCGACCCCGCGGCCGCTCGACGGCGTGCCGCCGTTCGTCTGGCACGGCTCCATCCGCTCCCCGGAGATCGCGGAGCAGGCGGCGTACTACGGCGACGGCTTCTTCCACAACAACATCTTCTGGCCGATGTCCCACACCAAGAAGATGGTCGAGCTGTACCGCACCAAGTACGCCCAGCACGGCCACGGCACCCCCGAGCAGGCCATCGTCGGACTCGGCGGGCAGGTCTTCATGCGGAAGAACTCGCAGGACGCGGTACGCGAGTTCCGCCCGTACTTCGACAACGCCCCGGTGTACGGCCACGGCCCGTCGCTCGAGGACTTCACCACCCAGACCCCGCTCACCGTGGGATCGCCGCAGCAGGTGATCGAGCGCACGCTCGGCTTCCGTGACGCGGTCGGCGACTACCAGCGCCAGCTGTTCCTGATGGACCACGCGGGACTGCCGCTGAAGACGGTCCTCGAGCAGCTCGACATCCTCGGCGAGGAGGTCGTGCCCGTACTGCGCAAGGAGTTCGCCCGACTGCGGCCGGCCGGTGTGCCCGAGACCGCGCCGCTGCACCCCGCGTTCGCCGGCGTACGCGCCGAGCCCGTCAAGGAGGAGGTCGCATCATGACGACAGTCGTCCAGGCGCCCGTGCCCGAGGTCGCGGCAGCGCCGCAGCCGCCGATCCGGCTGGTCGCGGTGTCGGCGGGGCTGCGTGCACCTTCGTCCACCAGACTGCTCGCCGACCGGCTGGCCGAGGCCGCGCAGAGCGCGCTGGCCGGCCAGGGGCGTGACGTCGACGTGCAGGTCGTCGAGCTGCGCGAACTCGCCGTCCCGATCGCGCACCACCTGGTGGCCGGTTTCCCGCCGCCGGTGCTCGATGAGGCGCTGGAGGCGGTCACCTCGGCCGACGGTGTGATCGCGGTGACGCCGGTCTTCGCGGCCTCGTACAGCGGGCTGTTCAAGTCGTTCTTCGACCTGATCGAGCCGGATGCGCTGACCGGCAAGCCCGTCCTGATCGGTGCCACCGGTGGCACCGCCCGGCACTCGCTGGTCCTGGAGCACGCTCTGCGGCCGCTGTTCACGTATCTACGGGCCGTGGTCGCGCCGACGGCGGTCTTCGCGGCATCGGAGGACTGGGGCGGATCGGGTGACGCGCTCACCGACACGTTGCCGGGGCGGATCGAGCGGGCGGGCGAGCAGTTCGCGTGGCTGGTGGTTCACGCGGTGCGGGGCGTGAGGGATCACGCGGTTCAGGGGTAGAGGTCATCTTTGAGCCCGGCCGGAACCAGCCAGCCTGCCCGGCGTTTGAGGACAAGGCCCGTTCAGGGCCGTTGCGGTTCCAGGCATCGGCCTGGCGGCCTCGTCCTCAAACGCCGGACGGGCTGGATTTTGGCCTGGACGGCCTCGTCCTCAAACGCCGGACGGGCTGGATTTTGGCCTGGACGGCCTTGTCCTCAATCGCCGGACGGGCTGAAAGATTGGCCCTGAACGGGTTTTGTCCTCAAACGCCGGAGCGGCTTACCACCCGCCCACGGCCACGCCGTGCCACCGCGAGGAAGCAGAGGGAACGTGGACCGCGCAACCCGTACCGAGCAGCAGACGCAGCGCGTGCTGCGTCTCGTGCGAAGGGTCTTCGGCGCCGACCTGCGAGGCGTGTACCTGCACGGCTCCGCCGTGCTCCGCGGACTCAGGCCGACCAGTGACCTCGATGTGTTCGCGGTGACCGGCCGCCCTCTCCTGCCGGCGGAACGCCGCACCCTGGTCGACGAGTTGCTCACCGTGTCCGGCCCCGGAGGACCGGATGCCGCGCGCCCCGTCGAGCTCACCGTGGTCGTCGAATCCGACGTACGACCCTGGCGCCACCCGCCCGTCTGCGACTTCCAGTACGGGGAGTGGCTGCGCGAGCACTACGAACGGGGCGAGCTGCCCGTCCGCGAACCGAGCCCCGATCTCGCCCCGTTGATCACCATCGTCCTGCTCGGCGACCGGCCCCTGCACGGTCCGCGGCCCGCCGACATCCTCGATCCCGTACCGCCCGAGGACCTCACGCGGGCGATGATCGCAGCAGTACCGGACCTCCTCGCCGAACTCGAGGAGGACACCCGCAACGTCGTCCTGACCCTCGCGCGCATCCGCGCCACCCTGACGACCGGCACCATCGACTCCAAGGACGCCGCGGCCGGATGGGTGCTCCCGCGCCTGCCCGTACGCCATCGCGCCGTGCTCGCCCACGCCCGGGAGGTCTACCTGGGCGAGGCCCGTGAGGACTGGTCGGGGCTGCGCGACGAGCTGCGCCCGTTCGCCGACCATCTCGTCCGCGAGATCGAGCGCGCGGCCGCACACCGCTGAGACTCCACGGGGTGCGGCCACCGCTGCGTCAGTAGTGCACGCGCGCTCCCACCGCACGGTGGTCGGAGTAGTCGAGGTCGTTGCGGTCGCCGTCGTCCGACAACTCCTCGTCCGCCCGGTCGCCCTCGTCGAACGTCGGCACGACCACATCGGTCATCCGGGGCAGCGCACCGCCCGGCTTGCGGCCCAGGATGTAGTCGACCCGGCGGTGCGACCGGGTGATCAGCGTCCACCGGTCCGCACGGCAGGCCTCGGGGTCGTCCTGCGTGGCACAGTCCGCGTACACGGCATCGCGGAAGCCGTACTTGCCGCCGATGTCCGCGTTCGCCGCCGCGTACCAGGGGTGCCAGTCCCCGCCGGCCTGCTCGTGCGAGTTGGTGTCGCCGCCCGCCACGTACAGATCGGTGGCGCCGTGCGTCGGATCGGTGTCGTACTCGTCCTCGGTGAGCTCGTTCGACAGCTCACCGATGTTGGAGACGGTGCACTTGCTGCCGCCCTTGTTGACCGTCGGCCAGTGGAAGGACGCGGCGGTCACCGTCCTGCCGGAGACCTTGTCGCGCAGCAGCGCCTTGACGCCCTTGGTGCGTGCCTGGTCGTTGTTGACGCACTCGCTGCCGTTCCAGTTCTGGGCCTGCCACCGGTTGTCCGGGGAGGCCGACTTGAGGAGTTCCAGCCGGTCGGTGCGCCAGATCACCGCGTTGGTCTGGCGCTTCTTGTAGTTCCAGCAGTCGCCTCCGGCGCTCTCCTTGGAGGGGACCGGCGCGTTCTCCGCGAGCACCCCGGCGAACTTCTCGCCGAAGTGGGTCTCCATACGGTCGAGGAGACGGTCCAACTGCGCCTTGTTGCTGAGCTGCTGGACCAGATAGACGTCCGGCTTCAACTCCTGGGTGCGCATGTAGTACATGAGGTCGTGCCAGTCACCCGCACACAGGGGTGGCGATGTCTCGGTGGAGGTCGGCAGATTCTCCACATTGGCGTCGTAGACCTGCAGGAAGCCCGGGTCCTCGTTGGGCTTCGCCTCGGCGGCCGCTGCTTCCGCGGCTCCGGCGGTGGCATGCGCTCCGGTCAGCGCGGGCACCACGAGCGCGGCCGCGCCCACGGTGGCCAGCAGGCGCGGGAACCTGAGCCTGGGCTTGCGTGCGTTCTCGGCCGTGGAACCGTCCTCGGCCGTGAACCTGTGCTGTGACGTTCGCATGGCGCGATTCTTCCCCCGATCACCCTGAACGTCGGTGACGTGGGGCCCCCGTTCGATGCGCCCCCGCCGTGCCCGTACGCCGCAGGGCCCGGCGCGGGCACCCGAACGACGCTACGGCGTGTCCGGGGGCGGTCGGAGACATTCCGCCGAACGGCCGCCCGGGCGCACGGAGATGGACAGCCGCCGCAGTCCGGTGCCTGCCGGGGCAGTACCCGCACAGAACCGTTGACCCGCGCCACTCCGGCCTCCCTGGCGTGGCCGCGTGACGACGACCTACGAGGACCCCCTGGCCTATGCGCTCGGTCTGCAAGGTGCCGCCCTGATGCGCGCGTTCACCGGCAAGCACGACCGTGCCTTCACCCGCGCCCGGGTCGACGAGATCCGGCAGCTGCTCGACGAGCCGTCCCTGCAGGGCGCGGGCGTGGACAGCTCGCCCGAGATGCTCGCCCTCGCCCGTCGGGGAGTGCCGCGCGGCACCTTCAGGCCGGGCGCCGTGCAGGCCCTTCCCGTCGCCGACTCCTGCGTCGATCTGGTGTCCTGCTCACTCGCCCTCACCCCTGTCCCACGACTGGAGCCGGCACTGAAGTAGATGGCCCGCGTGCTGCGGCCTGGAGGGTCGGTCGCGATTGCGGACATTCATCCCGAGGTGGTGGCGCGGGGTGCCGTCCCCACGGTCCGCCGTGCGGACGGCACACCGGGCCGGGTGGAGTCGTACCGGCACCGCATCGGGGACCACGTACGGGCCGCACTCGCCGCGGGACGCGAGGTACGGCGCTGCGAGGAGCCCGTACCGGAGACGGCGGAACCGGAACCCGATGCACCCGGGGTGACCGGAGCCCCGGCCCGTGGGACGCCTGGCCCTGGTCGCCGGCCGCGCCGGCCCCCGAGGCGGCGCGCGCGGCGACGGCCGGCGTTCCGCTGATGGTCCTCTGGGAGTTCCGGCTGCCCGGTCACCAGTAGGGGTGAGCGGGCGAAATCGCTTCGCGTGCCCCGGCCAGGCTTGGTAGGAATGCCGGCATGCGCGAGACAGCAGGCACCGGGCACGTGGCGATCGTGACCGGGGCGAATCAAGGGATCGGGGCGGCGACTGCGCGAGCGCTCGCCGCCCGCGGCACGGCGGTCCTGTGCACCGGACTCCCGCTGCGGCCCGGCGACGGCGCCGAGCCCCGGAACATCTACGACGAGCAGCGGGCCGCCGGCCTCGACCACGTGGTCGCTGCCATCCGGGCGGAGGGCGGCCAGGCCGTGGCCCTGGAGGCCGATCTGGCCGAACTTGCCACCGCCGGGGCTCTGTTCGACCACGCCGAGCAGCACCTCGGTCCCGTCGACATCCTGGTCAACAACGCATCGGGCTGGGTCCAGGACACCTTCACACCCGACCCGGTCGACCGCTTCGACCGCGTCCTGCGCCCCGTCACACCCGACACCTGGGCGCAGCAGTTCGCGGTGGATGCACGGGCACCGGCCTTGCTCATCGCCGAACTGGCTCGCCGGCACCGGGAACGGGGCGCCCATTGGGGACGGATCATCGGCCTCACCTCCGGCGGAGACCTCGGTTTCCCGGGCGAGGTGTCCTACGGCGCGGCCAAGGCGGCGCAGACCGATTACACCCTGTCCGCCGCCGTGGAGCTCGCACCGCTCGGCATCACCGCCAATGTCGTCCATCCGCCGGTCACCGACACCGGTTGGGTCACGGACGAGGTACGGCGGTTCGTCGAGGCGAGCTCGACGCATTTCCATGTCGCCGAGCCTGCGGACGTGGCCCGGACCATCGTCCACCTGGCGTCCGACGACGCGGCCCTGATCACGGGCAATGTCATCGTCCTGCGCTGACCCCGCGGCCGTGCGTACGGAGCCGCTCCGCGCCCGGGGCGACGGTCGCGCGCTCCGAGGGCGGCTGACAGCCGCATCGCAGCCGTGTGATGGACTCGGACCCATGACCAAGCCGCCCGGCCGAATCGCCGAGGCACTCGACACGTTCCACGCCGCCCGGCCCTGGGATCACAACGCGCACTACCACCGGTGGATCCTGCGGACCCTGCCCCGACGGTTCGGCCGCGCGCTCGACGTCGGCTGCGGCACGGGGGACCTGGCGCGCGCCCTGGCCGGACGCGCCCGCTCCGTCGACGCGCTCGACGCCGATGCGGCCACCGTGGCCCGGGGCCGCGCGCTCACCCCGCCCACGGCCCCCGTGACCTACACCGTCGGTGCGGCACCCGACGCCCTGCCTCCCGGTCCCTATGACGTCATCACCTGCGTGGCGGCCCTGCACCACCTCCCGTTCACCGAATCCCTGGAACGATTCCGCGCCGAACTCGCGCCGGGCGGCACGCTCGTTGTGGTCGGCCTGGCTCGGTCTGCGACCCGGCGCGACCGTCTGCGGGAGGTGGTGTCGGTGCCCTTGAACGTACTGATGGCCCTGGTCAAGAACGGCGGACGCCAGGTCCCGCGCCCCGCCGCCATGACCGCGCCGGTCCGGCCGCCCACCATGACCCTGGCCGAGATCGCCCACGAGGCGGAGCTCGTACTGCCCGGAGTGCGTGTGCGCGGGCGGCTGTTCTGGCGGTACACGCTGGTGTGGCGGGACGACTCGGGGCGGCGGGGCTGAGCCCGGCCGCCGACGTTGCCGGGCGCGAGAGCCCGGGCAGACGTAGCTGTGCTGTCCGCACAGTCCTGCACGACACTCGCGGCGCGCCCGGCACGCCCCGCGGACCCCCACCGGGGGAGCCCGCACAGCGAGAGCACGCACCGGACTCCGCGAGCACCCCACCGGGCCTGGCGGCTACGTCCTAATCGCGCAGGAACTTCAGCACCGCGAGCACCCGCCGATTGTCGTCATCGGAGGCCGGCAGGCCCAACTTGCCGAAGACCGCCGCCACATGCTTCTCCACCGTGCCCGCCGAGACGTGCAGGGCGTCCGCGATCGCCGCGTTCGACCGGCCCTCCGCCATCCTGGACAGCACATCCCGCTCGCGTGCCGTCAGCGTGTCCATCTCGGCGGCCTTGCGCCCCGCGGCGGCGAGCCGAGTCACCACCTCCGGATCGAGGGCCGTGCCGCCGTCGGCGACCCGGTCGAGTGCGGAAGTGAACTCCGCGATGTTCGCCACCCGCTCCTTCAGCAGATAGCCGACCCCCGCCGACCCGTCGGCCAACAGTCGGGTGACGTACTTGGTCTCGACGTACTGGGAGAACAACAGGACGCCGGTGTCCGGCAGTTCGCGCCGGATGTCGATCGCGGCCCGCAGCCCCTCGTCCGTGTGCGTGGGCGGCATCCGGATGTCGACCACTGCCGCATCGGGCCGGTGCCGCGTGACGGCGGCCCGCAACGCGTCCGGATCGCCCACCGCGGCGCACACCTCGTACCCGCGGTCGTCGAGCATCTGGAACAGCAACTCCCGCAGCACGGCTGCGTCCTCGGCGATCACGACACGCATGGCGGCATGCTCTCACGGGCCGCACACGAGACCTCCGCGCCACGTACCCCGGCGGTCATGCGTGCGGCGGCAGGTCCACCGACACCACCGTGGGCCCGCCCTCCGGACTTGTGACGTCGAGAGTGCCGTCGACCGTACGCACCCGCTGCCGCAACCCGTCGAGACCGCCTTCCGGCCGGGACCGCGCACCGCCCCGTCCGTCGTCGGTCACCCGCAGCCGCAGCGTCCCGTCCGCCCGGCGCTCCGCGGACACCGTGGCCCGGGCCGCGCCGCTGTGCTTGATCACATTGGTGAGCAGTTCCGCCACGCAGAAGTACGCAATCGTCTCGATCGCGGGCGACGGCCGCTCGCCGACGTCCACCGTGAGCTCGACCGGCACCGAACTGCGCTCCGTCAGCGACGCGAGCGCGTCGGCCAGACCGTCGTCCAGTACCGGCGGATGGAGACCGCGGGACAGATCACGCAGCTCGGCCAGGGCGGCCGTCGCGTTCTCCCGGGCGCCGTCGACCAGTCGCAGCACCGCCTGCGGATCGGGCGGCCGCTCCTCGGAGAGCTTGCCCCTGATCATGTCGAGACTCAGGGCCAGGGTGACCAGGCGGACCTGCGCGCCGTCGTGCAGATCCCGCTCGAGACGGCGCAACAGGGCCGCCGAGTCGTCCACCGCGAGCGCGCGTGTCTCCTCCAGGTCCCGTACCCGCTCGGCAAGGGCGCCCGGCCCGAGCAGCGCCTGCATCAGGCGGACGTCCGCGCGGGCCACCGCCCGGGTCAGCCACGGCGCGACGAGCAGCACCCCCGCACCGAGCGGCACGCCGAACAACGTGCCGGCGAAGCTGTGCACCACGGGACTCCCGCCGAACGGCAGCGGAGTCAGCAGCATGAGCCCGCTGTCGTCACCCCGCAGCCACGGAACGGCCCAGCGCACGGGCGCCGCCAAGTTGAACACACCGACCACCCAGAACAGCACCGCGTACATCCCGCACACCGCGAGGGGCAGCTTGGCCACGACGTAGCCGACCTGTCGCCAGGCGGGGCCGTCCCTGATCCGTGCATCGAGCCGGCCCAGCACACCGAGGCCCGGCTGTGCGGGGCACGCGGGTGCGGGCGCGATCCATATGCCGAGCAGACGGCCGGCCAAGGCGCGGTGCACCGCGCCCAGCCCGCGGGCGAGCGCCGTGGCGAGCGCCAGCAGGAGCAGCCCGAGCACCGCCCCGAGCAGCGACAGAGCGAAGCCGAGCCCCAGCGCCAGGAGGACGAGCAGCAGCACGGCGCCGCCGATCCCGAGCGGCGCGCCGAGCAGGCAGTGGATCGCCTCGCGCCAGGACCTCCTGCGCAGCGGCATCCGCAGCACCGCCGGCACACCGGAGACGCGTGCCGTGATCACTGCCGGCTCCGATGAGGACGCCGGTCCGAAGAAGCTGTACTCATGACCTGCACGTTAGGCGGGCGAAGGCCCGCTGCGTAATGCGGTTTTCCTCAGTTCCCGCTGGGGGTTTTCCTCCAGACGGAAGGCGCATCGGTCAGGTCGCTGCGAGGCGTCAGCCGGACACCAGCGGCCGGACCTGTTCGCCCGCGAACCGTACGAACCCTTCGGGGTCCGGCTCGTCCGCCGTCGGCTGCAGGACCACGGTGTCCGCACCCGCGTCGGCCAGCGCCAGCACGGCCTCGGCGATCTCCGCAGCCGATCCCACTGCGCCGAGTCCGGCGGACGGGTCGTGGCCTTCTCGGCGGATCTCGGCAGCCACCCGAGCGGCCGCGCCGGGGCCGGTCGCCGCATGCACGTACACCGTCACCGGATGCGGCGCCGCAGTACGGCCGGCCGTGCGCCGGCCCTCCTCGACCAGTGCACACGCCTTGCGCAGCCCCTCGGGAGCGACCCGCGCGTCCACCACCGTGCCGTCCGCGCTCTCCCCGGTCAGCCGCAGGGACCGCGGGCCGATCGCGCCGGCCAGCACCGGAGGGGGTGTCAACGGCGGCCAGTCCAGGGCGACTTGGTCCAGCTCGACGTACCGGCCACGGCTGGTGACCCGCTCGCCCGCGAGAAGGGCACGCATGGCCTCCAGATATTCGCGCAGCAGCGTCACCGGGGAGTCGACCCGCGCGCCGACCTGGGCCATCCAGTCCTGCACGCCGTGCCCCACGCCGAGCAGCACCCGGCCGGGGAAGAGCCGGTGCAGCGTGGCCGCCTCCATGGAGGTCAGCGCGACATTGCGCAGCGGCGCCGGCAGCAGGCCGACTCCGACCCGCAGTCGCTCGGTCCAGGCCAGTGCGGCCGAGGCGGTGGCGATGCCGCTCTCCAGGAAGCAGTCCTCCCAGAGCCAGAGTTCGTCCAGACCGGCGCGGTCGGCCGCGAGGGCCATCTCGCGCAGTCGTTCAGGGGGCAGCTGCGGGCGGAACACGACTCCCAGTGCGGTCATGCGCCCTTCCTACCAGCGCGTTCCGAAGCGCGGCAACACCGTGTCCAACTGCGGCGACCGTGCCGCTCCCGGGCGGTGACACCGGCGGCCAGGACACCGGACGACGCCGCCACAACACCCCACAACACCCGACGGCACGGCCATAACGCCGGACAAGGGGGTCCGCCGGAAGCTGTGCCTGCCGCACCCGCGCCGATACGTTCGTCGCCGATCCGGTACGCCGGACCCGGCACCCGCCTCCCGCGCCGCACCGGCCCCGACTCTCCTTCGGGAAAGGCCCGTTCGCCCCTGTAGAGCAACGTTCCGAGGAGTCACCCATGACCACGCCCCCGCCCGCAGGATCCGGCCGCCGCAGGCCGATCAGCCGCAAGACCGTCCTCAAGGCCGCCCTGGTGGCCGGGACAGTCCCGCTGCTGGCCGGTGCCGGACCGGCACTCGCCCGTGACCTCGCCGCCACCGGTGCCCCGCTCGCGCCCACACCCGCCTGCGACGACGGTGACGATCCCACCCCCGAGCAGATGGAGGGCCCCTACTTCAAACCGAACTCACCGCTGCGCACCAGCCTGGTGACCCCGGGAACGCCGGGTGTCCCGCTGACCGTCTCGGGCTATGTGTTCAGCCGCAGCTGCACGCCGTTCCCGGGAGTGCTGCTCGACTTCTGGCAGGCCGACGACAACGGCGCCTACGACATGGCCGGATACGCCTTCCGCGGCCACCAGTTCACCGATTCCACCGGAGCGTTCGCCCTCACCACGATCGTGCCCGGGCTCTATCCGGGACGTACCCGCCACATCCATGTGAAGGCGCAGGCCCCCGGCGGCCGCATCCTCACCACGCAGCTGTACTTCCCGGGCGAGCCGCGCAACGAGACCGACGCCCTCTTCGACCCCGCCCTGCTCATGACCGTGCGGGACGACGGCTCCGGCCGGCAGGGCAGCTTCGACTTCGTGCTGCCCGAAGAGGTCGACCCGGGCAACCCCGACCCGCCGGTCGGGACCTGGGCGTCCGGCACGACCTATGCGTCCGGGGGCGAAGTGACCTACGACGGACGGGACTTCCGCTGTCTGCAAGGGCACACCGCCGCGCCGGGCTGGGAACCGCCGACCACCCCGTCCCTCTGGCAGGCCGTCTGACGGCCACGCCCCCCTCCTCCCCGGGGCGCCGCCTCCAGGATGCCGACTGGCGACGATGCCGACGGACGGGTTTGCCGTTCTCGCAAGCCAGCTTGCGGATCACGCCATACCGTACGCATGCTCGGTCGCGGAGGTGGTCATGGTGACCCGGGAGACGGACAGCAGTTACGACGTAGTGGTGATCGGTGGGGGAGCGGCAGGGCTGAGCGGTGCCCTCATGCTGGCGCGGGCCCGCCGCTCCGTCCTGGTGGTCGATGCGGGCCGGCCCCGCAACGCCCCGGCCGACGGTGTGCACGGACTCCTCGCCCGGGAGGGCATGGCGCCGGGCGGGCTGCTGGAGCGCGGCCGAGCGGAGGTCGGCAGCTACGGCGGACGCGTGGTGACCGGGGAGGTCACGGCCGTGCGGCGGCAGGATGCGGGATTCCTCGTCACCCTCGCCGACGGATCGTCCGTGGCCGCCCGGCGGCTCCTCGTCACGGCCGGTCTGGTCGACGAACTCCCGGACGTGCCGGGGCTGCGCGAGCGGTGGGGCGGCGATGTGCTGCACTGCCCGTACTGCCACGGCTGGGAGGTGCGCGACCGGGCCGTCGGCGTGCTGGCCACCGGCCCGATGTCCGTGCACCAGGCGCTGCTGCTGCGCCAATGGAGTGAGGACATCACCTACTTCACGCACACCGGCCCCGCACCGGACGCGGAGCAGGCGGAACAGCTCGCGGCGCGCGGCATCCGCGTCGTGCCCGGCCCGGTGACCGCGATCGAGCCGCTGGAGGTCATCGGCAGCAGCTCGCTCGCGGTGCGGCTGGTCGGCGGCCGGGCCGTCGGCCGGGACGCCGTCGCGGTCGCGCCGCGCATGGTGGCCCGGGCCGGCTTCCTCGCGGACCTCGGTCTGCAGCCGGTGGACCACCCGTCCGGCATGGGGCAGCACCTCCCCGCCGACACCGTGGGCCGTACCGACGTGCCGGGCGTGTGGGTGGCCGGCAACGTCACGGACCTCTCCGCGCAGGTGGGCACCGCCGCCGCGCAGGGCGCCGTCGCGGGTGCGCAGATCAACGCCGAACTCGTCGCCGAGGAGACCCGGGACGCGGTCGCCAAGTACCGTGCGCAGCAAGGCGGTTCGACGGACGGATGACGGTCGTCGGCGCCCGGTGGCCCGGTCTGAGGTGCCCGTCGCCGCTCAGAACTCCTCGTGGGTGTCCGGATCCCCGCCCTGCCGCCGGTGCGGGCGATCGGCGACCGCAGCGAGCTCGACCTCGGTGAGCTCGAAGCCGAACACGTCCAGGTTCTCCGCCTGCCGCTGCGGGTCGCCCGACTTGGGGATGGGCAGCGCGCCCAGCTGGAGATGCCAGCGCAGTACGACCTGACCGGGCGTCACTCCGTGCGACCGCGCGATCTCGCCGATCGCCGGGTCGTCCAGGAGCGGGCTGCGCCGCCCCAGCGGGCTCCAGCTCTCCGTGAGAATGCCCTTGTCCGCGTGGAAGGCCCGCAACTCGTCCTGCGGAAAGGCCGGATGAAGTTCGATCTGGTTCACCACCGGCAGCACACCGGTCTCCCGCTCAAGGCGTTCGATGTGCGCCGGAGTGAAGTTGGAGACCCCGATCGAGCGCACGAGCCCGCGCTCGCGCAGCTCGATCATCGCCTTCCACGAGTCCACGTAGCGGTCGATCCGCGGCAGCGGCCAGTGGATCAGATACAGATCGACCTGCTCCAGGCCGAGCCGCCGGCGCGACTCCTCGAAGGAGGCGAGCGTCTCCTCGTGGCCGTGGTGGCGGCCGGGGAGCTTCGTCGTCACGACGACCTCCGAACGCGGCACGCCGCTCTCCGCGATGCCGCGTCCTGTACCGGTCTCGTTGCGGTAGTTGGCGGCGGTGTCGATCAGCCGATAGCCGAGGCGCAGCGCCTCGGTGACCGCCTGCTGCGCCTGGTCGTCGTCCATCGGGTACGTGCCCAGGCCGACCGCCGGCGCGGAAGTGCCGTCGAGGAGTTCGTACGCGGGGACCGTGCTGCCCATCGTGCCTCCGTCGGTGTGCGGGTGATCCGACCATTGTGCGGGGGCGCGGGGCGGTGACGCCGCACAGGGGACGCGACCGGAGGCCTCAGGCCCCTGGATGGCGGGCGGAGCGCCCATCGGCGGTGGCGCGCAGATAGCGCTCGGCCGCCAGCACGGCCTCCCGGCCGCAGCGTGCACCGGTCAGTGCGCACAACTCCCGTGCCGTGCGCTCGAACTGGGCGCGGATCGCGGAGTCCACGGGGGATGCGAGGAATCTCAGCTCCCAGGTGCGGTACTGCTCGAGTTGACGTGTCAATTCGTGGGTGGCTTCCCGTAGCCGCATCGAACCGTGTCCCTTCCCGTCGGCCGTGCCGGCGAGCCCGGCGGGCGGGCTCTGGGGCCTGCACGCGGGAGACCGGTCGAGTCCGGTGCGCCGGCCCGGCTCCCTCACTCATGGTGCGGGCGGGGTCACGATCCGTCCTGTTGAACGGCGCGGACCAGCGGTTTACGGCCCGTGTTGCACGGATGGCCCAATGCCCCGACCCTGATGGTGACATACGAGACATATCTGCTCACGCTCCGTGTGCAGAGCTCCGGCCGGGGGCGGAGCGCACGTCCCGCGGTGAGGAGCAAGCACGATGAACCACGCAGCACCCTGCCAGTACCACCTCGATGTACAGGTGACGCCGGAACGGGTCGGGCAGGTCGCCCGGATCCTGACGGCCCATCTGCGCCACTGGCGGCTGGAGAACCTCGCCCGCCCCGTCGACCGATGCATCACCGTCCTGCTGCACACGATCGCCGAACGCAGGGCACAGGCAGGCGACATGGGCGGCGCGACCGCCATCGAGATGTCCTGGAACGGCGAGTACCTGATCGCGGCGGTCTCCGACGGCACCGATGCCGCCTCCCGCGGCCGCCCCGCGGCGGACGACTGCCTGAGCCGCATCGCGGAGCTCAGCGACAGCTGTGGCCGCTGTGCGACTCCGATGGGCCGGATTATCTGGTTCGCCTACCGGGTCGGTGTCGCGGACCGCGAGACCCTGGCCCGCCGGACGCCGCAGCCGGTCGCCGGCGCATCCTGCGGAGTGCCCGGCGCGGGCCCGCAGCGAGTGGTGATCGCCGCCCCGGTGGACGCCGACGCGGTGAGCGGACGAGCGCCCGTCCTCAGCGGCACCGGATCCTGACCGACGTACGAGCCGTGGGCCGGGGCGAGTCGGGGAGTTCAGCCCGACAGCAGATGCTCCCTGCCGAACAGGGTGGCCGCGGCCCGTGCCGTCGGCGTTCCGGAGTCGAGATCGGCGCCCGCCTCGCGGAGCACGGCGACCACGTCGTCCGCGCCCTTGAACAGGGCGCCGGCGATGGGGGACTGATCGCGCGCATTGCGCAGATCCGGATCGGCGCCGTGGCGCAGCAGCGCCCGCACGGTGTCGGCATGACCGTGGTAGGCGGCGAGCATCAGCAGGCTGTTGGCACCCTCGTCCGTGACATCCACCGGAAGCCCGTGCTCGACGAACTCGACCAGCTGCTCGGTGCTTCCTTCGCGGGCCAGATCCATCGCGATGGCCACCACGCGGTCCGTCTGCTCAGGAGTCAGTCCACCACTGCTCATGTGCGCCTCCTCCTGCTTCGTGCGGTCGTACGGGTCCCGCGGGCCCGGGGTCGGTACCCGTACAGGGACAGATACCCGTACAGGGCCAGGGTCGTGTTCCGTGCCGACATCCGGCGTGCGCACATGCGGTGCGCACGCCGGATGCGGTGTGCGGGCCGGGCCCGCACTCACCTGGGCGGGCGGGCTCAGAGCTCGCCGGCCGCCAGGGCCTCGATCGCCTTGCGGACGCCCTCGCCGTAGGCCGGGTCGGCCTGCGTGCAGTTGGCGATGTGCCGCTCGACGGTGGCCTCGGACGCGCCGTCGATCGCGCGCGCCGTGTTCTCGAAGAGCACCTGCTGCTGCTCCGGGCTCATCTGCCGGAAGAGGTTGCGGGGCTGCTCGAAGTAATTGTCGTCGTCCTCGCGGTAGTTGAACCGGTCGGCGACGGCACCCACGGCCTGGGCCGGCTCGCGGTAGGCCGGCTGCTCCTGCCAGCGGCCGTACGAGTTGGGCTCGATGCCCGGGGTGGCGCCCTGGTTGCCGTCGATGCGCATGGCGCCGTCGCGGTGGTAGGAGTTCACCGGGTTCTTCGGGGCGTTGACCGGGATCTGGTGGTGGTTCACGCCGAGCCGGTAGCGCTGGGCGTCGCCGTAGGAGAAGAGCCGGCCCTGCAGCATCTTGTCGGGGGAGTAGCTGATGCCCGGCACCACGTTGGCCGGGGTGAAGGCGGCCTGCTCCACGTCGGCGAAGTAGTTGTCGGGGTTGCGGTTGAGCTCCCACTCGCCGACCTCGATCAGCGGGTAGTCCTTCTTCGACCAGACCTTGGTGAGGTCGAAGGGGTGGAAGCGGTAGTTGTCCGCGTCCGCCTCCGGCATGACCTGGACGTACAGCTTCCACTTCGGGAAGTCGCCCGCCTCGATCGCGTCGAAGAGGTCACGCTGGTGCGACTCGCGGTCCTTGCCGACCAGGGCCTCGGCCTCGGCGTCGGTCAGGTTCTTGATGCCCTGCTGGGTGCGGTGGTGGAACTTGACCCAGAAGCGCTCGCCCTCGGCATTGATGAAGCTGTACGTGTGCGAGCCGAAGCCGTGCATGTGCCGGTACGAGGCGGGGATGCCGCGGTCCGACATGACGATCGTGACCTGGTGCAGGGCCTCGGGCAGGTTGGTCCAGAAGTCCCAGTTGTTCTCCGCGTTGCGCAGGTTGGTGCGCGGGTCGCGCTTCACCGCGTGGTTCAGGTCGGGGAACTTCAGCGGGTCGCGGAAGAAGAACACCGGGGTGTTGTTCCCGACGATGTCCCAGTTCCCCTCGTCCGTGTAGAACTTCAGGGCGAAGCCGCGGATGTCGCGCTCGGCGTCGGCCGCGCCGCGCTCACCGGCGACGGTGGAGAAGCGGGCGAACATCTCCGTCTTCTTGCCGATCTCGGAGAAGATCTTCGCGCTGGTGTACTGCGTGATGTCGCCCGTCACCGTGAAGGTGCCGAAGGCGCCGGAGCCCTTGGCGTGCATCCGTCGCTCGGGGATGACCTCGCGGTCGAAGTGAGCGAGCTTCTCCAGGAACCAGACGTCCTGCAGGAGCATCGGGCCGCGCGGACCGGCGGTCACGGAGTTCTGGTTGTCGGGAACCGGTGCGCCGGCGACCGTGGTCAACGGCTTCTGGTTGTTCTCGGGCAAAGCTCGCTCCTCGGTGAGTGGTACGTCCGCGTGCGTTCAAGGCCCGGCTCCTGGCCGGTCGCGCCCTTGGTTCGCGCAGTCTGTCCCTTGGCTGGATCGATGCCGATCCTACCTTGGACAATATCCAAGTCAAGCTGAACTCCAGCCACGTACTTGTTCTCGAAGTTGGCCGCACCGCTGCTACGGTGCCCCGTATGAGTGACCTCCTGGGGAGACTGCGGACGCGTGGCTGGCGCCTGACCGCTCAGCGGCGTGTGGTGGCCGAGGTCCTCGACGGCGACCACGTCCATCTGACCGCGGACGAGGTGCATGCGCGAGCGGTGCAGAGGCTGCCGGAGATCTCCCGGGCGACGGTCTACAACACCCTGGGCGAACTGGTGAACATCGGCGAGGTCCTCGAGGTGTCGACGGACCGCCGCGCCAAGCGGTACGACCCCAATGCGCACCGCCCGCACCACCACCTGCTGTGCGCCGGCTGCGGCACGATCCGTGACGTACGACCGGCCGGCGATCCGCTGGCCGATCTGCCGGAGTCGGAGCGCTTCGGCTTCACGGTGTCCGAGGTGGAGCTCACCTATCGGGGCGTGTGCCCGGACTGCGCCCCCTGACCGGATCGGCCCGCGTCCCCTGTCCGGCTTCGCCGGGACGGGTTCAGGCCTCCGCCAGTACTTCCCGGATCACATGGCGCGCGTTCGTGGCCATCGCGGCGTTCCTGCTCCGGTGGTACGGCAGTGCGATCAGGGCCTGGGACAGGGTGCGGCCGCGGCCGCACCGCCAGGTCGCGGCGTCCACGCCGAGCGCCGTACGGAAGGCCTCCCGGCCCTCGGCAGGGAGCAGATTCCACGCGGGGAACAGGTCGCACGCGGGGTCCCCCGTCCCCATGCAGCCGAAGTCGATCACCGCGGCGAGGCGGCCCTCGGCGATCAGCAGATTGCCGGGCATCAGATCCGCGTGCAGCCAGACCGGCGGACCGTCATGGCCGGGGGCCGACAGCGCGTCCGCCCAGACCGCGGTCACCGCATCGCAGTCGATGCCCTCCTCGGGGATCTCGCGCAGTGCCTCGATCGCCGCCCGGGTCGCCGAGTCGAGCGTCGCGAGCGGTCCGCCGCGATAGGCATCCGGTGCCGCCGGCAGTCCGACCTCCCGCATCGCCCGTACGAAACCCGCCAAGTCCTCGGCGAGCAGCACGGGTTCGCTCAGCGCATCCGGATCCGGGAGCTCGCCCGGCAGCCAGCGGTACACCGACCACGGCCAGGGGAAGCCTTCGACGGGCCGGCCATGGCCGAGCACCGTGGGCACGGGCACCGGCAGCTGTGGCGCCAGGCGTGGCAGCCAGTTCTGCTCCAGGGTCACGTCCTCGGCACCGCCGGAATCGAGGGGCAGCCGTACGACCAGCTCCGGGCCGAGGCGGAACATCGCGTTCACCGTCCCGCCGGACGGCTGCCGCCGTACGTCGAGCGCCGACCACTGCGGGAACTGCCCGGCCACCAGACGCCGTACGAGTGCCTCGTCGATGCCGCCGTCACCGGTGTGCCGCCTGCTTGAGCTCATGGCAGGCCATCCGACCCTCCCCGTGCCGTGATCGTCAAGAGCGGGCCACGGCACCTCTGGTCACCGAAATCCGGTGGTCCAAGGAGGCGGAAACGCCCTAGCCTCGGCGCATGTTCGCCGCCGTCGCCAGAACCCACTACGTGTGCCTCGACTGCCGGGTCTCGTACAAGCAGGGGCACGACCCTCGGCGGGCTCGGGTCTGTCCGCGCTGCACGCGGCCGCTGATCCACGCGGGGTCCGCCTTCGAGGCCCCGCCGCGCCGTGACGTCGCCGCTTGGCGCACGCTGGCGGTGCTGCTGCACGCGGGCGTGGCCTTCCACAAGAGCTGCTGCGACGGCCCCGGATACCGCCCACGGAACCTGCGGGAGGTACGCCAACGGCTCAGGTGGGCCCGTCGCAACGACGCACCTGTCGCCGATGCACTCACCCGGTGCGACCTGCCGTGATGCCTGGTCGGGCGGCCTCACCCGCGGCCCGTGCCCGGTGCGCGAACAGGACAGCTCCCACCAGGTGACCTAGCGTCGACCCGTCGACGCAGCCGTCCCCGGGAGAGTCGATGGACCACGGCTCACCGGACAGGCCGGACCTGGGTGCATGCCGCGCGCTGCGGTGGGCCCGGGCGTCGGTGTGGAGCCTGCTGTGCGCCCTGCTGCTCGGCTCGTCCCTGATGTCCGCCCTCGTCCCGGCCTCGTACGCGACCGCCGGTGGCGCGCGAACGACGGCCGCTCCCGCACCGGCCGACGATCCCTGTGTCACCCGTCTCGACGACTGCCCGGCGGCCGTACGGCTCTACGAGTACAGCTTCACACTCGGCTTCCACCCCTTCACCAGCGCGCGCGCCGTGCGGTCCCAACTGACCGACCACTTCTGGCTGTTCCCGGTCAGCGGGCGGTACCGCGGCGACATGTACGAGGGCCGCGACTGCGAGCTGCTCGGCGGGAATCCGGTGACCGTGGAGCTGGTCGGTGCGGACCATCTGCAGATCGCGACCCGCGCGGGGCACCTGCTCGGCAGCAATCTGCACATCCGGTTCACCTTCTCGCGCAAGGCCGGTCTGCACATGCTGACCGTGCGGGCCTGGCAGAACAGCCCGGAGCGCGATCGGCCGACCCGGCTGCGCAGGGAGTCCGGCAAGGCGCTGGCCTGGCCGCTGTGGGCGGTCCTCGCGAACACCCTCAAGGTGACCGCGTTCGCCGCATGAGCGCCGCCCCGCCGGCGATCACCGCTCCGGTACGAAGACCCCGTCCCGCAACACCGGGACGTGCGGCGACGCGTCCGCCTCGGTCGCCACCGCGACGTCGTCGGCGAAACCGCCGGTGATCAGCTGGCGGCCGGAGGAACTCGCGGCCACGGTCCCGGCGACGTCCGCCGTCGCCGTGTGGACGGCGGCCGCAGAGGTCGCCTCGGGCGACAGGGCGGCGTCGAGGCGTTCCTGGATTCCGCGGATGACCGCACCCGCTCCGAGCAGATCCTCCAGGGCCGGACGCAGGCCGGAGTCCGGCCGGCGCTCACCGGCCGCGACGACGGCCACCGGGCGGTCGACCGTGCCGTACCCCTGCCGCACGAGCCAGTCGGCGACTGCCGACGCGTTGCGCAGCGCTCCGGCCACCACGTCCGGTGTGCCGGCGGATGCCGCGAGCGTGGATCCGTTGGGGGAGGGGAGCACCAACAGCGGGACGGCGGGCGCCTCGCGCAGTGCCGCCGGCGACAGCGACCACGGCGAGGCGGTGGTGACTGCGCGACGCCCCACGGCCAACTCGGCCCCGAGACCGGCGGCGAACTCCGCGGCAGTGGCGTCCCGCCATCGACACGGCACGATCCGCGTACCGAGGTCGGCCGCGACCGTCACCGCGGTGGTGAACAACAACACGTCCACCACGACCGTGCAGTCGACGTCCCGGCCGAGCTGCGCCGCACCCGCAGCACCCCACTCGAACCGCACGCCGTACCCGGACTGCAGAGCCCACGCGTCGCCCATGCGCCAAGCCTGTCAGAAGCCCCGGGCCGTGTCCGGCGGATCTTCGCGGCCCACGAACATCCGCTGTACTCGGTCCAGCCAACTAGTCCGAATCCGTACTACGAACATCCACCACCGCGACCGCCAGGGCGGTCAGGACGAGGGTGAGGGAGGTGAGCAGGCCGAGTTGCAGGGCGCCCGCCCAGTCGTCGTGGTGGGTGACATGGGCGAAGAACACCGCACCCACCGCGGCGATGCCCGCCGCCGAGCCGATCCGCTGCCCCGTCTGCAGGACGCCGCTGGCCGAACTGCCCAGAGCCACCGGCACCTTGGAGAGCGTCAGCGTGGTGTTCGGCGAGATCACCAGACCCGATCCGACGCCGGCGAGCAGCAGCGGCACGGCGGCGACCCAGGCCACCGAGCGTCCGGGCACCAACTGCACCACGGCGATCGTCCCCACCAGGCCCACCGCCACGGTGGCCAGCCCCCGGGCGACGAGGCGCCGCCCGTGCCGTACGACCAGACGTCCCCCCACGGCCGCGGCGACCGCGGATCCGGCGGCGACCGGAGTGGCCGCGAGTCCCGCCTGCAGCGCGCTGTAGCCGTGCCCGTTCTGCAGGAAGAGGGTGTACACGAAGAACAGGGTGGTGAAGCCCGCGAAGTAGATCAGGCCGAGCAGCGCGCCGAGCGAGAAGGAACGCAGGGCGAACAGTCCCGGTGCGACCAGCGGCGTGGCGCCGCGCGCGTCCTGCCGGCGCTCCCAGCGCCAGAACGCGACGAGCAGCAGCACTCCCGCGCCGATCAGGAGCCACTTGCCGCGGCCGGTCCAACGCTGTTCCTGCAACAGCGGCAGCAGGACCGCGACGACTCCGGTGCCGAGCAGGATCAGGCCCGCGGGATCGAATCCGGGCCGGCGTGACGCGCTGGGCAGCGCGCGGGGCAGCAGGCGGCGTCCGGCGGCGAGTGCGGCGATGCCGATGGGCAGATTGACGAAGAACACCCACCGCCAGCCGTGCTCCGGTCCGGCCGCCGCGATGATCAGCCCACCGGCCAGTGGGCCCGCCGCGGTGGACACCGCGACCACGCTGCCGAGCATGCCGAACGCCCGGGCCCGCAAGGGGCCTTGGAACATCTGCTGGATCAGTCCGGACACCTGGGGCGAGACCATCCCGGCGGCGACCCCCTGCAGCAGCCGGAACACCACGAGCCAGCCCGCCCCGGGCGCCAGGCCACAGGCTGCCGAGGCGAGCGTGAAGAGCGAGAGGCCGATCAGGAACATGGTGCGCCGGCCGTGCAGATCGCCCAGCCGGCCCCCGGGCACCAGGGCCAGACCGAAGCCGAGTGCGTACCCCGACACCACCCATGACAGGTCGGCGCCCGTGGCGTGCAGGCTGCGCTCGACCGACGGCAGCGCCACATTCACGATCGAGGTGTCGAGGAGTGTCATGAAGCCGGCCGTCAGGCAGACGCCGAGCGCCTTCCAGCTGCGCGGATCGACCGCCTCGGCGGCGGCGGTGCGCGCGGTGGGGGTGTTCATGGGCTCACGCTAGGCAGCGACCGTCCGCCGCGCAGTCCGGGCGACCCTCACCGACCGGGGAGCACCGTGCGATCGAGGCCCATCTGGAGTACTCCGGTGTGAGATCACCCGCGAGCGGACGGACGGTGGGACGAGGAGGAAGCCGGCCCGCCGGCCCTCCGCACCCGGCGGCGCACCGAGTCGCCGCTGCCGCACCTCGCCGGACGGAGACGGACGCGTGACCGAGGACACCGCAGCCCGCGACCCCTTGACCACCGCACCGCCGGTGCGGCACTGGCCGGCCGACGACATCGGCGGCACCGACTTCGACCCGGTGCTCGCCGAGCTGATGCGGGAGGGGCCGATCACCCGGATCTCCCTTCCGTACGGCGACGGCTGGGCCTGGCTGGTGACGCGGTACGACGACGTGCGGGCGGTGACCAACGACCCGCGCTTCGTCCGCCGCCCGGTCACCGAGCGGCAAGTCACCCGGCTGGCACCGCACTTCAAGCCGAAGCCAGGATCGCTCGCGTTCGCCGATCCGCCCGACCACAATCGGCTGCGGCGCGTCGTCGCACCTGCCTTCACCGCCCGCGGCGTCGCCCGGCGACGCGACCGGGCACAGGCGGTGCTCGAGGGACTCGTGGACGGACTGCTGCGGGACGGCCCGCCCGCGGACCTCACGGCAAGGGTGCTCGAGCCGTTCCCCATCGAGGTGCACTGCGACCTGATGGGCGTGCCCGAGGCGGACCGGCCGCGACTGCACGACCTGACCCAGCAGATCGTGTTCCCCTCGCGGGACACCCGTGCCACCGGACGCGCCAAGGACGAGCTGTACGGCTGGATCGAGCGGGAGATCGGCTCACGCAGAGGCCGTACGGGACCGGCCGGTGCGGGGGGCCCGGGCGCGGACGACGAGATCCTCTCCCTGCTCGCAGCGGGGGTGGACCGCGGCGACCTCGGCGAGGACGAGGCGATCGGGGTGGCCGGGCCGCTGCAGATCGGCGGCGAAGCGGTCACCAACAACACCGGCCAGATGTTCTTCCTGCTGCTCACCCGACCCGGGCTCCTCGAACGGCTGCGTGCGGACCCGGCCGTGCGGCCGCGCGCCGTCGATGAGCTCCTGCGCTATATCCCGCACCGCAATTCGGTCGGTCTCGCCCGCATCGCCACCGAAGACGTCGACCTGTGCGGCGTCCGCATCAGGGCGGGCGACCCCGTCTATGTGTCGTACCTGTCCGCGAACCGCGATCCGCATGTGTTCCCCGAGCCCGACCGGATCGACTTCGACCGCGAAGAGCCCGCCGCCCACGTGGCGTTCGGACACGGCACGCACTACTGCACCGGCGGTCCGCTGGCCCGTATGCAGATCGACCTCGTCGTCGATGTGCTCGTCGACCGGCTGCCGGGACTGCGGCTCGCCGTCCCGCCCGAGCAGGTGCCGTGGCGGCGCCATGCTCTGATCCGTGGTCCGGAGTCACTGCCGGTCACCTGGTGACGGCCGCCGCCGCGGCGGTCCGGAGGGGAGAGCAGCGGCGGCGTGGGCGTCCCATCGCACCGCGCATGGCTGTGATTTGCGACACACGCGCGGTCGCTCGACGGGGATGGCGCGTCACCGGCGCTTGACGCGTTCGCTTCCGCAGGGGCGCATCCCCGGCGGGTACGGCGGTAATCCGTGGGTGACGAGGGTCCGATTTCGCAGTTGTGAGCGTCGGGTCGGCCGCATGGGATGACGCGCGTAGAGGATGGGCGTTCGCTACGCAGGGTTACCCGTTGACCGGGTGCGCCGCCGTCAGTTGACTACGCCACGCACGCCCCCCACCGCACCACCCCCCACCTCGGAGAGTCCCATGCGGGCGCATACCTCACACGGGTCCCCAGAATCACGGACAGATCTGATCCTCCCGCGTACGGCCGAATTGTGCGCCGGCCGCCGCCCGTTCGGCGTGCGGGTGCACCGCGGATGTCCGGCCGCGGCGGGAGCAGTACGGTGAGCCGCTTCCTGCTCGTCGTACCGCCGCCGGCCGAGCACATCAACCCGCTCGCCGGAGTGGCCGCCGAACTGGAACGGCGCGGACACCAGGTGGCCTGGTGCGGTCCCGCCGAGCAGATCCGCGCGCTCACGGACACCGACCCGGAGATCCACGACTGTCCGCCGCGGGCGGGCGGCGGTCCCTCACGGCCGCCCACGCTCACCGGGCCCGCCGCGTTCCGGTTCCGGTGGGAGCAGTTCCACCTGCCGCTCGCCGAGTCTATGGCTCCCCGTGTGGAGCAGGCGGTACGCGCCTTCGCGCCGGATCTCGTCGTCAGCGACCAGCACGCACTGGCCGGCGCGCTGGTCGCCGAGCGACTCGGCGTCCCCTGTGCGACCTCGGCCAGTACGTCCGCCGAACTCGTCGACCCACCGGCCGAGTTGCCCGAGATGTCGGCCTGGCTCACGGACCGGCTCGACGAACTGCGCGGGCGCATCGGCGACCCCCGCAGCACGCACGACCCGCGCTTCTCGCCGTACGGCATCCTCGCGTTCACCAGCCGTGAGCTGCTCGGCGACGCCGAACTGCCTTGGGAACGCGTGCACTTGGTCGGCCCCGTGATCGCCGAACGGCCCGAGGACCCCGACTTCCCCTGGGACGACCTCGACCCGGACCGTGCCCTGGTGTTCGTGTCGCTCGGCACGGCGAACACCGATGCCGGCCGCCGCTTCCTCACCGAGACCGTCCGGGCACTGGTCCGGCTCGAGGACCGGGTGCAGGGCGTGTTCGCCGATCCCGGCGGGCAGCTCGGCGGGCTTCCGGCGGGCATGCTGGTCCGGTCGCATGTGCCTCGACTGGATCTGCTCAGCCGGGCGAAGGCCGTGATCAGCGACTCCGGCCACAACACCGTCGCCGAATCGCTGTGGCACGGGCTGCCCCTGGTCCTGGCGCCCATCCGTGACGACCAGCCCGTGGTCGCCGCCCAGGTGGTGGCGGCCGGCGCGGGCATCCGGCTGCACGTCGGCCGAGTCGGGGCACCACACATCGCGGAGGCCCTGACCACCGTGCTCGACGACGCCGAAGGACACCGCACGGCCGCGGCCGCGATCGGGCGCACTCTGCGGGCAGGCGGCGGCCAGCACACCGCCGCCACCCATCTCGAACGCCTCGCGGCACAGACCGCTCCGGCGACCCCCAGCCGCTGAGGCCACGGCCTCGCGGTCTCGCGGTCTCGCCGGAAAGGTGGAGTACTCCTCCGGGAATTCTCGCACCACCGACAAGCAGGGGGGAGGGCCCCGGCTCGTGCGACCGCCCGAGTACGTTCGGACGAACGCTCGGTGCCGATCAGTCGGACCACCGACACCGCCACACCCCGAGAGGCTCTCCGTGAACACCGAGGTCCGTACGGCGACCTACCCGACCGGCAGCCGCACCAAGGCAGTCGACATCCACACCCCAGACGCGGACGCGGACGCGGACCCGGGCGTCGGGCCGATCGTGCTGCTCTGGCACGGCACCGGACCCGACGAGCGCGACGTACTCGCCCCGCTCGCCCGCGCAGTCGCCGCGCTCGGACACACCGTCCTGGTACCCGACTGGCAGTCCGACCAGCCTGACGGGGGACGCCGACACCTCACCGATTCACTGCAGTTCGCCCTCGACCACAGCCGCGCCCACTCCACGCTGCCCGGCCGCCTGGTCCTCGGGGGCTGGTCCGCGGGCGCCGGAGCGGCCCTGGGCGCCGCGCTTGTCCCCGGGCAACTCCCGCGGCCCGAACTCCTCGGCGACTGGCGGCCGGTGGCCGTCGTCGGCATCGCCGGCGACTTCGACCGCCCCGCGCGCACCACCGGCGTCGCCCCCTCCGACGCGCTCTCCGCAGCCACCTCGCCCGTACCCGTACGACTCGTCCACGGCACCGATGACACGGTCGTACCGCCCGCATCGACCCGGTCCATGCATCGCGCGCTGCTCGACCACGGCTGGGACGCCCGGCTCACCGAGCCGCCCACCGATCACGCCGGCGTGATCGGCTGTGCCTACGACCCCACGGTGCGCCGCTGTGTGCCGGCCCGGAGCGCGGCGGCACGCGACGCCGCACACACCACGGCCACGATGATCGCCACCGTCGCAGCGGCCGCCACCGGCAGCTGAACGGCCGCCGCGGCTATCCGGGCCGGGAGCCGGACCAGCGCCAGGACGCCGGCGAGCCGGCGGGTGAATCGGTGTACGGCCGCAGCAGATCCGTCAGTTCGGGGTCCTCGACCCCCTGCAGCAGGTCCGAGGCGATCTTGCGCGTGGTGCCGGCGAGGAAGTCGGCGAGCCCGATCCGCGGATCCTGCCGCGCCTCGACCAACTGCACCTCGGCGAGCGCACCTCCGGTGGCGGCCGCGACATGGCCGATGCGCTCCGGAGTGAGGGTGTTCTGCCGGTCGTGGACGACCGTGACCCGCCGGCCTCCGGTGCTCCAGTGGCCGATGGTGTGCAGCAGGGCGGGGAACAGCGGGTCGAGTACGGGCCAGTCGCCGGGGTCCTGCGCCAGGTGCAGGCGGATCCGGTCCGCGCGTTCGCGGGTGGGCAGCAGTCGTTCCGTCAGACGGGCGGCAGGGCCGGCGGCGTCGGCCGGACCGACGGCGTGCAGACGCTCGACGCTGCGGCCGAACGCCTCGACGGGATCCGGGGCGTCCGGCCGGGTCCGGGCGCGCAGCAGGTCGTTGGCCGCGGCGAGGAAGTCCCGCCAGCGCTCGGTCCCGTACGTCTCGGGGCCGGCGTGATGGGCGGCGAGCACCAGATCCGCCGTCTCCTCGTCCGTGTCGGTGAGCAGTGCCGTCGTGGTGGCCAGGAGGAAGTGGCGCTTGTCGACGACATGGACGTGTGCGCCGCCCAGGAGCGGCCCGGAGGGGCCGAGCAGCCAGATCAGTGCCCGGCGGTGCTTGGGGCGCAGCAGGACGTTCGCCTTGTACTCGGTGAGGGCGGAGCTGGCCGGGGACCGTACCCGGTCGAAGGTCTCGTCGAGGCCCTGTTCGGCTGCCGTGCGGTCGAGTCCCACGCTCGCGTGCGTGAAGACGTCCGTATTGCCGTTGACGAGGTTCTCCCCGTCGGATCCGGATTCGTCGCAGGCGATCTCGACGGGGTGCAGGTGCGCGGGCGGCCGTGACATGGCGTCATCATCGGTGATCGGCGGGAGCTGCTCCACCGCTTTCCGCGCACACCGCCGGGAGGCTGCCCCGGCTCAGGCTCCCGGCCCGGTGAAGCGGCTCACCAGGTCGTGCCAGTTGGCCTCCAACTGCTCGAAGGTCCGTCCGCCGGCCTTCGTCAGGTGGTGCACGAGTGCGGTGTCGGTGGCGCCGAGCAGGGTGTGCGCGAGGTACTCCGGGTCCGGTCCGCTGCCGGCCTCCCGCAGCAGCATGGCGACGTGGGTGTGGCGCAGGCGGTAGGGCGGGGCGGCGTACGGCCGCAGCGGGTCCTTCCGGCTGGCCAGGATCAGTTCGTGATGGTCGCTCTCGTGCCGGATCAGCGCGGGTCCGAAGGCGTGCAGCCGGTCGACGGCCGGTGCCCCGGGGCCGAGTGGTGCGGGACCGCCCAGGAAGGCGCCCTGGAACTCGTGCTCGCGGTGGTCGAGCAGGGCGAGCAGCAGCCCGCTGCGATCACCGAAGCGCCGGAAGACGGTGCCCTTGCCGACCCCTGCCGCACAGGCGACGGCATCCATGGTGAGACGCTCGGGGCCCTGCTCGGTGAGCAGCTGGGAGGCGGCGTCGAGCAGACGCGAACGGTTGCGGGCCGCGTCGGCGCGCAGCTGCGGGGCGCCGTCCGGCGGCCCCGAGGTGAAGTCGACGGGCGTACCGGACGCGGCGGACGACGGCGTGGACGGGGGCGTGGCAGGGCCGGTCATGCAGTTCAGCGTAGCGCCTGACGAGGGAAAGTGGACTGCGGTCCGGATAGCTGGTACAAATCTAAGCGGACCTTGGTCCGGTTGTTCGGATGCTCCGTCGGCCCGGACCGTCAGGCACGCCCTAATCAGGAGATACCTCCATGTCTGTTCGCATCCTTGCTCTCGTCGGCAGCCTCCGCGCCGGCTCCCACAACCGTCAGCTCGCCGAGGCCGCTGCCAAGCACGCACCCGAGGGCGTGGCCATCGAGGTCTACGAAGGCTTGGCCGATGTGCCCTTCTACAACGAGGACATCGACGTCGAGGGCGGCGTGCCGCAGGCCGCACAGGCGCTGCGCGATTCGGCCCGCGCGGCCGACGCACTGCTGCTGTTCTCGCCGGAGTACAACGGCACGATGCCCGCCGTACTGAAGAACTCCATCGACTGGCTGTCCCGCCCGTACGGAGCCGGCGCCCTGTCCGGCCGCCCTGTCGCCGTGGTGGGCACCGCTGCCGGCCAGTACGGCGGTGTGTGGGCGCAGGACGAGGCCCGCAAGGCCGCCGGGATCGCCGGCGGTGCGGTCGTCGAGGACCTCAAGCTGTCCATCCCCGGTTCGCTGAGCCGCTTCGCCGAGCTGCACCCGGCCGACGACGCCGAGGTCGCCGAGAACATCGCCGCGGTGGTCGGCCGGCTCGCCGGACAGGTCACACCCGCCGCTGCCTGACCTGCGCCGCAGGAACGTACCGGCCCGGTGCGGCGCCCGACTCGGGTGCCGCGCCGGGCCGTTCGGCTGCAGCGCCCGGGCGGATCTCAGTCGCCCGGACGGTCGTTGAGGACGCGCTGGAACAGGACGTGGTCCTGCCAGGCCCCGTCGATGTGCAGATACTGCGCCGCCACGCCGATACGGGAGAAGCCGCACCGCTCGAGGACGCGCTGCGAGGCCGTGTTGTGCAGCAGGGTGCCTGCCTCGATCCGGTGCAGCCCCAGATCCTCGTCGGCCGCCCGGCAGACGATGCTCGCCGCGGCCGTGGCGAGACCGCGGCCGGTGTACCCGGAGTCGATCCAGTAGCCGAGGTGGGCGCTGCGGAACGGCCCCATCTCGATGTGCGACAGCGTGATCGTGCCCACGATGCGCTCCCCGTCCGCCAGCGCCCAGGAACACAACCGCCCCTCACGCTGCAGCCGTGCCCGGTCGCGTGCCCGCAGCTCCTGGCCGAGCACCGTGTAGAAGTCCGGTGGCCGGCGCGGCTCCCACGGGGCGAGATGCTCACGGTTGGCCGCGTACGCGCGCAGCAGCGGCTCGGCATCGGACACGGTGAGCGGGCGCAACGCGATCCCGTCCGGCAGGGCGAAGACCAGGGAGCTCATGACGATCACCCTACGATCGCCGGGGTGCGGCGGACGATCGAGGTGGCGGCTACCCGAGACCCGTCTCGCGGAGCGTGATGTTCAGCCGGCCCGAGCCGAGTCCGCAGTCCGGGTCGGCGGTGCCCGTCCGTACCTTCGGGACTCCGTGGTGGATGTAGCGCGAAGGACCGCCGAAGACCAGCAGGTCACCGGAGACCAACTCGACGTCCTGGTAGGGGCGGTTGCGGGTCTCGGTGTTGCCGACGCGGAAGACGCAGGTGTCGCCGATGCTCAGGGAGACCACGGGCGCCGAGGACCGCTCGTCCTTGTCCTGGTGCATGCCCATGCGGGCATCGCCGTCGTAGAAGTTGATCAGTGCGGTGTCCGGTGTGTAGCGCTCGGCCGCGGCGGACGCACCGTAGGCCCGGGCCACCGCCTGCCGGCCCCGTCGCACCAGCCAGTCGGGGAACGGGGCGACCGGCAGGCCGTTCACATCGTCCGCGGTGCGGCTGTACCGGTAGGGCTGCCAGTGCCAGCCGACGCACACGGTCTGCACCGACATCACCCCGCCACGCGGCAGCCTGGTGTGCCGGATCGGCACCGGGCCCCTCGCCCACTCCCGGCACGCGGCCACCAACTCCCGCTGCTCGTCGGACCCGAGCCACCCCGGCACGTGTACGACGCCCGGCGCCAGTTCGAGCGCAGGCCGCGGAATCAGCGCATCCATCACGCACCTCCCTCCGGCGGCTCAGTGTGCACCCGCAGTTCCCGGCCCTGCCACCGCGCGCGCAGCCGCCGGTCGTGACTTGCCACCACCACGGCGCCCGGACCGGGCCCGAGCGCGTCCTCCAGTTCGTCGCAGAGCCGTGGCGACAGGTGGTTCGTCGGCTCGTCGAGCAACAGCAGCGCCGGCGGCCTGGCGACGAGCAGCGCGAGGGCGAGCCGGCGGCGCTGGCCCACGGACAGGTCCGCCACCCGCTGGTCGAGATCCCGGGTGTCCATCAGGCCGAGCGAGGTCAGCGGCACGACCTCCGCCCGCTCGGCACCGACCCCGGTCTCGTAGGTGTCGCGGACGGTGCGGCCCGGCCGCTCGAACGTGGTGTCCTGGGTGAGCAGCGCCACGGTGAGTCCTGGCCTGCGCCGCACCCGGCCGTACGGCTCCAACCGCCCGGCAAGGACCGCGAGCAGTGTCGACTTGCCCGAGCCGTTCGCCCCCGTCACGAGCAGCCGCTCGTCGTCCGCGACGTCGAGCGCATCCAGCCGCAGGCGCCCCGGCACCCGTACCCCGTGCAGTGCGACGAGCGGGCCATCGGCGGCGTCCTGCGCGATCTCCGGCAGACCCTCGGAGCCGGACGCATCCGGCTCCGCGACGGGACGCGCCGGCGCGGGCGGGCTGAACCTCAACGGCCTCGGTGGCTCGGGCACTTGCTCGCGCTGCAGATCCTCCAGGCGGCGAGTGGCGTTGCGCACCCGCCGGGAGATCTGGTGATCGACCCGGTTGCCACGGCGGCCGTACCCCATCTTCTCGCTGTCCCGCATCGGCCGGTAATGGGCCACCCGATGCGCGGTGACGCCCGCCGAGTGCCGAAGCGCCTCGAGTTCCTCCTGCTCCGCCTCGAAGCGGCGCTGCCAGCGCTCGCGCTCCGCGCGCTTGACGGCCTGGTAGTCGGTGTAGTTGCCGCCGAAGCGCGTCGGTCCGTCGACGGACGGATCGAGGTCGATGAGATCGGTGCAGACCGCGTCGAGGAAGGCCCGGTCGTGACTGGCCACCACGACCGCACCGGGCAGCGCACACAGCCGCTCCTGAAGGAACTCGGCGGCGCCGTCGTCCAGGTGGTTCGTCGGCTCGTCCAGGAGCAGCGCGGCCGGCTGCCGGATCAGCAGCGCCGCCAGAGCGAGCCGGCTGCGCTGCCCGCCGGCGAGCGAGCCCAGGGTCCGCCGCCGCGGGACGGAGCCGAGTCCGAGCCCGCCCAGGACGATCGAGGCACGCCGGTCCGCGTCCCAGGCGTCACGCTGCTGTGCCTGCTCCAGTTGCTCCGCGTACGCCGCGAGCAGCTCGCCGTGTGCCGGTGCGTCGGGCGGGGTCGCGGCGAGTTCGCCGCCGATACGGTCGAGCCGCGCGAGGTCCTCTCGGGCCTCGCGCAGTGCGTCGTCCAGCACATCGGTCAGCGTCGCAGCGGACGGATACGGCAACTCCTGGTGCAGGAAGCCGAGTTCGGCAGGGCGGTCGACGGAGCCGGCGTCCGGCTTCTCGACCCCGGCGAGCAGCCGCAGCAGTGTCGACTTGCCCGAGCCGTTCTCCCCGATCAGACCGATCCGGTGACCGGGGGAGGCGGTGAGAGACACTCCGTCGAGTACGCGCCGGTTGCCGAGGGTGTGCACGAGGTCATGGGCGAGCAGAGCAGGTACGGGCATGCGCGACCCTAACAACGGACACCGGTTCCCCTCCGGGAATTTCCGGCGCGAGCGCCGCTGCGCCCGTACGCCCTCACGCCACCGGCTCGACCTGGCTGTGCTTCGGCGCCTTCGCGGTCACCATCACACCGGCCACCACACCCGCGAGCAGCATGATGCCGACCGCCCACCACAGGGCGACCGTGTAGCCGTGCACCACGCCCTCGGACGTGACGAGCCGACGCACGTCCTCGCCGGGCGGCCGGCCCGTCTCCGCGGCCGCGTCCCGCAGACGGGAGGCGATGTACGCCGTCGAGGTGCTGGTCGCGATGGTGTTCAGGAGAGCCGTACCGATCGAACCGCCCACCTGCTGGGCCGTGTTGACCGTCGCCGAGGTGACACCCGAGTCGCGCGGTGCGATGCCCGCCGTCGCGGTGGCGAACACCGGCATGAAGGTGAGTCCCATCCCGAGACCGATCAGCAGCATGCCCGGCAGTACGTGGCCCGCGTACTCGGAATGCACGGTGAGACCCGTGAGCAGCATCAGGCCGAGCGCCGCGAGCAGCATGCCCGGCACCATCAGCACCCGCGGCTGCACATGATGCAGCAGCCGGGCGGAGATCTGGGTGGAACCGACGATGATCGCGGCCGTCATCGGCAGGAACGCGAGCCCCGTCTTGACCGGCGAGTACTGCAGGATCACCTGGAGGTAGTAGGTCAGGAAGAGGAAGGTGCCGAACATGCCGATCGTCGCGAGTCCCATGGTCAGGAAGCAGCCGGCCCGCGAGCGGTCGCGGACGATGTGCAGCGGCAGCAGCGGACTGGCGGCCCGGTTCTGCCACCACACGAAACAGCCGAGCAGGACCGCGCCGCCGATCAGCAGACCCAGGACGAGCCCGTCGCTCCAGCCACGCGGCTCCGCCTCGCTGAACCCGTAGACGATCGCGACCAGGCCGCCGCAGCCGAGCACCACACCGGGCACGTCGAGCCGCGCCTCCCGGTGCCCGGAGCGGTCGTGCAGCAGCGCGAACGCGCCGAAGACCGCGATCAGGGCGATGGGCACATTCACATACAGGCACCAGCGCCAGTCGAGATACTCCGTGAGCAGCCCGCCCGCGATCAGGCCGATCGCACTGCCGCCGCCCGCGAGCGCACCGTAGATCCCGAACGCCTTGCCCCGTTCCCTGGGATCGGTGAACGTCGTGGTCAGCAGAGACAGCGCGGAGGGGGCGAGCACCGCCGCGAAGACGCCCTGCAGCGCCCGCGCCGCGAACAGCATCCCCGGACTGCCGGCGGCGCCACCGAGCGCGGACGCGGCGGCGAATCCGATCAGACCGATGACGAAGGTCCGCTTGCGGCCCACCAGATCGGCGACCCGGCCGCCGAGCAGCAGCAGGCCACCGAAGGCGAGCGTGTACGCGGTGATCACCCACTGTCGATTGCCGTCGGACATGCCGAGCTCGCGCTGTGCGGAGGGGAGTGCGATGTTCACGATCGTCGCGTCGAGCACGACCATCAACTGCGCGAGGGCGATGACGACGAGGCCCCACCAGCGCCGTGGATCGGGGGCGTCCCGGGAGCTTGTGAGCGGACCTTCACTGCCGGCGGTGGTCGGGCCGGGTATCGGCCCCGGGGTGTCAGGTGCGGAACCCATGCAGTCCAGGACAGCACAGAAGGCAGGGGTCCGCGCGACGTGGCAGAACGTGATCCGTGCGGCGTCCGTACGGCTAAGGGGCGGCGGGCCGTACGACGGCCACCGGGCTGTGCGCATGGTGCAGCAGGGCCTGGCTGACCGAACCGAGCAGCAGCCCGGTGAAGCCCCCGCGCCCACGGGCCCCCACGACCACCAGGCCCGCGCCCTCGCTCGCCGCGATCAGGGCCTCGCGTGCACCGCCCTTGACCACCCGGTGCTCCACCTTCACATCCGGATGCTCCGCGGCCCGGCCGGCCATCGACTCGGCGAGGAGCCGCTCCTCGCCCGCGGCGAGCGCACCCGGCTCGGCCGCGTACGGCTCCGCGGGGTCCGCCGGCGCAGGCGCCTGCACCGACCAGTCGCTCCAGGCGTGCAGGGCCAGGATCCCGGTTCCGTGCAGCGCGGCGTGCGCGAAGGCGAAGTCGATCGCCGCCCGGCCGGCGGGCGACCCGTCCACACCGAGCACCACACGGCCGTCGCCCTGCGCGGACTGCTCGCGGACGACCAGGAGAGGGCAGTGGCTGTGCGCGGACAGATGCACCGCGGTCGAGCCGACCAGGAGACCGATGAAGCCGCCCATGCCCCGGCTGCCGACCACGATCAAGCGCGCGGAGCGGGACTCGGCCTCGAGCGCGGTGAGCGCCTCACCGTTCACCACCGCCTGCGTCACCGTCACATCGGGAGCCGCGGCCCGGGCCCGCTGCACGGCCTCCGTCACGGTCTGCCGGGCGAGATTCCGCAGCCCGCCCTCCGCCGGGCCGAGCGCCGAAGGGCCGAGCGGCACATGCAGCGCCGGCCAGACGAAGACGTGCACGACCCGCAGCGAGCAGCCGCGCAGCGCCGCCTCCCGGGCCGCGGTGTCCACGGCGTGCAACGCCGAAGCGGACCCGTCCACCCCCACCACGACCGGCGGACCGGCCGAGGCATCGGGTTCGGGACTCGGGGCGTCCTCGCTCGTGGTCATCGCGGGATTCCTTTCGTCTGGCGGACGGCGCGCGGTGCGGCGCGGCCGTGCTGTCGGCGAGGGAGGGGACCAGTTCCGGACCGAGAAGCCGAGGAGCCGCCCGGTCAGTCCTCCACCGTCAGTACGTCCGTCACCGGGCGGCGCTCCGTCGGGACGCCGGCGGGACCGTAGCCGAGCCGGATCACCATCTGGACCGGTCCCGAGTCCGTCTGCGGATCGCGCACCGCCCAGCGCAGGGCGTCCCATTCGAGGGCAGCCGTGGCGAGCGAGGTGGCGATCCCGTCCTGGGTGGCCTGCAGCAGTACGCGCTCGAGGGCCTGGCCCGCCCGCAGCCAGTCGCGCGCGCCGTCTCCCGTCGTCCCGAGCAGCGCGAGCTGGGGATCGGCCTCGAACTTCGCGCCCGGACGATCGGCCGGTGCGTCCGGGCCCTCGAAGTCGCGCACGGGAGCACCGCCCGACCGCTGACGCGGCCCGAGCGCCTCGCGCGGCAGGCCCGAATCGGCGGGACGTCCGTCGCCCACCCAGTGCTCCAGATCGGATCGCCGGTCCGGGTCGGCCTCCTCGCGCAGCTCCGCCTCGCGGGACAGGGCGAGCACCATTTCGTTGTGACCCGGGTCCGGGAAAACCAGACGGGCCCCTTCGAGCAGGGCGGCCCGGCGCAGTCCGTCACGGAGTGCCGCGTCCACCGGTTCGGCGCCGAACGGCTCCCGGCTGCTGTGCCGGTCTCGCAACACGGCGTGCAGTTCGGTGAGTTCGTCGAGCTCCGACCGTACGGAGGGATCGGCGTCGTCGCCTCCCGGGGGCCGGGCACCGGCACCGGAGCCGGTGACCTCGCCGAAGTCGACCTCGGCGAGGAGGTCCGGGTCGCCCGGATCGGGGAGCAGTCGCACGGCCGGATCGAGGCCGGCCCGCGCGGCCGCGGAGACCCGCAGATTGAACAGCGCGGCCCCGCCGGCCAGGTGCAGGCCGCGCCCCTCGGGATCGACGTGCGGCAGCGCCCTCGAGCGGTCGGCGCGCACCTGCAGCGTCCTTCGCGCGCGGTCCGCGCGGAAGCTCCACGGCTGGGAGTTGTGCAGCGACGGCGCCGTCACGGCGTCCGCCACGAAGTCCCTCAGCTCCTGGTCGGTCGGGGTGCGGGAATTGTCCGGAGTCACCTTCCAGCGTCCTTTCCGCCCCGGCGAACAGAGGGGGCATACGTCCCTTCTGTCCATCATCGGCGAGGACCCGCCGACTCACCAGGCCGGCTGATTCACGGGGCCCGGCCGTCAGCGCTCCAGGACCAGTGCCAGGCCCTGCCCTACGCCGATGCACAGCGCCGCGACCGCCGTGCCGCTGCCCGCCGCGGCCAGCTGGTGCGCCGCGGTGCCCGCGAGACGGGCCCCGGATGCACCGAGTGGATGGCCGAGTGCGATCGCGCCGCCCAACGGGTTGACCACGTCAGGGTCGCATTCCGGCCACTCGGCGAGGCAGCCGAGCACCTGGGCGGCGAACGCCTCGTTCAGCTCGAGCGACGTCAGGTCGCCGAAGCTCCGGCCCGCCTTCGTCAGGGCCCGTTCCACCGCGGGCACCGGTGCCAGACCGAACCAGTGCGGCTCCACGGCCGCCACCCCGGTCGCCGAGATCCGGGCGAGCGGCTCGCGGCCGACCGCCTTCAGACCGGCCTCGTCGGTGAGCAGCAGAGCGGACGCACCGTCGTTGAGCGGAGAGGCGTTACCCGCCGTGACCGTACCGCCGTCCTCGCGGAACGACGGCCTCAGCCTGCCCATGGCGTCCGCCGAAGCGTCCGCGCGCACGCATTCGTCGCGGTCGACGAGCACCGGGTCGCCCTTGCGCTTCGGCACCTCCACCGGTGCGATCTCACCGTCGAAGTGCCCCGCCGCCTGCGCCGCTGCCGCCTTGCGGTGCGAGGAGAGGGCGAAGGCGTCCTGCTGCTCGCGGGTGATCCGGTGCTTGTCGGCGATGAGTTCGGCGGACTCGCCGAGCGGGATCGTCCACTGCGGCTCCATCCGCGGGTTGACCATCCGCCAGCCGAGCGTGGTCGAGTACAGCTCGGTGTGGCCGGCCGGGAAGGCCTGGCCGGACTTGGGCAGTACGTAGGGGGCGCGGGACATCGACTCGACGCCGCCGGCCAGGACCACGGAAGCGTCGCCGAGCGCGATGGCGCGGGCGCCCTGCACGACGGCCTCCAGGCCGCTCGCACACAGGCGGTTCACGGTCACGCCCGGCACCGAGACCGGGAGGCCGGCGAGCAGGCCTGCCATGCGGGCCACGTTGCGGTTCTCCTCGCCGGCGCCGTTGGCGTTCCCGTAGTAGATGTCGCCGATCAGGCCCGGGTCGAGGTCCGGTGAACGGTCGAGCAGGGCCCGCAGGATGTGTGCGGCAAGGTCGTCGGGGCGTACGGGGGAGAGGCTCCCGGCGTACTTGCCGAACGGGGTTCGGACGGCGTCGACGATGTAGACGTCCCTGCTCGGCTGGTTCATCGGGCGGCTCCTTCACGAGGTCTGTTGGCACAGGCTTTCGGGGTGACCGGACCAAAATCAAGCCCGCCCGGCACGTGAGGACGGGGTCGTCCTGGCCAATTCAGCCGGTCCGGCATTTGAGGACGAGGCCGCCAGGCCGACAAAACAAGCCCGTCCGGCGTTTGAGGACGAGGCCGCCAGGCCGATGCCTGGAACCGGAACGGCCCTGGACGGGACTTGTCCTCAATCGCCGGACGGGCTGAATGATGCCCTCAAACGCCGGGCGGGCTGAGAGATGGCCTGGACGGCCTTGTCCTCAATCGCCGGACCGGCTGAAAGAAGCGCCGGACCTCCTGAAGGATGCCCCCCGGGGGGCTCGCCCTACCCGTTGGTGAACGACAGGACCTCGTCGACCCGTCGACGCCTCGTCGCCGGCCCCTCCGGCCCGTACCCGAAACGGATCACCATCTGAACGAACCCGAGCCCCGCCGAGGGATCCCGCACCGCCCACCGAATCCCGTCCTCCTCGAGGACATGCGTGGCCACCGACGTGGCGAGCCCGTCCAGCGTCGCCCTGAGCAGCACACGCTCCATGGCCTGCCCCGCCCGCAGCCAGTCCTCGGGCCGATCGCGCACCGTCCCGATCAGCGCGAGCTGAGCAGACTCCTCGAAGCGCACCGACTCCCGGAGCGGCCCGGCACCCGTGGGATCGAAATCGCGCACCGGCGCCCCACCACCGCGCGGCCGCGGCCCGAAGGCGAAGGCGGGGATGCCGTCGCGCCGGCGGCCGCCACCGACCGCCGGGTCACCGGTCCATCGCCCGAGCTCGGCCCGCCGCGCGGGATCGTCGGACTCCCGCATCTCGGCCTCGGCGGCGAGCGATGCGATCGTCTGGCAGTGGAACGGGTCGGGGAAGGCGAGCCGAGTGCCTTCGACGAGCGCCGCCCCGCGCAGCCCGTCCAGCAGGGCCGGGGCGACACGCTCGTCACTGAACGGCGCGCGGCTCGTGTGCCGCCGCAGCAGCGCGGGATGCAGATCGCTCAGCTCACGGACGTCACGCGCCGGCTCCCCCTCATCGGCCGCGGCCGCGAGCGACTCGCCCAGGTGGACCTCGGCGGACAGGAGGGGGTCACGGGGATCGGGGAGCAGCCGGGTCTCGGGCACGCGCCCCGAGCGGGCCACGGCGACTCGCAGATTGAACAGGGCGGCGCCCACGCTGATGTGCAGCGACCGCAGCGAAGGGTCGGCGGCCGCCATCCGCCGGGACGGATCGGCCCGCACCTGCAGCACCTCGCGTCGCCGGTCGTAGCGGAACAACCAGGGCTGCGAATTGTGCAGGGACGGCGCCGTCGTGGCCGCCCGGACGAACTCGGCGACCTGATCGGCATCGAGGGCGGGCGAGGGCGTCCGACGGCGGAATGGCATCGCTCCTCCTGGCGTTCGCGGCGCCCGCGGTGGCGCCGGCGACGGCCGGTTCCCACAACCGTGCCGTACGAGTTCCTGCAACCGTGCAGTACGAGCATCTCGTACAACATTCAACTTCGCATCGGATGGTCCGGTCCCGACAGGGCAGTAAGTACGCGGTGAGCGGCAAAAGGCCCACCCGATTCGGGACTTGTGGCCCTGGTCGCGGCCCTCGCGCCGCCGCGCCGCTCGCCCGTCCGCTTTACCGTCCATTGGCACGTATGCCCCGGTATTCCTACAGTGATCACAGGATCCTCAGTTCACAGGAAGCAGTTCCGCAGCCGTGAGAGCCGACCCCGACGAGCCCGCCGATTCCGCGACGACGGCCCCGGAGCCCGCCGGAAGCGCGGGACACCGGCGTGCATCCGCACCCGGGACGCCGCCGGGCTCGCCCGACGGCCGGGTGTCCGTCGAGCGGGGGACCGTGCTGCGGATGCTGGCCAGTGCCGACCCGGACGGCCTGCTCGGTTCCGTGCTCGGCGCGCTGGGGAGCATCGAGGCCCGGGCGGGTGCCCTCTTCGTCACCCAGGACGACGGCTGGCTGCGGATGACCGCGAACCGCAATCTGGACCCCGCGGTCGTGGAACGCTTCCCCGCGCTCGCCCCCGACGCCGAACTGCCCGCGTCCGTCGCCGTCCGCGAACGACGCTCCGTGCGCGCCGCGGCCGAGGACTTCCAGACCCGCTACCCGGATCTCGCGGCACTCAGGAACCCCGTCGGAGTGATCGCCGAGCCGCTCCTCGTCGACGACCGCTGTCTGGGCGCACTCGTGGTGCACCTGTCGCCGTCCTACGCCCCCGACCTCGCCGACGAGCAGCTCATCAGCATGGTCGCCGCGGTCTGCGCCCACCGCCTCGAGGACATCCTCGTCACACAGAGTGCCGGACTCCCCGCGGGCACCGCGGCCCGGCTCCCCGGCGGCCACGCGGTGGCCGGCCAGCCCCGCGACCAGGTCCGCCTCGAACTGGCCCTCGCGGGCGGCAAACTGGGCTCCTTCCAGTGGTACGTCGACTCCGACGTGCTGGTCTGGGACGCCCGGGTGGTCCGCCTGATGGGCCTGTCTCCCGACACGTTCGACGCCCGGCTCGCCACCTTCCTGGCCGTGGTCCATCCCGACGACCGTGAACGCGTACAGGAGGAGCTGGCCGAGAGTCTGCAGACCGAGGACTGCCATCTCGTCTACCGGGTCGTCTGGCCCGACGGATCGCTGCACTGGATCGAGGCCAAGGGCATCGTCGAGCGGTCCGTCGACGGCCGTCCGCAGTCCGTCATCGGCGTCGCCTGGGACGCCACCGCCCAGCGCGAACGCGAGGCCAGGCGCGAGGCCCGCCGGGCGGTGTACCTCAGCGTCACCCAGGCCTTCGCCGCGGCCCTCTCGCCGCAGGACGTGCTCGCCACGATGATTGACATCGTGCTCCCCGAGCTCGGGGCGCGGGCGCTGGCCCTGCACATGGTCGAGGAGGGGCGACTGATCCTGGAGGGCTCGGCCGGCTATCCGCCCGAGGCCCTGAAGCGCCTCTCCGAGGTGGGCCGGGTCCGCGACAACCCGCTGCAGGCCGCGCTGCGGGCCGGCCATCCGCTGTTCTTCGAGACGCGCCGGGCGTTCCTCGAGCGGTTCCCCGCCCCGGAGCTGCAGCCCGTCGAGAACCTCCAGGCCTTCGTCTTCCTGCCGTTGGCCACCGCGGACGGCATGGTGGGCACCTGTCTGATCGCCTACGACCACCCGAAGCGCTTCAGCCCCGACGAGGAGACCCTGGCCACCGCGGTCTCCGGGATCCTCGGCCAGTCCCTGGCCCGCGCCCGCCTCTCCGATCTGCGCCGGCGCCGGATGACCGACCTGCAGCAGCTGATGATGCCGCGCGCCCTTCCGCGCCTGGAGGAGTTCCAGGTCGCCGCGCGCTATCTGCCGGCCTCGCAGGGCATGCAGGTCGGCGGCGACTGGTTCGACGTACTGCCGCGCCCGGACGGTGGCGCGTCCCTGGTCATCGGTGATGTGCAGGGCCACAGCGCGCAGGCCGCCGCGGTCATGGGTCAACTGCGCACCGCGCTGCGGGCACACGCGTCGGACGGCTACCGGGTGGAGCATCTGATGCGGCGCGGCAACCAGACCCTGTACGGCCTCGACACCGAACGCTTCGCGACCTGCTGCATCGTCGACGTCACGCCGGGCACCGGCCATCTGCAGGTGGTACGGGCCGGGCACCCGCGCCCGCTGCAGGCGGCCGCCGACGGCACGGTCTGTGAACTCGAGGTGGCCGGCGGACTGCCGCTCGGCTTCGCCCCCGACGACCGCTATCCCGTCTTCCACGGCCAACTCGTGCCGGGCAGCACCCTGTTGCTCTACACCGACGGACTCGTCGACCGACCCGGACGGTCCTACGACGAGGCGCTCTCGCGGGTCTGCGCCGTGTTCGCAGACTGGGCCCGACGGGACGGGCGCGACGACGGTGACGCCGGCCTGGAGGCGCTCGCCGAGGAGATCGTCGCCACTGCGAGCGAATCGGACACCGGCGGCGACGACATCGCGATCCTGCTCATCCGCCGCCCCTGAACGGCCGAACGGGCCGCCAATGTGCGGCTACTCGAAGCGCGAGACGTCGCCCGCTCCCCGTCGTACGATCTCGACCTCGCCACCGGAGAAGTCGATCACCGTGGTGGGGCTCGTCCCGCAGTCGCCCGAGTCGACCACCGCGTCCACCACGTGGTCGAGGCGCTCCTTGATCTCCCAGCCCTGGGTCATCGGCTCCTCCTCGTCCGGCAGCAGCAGGGTGCTGGACACCAGCGGCTCACCGAGCTCGGCGACCAGGTCCTGGGCGACCACATGGTCGGGGATGCGCACCCCGACCGTCCGCTTCTTCGGGTGCAGGAGCTGGCGCGGAACCTCCTTGGTGGCCGGCAGGATGAAGGTGTAACTGCCCGGCGTGGCCGCCTTGATGGCGCGGAAGACGTCATTGTCGATCTGCACGAACTGACCGAGCTGCGCGAAGTTCTGGCAGACCAGGGTGAAGTGGTGACGGTCGTTCAGCTGCCGGATCGTACGGATCCGGTCGAGTCCCTCGCGACTGCCGAGCTGGCATCCGAGTGCGAAGCAGGAGTCCGTCGGGTACACGACGAGTGCGCCGGAGCGGATGCTCTCGGCCACCGTGCTGATGGTGCGCCGCTGAGGATTCTCGGGGTGCACGTCGAAGTATTTCGCCATCCGCCGAGCGTACGTGACCACCTGCCGTGCACCGACCCCGCCGGCTCTCACTCCACCCGTCCGAGCGGTCCGTCCGCCGGCGGGTTCTCCCGTACGCCGGGTGGGAGTTCAGGACTCCTGAGCGGCCAGGGCGCCGGACAGTACGCCTGCGACCGCGCGGCGGACGGTGTCGGGAGCCGGCGGGCCGGCGAGGCGGTCGGCGAACAGCAGGTGTGCGGTGCCGATGAGGGTGGGGGCGAGTGCCTCGATGTCGGCATCCGGCGCGAGTCTGCCCGCGGTTCGCTCGGCGGCGAGATAGGACGCGACCACTGCGGTGGCCTCGGTCAGGAGGGGAATGCCGACCGGGGTGGTCTCGCGCAGCCTGGTGCGCAGGGTGTCGCGGGAGACGATCAGACCCACGACGGCCACGGCTGCCGTGCCGAAGAGGTCGGTGAGCGCGTGCGTCAGCCGGTCGACGACGTCGCCGGTGCCCGCGCCCCGGTTCAGTTCGGCGGACCGCCCCTCGACACGGGCGGTACGGTCGCGGACGAGCTCGGCGAGGAAGTCGTCGAAGTCGGCGAAGTGCCGGTGCAGCACGCCCTTCGCGCAGCCTGCCTCGACCGTGACCGCCCTGCTGGTCAGGGCGCTCGGGCCCGCGTCGAGCAGCACCCGCTCGGCCGCGTCGAACAACTGCCGGCGCACGTCCTGCATCGCGACACCCGTGGGCATCCGGGCCTCCTTCGCTACTGGTGTTCCGCCCGCCCGATTGACGAGTGGGCATCTGCCCACTCATAGTGGGCGCATGCCCACTCTACCTGCGCGACAGCCGGACCCGGACCCCGCCGAGACCCACCGGCATCGCAGCGTCGCCGAGTCCTTCGGCGCCGAGGCCGCCCGCTACGACCGTGCGAGACCGCGCTATCCGCAAGCCCTGCTCCGGCGCATCGCCGACTCGGCACCCGGCCCCGACGTCCTGGACGTCGGTTGTGGAACGGGCATCGTGGCCCGGCAGTTGGCGGCCGAAGGCTGCCGCGTCCAGGGGCTCGACGCGGACGAGCGGATGGCCGAAGTGGCACGTGCGAACGGCCTCGACGTGGAGGTCGGACGCTTCGAGGACTGGGCCGCGGACGGCCGCAGCTTCGACGCGGTGGTCGCGGGCCAGACCTGGCACTGGGTCGATCCCGCGACCGGCGCGGACCGTGCTGCCCGGCTGCTCCGGCCGCGGGGGACGCTCGCCCTGTTCTGGAACGCCGGTGAACCTCCCGCCGCCCTCACGGAAGCCTTCGCGGAGGTGTTCCGCCGGGTGGCACCGGACTCCCTGGCGCTGCGTGGCATCTCCGGGTCCGCGGTGGACGGGTACGGCCTGATGTGCGAGACGGCGGCCGACGGCATCCGCGGCACCGGCGCCTTCGCCGAGCCCGAACGATGGCGCGAGGACTGGGAGTTCACCTACTCCAGGGAAGCCTGGCTCGACCAGCTCCCCACCACCGGTGCGTTCACACCGCTCACCGCGGAGCAGCGGGCCGAGGCGCTCGCCGGCGTCGGCGAGGCCATCGACGCGATGGGCGGGCGGTTCACCATGCGGTACGCCACGCTCGCCGTCGTGGCGAGCCGCCTCCCGTGAGGTCGTACGGCGCCACCGTGACGTCCCCGCCGCGCCTCGCGGTCAGCGGGCCAGCAGCGCGCGCAGTTCCGCGGTGACCAGGGCCGGGTCCTCCTCGGCCATGAAGTGCCCCGCGGCGACGGTGCGATGCCGCAGATCCGGCGCCCAGGCGCGCCACAGCGCGGACGCGTCGTAGCCGAGTGAGGCACCCCAGTCCTGCTGCAGCACCGTCACGGGCATCCGCAGGGTGCGTCCCGCAGCCCGGTCGGCCCGGTCGTGCTCGACGTCGATGCCCGCCGAGGCGCGGTAGTCGGCCACGACGGAGGCGACCGCGTCGCGGGACGCGGCCAGGTAGGCGGCCCGCACCCGCGCCGGAATCGCCGCCGGGTCCTGCGTCCACACGTCCAGGAAGTGGCCGAAGAACGCATCCGGAGCGCCGGAGATCAACTGCTCGGGCAGCCCCGGGGGTTGGGCCATCAGATACAGGTGGAAGCCGACCGCGGCGCTCACTCCGTGCAGCGCGTCCCACATGTCGAGGGTCGGCAGTACGTCGAGACAGGCCAGATGTGTGACGGCGTCGGGGTGATCGAGTCCCGCGCGCAGGGCGACCAGCGCGCCCCGGTCGTGCCCGGCGAGCGCGAAGCGGTCGTGGCCGAGCGCCGCCGCGAGGGCCACCACGTCGGCGGCCATGGTGCGCTTGGCGTACTCCGTCCCGTCGCGGACCGCGGGCTTGTCGCTGGCCCCGTAACCGCGCAGGTCCGGGCAGACGACCGTGTGCTCGGCCGCCAGCGCGGACGCGACGTGCCGCCACATCAGGTGGGTCTGCGGGAAGCCGTGCAGCAGGACGACGGGGCTGCCCGCGCCGCCGACGGCGGCGTTGAGGGACACCCCGTCCGCGACGGGCACCCGCCGCAGCTCGAATCCCTCGAAGGAGCCTTCGACATGTTCCGCCTGTTCCGCATGTTCTGCGGAGGGCTCTTCGAACGGCAGGGGCGACGGGGTGGTCATGCGGTACTCCTCGTTCGGTGACCGGGTCCGTCCAGCATTCCTCCGGCCGATGAGCAACGGATGAGCGCGCTACCTTGGGCGAACGGCTGTGATCAGCGGTGGGGTCGGTGGAAGGGCGGAACGCGGTGCAGGTCACCTTCGGGGTACTCGGGCCCGTCACCGCCTGGGACGCGGACGGCCGCACGATCGGCCTGAAGGGCCCACGGCACCGGGCCGTCCTGGCCCGGCTCGTGCTCGCCCGCGGCCGAGTCGTACCCGTCGCCCGGCTCGTCGAGGACCTGTGGCCGGAGCCGCCCGCCGACGGCGTCGGAGCCGTCCGTACCTTCGTCGCCGCACTGCGCCGCGCCCTGGAACCCGAACGTCCGCCGCGCACCCCCGCGCGGCTGCTGGTCACCGAGGGGCCCGGATACGCCCTGCGGACCGGCACCGACGGTGTGGACGCCCGGCGCTTCGAGTCCCTCGTCGCGACAGCGGCCGGCGCGTCCGCGCAGGACGCGGCCGCCGCCCTCGACGAGGCGCTCTCCCTGTGGCGCGGCCCGGCCTACGCCGAGTACGCCGACGAACCCTGGGCCCGCGCCGAACGCGCCAGACTGCACGAACTGCGCCTGCACGCCGTCGAGCGACAGGCCGAGGCCCGACTCGCACTCGGCGACGCGGGCCGGGTGGTCCCCGATCTGGACGCGCACGTCACCGACCATCCCTGGCGGGAGGACGCCTGGCGTCTGCTCGCGCTCGCCCTGTACCGCACCGGCCGTCAGGGCGACGCCCTCGCCGTCCTGCGTCGCGCCCGCGGCCTGCTCGTGGCGCAGCTCGGCGTGGACCCCGGGCCGGCGCTGCGCGGTCTGGAGCAGGACATGCTCCGCCAGGCCCCGCATCTCGACCCGCGCCCGGATCCGCCCCGCCCCGCCGCTGACAGCAGTGCACCGCACCCCGACGACCCGGCATCCGTGCCGGACCCCGCCGACCAGGTGTGGGCCCGGGCAGCCGCCGCGTACGACCGGAGCGTGCCGGCGAACGCCCGCGCGCGGCTCGAGTCGACTGCCGGACTGCTCAGAAGCCTGGCCGTCACCGGCGGCAGCGGACTGCAGGAGTCCCGCCGCCACCGGGTCGCGGCGGTCGAGGCGGCCGAGGCGCTCGGCGACCCCGAGCTGACCGCCCGCGTCATCGGAAGCTATGACGTACCCGCGGTCTGGACGAGCGTCGACGATCCCGGGCAGACCGCCCGGATCGTCGCCGCCGCCGAACGCACCCTGCACGCCCTGCCGGCCGACGGCCATGACGCCGCCCGCGGGGCACTGCTCGCCACGATCGCAGTGGAGTGCCGGGGCGGCAGTACGCCGGGCGGTCCGGCACGGGAACGGGCCCGCCAGGCGGCCGCGGAGGCGGAGCGCATCGCACGCCGCCTGGACGACCCCGCGCTCCTCGCCCATGCGCTCAACGCCCAGTACATGCAGGCCTTCGAGCGCACCGGCCTCGCCCCGCGCCGCGCCGCCATCGGCACCGAGCTCATCGCCCTGGCCACCCGCCACGCGCTGGCGCCGTACGAGATCCTCGGCCACCTCGTACACGTCCAAGCCCTCGGCGCCCTGGGCGAGTTCGGCGCCGCGGACGACCATGCGCGAGCGGCCGAAGGGCTCGCGGAGCGCCATGAGGTGCCGCTGGTCCGGGTGTTCACCCTCTGGTACCGAGCCCTGCGCAGCGCGGCCGACGAGACGATCCCGGTCGCGGCGGCGGACGAAGAGTGCCGGACGGCTGCGGCGGCACTCGACGGCGCCGGGATGCCCGGCATGGAGCACGGGCTGCTCCCACTTGCCCTCCTGTGCCTGCGCCTGGCACGCGGCCTGCCCGTACCGCAGGAACTCCTCGGCGAGGACTTGGGCCCTTATGCGCCGTGGACGCGTCCGTTGTTCCTGAGCACGGCAGGTCGCCGGGCCGAAGCCGCGCGGGCCCTGACCGAGGCACCCGATCCGCCCCAGGATCTGCTGGCCGAGGCTCTGTGGTGCCTGCTCGCCCGTGCGGCGCTCGCCCTCGGCGACCGGGCCGCCGCGCGCAGGATCCGCCGGCACCTGGCACCGGCGTCCGCGGAACTCGCGGGAGCGGGAAGTGGCGTACTCACCATGGGCCCGGTCGCCGCGCAGCTGGCAGAACTCGACCGAGCGCTCAACAGCCCTTAAAACAAGCGGAGTTGAACGGACATGACGGTGGGTCACTGCTACGTCTCAGGAATCAGTCAGGCAGACGGCGCAGATACTCCAGAGCCTTCGTCGCATTGGCCGCCAGATCGTCCACCGCATCGAGCACCAGACGGCCGTCGGACCACTGGGCGAACTCGTCCCGCAGTCGTTCCACCGACTCCCAGGCAGGATCGGCGAAACCCTCGATACCGCGGACCCGGCCCTCCAGACGGCGGCGGTGCAGGACCGGATCCGAGCACACCACCTCGATGAACGCCACCGGGACAGCACGCCGGGCGGCGAGCGACCGCCACTGCTGCCGGGCCGCCGCAACCGCGTTGACCGCATCCACGATCGCCACCTGGCCGAGTGCGAGCACGTCGTCGGCCACGGCCTCGGCCACCACGTACGCCGCAAGCCCCGTCGGCTCTTCCCGCGACACCCCCGCACGCCACATCGCCGCCTCGATCGGGTCCACGGACACCACGGGCGCGGCCAATTCGCGGCCGAGCGCCCCGGCGACCGCGCTCTTGCCCGCACCGGGCAGCCCTGCCATCACGATGAGCATGGGGCCACCCTCGCACGAGCCCGGTCCCGCACGCGCTCTGCCGCGGAGGGCCACCGTACGGGCCCGGTGCGGGACCCGATCTTGACCTGAAGGGGGTTCGCACCCCAGGATGGCGCCATGTTCGCCAACCTCGTCCACGCCCCCGGATCGGCTCTCGTGCCCGACCGCTGCGGCTGTGCGCGCTGCGGTCTCTAGCGAACTTCTCAGCGCGGCCCCTCGGCCGTGATCACAGGCGCAGCTGAGCGCCGGGCCCGCCTTCGACGGGTCGATCTCCTTCCGCCGCAAGGGCGTCGCGGGTCAGTCACTGCATGTGTCCGGTGATCGCCGGGACCGCACGCGGGGCGAACACCTGACATGTGCCGGGTGCGCCACCGGCCGTACGGTCCCACCCGACACCACATGCACCCGCACGCGACGAGCTCCGCGCACCGTCCCGAGACCCGTCACCCCCCGTACCGACCCCCGGAGTGTCAGATGTCGACCACCGCAATCAGGCCCGTACCCACCCTGCGTGAGGCCAGGATCCCGGACCACGCGTTCTACGAGGGCAGGCGTGTCCTGCACCGTCTGCCCGCGGGCGCCGAGCCGGTGCCGTACGAGCACTTCGAGGTGGTGCCGCTCGGCGTCACCATCGGCGCGGAGATCCGTGGCCTCGACCTCAAGCAGCCCGTCCCGGACGAGATCCGCGAGGAACTGAACCGTGCCCTGCTCGAATGGAAGGTGCTCTTCTTCCGCAAGCAGCACCTGACCTCGACCCAGCAGCAGCAATTCGCCCGCAACTGGGGAGAGTTGGAGACCAATCCACTGCTCGAGGCCGGCGACAGCGAGGAGGTCGTCCGCTTCGACAAGAGCGCCGCGGGGATCCCCACCTTCGAGAACGTCTGGCACGCCGACGTCACCTTCCGCGAGCGCCCCGCCATGGGTGCCGTACTGCAGCTGCGCGAGGTCCCGCCGACCGGCGGCGACACCATGTGGGCGGACATGGCGGCCGCGTACGACAACCTCCCCGCCGATGTGCGCACCCGCATCGACGCGGCGTGGGCGGTGCACGACTTCATCCCCGGCTTCCAGCGCTTCTACGGGCCCGAGCGGCTCGCCCGGCACCAGGACCTGTTCCCGCCGGTGGAACACCCGGTGGTGCGCACACATCCGGAGACCGGGCGGCGGACGCTCTTCGTGAACACCTCGTTCACCACCCGCATCGCCGGCCTCGAGCGCGCCGAGAGCGACGAACTCCTGCGCCTCCTGGTCCAGCAGGCGCACGTGCCCGAGTACCAGGTCCGCTTCCACTGGCAGCCCGGCGACGTCGCCTTCTGGGACAACCGGGCGACCCAGCACTACGCGGTCGGTGACTACGGCGACGCACCGCGCATCGCCGAACGCGTCGCCATCGCGGGGGACCGGCCCTACTGATCCGCCCGCCCACCACGACAGCGGCCGCCTAGCGCGTCACCGGCCCCGACGTCGACTCCCGCACCTGCAGCGCCGTGCGCAGCACCACCGTCTGCAGCGACCGGTCGGTGCCCGCGATGCGGTCCTGCAGCAGCCCGGCGGCCGTCCAGCCCAGGTCGTACGACGGAAGCTGGACGGTCGTCAGGGACGGCCGCACCAGGGAGGCCCACGGCACGTCACCGAAGGACAGCACCCCGAAGTCCGGGGGTTCTACGGCCGCTTCGCGCAGGGCCGCCAGCGCGCCTACCGTCATCAGGTTGTTCGCCACGAAGACCGCGTCCGGCGGCTCGGGCAGCGCGAGCAATTCGGTCATCGCCGCGCGTCCGCCCTCCACCCGGAAGTCGCCGTGCCGGACGTACTCGGGGGAGGGCTCGCCGCCCTCGCCCGCCTCGCGCAGCTGGTCACGGAGCACCGCCCGGTAGCCCGCGAGGCGTTCCTCCGAGGTGGAGGCGCCCTCCGGCCCGGCGATGCAGGCGATACGGCGGTACCCGCTCGCCAGGAGATGGGCCGTCGCCTCCTCGCCGCCGTGCTGGTTGTCGACCATCACCGCGTCCACCGAGGCGCCGCGCGGCCGGCGGTCGACCGCCACCACCGGCATGCCGCGGCCGGCGAGCAGTGAGAGATCCGTGCGGTTGCGCGAGGCAGCCGCCACGATCACGCCGGCCATCTGCTCGGCCGCCGCGATCTCCAGATAGCGGCGCTCCTTGTCCACGTCCTCGTCCGTGTTGCACAGCACCACCGACAGGTTGGTCTCCTGAGCCGCGTCCTCCACGCCCCGGGCGAGCGAGGTGAAGAACGGGTTCTCGATGTCGGGGATGATCAGGCCGATCACGCTGGCCCGCTGCTTGCGCAGGCTGCGCGCGACCCGGTTGGGCGCGAAGCCCAGCTCCGCTGCTGTCCTGCGCACCCGCTCGGCGCGCTCCGCGGTGACCCGTCCGCCGTTGAAGACGCGCGACACCGTCGCGGGGGAGACTCCGGCCGCACGGGCCACATCGCTGATCGTCGTCACTGTTCCCGTACCCGAACCCCTCGATCAGGCGCGGGAGTTGACCGCGCACCGGGTGTCATGCCCGTCATTCTCCGCCCTGCCGTACGGCGGGACGTCGGGGCGTCCTGACCCCTTGACACCGTCTGGCCTGAACTTTACGTTCACGTGAAATGGATTTCAAGAGATCCTCCGGGGCGGGCGCCTGGCCGAGGGGGGATCTAGCCAACAACCCGCTGTAGTTACTGGGTTGAGTTCTACCCGCAGTGCGTGAAATCGATTTCAACAGACATCTAATTCCTGGAGTCATCGACGATGAGCACCACGTTCGGCCTCGACGATCTGGCCCGCCGCACCGGCGGCGTCAGCCGGTCCATCAGCGCGGAGAACTTCACCGGAGCCAAGGGCGCGGGCGGGATGGCCACCGAAGGCACCGGGGCGCCGGCCGCGTCCCGGCTCGGCCGTGGCTGGAAGGTGTCTCCCAGCATCGACATCGCCGCCGGCGAGACCGTGCTGCTCGCGGACATCGACGGGCCGGGCACCCTGCGCCACATCTGGTGCACCACGGCCCCGCACGCCGCCTGGCGGCAGACCCTGCTGCGCCTGTACTGGGAGGGTGAGGAGACCCCCGCGGTCGAGGTGCCGCTCGGGGACTTCTTCTGCAACGGCTGGAACCGCTTCAGCCAGGTCTCCTCCATCCCGGTCGCGGCCAATCCGAACGGCGGGTTCAACGCGTACTGGCCGATGCCGTTCCGCCGCCGGGCCCGGATCACCCTGGAGAACCTGGCCGCCGAGCAGATGACGCTCTACTACCAGATCGACTACGAGCTCGGCGAAGTCGCCGACGACGCCGCGTACTTCCACGCGCAGTGGCGCCGCAGCAATCCGGTCACGCCCGGAGTGGACCACGTACTCCTGGACGGAGTGCAGGGCGCGGGAAGCTACGTCGGCACCTATCTGGCCTGGGCCGTGAACAGTCCGGGCTGGTGGGGCGAGGGCGAGCTGAAGTTCTTCCTCGACGGCGACGACGAGTTCCCCACCATCTGCGGCACCGGCACCGAGGACTACTTCGGCGGAGCCTGGAACTTCGACGTGCCGGGCCAGGGATACACCGAGTTCACCACCCCCTACCTCGGTCTCAACCAGGTCCTGCGGCCCGATGGCCTCTACGACAGCCAGCAGCGCTTCGGGATGTACCGCTGGCACGTCCTCGATCCGGTGCGCTTCCAGGAGGACCTGCGGGTCACCGTGCAGTGCCTGGGCATCGCGCGAGGCCACGGCAACGGACTGCCGCACCGCTACCGGCAGAACCACGACGACATCGCATCGACCTCCCTGTACTACCTGGACCGGCCCGCGCCGGCCTCGCCGCCGGTCACCCCGGACCTCCTGGACCTCGAGGTCGACACCCATATGTGAGGCGCTCCGGCGCCTCGGCACACACCGGAATCACCAGTCACCAGCCAGAGACGGGAGCCAGGCCATGCTCAAGGACGGCAAAGGTGCCGTTCCGCCGCCCACCCGCCGCCGCTTCCTCGGCGCCGCGGCAGGTGCAGCGGCCGCCGCGGCGAGTACACCCCTGTTGAGCGGCTGCGGGGGATCGGCCAAGGCCGACGGGAAGCGGCTGACGTTCTGGAACTTCTACGGCCCGCAGAAGAACCCGGACCCGGCGGTCAACGCCCAGGCGAAGTGGTTCACCGACCTCGTCGCCGAGTGGAACGCCACCCATGAGGTCAAGGTCGACCTCGTCTTCGTACCCACCGGGGACTACACCAACGGATTCAAGGTGCCCTCCGCCTTCGCCACTGGCTCTGGCCCCGACATCTTCCTGCTCAGCCCGGGCGACTTCCTGCGCTACTCCAACGGCGGCGTCCTGCAGGACCTCACACCGCACCTCGACGACGGGGTGGTCGAGGACTACGGCGACGTCCTGAACAGCCGGATGGTCGACGGGAAGGTCTATGCCCTCCCGATGGAGGTCGAGCCACTCGCCATGCTGTACGACGTCGGCGCCTGGGAGAAGGCGGGACTCTCCGAGGCCGACATCCCCACCACCTGGGACCAACTCCTCGACACCGGCGACAAGTTGAGCACCCGTACCCGGGCCGGGTTCGTCGTCGAGACCAACCCGGGCTATCTGCAGAACTTCATGTGGTACCCGTGGCTCTGGCAGGGCGGCGGCGACGTCGTCGATGCCGGGGGCACGGTGGTCTTCGACTCCAAGGCGGCCCGCCAGGCACTCCAGTTGTGGGGCGACGCGGTACGCCACGGCATCATGCCCCGCACACTCCCGGCCGCCGGCGACGTCGTCAGCGCCTTCAAGACCGGCAATGTCGGCATGTGGCAGATGGGCATCTGGCAGGTGTCTAGCTTCAAGGCGTACGCCCCGAAGTTCAAGTACGGCATCTTCCGCCTTCCCGTCCCGCCGGGTGGCAAGTACACCACCGCACTGGGCGGTTGGTCCTTCGCCGCCAACGCCAAGGGCGGCAATCCCGAGCAGGCCGCCGAATTCTGCGGCTGGGCACTCGGCCGCACCGACGAACGATGTGTCGACCGGATGGTCCAGTGGTGCACCGGCGTCAAGTCGGACATCGCGCCGCGCACTTCCGCCGTGGAACGCGGTGCGGAGAAGGGCGGCTACGACTTCTGGGCGATGAAGAAATTCAAGGACGACATCGCACCCGAGGGCCGTGCCGAACCCCGATTCCCGCCCGTCGTGTACAAGGCGGTGTCGGATGCCGTGCAAGGCGTGATGTTCGCCGACAAGGGAGTCGACGGAGCCGTGACCCGCGCCGCCGAATCCATCGAGGCCTTCATGAAGAGTTACCAGGGGGCGAGCCTGATATGACCAGTGTCGCCGCACCCGGACGCGCCCGGGAGACGGATACGGCCGCTCCCGCACGCCCCGGCCGAAACCGTATGAGCCGCAAGCACCGTGAATGGCTGGCGGCCGGACTCTTCATCCTCCCCGACGGCCTCGGGCTGCTGCTCTTCGTCGGCATCCCGATGCTGCTCTCCATCGTCCTGGGCTTCTTCCAGGTCAGCGGATTCGGCTCGTACGAATGGGTCGGATTCGGCAACTACGAGCGTATGTTCCAGGACCCGATGTTCTGGGAGTCCATGAAGATCACCGGAATCTATGTGGTGGTCCTGGTCCCGGTGCTGTTCTGCGTGAGCCTCGCACTCGGACTCCTCATGAAACAGCGGCTGCCCGGCACCGGATTCTTCCGTACGGCACTCTTCCTGCCGTACATGATCAGCCTCGCCGTGGTCGGCCTGCTGTGGAAATTCATGCTGGACGACCAGGTCGGCGTCGTGAACAAATCGCTGCACGCCCTGGGAATGGACGGCGAGTCCTGGCTCGGTGAACCGGCCCTCGCACTCGGCACGGTCATCGCCATCATGGTCTGGGTCATGATGGGCTACTACATGATCATTTTCCTCGCCGGTCTGCAGGAGATCCCCAGCGAATACTACGAGGCGGCGCGCATCGACGGAGCCGGGCCCTGGACTCAATTCCGTTCCATCACCTGGCCGTTGCTCAAGCCCACCAGTTTCTTCGTCCTCATCATGTCCACCGTGGCGGCCATGACCGGCGGCCTCGATCTGATCTTCACCATGACCCAGGGCGGGCCCGCGAACGGCACCTCGCTGGCGATCTACTACATCTACACCCAGGCCTTCGGATTCGGCGAGTACGGCTATGCCTCGGCGATGGGGTCGTTCCTCGTCCTGGTGATGGTGCTGTTCTCCGCCGTCATCTTCAAGGTGACCGGGAGCGGGAGGTTCGACGATGACCGCTAGCAATCCCGTCGCCGCTCGCCGGCGGCTCACCGGCCGGGCCGGCCTCACCGTACTCGCGGTCCTGATGTCGGTGATCACCCTCTTCCCGTTCCTCTGGATGGTCACGTCCTCGTTCAAGACCCGTGCCACCGTCAACGACGGGAAACTCATCCCCACCGAATTCACCTTCGACAATTTCGTCTACGTCTTCACCGAGGTGGACTTCGGGCGCTATCTCTTCAACAGCTTCTTCGTGTCCGCCGTCATCACCGTGGTGGCGCTCTTCTTCCACTCCATGGCGGCCTACGCACTGGCCCGGCTGCGCTTTCCCGGACGGGAGAAGATCTTCACGCTGATCTTCGCCACCCTGCTCATCACGGCGCCCGTCGTCCTGATCCCGCTGTTCATGGTCGTCCGGCAGCTGGGCATGCTCGACAGTTACGCGGGGCTGATCGTCCCTGCCATCTTCAACGCCTTCGGGATCTTCCTGCTCCGCCAGTTCTATCTCGGCTTTCCGCGCGAACTCGAAGAGGCGGCGATCGTCGACGGCTGCAGTCACTGGCGCGTCTACTGGAACGTCGTGCTGCCGATGTCCCGGCCCATTCTCTCCGCCCTTGCCATCTTCTTCTTCCTGGCGAACTGGAATGCGTTCGTCTGGCCCCTGGTGGTCACCACGGATCCGAAACTGCAGGTCATCCAGACCGCCATCGCCCAGTTCGCCAGCCAGAGTTCGTCGAATTACAACTACATCCTGGCCGGGACCATGGTCGCCGCCCTTCCCATGATCGCCGTGTTCGTCTTCTTCCAGCGCCAGATGGTCGAGTCCATCAAGACCTCCGGCCTGAAGTGACCACGGCCCACCCCGTACGCACCACGTACCGCCGCAGGACCCACCACGCATTTGGAGGCCATTCATGGCACGCATCGGTCTGCTGTCTATCTCCGACGGCCGGGACTATGTGCAGCGCGACGTACGCGAGCATGTGACCCGCGCGGCCCAGGAGTTGGCGGCGATGCTGGTCGAGGCCGGACACGAGGTCGTGACCGCTCCCGAGCACGTCGAGTCCAACGTCCTCGCCACGTCCCAGGCCCGCCATCTCGCCGACCAGCACGTGGATCTGACGATCTTTCATCACTCGGTGTGGACGTTCCCGCACTTCACCATGCTCGCCGCCGAGGCCACCCCGGGCCCGATCCTGATGGTCGCGAACATCGACCCGCAGTTCCCCGGCATGGTCGGCATGCTGGCCGGCGGCGGGGCGCTCGACCAGATCGGCCGTGTGCACGCCCGCGCCTGGGGAGATCTGCACGACCCCGCCACCCGGAGCCGCATCCTCTCCCAGGTCAGGGCGGGAGCCGCCGTGCAGGGCCTGCGCGGATCCACCTTCGGCCGCATCGGCGGCCGCCCCATGGGGATGTACACCGCCACCGCCAACACCGACCAGTGGATGAAGACCTTCGGCGTGGACGTCGAGGAGATCGACCAGTGGGAGATCGTCCGCCGCGCCGAGAACGCGGACGCCTCCCTGGTCAAGCAGGGCCGCCTCTGGCTGGAACAGCACTCCGCCGGTGTCCACTACGACGGCGACCGGCTCACCCCCGAACTCCTGGAACGCCAGATCCGCTCGTACTACGCGATGAAGGAACTCATCGCCGAATGGAATCTGGACTTCTCCGGAATCAAAGGCCAGCCCGAACTCACCGCCAACTTCTGCACGATGGACATCGCCGAGGCCTTCCTCAACGACCCCTACGACTGGGAGGGCCCCAAGCAGACCCATGTCACCGCCACCGAGGCCGACATGGACGGCGCCCTCACCATGCAGCTCCTCAAGCTGCTCACCGGCGACCCCGTCCTCTTCGCCGACGTGCGCCACTACCACCAGGACAAGGACGTCTGGGACCTCTGCAACTCCGGCCAGCACGCCACCTGGTACGCCGCCCGCTCCGACGATCCGCTGGAGAACCTGGGCAAGGTCAACTTCCTGCCCGAGGTGTTCTACTTCCCGGCCGGCGGCGCCTCCGTGCAGCACCTCGCCGCCCCCGGTGACCTCACCTTCGCCCGGCTCACCCGGGCCGACGGCGCGTACCGCATGCACGTCATGCGCGGCTCGTTCGAGACGTACGGCGCCGAGACCGACGAGCGGATGATGCGCGCCTCCACCTGGGAGTGGCCGCATGCCTTCGCCCGACTGCAGGCGCCCGCCGAGGAATTCCTCACCCGCTTCGGCTCCAACCACATCCACGCGGTCCCCGGCGACCACGTCGCCGACCTGCGCGCCGTCTGCGACCAACTCGGCATCCGCTACGACGGGTTCGGCGACGCCGCGTAGCGAGTCCTCCCCCTCCCGCCGCGAACAGCGGGCCCCAGCGCGGGGCCCGCCCGCGCGCCCCCTCACCGAAGGCGAGCCCATCCGGCCATGACCAGCGAAGTGCCGCCCGCGCCACCGCTGCTCGCGATGCGCGCCATAGCGAAGTCCTTTCCCGGCGTACGCGCCCTCAAGGGCGTCGACCTGACCGTGCACTCCGGCGAGGTGGTGGCCCTGCTCGGCGAGAACGGCGCCGGCAAGTCCACCCTGATGAACATCCTCGCCGGGCTGCACTCCGACTACGAGGGCGTCATCGAACGCGACGGCGAACGCGTCGACATCCACCGCCCCAAGGACGCCGCCCGCCACGGGATCGGCATGATCCACCAGGAACTCAATCTCGTCCCCGGACTCTCCGCCGCCGAGAACATCCTTCTCGGCCGCGAGCCCCGCACCTCGCGCGGCACCGTGGACCGCAAGGCCATGGACCGCAGAGCGGCCGCACTCCTGGCCGGCCTCGGCCTGGACACCCCGCCACGCCGCCTCGTCAAGGACTGCCGCATCGCCGAGCAGCAGCTCATCGAGGTGGCCAAGGCGCTCAGCCTGAACGTCCGGGTCCTGGTCATGGACGAGCCGACCTCGGCCCTCGCGGACGCCGAGGTGCAGCGCCTCTTCACCGTCATCCGCGAACTCACCGCGCAGGGCGTCGGCATCGTCTACATCTCGCACCGCATCGAGGAGCTGGAGGCCGTCGCGGACTCCGTCACCGTGCTCCGCGACGGCAGCCATGCAGGACACCGCACCATGGCCGACACCACCCGCGCCGAACTGATCCGCCTGATGGTCGGACGGCCGCTCGGCGAACTCTTCCCGCGTCGCCCCGAACAGCACAGCGACGGCCCCGTACGCCTGCAGATCAGCGGCCTGACCCGCCCCGACCCGTCCGGCGGACCAGCCCTGCACGGCATCGACCTCACCGTACGGTCCGGCGAGATCGTCGGCCTCGCCGGACTCATGGGCGCAGGGCGCAGCGAACTCCTGCAGGCCGTCTTCGGCGCCTACGGCCCCCGGGTACGGGGGCGGTTCACCCTCGACGGGAAGCCGTACCACCCCCGCACGCCCGGCCATGCGATCCGCCGCGGACTCGCCCTGGTCGCCGAGGACCGCAAGGAGCAGAGCCTGGTGCTCGGCAACACCGTCCGCTTCAACGGCTCCCTCGCGGCCCTCACCCGCTACCGCACCGCCTGGCGGACCGTGAGCCGGCGACGCGAACGGGCCGCTGTGGCCGCACAGATGACACATCTGAAGGTGAAGACCCCGAGCCTGGAGTCCACCGTCTCCGACCTCTCCGGAGGCAATCAGCAGAAGGTGGTCCTCGCCCGCTGTCTGCTCACCGAACCGAGTGTGCTCCTGATGGACGAGCCGACCCGCGGCATCGACGTCGGCGCCAAGGCCGAGATCCACGCCCTGATGGACCGGCTCGCCGCCCAGGGCACCGCCATCGTCGCCGTCTCCTCCGAACTCCCGGAACTGATCGGCATGTGCGACCGGATCCTGGTGCTCTGCGAGGGCCGCCTCACCGGCGAGTTCCACCGCGACCCCGCGCACGGGCCGCCGGCCACCCAGGAGTCGATCCTCACCGCGGCGATGGCCCGCGAGACCGTCACCGACGGCGACCCTGCAGCGGCAGCCGGGCGCGGCACCACGATCACGGACGCCCCAGGGGCGTCTCCCCGAACCGACGGGAGCCGCGATGACTGACACCCTGCCCGAGCAGACGCAGAACGGCAGCCCCGACGTCCGCACCCGTGCCCGCCGCCTGCTGCCCTGGCTCGGCTCCCTGCAGAGCTATATCGGCCTCGTCCTCATCGTGGCCATCGGCATCGCCACCCAGGGCGACACCTTCCTCGACCAGACCAACCTCACCAACGCGGTGGGCAACTTCGCCTCCCGAGGCATCCTCGCCGTCGGCGTCACCCTGGTCATCCTCACCGCCGGCATCGACCTCTCCGTCGGATCCCTGCTCGGCTTCGCCTCGATGGCCTCCGCCATGATGCTCGCCAACCACGACATGCCCGTCTGGCAGATAGTGCCGTTGTGCATGCTGATCGGCGCCGCCTTCGGCTTCGTCAACGGCGTCGGCACCTCGGTCCTGCGCATCCAGTCGTTCGTCATGACCCTGGCCATGCTCTCCATCGCCCGCGGACTCGACCGCCAGATGTCCGACAACCAGTCCGTCGGCACCACCGTCGCCGGACCCGACGGCAAACTCACCGAGAACGCCGAGGCGTTCCAGTCGCTCGGCACCCCCGGGCACAACGTCGGCGTCGGCTTCCTCGGACCCGACGGCGTCTACTACCCGGTGCTCGCCTTCGTCGTCGTCTGCGTCGTCTTCCACCTGATCCTGTCCCGCACCGCCTTCGGCCGGCACATCTACGCGGTCGGCGGGAACCCGACGGCCGCCCGCCTCTCCGGCATCAACGTCACCCTCGTCGTCATCGCCGTCTTCACCCTCTCCGGCATGCTCGCCGGCTTCGCCGGACCGATCGACGCCGCCTACTCGGTGTCCGCCGACCCCCAGGCCGGCAACACCTACGAACTCGACGCCATCGCGGCCGCCGTCATCGGCGGCGCCTCACTCGCCGGCGGCAAGGGCACCATCATCGGCACCTTCGTCGGCGCCCTGATCCTCACCCTGCTCGACAACGTCCTCGGCCTGAACGCCGTCAGCGACAACTGGCAACTGGTCATCAAGGGACTCATCGTCGTCGTCGCCGTCGTGCTGCAGCGCCCCGGACTGCTGCGCACCCTGCGCCACCGACTCACCCCGGCTGAGAAGGAGACCGCACCATGACCCGTACACCGCGCACAGCAGCCGCAGCCGCGCTGGCAGCAGTCCTCGCACTCAGCGCGGGCTGCGCCTCCAAGACCGACGACGGCACCGGCGGCTCGGGCAAGGACGGCGACAAGTCCACCTTCACCATCGGCTACTCGCAGGCCAACAACGCCGAGCCGTACCGCGCCCAACTCAACAAGCAACTGCGGTACTTCGCCAAGCAGCACAAGAACATCAAGCTGCTGCCCATCGCCGACGCCGAACAGGACAACGCCCGCCAGGTCAGCCAGGTCCAGCAGTTCATCCAGCAGAAGGTCGACGTCCTCATCGTCTCGCCCAACGAACCCGACCCGCTCACCCCCGCCGTCGAGCAGGCCTGCCAGGCGAAGATCCCGGTCATCATCCTCGACCGGGACGTCAAGACCGACTGCTACGACTCCTTCATCGGCGGCGACAATTACCAGATCGGCAAGAAGGCCGGCGAGGCCGCGATCAAGGCTCTTCCGGACGGCGGCAATGTCGCCGAGATCCGCGGACTGCTCTCCACCGACCCGCAGAAGCAACGCCACAAGGGCTTCGCGGACGCCCTGAAGGGCCACGACGACATCAAGGTCGTCGAGCAGCGCGAGGGCAAATGGCTGCAGCCCGAAGGCACCAAGATCATGCAGCAGTGGCTGCAGCGCGGCACCAGAATCGACCTGGTGTACGCACACAACGACCCCATGGCGATCGGCGCCCAGTCCGCCGCGGCCGGAGCCGGCAAGGCCAAGGACATCGACTTCATCGGCATCGACGGACTCGCCATCCCCGACGGCGGCATCCGCGCCGTCCAGCAGGGAAAGATGATCGCCACCTATCTGTACCCGACGGGCGCCGAGGAGGCGGCCGAGACGGCGGCGGCACTCGCCGAGGGCAAGTCGGTGCAGAAGAAGCAGACCCTCGACACCACCGAGATCACCAAGTCCAACGCCGAGGACGTGTACGGGCGTTACGACATGAGCAAGAAGTCCGGCTGACCCCGACCGGCCACCACGCACACCCCCGTACACATCACCTCTTGGGACCCATATGACCCTGATCCTCGGCATCGACATCGGCACGTCCTCGTCCAAGGGCGTGCTGACCCGGCCCGACGGCACCCTCGTCGCCCAGTCCGTGCGCGAACACGTCACCGACACCCCGTACCCCGGCCGGGTCGAGCACGACGCGGAACGCGTGTGGTGGAGCGATCTCGTCGCCCTCGCACGGGAGTTGACCGCCACGGCCGCCGCATCGGGCGAGCGCGTCAGCGCGGTCGGCATCAGCGGCATCGGCCCCTGCCTGCTGCCCGCCGGCGCCGCGGGCACCCCGCTGCGTCCGGCCATCCTGTACGGGGTGGACACCCGGGCCGGCGACCAGATCGCCGCGCAGACCGCACGCTACGGCCAGGACCGCATCGCCGCCCGCTGCGGCTCCGTGCTCACCAGCCAGGCCATCGGCCCCAAACTGCAGTGGCTGCGCGAGCGGGAGCCGGACGTGTACGGCGCCACGAGCCGCTGGTACATGGCCAGTTCCTGGCTCGCACACCGGCTCACCGGCGCCTATGTGCTCGACCACCACTCCGCGAGCCAGTGCACACCGCTCTACGACCTGCACACCCACACCTGGATCGAGGACTGGTGCGAGGACATCGCACCCGGGCTCGAATGGCCCGAACTGGTCTGGCCCGCCGACGTGGTGGGCGAGGTGACCACCGCGGCCGCCGCCGAGACCGGCATCCCGGCCGGCACCCCGGTGGTGGCCGGCACCGTCGACGCCTGGGCGGAGGCAACGGCGGTCGGCGCCACCAGGCCGGGCGATCTGATGCTGATGTACGGCACCACGATGTTCCTGGTCAACTTCACCGCGAGGCCCGTCTCCAGCACCAAACTCTGGGGGACCACCGGCGCCTTCCCCGGCACCTACTGCCTGGCCGGCGGCATGGCCACCTCCGGCGCCGTGACCGCCTGGCTGCGCGAGCTGACCGGCGCTGACTACCCCACGCTGGTGGTCGAGGCGGCCCAAGTCCCGCCGGGCGCGGAGGGATTGCTGATGCTGCCGTACTTCGCGGGGGAGCGGTCACCGCTCTTCGACCCCGATGCGCGCGGCCTCGTCCACGGCCTGACACTGCGTCACGGACGCGGGCACCTGTACCGCGCGGCACTGGAGGGGACGGCCTTCGGCGTACGCCACAACCTCGCCGCCATCATCGAGGCCGGCGGCGACCCGCACCGGCTGATCGCGGTCGGCGGCGGTGCCCGCGAACTCTGGACACAGATCGTCTCCGACGCCACCGGCAAGCCGCAGCAGGTCCCGCGGCACACCGTCGGAGCCGCCTACGGGGACACCTTCCTCGCGGCGGTGGGCACCGGCCTCGCCCAGCCGTCGGACATCGCGGCATGGAACCCCGTCGAGTCCGTCGTCGAGCCGGACCCCTCCCGCGGCGCGCTGTACGAGGAGCTCTACGGCCACTACCTGGACCTCTACCTCTCCACCCGGGACACGGCGCACGCCCTCGCCGCCCGCCAGCACACCGACGCGGGCGGCCGCTGATGTTCGACGACGACCGGCCCTGGCTGCGCCGCTGCACCGGGCAGGACCGCGCCCACATCGTGCTGCCCGTCGGCGGCATCGGCACCGGATGCATCGGCTTCGGCGGCCGCGGCCAGCTGCTCGACTGGGAGCTGTTCAACCGCCCGGCGAAGGGCTCGAGCGCCGACACCTTCTTCGCCCTACGACTCGACGACGGCGAACGCGTCAGCACGCGGGTCCTGGAGGCCGCGCTCCTGGAACACGAGTACGCGGGCCCGCACGGCAGCCGGACGGCTTTGCACGGACTGCCCCGATTCCCCCGCGGCGAGTTCGCCGCGGCGTATCCCTTCGGCCAGGCCCTCCTGACCGACCCCGAACTCCCGGTCGTGGCCACGGTGTCCGCGTACAACCCCTTGGTGCCCTCGGACGCCGAGGCCAGCGGCCTGCCCCTGTTCGTCCACCGCACCCGGCTGCGCAACACCTCCGACCGGACCGTCCGGGCCGCGGTCTGCGGAAGCCTCCAGCACATCGCGGGACGCGGCCGCGACGGGCGGACACCGGCGGGCAACAGCTTCTCGCTCGTCACCACGGCCGAAGGCACCACCACACTCGCAGGCCGGTGCAGCGACGCGGTCGCCCAGGACGACGAGGCCCGCGGCAGCCTCGCCCTCGCGGCCGTCGACGGCCCGGTCACCTCGCACCGGCTGACCTGGGCACACCGCTCCTGGGGCGACTCGCTGCTGGACTTCTGGGACGACTTCGCCGACGACGGCAGGCTCGAGGCACCCGACGAGGGCGCCCGGGTCCCGACCGGATCCCTCGTCGTCACCAAGGAGATACCTCCGGGCGAGTCCGCCGACTTCACCTTCCTGATCGCCTGGCACTTCCCCAACCGCCGTGCCTGGACCCACCACTTCGCGGGCCCACCGGACTACGGGCACGGCGGGCCGCTGGTCGGCAACCACTACACCGGCCGCTTCACCGACGCCGCGGACGTGATACGCCACGCCGTGCCGCGCCTCGCCGACGACCTGCGCCGGACCCGTGCCTACGTGGAGACGGTCACCGGCTCCGACCTGCCGGACGCGGTGCAGGACGCCGTGCTCTCCAACACGGCCGTACTCAAGTCGCCCACCTGTTTCCGTATCGCCGACGGCACCTTCCTCGCCTGGGAGGGCGGCAACACCGACCACGGCAGCTGTCACGGCAGCTGCACCCACGTCTGGAACTACCAGTACGCGCTCGAGCAGCTCTTCCCCGACCTGGCCTGGACGATGCGGGAGGTCGAGTTCGTGCACTCCCTCGACGACCGCGGACGGATGAGCTTCCGGGCCGGACTGCCGCTCGCCACCGAGGGCACCGCATGGCCGGTCGCGGCCGCCGACGGCCAACTCGGCGCACTCCTGCGCCTGCACCGCACCTGGCGGCTCACCGGCCGCGACGACCTCCTCGCCGCCCTGTGGCCCGGCGCCCGCAAGGCCCTCGAATTCACCTGGCTCCCGCTCGGCTGGGACGCCGACCGCGACGGCCTCATGGAGGGCTGCCAGCACAGCACCTCGGACGTGGAGTACTACGGCCCGAACGGCGTCAACCAGTCCTGGTACCTGGGCGCCCTGGCCGCCTCGGCCGAGATGGCCCGTGCCCTCGGCGAACCGGACTTCGCCGCCGACTGCGAGCAGCTCCTGGCCCGCGGCGCGGCCGCCACCGACACCGAGCTCTTCAACGGTGAGTACTACGCCCACCAGGTGCGCCCACCGGGCAGCGCCGACCGCATCGCCGACGGACTGCGCATCCGCTACGACGGCGACAACCCGGACGTCGGCTCCGACGACCTGGTGGACCCGGACCTGCAGATCGGCCCGGGCTGCATGACCGACCAACTGGCCGGCCACGCCCTGGCCCTGCTCGGCGGACTCGACGACCGGCTCGACCCCGCCCACGTCCGCACCGCCCTGCACAGCATCGTGCGCCACAACCACCGCGACGAGTTCCACACCCACTTCAACCATCTGCGCAGCTACGCACTCGGCGACGAGCACGGCCTGCTCAACTGCACCTATCCGCACGGCGGCCGGCCCGAACGGCCCTTCCCGTACTGCCACGAGGTGTGGACCGGACTCGAGTACACAGCGGCCGTCGCGCTCGCCGCGCACGGGCTGCACGACCTCGCCCGGCACATCGTCGAGGACGTCCGCGCCCGCTACTCGGGCCGCACCCGCAATCCGTTCAACGAGGTGGAGTGCGGCAACCACTACGTGCGCTCCATGGCGTCCTTCGGGCTCGCACACGCCTGGCCCCGCACGGTCGTCGACGCCCGCAGCCGCACCATCACGCTCGACCCGCTGCCGGGCCGCTGGCCCGTGCTCGCCGGCTCCCTCGTCGGGACCGTGCAGGTGACCGAGGAGGGCACGGCACGGTTCACCGGCAGCCACGAGGGCGAGCCGTACGCCGTCGTCCTGCGCCGGCCCGCACCGCCCGTACGCGCAATCCGGGACACCCCAGGACAGGAGACCCCGCGATGACCACCTTCCACCGGGCAGCCCTCACCCGGCGCCGCGCCCTGCACCTGACGGCTGCCGCCGCGACCCTTCCCGCGGCATCCGCGCTCACCGGCTGCGGCGGCAGCGACGACGGCGGGGGCTCCGCCGCCACCGGGGACCTGAGCCTGGTCTACCTCGGCGACGCCACCCAGCAGAAGTCGTTCAACGCCCTCTTCGACGAGTTCAACAAGGCCCATCCGGAGATCCGCATCAAGGCACGCGGCATCGCCGCCAAGGACTGGGCCACCTTCGCCAACACCGTCTCCACCCAGATCGCCGGCGGCAAGGTGCCCGACGTCGTGCAGGTCGCCACCGAGGGCCAACGCCTGTTCGCCTCCAAGGGATTGCTCGAACCCCTCGACAGCTACATCGAGAAGGACAAGAAGACCGTCGACGCCTACTTCGCCGACGTCGACCCCAAGCTGCGCCGCTGGACCCAGAAGTACGGCTCCACCGGTGACGGCCGCACCTACTACATCCCGGGCGGCTACAACACGGTCGTCATGTACCTCAATACGGAGGTCTTCGCGAAGGCCGGCGTCGACCTGCCGTCGGGGGAGTGGACCTGGGACGACTTCCGGCGGGCCGGCGTGCGGATCAAGGAGCGCACCGGAGCGTTCCTGCTGCCGGTCGGCTACGGATTCCCGTTCGTGGACATCCTGCCATGGCTGCTCACCAACGGCACCAGCACCCTCAACTCGGCCTGGGACAAAGGGACGTTCGCCTCGGCGGAGGCCGTCGAGGCGGCCGGCTTCGTCAAGAGCCTCGTCGACGACGGCCTGTCGCCCAAGCCCGGCGGCACCTTCGACGCCGGCGCCCAGCTCGCCAAGGACAAGCTCGCCGCTCTCGGCGGCGGCCGTTGGCCGACCCTCGACGTACGCCGGCTCGACATGGTCGACAAGGTACGCATCGTGAGCTGGCCGGTGAAGGCGGGACAGGGGACACCCGTCGGCTGGGACGGCTGGCCGATCCTCAAGGCGTCCAAGAAGAAGCAGGCGGCCTGGACGTTCCTGAAGTGGCTGATGAGCAAGGACGCCTCCCGGTTCTACGCCTCCATCGGCGGCACCACCGTGCCGGCCCGCAACTCGGTGGCACAGAGCGCGAGTTTCACCGACGACGCACCCAAGGGCACCCCGGAACTGGCGGAGGCGATCGGCTACGCCACTCCCATCCCGTCGCCGAATCAGGGCGCGCAGATGCAGGCCGCCGTCACCCAGGGCTGGCAGGCCGCGATCACCGGTACGAAGCCGGTGCGCGAGGCACTGGAGGCGGCCAACAGCAAACTGGGCGGGCTGTTGTGACCGACACCGCGGTACGTGCCGTGCGGCGCCGCGCATCCGTCCGGCCGGGCGGTGATCGCGTGCGGCCTGCCGGTCCCCGCCGGGACCGGGTGGGCTATGCCTTCGTCAGCCCCGCCGTGCTGCTGTTCCTGGTGTTCGTACTCGGCCCGTTCGTCGCCGCCATCGGCCTGAGCTTCTTCGCCTGGGACATGCTCACCCCGGCCCGCTTCACCGGCGTCGACAACTTCACCCGCATGTTCGCCGACCCACTGCTCTACAAGGCACTCGCGAACACCTTCGTCTTCGCACTCGCCTCCGTCGTCACCCACCTGGTGGGCGGTCTGCTGCTGGCGCTCGCCGTCAACCGGGCGATGAGCAGGGCCCTTTCGTACTTCGTACGCACGGCCCTGTTCTTCCCCTTCGTCATCTCCTGGGCCGCCGTCGCACTGCTCTGGAAGTACGTGCTCGACCCGACCTTCGGCATCGTCACGCACTACGCGGGCGAGCTGGGCATCAGTACCCCGGACTGGTTCACCGACCCGGCCTGGGCGCTGCCCGCGATCATCGGCATCGACTTCTGGCACACCATCGGCTTCACCTTCGTCATCATGCTCGCCGGGCTGCAGACCGTACCGAAGGAACTCGTCGAGGCGGCACGCTGCGACGGCGCGAACGGCCGGCAGATCCTCTGGCACGTGACGATCCCGCTGATGTCACCGACCATCTTCTTCGCCGCGGTCATCACCTTCATCGGGGCCTTCCAGATCTTCGACCCGGTGCAGATCATCACCCCGCAAGGCGGCCCGGACGACTCCACCCTGACCGTGGTCATGTACCTCTACCAGAAGGGCTTCGAGTCCTTCCAGGTCGGATACGCGTCGGCCGTCTCGCTCCTGGTGTTCGTCGTGATGATGGCCGTCACGCTGCTGCAGTTCCGGGGATCCAGGAAGTGGGTGCACCACCAGTGAGCAGAGCAAAGGGAGTGGTGGTCAACGCGGTGCTGCTCGCCGTCGGGCTCCTGATGGTGGCGCCCCTGGTGTGGCTGGTGGTCCAGAGCGTCACCCCGGAGAAGTCGGCCTTCTCGATCCCGCCCGAATGGGTGCCGGTGCCGTTCACCTTTGACCACTTCGGCAGCATCCCCGACCTGGTGCCGTTCGGCCGGATGGCGCTCAACAGCCTCCAGGTGGCGGTCATTTCGACGGCCGGATCCCTTCTCGTCAGCGTGCTCGCCGCGTACGCGTTCTCACGGCTGAGCTTCCGGGGGCGGGACGCGCTCTTCCTCGTCATGCTCAGCGCACTCATGGTGCCGGTGCAGATGACGGTCATCCCCGTCTTCGTCCTGATGCGCAATCTCGGCCTTGTCGACACCCTGGCCGCCCTCTGGCTGCCCGCCCTGATCAATGTCTTCTCGGTCTTCTTCCTGCGCCAGTACTTCAACACCATCCCGCGCGAACTGGACGAGGCGGCCCGCATCGACGGCGCCGGACATCTGTGGATCCTCTTCCGGATGATCGTGCCGCTGTCCGGCCCTGCCCTCGCTGCCATGACGATCCTCACCTTCGAGCTGTCCTGGAACAACTACTTCGGCCCGCTGATCTTCCTGAGCACGCCGGAGCACATGACGCTCCCGATCGGCCTGGTGGCCCTGCAGAACGGCCAAGGAGGCTCGTCCGTAGTGGTGTTCGCCGCGATCACCGCGGTCGTGCTGCCCGTCCTCGCGGTGTTCCTCGCGTTCCAGCGGAGCTTCGTCGCCAGTATCGCGTCTGCCGGACTGCGGGGGTGAGGACGGTGCCCGTACAGCACCTCCACGTGGCCGAGCACCGGGCACTCGCCGGTACCCTGCGCGGGGCATGGCCGGGACTGCCGGCCCTGCTCGCCGGGAGTGCGACCGTCTGCGCGGGCGCCACCCTCACCGTCCTCCTGGCCCCGGGGGTCACACCGGTGTCGGTGCTGGTCGCGGCCGTTCTCGTGGGGCCGGGAGCTGCGGCGCTCGCCCGGGCGGCGGACGACGGTGCGACGGTGCGTCAATGGTGGCTGGCGCTCAGGGAGTTGTGGCGCTTCGGCCTGTTGCAGTGTCTGGTCGCGGCGGCGCCGACGGCCGCCTTCCTCGTCGCCCTCCGCCTGTGGCAGGAGACCGGCGCGGACTGGCTGCTGCTCTCGGTCGGAGCGAGCGGAGCGGCGGCGCTGTTCGCCCTGTTCGCCCTGTCCGTGGCGCTGCCGCTCGGTGCCCTGCGGCCCGAGCTGCGCGGACGGCTGCTGTGGGGGTGCGCACTGCACCTGGCGCTGCGCCGTCCACTCCGTCATCTGGCCGGTCCCTGCCTGGGAGTGCTCGGTGTCTGGGCGGCCGTCCAGTGGACGGCGTCGTTGCTGCTGCTGACTCCGGGGCCGGCCATGGTGGTGGCGATCGCGGCGGTGCGTGTCGCCTGCGCCACTGAGCCGGAGAGCTCCGATTCCGCGGCGCGTGCTTGACTCGGTGCATGGTGAGCATCGGATCAGTCGTGGTGGGCGTGGCCGACGTGCCGCGCGCGATCGCCTTCTGGACCAAGGCACTCGGCTACGTACCGCGGGAGGAACCGGAGCCCGACTGGGCGGTCCTGGTACCCGCCGACGGCCGTGGTGGCGTGTCCCTCTCGCTCGGCCTCAGCGACGTGGCCGTGCAGCCGTACCCGCGTATCCACCTGGATCTGTACGCCGCGGACGCCGCGGAGCAGGCGGACGAGGTGGAGCGGCTGATCTCGCTCGGCGCGAGCCGGGTCGACTGGGACCGCTACCCGCAGGACCCGGACTTCGTGGTGCTCGCCGACCCCGACGGCAACCGCTTCTGTGTGATCGACACCAGCCACGGCTGACCGCCGGGCACCGGACGGCCGACCGGCCGGGGTCCGTGGCGAAGGGACCCCGGCCGGAGCGCTGCCGCTCCGCGCTCCGCGTTCAGCGGGAGACGCGGATGCGGTGGATCTGGTCCTCTCCCTCAGGGCCGGAGCCGGACTTGTCCACGGCGTACGCGGTGCCGCGGTGCACGGCGATGTGGTTGGGATTGGCGCCGGTGGCGTGCGAGGCGACGACCGTGCCCTTGCGCGGGTCGACGACCGTGACGGTGCCGGCATCCCGGTTGGCGACCAGGACACGGCCCGAGCGGGGCTCGGCGGCCACGTTGAGCGCGCCCTCGCCGGTCGGCACGCTCTTGGTGACCTCACCCTTGCGCAGGTCCACCACCGAGAGCCCGCCGGCTGCCTGGTCCGCGGTGTACGCGGTGCGTCCGTCACGGGAGAGAGCCACGGAGATGGGTCCGTCCCCGGCGGGGATGAAACGGGGCTTCTCGGCGCGCCGGGAGACCTCGATGATCCGGTCGCCCTCCAGGTCGGTGGCGTACACGGCGCCCGTCCGCTCGTTGACGGCGAGGCCCGCGGGGGACGCTCCCTCCACCGTGATGCGCTTCTTCTCCTTGAAGGTACGGGTGTCGAAGCCCACCACCGTGCCGTCGCCGAAACCACTGGCCCAGGCGACGTCGTGCCGTTCGTCCACCACGACCTCACGGGCGTGCGCCACATCGGGCAAGGTCGCGAGGTGGCTGCCGTCGCGCTGGCTGTAGACCGCGACCGAGTTGTCCCGGGTGTTCGTCGTCCAGACCGTGTTGTGCTCGTCGTCCACGGCGATGCCGTACACCGCTTCGACGGCGCCCGTCTCGGGGTCGGTGACCGGCGGGGCGTACGAGGCCTTCACCTCGAGGGTGCGCGGGTCGACTTTCAGCAGGCTCGACTCGGTCACCGGCGGGCGGCCCACGGCGGAGGTGGTCCACAGGACGTTGTTCCGCTCCGAGTAGGCGGACTGGTACAGACCCTGGGTCAGCGGCGCCGAGGTGACCGGCGAGGCCTCGGTCGGGGCGCCTTTGCCTGCCTGTGCGGTCGCGGTGCCGGCCACGGCCAGGGAACTCCCCGCGGCGACGGCGACGGCGATCGCAGCGGCACGACGGATACGACGGGTGAGTGAGGACATGCTGCGTCAGTCTCCTGATGCTGATGTGCCTCCTGGGAGGAGGCGACTGAATGACAACTTAGCTTAGGCTTACCTAAGTAAGTCAAGCGGATTCGGGTCGTGTCGCACACAACTCCAGGCCGGGGCGGTGAAGTTGGCGCGATATCGCGCTGCTCAGATGTCCAGCTTTCTCAGTCGCTCCGTCAGCACCTCGCAGATCGCGTCCAGTTGGCGGTCCTGCAGCAACTGCGGGTGGGTGCAGTCGAGGTCCAGATTCTCCAGGCCGCCCCGCACATGCGGCTGCCACGCCTCCCGGGTCAACCAGTCCTCGGCACGCGGTGCTGCCGCCGTGAAGAACAGCACATCGCCGTCGTACGTCCCGTGCACATGTTCACGCATCATCCGGGCGTGGTTCGGCACGATGTCGACGATCCGGTTGAGCGTGTGGTCGCCGAGGCCCGCCAGCGGGCTGCCGCCGCGCCGCAGCGTGGCCAGGACGTCCTCCCGGTCGCGTTCGTCCGTCCGCTCGAAGCCCGCCATGCGGAGCACCGCGGTGAGCGCGTCCCCCTCCTCGGGTGCGGGCCGCTCCCGCCACTGCTCGGCAGGGAACGCGTCGAGCAGCGCCAGGAGTTGGACCTCTTCACCGGCCTCCTGCAGCAGCACGGCGACCGTGTGCGCGAGGATCCCGCCGACCGACCAGCCGATCAGCCGGTACGGGCCGTGCGGCCTGACCTCGCGGATCCGCCGTACGTAGTCGGCGGCCTGCTCCTGCAGACTCTCCGGCAGCGGAGTGTCGTCCGTCAGACCCCGTGCCTGGATCCCGTACACCGGCTGATCCGGCCCGAGCCGGGCGGCGAGACCCGCATAGCACCAGGCGATGCCGCCCGCCGGATGGAAGGCGAACAGCGGAGGGCGGCCGCCCTCAGGCCGCAGCGGCAGCACGCAGTCGAGCGCGTCCCCCGCCGCGGGACGCCCGGACCCCAGACGCGCGGCGAGCCGCGCCGGCGTCGGCGCCTCGAAGAGCGACCCGATGGTGAGCTCCGAGCCCAGCTCCTCGCCGATCCGTGTCACCAGGCGCACCGCGAGCAGCGAGGTGCCGCCCAGGTCGAAGAAGGCGTCGTCCGGACCCACCCGCTCCACCGAGAGCACCTCGGCGAAGAGCCCGACGAGGGTCTTCTCGAGCGGGCTCGCCGCCTCCCGTGCGCGCTCGGCCCCGGTGAAGACCGGCACGGGCAACTCCCGCCGGTCCAGCTTCCCGTTGGGGCTCAGCGGGAAGGCGTCCAGGACCAGCACCGCGGCCGGCACCATGTGCTCCGGCAGCTCACGAGAGAGCGCGGCACGTACGTCGGACGGATCGGCCTCGCCGGTCACGTAGCCGACCAGCTGCTGGTCTCCCGGCCGGTCCTCGCGCACCAGGGCGCAGGCGCCCGTGACCCCGGGCCGGCCGGCCAGCGCGGCCTCGATCTCGCCGAGTTCGATGCGCTGACCGCGCAGCTTGACCTGGTGGTCGGTGCGGCCGAGATACTCCACCTCGCCCTGCTCGGTCCACCGCGCCAGATCGCCCGTGCGGTACATGCGCTCACCGGGCGCCGCGAACGGGTCGTCGACGAAACGCTCCGCCGTCAGCTCCGGGCGGTTCAGATAGCCGTCCGCCAACTGCCTTCCCGCCAGGAACAGTTCACCCGGCACACCCGGCGGGCACGGCTCGAGCGCCGCGTCCAGGACGTACAGCCGGGTGTTCCACACCGGACGCCCGATCGGCACCGGACCCGTGTCACCGACCTGGCAGGTGTGGTGACTGACGTCGACCGCTGCCTCGGTGGGCCCGTACAGATTGTGCAGAGCGACCCGGGGCAGCGCCTTGCCGAAGGCCTGCGCGGTCTCCCGGGGCAGCGCCTCTCCGCTGCAGAACACCCGGCGCAGCCCGGCGCACAGCCCGGACACGTCCGCACCGGTCAGGAAGACCTGCAGCATCGACGGCACGAAGTGGCAGGTCGTGACGGCCTGTTCGTCGATCAGCCGGGCCAGGTACACCGGATCCTTGTGCCCACCAGGCTCCGCGACCACCAGCGCCGCACCCTCGCGCAGCGGCCAGAAGAACTCCCACACCGACACGTCGAACGACGACGGGGTCTTCTGCAGCACCCGGTCGTCCGACCGCAGCCCGTAGGCGTACTGCATCCAGCGCAGCCGGTTGTCGATCGCGCCGTGCGACACCACCACGCCCTTGGGGCGCCCCGTCGAACCGGAGGTGTAGATCACGTACGCCGGGTCCGCCGGGGTGAGCGGGCGGGCCGGGTTCGTCGGCAACTCGGCGTCGAGCACGGCCGGTTCGAGCTCCGAGAGGACGACAAGCGGGGTGTCGCCGTCCGCGGGGAGCCGGCCGGGCCGGTCGGTCACGGCGCACACCGGAGCCGCGTCGTCGAGCATGTAGGTCAGCCGCGCCTGCGGATACTCCGGGTCCAGCGGCAGATAGGCCGCCCCCGACTTGAGGACCGCGAGCAGCGACACGATCAGGTCCACCGAACGCGGCACCGCGACGGCGACCAGGCGGCCCGGACCCGCGCCGAGCGACTGCAGATGGCGGGCGAAGCGGTTGGCGCGGGCATTGAGCTCCGCATACGTCAGCGAAGTGTCGCCGTACACAAGGGCGGTCGCGCCCGGGCAGCGGGCGGCCCGCGACTCGATCGGGCCGATCAGCGTCGTCGGCGGCACCTCGTGGCCCGTACGGTTGAACTCCTCGATCACCAGAGCCCGTTCGGCCGCCGTGGCGATGCCGTGCACCCTGAGCGGCACCTGCGGATCGGTGTCCGCGAGCCCTTCGAGCAGATGCAGGAAACGGTCCTGGTGCGCGGCGAGGTCGGCGTCCTCGTAGAGCGCCGGATTGCCGTCGTGGTCGATGCGCAGGCCACCGCCGTCGGCACGGTCGTAGACGTTCACCGTCAGATCGTCGACCGGTCCCGCGGACAGATTGCGGGCGCGCGCCCGAGTGCCGGCGAAGTCCAGGGCGTAGTCGAAGGGCATGACGTTCACCAGCGGACCCACCAGGCCGCGGCTCTCGCCGAGCAGCCCCAGATCGCGGCGGATGTCCTCGTAGCGGTAGCGCTGATGGCGGCGCAGTTGCCGCACACCCAGCACCACCTGGCGGACCAGTTCGGCGAAGGTGTCCTCGGGCGTGACGCTGAGTCGCAACGGCAGCACGTTCATCACCATGCCGGGGATGCGCAGCGACGCCGAGCCGACCCGGCCCATCATCGGCACGCCGAGGACCACGTCCGACTGCGCGGTGGCCCGGGAGGTGTACAGCGCCTGGGCGGCCATCAGCACCTCAGGCCAGGTCGCCCGCAGCCGTCCCGCCACCTCGCGCAGCCGCTCGGAGGTCACCTGCGGCAGATGGGCGGTCCGCCGGCGGAACGTACGCCCGGGCAGTGCGCCCCGGCCCGCGAGACGCGGCACGTCGGGCCGGTCGGCGAACTCCTCCGACCAGTGCTTGCGGTCCGCGGCGAAGGCCTCGGACGTGCGGTATGCCGTGTCCTGCTCGACCAGTTCGGCCAGGGTGCCGAAGGCGCGTGCCGGAGGCTCCGCACCGCGCACGAGGGCCGAGTAGACCTCCGCCGTGCGCCGCGCGAGCAGGGAGTATCCGAAGCCGTCGATGACCAGGTGATGGATGCACTGGTACCACAGCCAACGGTCCTCGCCGACGCGGAACAGCGCCTGGCGGAACAGCGGACCCGTGGCCAGGTCGCAGGGCGTGGCCAGGTCGTCGCGCATCCACGCCTCGGCCCGCTCCCGGCCGTCCTCGTGGCCGCGGAAGTCCAGGACGGTGAGCGGCAGTTCGACCTCCGGCTCGACGTACTGCCGTGGCCCCTCGGGCGTGTCCACCACCCGTACGCGCAGCGCGTCCGCCTCGGCGGTGACCCGGCGCAGCGCCGCGGCGAAGATGGCCGGGTCCAGCGGGCCGTCGATCTCCAGGCACTCCGCGGTGTTCTGCGCCGGGCTCAGCGGGTCGAGGGCCTGGGCGTACCACATGCCCGACTGGGCCGCGGTGAGCGGGAGTCCGGCCCGCGAGGCGGTGCCGGCCGGCTCCTCGCGGTCGGTGTCGAGGAGTGTCATGAGACCGCCACCCCCAGCATCGGCGCCCAGGCCTCGATGGCCGGCTGCTCGGCGAGATCGGCGAAATCGGCGGACACCGCGTGGTCGCGGCGCCAGCCCTCGAGGAGAGCCATGATGCGGACCGAGTCGAGACCGTAGTCCAGAAGGTTCTCGTCGAAGGGGATCTCGGCCGGGTCCTCGCCGAGTGCGTCGGCGACGTCGGCGCGGATCTGCTCCAGTGTGAGTGCCATCGGTTCAGGCCTCCTTGAACAGGGCGTCGGTGGTGGTCACGACCGCGCAGCGGCCCGCGGCCCAGGTGAGGGCCATGTCGTGGTCGGCGCGGGAGAAGTCGGCCACGGCATCGGCCACCACGAAGGCCTGGATGTCGCGCATCCAGGCGTCGCAGGCCGACATCAGCACGCCGATGTGCGCATACACACCCACCACCACGAGCTGATCGCGGCCCGACTCCCGCATCAGCGACTCGAGTTCGGTGCGCACGAAAGCGCTGTACTTCCACTTGGTGAGCCAGGTGTCACCGGGCTCGGGGGCGACCGCGTCGGGCGTCGCGAGCGCCTCGGGGTCGTCGGCCACGCCCGGTCCCCAGAAGTCGAGTTGGAGCCCGCGCTCCTCGGGGGTCTGGCCGCCGCGCTGTGCCGAGTACACGACCGGCACGTCGCGCTTGCGGCAGTCGGTGAGGATCCGGGAGGTGTTGTCGAGCATCCCCGTGAGCGGCTCGGCGCCGCTCGGGAAGGCCTTGAGGAAGTGGTTCTGCAGATCGTGCACCAGGAGCACGGCGCGCGACGGATCGACCGTCCACGACACGCGGTTGGCGGGGAGTTCGCCCTCGGTGGGCAGTGCATAGGGGGCGATGGCGGGAAGTGCCATGAGGGTGGGGGCCTTTCGGGTGCGTCCCGGTCAGTGCTGCTCGGCGGTGGCCGCGGTGGACCGCAGCCCCTTCTTGCTGATCTTGCCGATGCCGGTCTGCGGGAAGGTGTCGACGAACTCGACGAGGTCGGGAATCTTGTACGCGGCGAGCCCGCGCTCGCGCACGAAGCGTTTCACCGCGACGGCCTTGAGCGGTTCGGCGCCCTCGCGCAGGATCACGTACGCCAGCGACCGCTCGCCCAGATACTCGTCGGCGACCGCGACCACCGAGACGTCGTGCACGGACGGGTGGGCGAGGATGACGTTCTCGACCTCCTCCGGGGCCACCTTCTCGCCACCGCGGTTGATCTGGTCCTTCGCCCGGCCCTCGACCACCAGATGCCCGGTCGCCGTGCGCCGCACGATGTCCCCGGTGCGGTAGAAGCCGTCCTCGGTGAAGGCCGTCGCATTGTGCTCGGGCGCCCGCCAGTATCCGCGGATGGTGTACGGGCCGCGGGTGAGCAGATGCCCGAACTCGCCGTCGACGACGTCGAGTCCGGCGTCGTCCACCACCCGGACCTCGTCGTCGGGCGAGATGGGCAGGCCCTGGGTCGTCACCACCGTCTCGTGGTCGTCGTCGAGCCGCGTGTAGTTGACCAGGCCCTCCGCCATGCCGAAGACCTGCATCAGCCGGCAGCCGAGCGCCGGCTCCAGCCGACGGGCCGCCGCCTCGCTGTACTTGGCGCCGCCGACCAGGATCAGCTCCAGGCTGCTCAGATCGTGCTCCGTCGACTCGGCCGAGTCCGTCCACACCAGGGCGAGCGGCGGCACCATCCCGGTCATGGTGATCCCCTCCCGCTCGATCAGCGGGAACGCCGTGGCCGGGTCGGGCCGCGGACACAGCACCGTCGTACCGCCCGCGTACAGCACGCCCAGCCAACCGGGCGAGCTCATCGGGAAGTTGTGCGCCGCGGGCAGCACCACCAGGAAGCGGGTGTCCGCGTCGACGCCGCAGATCTCGTTGGACCCCCACAGCGAGTACAGGTAGTCGTCGTGGGTACGCGGGATCAGCTTCGGCACGCCCGTGGTGCCGCCGGACAGCTGCAGGAAGGCGAGCTGGTGGGGCCCGGGACCGTCCGGCGGATCGGCCGGTGGCTCGCACGGCACCTCCGCGAGCGCGGTGTGCTCCCCGGGCTCACCGACCACGAACACATGGCGCAGACCGGGATTGCGTGCCTTGACCTCGGCGGCCAGCGGCCGGTGGTCGAAGCCCGCGTGCCGGTCCGGGATCACATACGCCACGGCCCCGGTGAACTCGCAGAAGTACGCGATCTCCGTCTCCCGGTGCGCGGGCAGCGCGTACACCGGCAGCGCGCCGATGCGGAACAGCGCGAACACGACCTCGATGAACTCGCCCACATTGGGCAGCTGCAGCACCACCCGGTCACCGGGACCGATGCCGCGCCGCCGGAAGCCCTCCGCCAACCGGTCCGCGGCCAGGTCGAGTTCGGCGTACGTCCAGGTGCGGCGCTCGGGTGCCGGATCGACCAGGGCGATGCGGTCCGGGTGCCGGGCGGCGCGCTCGCGCAGGACGCCGCCGAAGGTCTCGCCCCGCCAGTAGCCGGCTCTGCGATAGCGCTCGGCGAACTCCGCGGGCCAGGTGGGCGCGTCGGTCCCGGGCGTCAGCGCGGGGATGCCGTCGATGCTCACAGGGAGGCTCCCACCGCGCCGAGGAAGGTACGGAACTTGGCCGCGGTCTCCGCCGTCTCGGCCTCCGGCGTCGAGTCGGCGACCACACCCGCGCCCGCGTACAGCCGCAGCCGGTTGCCCTCGGCCTCCGCGCAGCGGATGGTGACGACCCATTCGCCGTCACCGGTGGAGTCCTGCCAGCCGACCATCCCCGTGTAGGCACCCCGGTCGAAGGGCTCGGATGCGGCTATCACGTCCCGCGCCACGTCCGTGGGCGTGCCGCACACGGCAGGAGTCGGGTGCAGCGCCGAGGCCAACTCCAGTGCACCGGTGTCCGGTTCGGCCAGCTCGCCGGTGACCATCGTCGACAGGTGCCACATGGCCGCCGTACGGACCAGCGTCGGGCGCTCGGGCACCTCGAGGCGGCTGCAGAACGGCGCGAGCGCCGCACGGACCGCGTCCACCACCACCGCGTGCTCGTGCAGATCCTTCGCGGACTCCAGGAGGGCGGCCGCCCGGCGTACGTCCTCGGCCAGATCGGCACTGCGCGGCGCGGACCCGGCCAGCGGATTCGCGATCAACCGGCCGTTCCTGCGGGCCACCAGGAGCTCGGGACTGGCTCCGATCAGAGTGCGGCCGGCACCGCTCGGCAGGGCGAAGGTGTAACCGGACGGGTCGCGGTGGGCGAGACGGCGCAGCATGGCCGGCAGGTCCGGCGGCTGCGGCGAGGTCAGCTCCAAGGTGCGGGCGAGCACCACCTTGTCGAACTCACCGGCCCGCATCCGCGCCACGGCCGCGGCGACGGCCGCCCCGTAGGCGTCGGCGGCCGGCACTTCCCGCACCTGCCAGTCCGCGGCCGCCTCCCGGTCCGGCACCGGCAGCGCGATCAGGGGGTCCTTGTGCAGCGCGGCGGCCCTGCGTACGGAGACCGGTACGGCCAGCGAGGCAGGGGCGCCGGGGGCGAACGGCACTGAACCGATCACCACGGGCGAGGGGATGCCGTCCGCGTGCGCCTCGTCCAGGGCCGCACGGACCCGGAGCGCCAACGGCCGTTCGTCATGCGCTGTTTCGGAGTGCACCCCGCGGGCGAGCAGCGTGTGCCGGGGCGTGGCGAGGAACCGGTCGCTGCCCGGGCGGTAGGCCTCGAGCAGCGCCGTCGAGGCGCCGGGGGAGTCGGGCAGCGCTTCGGTGGAGGAGTGCCCGGCCGGCGCAAGGGGTTCACGCAGAGAGGCAGACATGAGGGTCTCCAGTGGGGGATGGCCACGCGCCGCGGTCGGCGGCGAGCAGTGGCGCGGACGGTGGCTGGCAGATGTGGTGGAAGTCCGGGGCACCGGCGCCCGGCGGGTGGGGGTACCGCCGGCGCAAGCACCGGGCGCGCGCCGGGGTCTCCGGGCGGCCGTGCCGGGAGGGCGCCGTGGGGACCGTGCAGGACTTGATGGACACGGCCTACGCCCTGAGGGTGGCGCCGCCGTCGACGTACAGGTCGTGCAGGGTGATGTGGCGCGCGCGGTCGGACACCAGAAAGACGACCGCTTCCGCGATGTCCTCCGGGTCGGCGATCCGGCCGAGCGGTATGCCCGTGCGGTACGACTCGGGGTCGCCGGCGACGATCCGCCGGGCGGCCTCCGTCTCGTCGACACCGGAGTCGGCCCACATCGCGCGCTGCATCTCGGTGAGCGTCGAACCGGGGGAGACGGAGTTGCAGCGCACTCCCCGGGCGGAGACCTCGAGACCGAGACACTTGGTGAACATGACCGCGGCCGCCTTCGACGCGGCGTACGCCGCCATGCCGGTCCGGGGTATGCCCGCGGCGTTCGAGGCGACGGTGACGATGCTGCCGTGGCCCCGCTCCGTCATCCGGCGTGCGGTCGCCCGGCCGAGGTGGAACACCCCGTCGGTGTTCACCGCGAAGGTCGCGGCCCAGTCCTCGTCGCTGAGTTCGGTGACCTTCCCGCCGCGCAGAATGCCCGCGACGCTCACCGCGATGTCCAGCGGGCCCAGTTCGCGCTCTGCCTCGTCGACGAGGCGCTCCACCGCGTCCGCGTCCGATACGTCCAGGGCACGGGCGGTCACCCGGTCCGGGTGCTTCACGGCGAGCGCCGCCACGCCCGCCGGGTCGAGGTCGGTGGCGAGGACCCGGGCACCGCGCTCCACGAGCGCATGCACCACCGCCTCACCGATGCCTCGGCCGGCACCCGTGACCAGGGCGAACCGCCCGGCCAGCTCCTGATCGACAGTCACTTGACCTGCTCATTCGAACCCGAACCTGAACCCGAACCCGACTTCGCCCCGGTCTGCGAGCCGCCGTCGTCCGGGAAACCGCAGGTGGTCCGTGCGACCGCACAGACGGCGGACCCGGCTGCCGCGGAGCTGAGGCGGCCGGAACCGCGTATGGAAGGGGACGACTTCGCAAGCATGGACTGACTTCTCCGTACGTTCTCGGTGGTCGGGGTGGTTCCGGACAGCTGTCCGGTCACTCCGGGCCGCCCTTGGGCAGGGCAGACGGCACACTTCGGGCATGGAGCAGCCTTTCGGGCAGCCCGGCCCTCGGTGCGCAACTTAGGTTAGGCTAACCACATGTTGATCGTGCAAGGGGGGCGGCCGAAATCGGCCGGATCGCGTCACTCTGAACCACCGGCAGTGGCCGTCGAGTCGTCCCGTGCGCCGCCGCGCCACCCGTGACGCGCTCACCCCGCTGCCACCTGCCGACTCCATCGAGCCTCGCCCTCATCGCCCTTGCGGCGATGGCCGGTTCGACCGGGATGACCTTGGCCGAAAGTCTCGACGGACCGCTCGGTACCCGCGCCGCGGGTGCCGCGATCACCGTTCGCCCCCCCATCGCCCTCAGTTGTGCGCAGGCGCAGGATCCTCCGCCGTCGTCCGATGCGTCGGCGCGTCCTTCGCGACGGGCACGTTCACCCAGACCGACTCGGAGGGAACCCCGCGGTCGTCCACGGCCGTCAACATGTACCAACCGGGCGGTACGAGCGACGGGTTGTGCGGGAGCGTGACCCGTACACCGTCGTCGGTCCGCTTGAAGTCCACCGCGATCGAGCGCTGCTCGACATTGGTGACATGGGTGAAGGCGCCCGGTCTGATCAACCGCATCTTCTTGATGGAGGCGGCGTCCTTGCTGCGGAAGTCCGCCGATGCGCCGAGCTTCACCGTCCGGCGCGCATCGTCGGAGTCGCGCAGCTCGGGCCGCTCGCCGTCCTGGTGCAGATACGGCGGCGTGTAGATCTCAAGCCGCTGCTCGAACTTCCCGAGCTTGCTGTTGGCCTTGTCGGAGAACAGCGAGTCCGAGCCGAAGGTCATCACCCTGCCGTCGGGCAGCAGCAGGCCGCCCGAGTGGTAGTTGCGGCCGACCAGGGGCGCCGCGGCCTCGCTGAACTTGTTCGCCGCCGGGTCGTAGAGCGAGGCCTTGAGGATGTTGCTGGCCCCCTTGCCGCGGTAGTCGCCCGACCCATTGGTGGTCAGGACGGTGTCGTCGGGCAGGATCACACTGCTCGGGTACCGGGCCTTGTCGTACATCGGGGGACCGTCGGTGAAGCGCGGCTTGTCGGCCTTGAGGTCCGCGATCCCGGTGCGGTCCGTGGACTTCTGCGACTCGCCGACCCCGCCTCCGCCGAGTACCAGGTACTTCTGGTCCTGCGCGGGCGGCAGCAGCACCGACATCGACGTCTCCAGAATGTCCGGATCGGTCAGCCCGGGGACCTCGGTGAACTTGTCCGAGTCGAGGTCCCACAGACCCGGCACCCGGCCCTGGTCGTCCGGCCCGTATCCCGCGTTGGACCCGGTGTAGAAGATGCGGCTGTCGGCGGTGAGGAAGAGCGCCGGGTAGGTCGGGAAGAAGCGCGACTTGGGCAGGTACTGCCACTTCTTGCTCTTCGGGTCGTACACCTCGTTCTTGCCCGGCACCACCTGCCCGATCTCGTCGAGGCCGGACACCGACAGGACCTTGCCGTCCTCCAGCGTGGTCAGCGTCGGGTACCAGCGGGCCTCGCCCATCGGATCGACCGTGATGTACCGCTCGGCGACCGGGTCGAACTCGTACGCCTCCTTGATGCCCTGGAAGTCCTTCTTGTCGAACGACAGCTTCTGCGCGATGCCGTAGAGGTTCCGCTTCTCGTCACCCTCGAGACCCTCGATGCGGTACTGGTCCTGGGTGCCGGTCTGGTACTGCTCGCCCTTCCGCGGCGCCTCCACATAGACCCGCGCGCTGCTGGCGGTGACCTTCGCCTTGCCGGTCTTCTTGTCGACGGTCTTCTTAGCCCGCGGGACCAGGACGCTCGCCTGCGAGACAAAGGTCTTGCCGTTCTCCTGACCGACGAAGCGCGTCCCCTGCGGCAGCGTCTTGGGCTTGTCCGGGTTCTCGTTGTGCACGATCATCAGGCCGCCGGCCTTCTGTACATCGCCCCTGAGCGTCTCGTAGCGCTGGGTTCCGCCGGCCACCAGGAGATTCCCGTCCGGCAGCTGGGTGTGTCCCGCGCAGAACAGGTCCTTCGGGGTGTCGATGTTCTTGAAGGTGTTCTTCACCGGATCCCAGAGCACCGTGCGGAACGTCTTGGCGTCGAACTGCTTGGCATCGTTGCCCGAGCCGGCGATCAGGAGCACCTTTCCGGTGTTCAGGAGCGCCGCGTGGATGGTGTTGATCCGGTACTTCTCGGGGACGTCGACGGTCCGCCAGTGGCCCTTGGCCGCCTTGTACTCGGGCTGATTGATCTCGTACGCGTGGTAGCGCTCGGAGGTGAAGTCGTACACCGCCGGGGCATTGGCCGCGGCGAGCGCGAGCACCGCCCCACAACCGAGCAGGATGCGGACAAGTCGGCGGCTCGGACGGTGTGCCATCGATTTCACTCCCAGGGCTGTGCGTCGAACGGTCGGGCGTCTGTCGACGGTGCGATATGCCCGATTGTTGAGCGTATGACGGGATTGGCGCATCAACGGTTCGCGACAACAGGGCCATTCGGCCCCTCTTCAGGGGTGAAAGGGGGTACGGGGCCGGTCCGGCGATGACCTCACAGGTAATCGACCCGCATCGCCTGCTCGGCGAGCCTGGTCGTACACCGGTTCACAGCAGACCCAGGAGGACGCCATGACCCACTACGCCGTCGCGCACCTGCAGAGCGCAGCACAGCACGAGGACGTCTTCGTCTACATGGAGCGCATCCAGTCGACGCTCGACCCCTACGAGGGCCGGTTCGTCGTGCACGGATCGCGGCCCGAGGTCGTCGAGGGTGCCTGGCCCGGATACCTGGTGATGATCGCCTTCCCCGACGAGGAGCGGGCGAAGGGCTGGTACCGCTCGGACGCGTACCAGGCGATCCTGCCGCTGCGCACCGACCACATCGAGGGCGACGTGATCCTGGTGCCGGGCGTCCCCGAGGGATACGACCCGGCGTCGACCGCCGCCCTGATGCGGACGGCGGCCGACGCCGGATGAGCGGGGGAGGGCCGATGGCCCGGGCGGCTACTTCACCTTCTCCGCGAGCAGCGGGACGACCTTGTCGATCGCGTACGACACCGAGAGCACCGAGTCCGTGGCGAAGGCCTTGTCGACCCCCGCTGGGAAGAACAGGTCGCGGCCGTCCTTCACCGACGGCACCGCCTTGTACAGCGGGTCGTCGGTGATGGTCTTGGCGGGGATGCCGATCGGCGTCATCACGGTCACATCGGCGTCGAGGAGCTCGAGGTTCTCCTTGGACACCGAGATCGAGAACGCCTTGCCGGCCTTCTTCTCGACGGCGGGCGAGTTCTTGAAGCCCAGGCTCTCGACGAAGTTGATCCGGCCGGTGCCCCGCACATAGGCGCCGTAGCCCTCAGAGGTGCGCGAGCCGACCGTGATGGTCTTGCCCTTGAACTCGGGGTGTGCCTTCTTGGCGTCGGCGAACTTCTTCTCGACACCGGAGATCAGCTCGTCGCCCTTCTCGGGCACGCCCAGCGCCGCGGAGACCATCTCGGTCTGCTTGTCCCATGTCACCTTGTACTGGTCGCCGCCCTTGGGGGCGCCGACCGTCGGGGCGATCTTGCTGAGCGTGTCGTAGCGGGTCTTGTCGCCGCTGGACTTCACATCGAGGATCAGATCGGGCTGCAGCTCGGCGATCTTCTCGTACTCGGGCTCCAGGGTGCCGATCAGCTTCGGGCTCTTGTCGTACTTGCCCTTGGCCCAGGGGCCCACACCGTCGCCGCCGAACGGCAGCCAGTCGCTCGCACCCACCGGCTGCACACCGAGGGCGAGCGCGGTCTCGGCGTCGCCCCAGCCGAGGGCGACGACCCGCTTGGGCGCCTCGTCCACGGTGACCTCACCGAACTTGGTGGCGACCTTGGCGGGGAAGGCGCCCTTCGAGCCGGACGAGGAGCTGCCCGACGACTCGTCGCCGTCGGAGGAACCGCAGGCCGACACGGAGACGAGCACGGCGGCGAGAAGGCCGGACAGCAGAGTCGCGGTGCGGCGGGAGGACTTCATCATGACGTTCACCCAGTCAGGTTAGCCTAGCCTTACTGTTTCGGTTGCACGTGGTGCCGCCCCAGCGGGACCACCACGGGCGTGGCCGAGGCGGGATCGTCGATCACCTTGCAGCGCATCCCGAACACCTCGCCGACCAGCTCCTCGTCGACGATCTCGGACGGATCACCCTCGGCGACGATCCGCCCGTCCTTCATCGCGATCAGATGGTCCGCGTACCGGCAGGCCAGATTCAGCTCGTGCAGCACCGCGACCATCGTCACCCCCCGCTCCCGGTTCAGATCCGTCAACAGGTCCAGTACGTCCAGCTGATGGCTGACGTCGAGGAACGTCGTCGGCTCGTCCAGGAGCAGGATGTCCGTGCGCTGGGACAGGGCCATGGCGATCCACACACGCTGGCGCTGGCCGCCGGACAGCTCGTCCACCGGCCGGTCCGCGAGATCCAGCACATCGGTGGCGAGCAGCGCCTCGGCCACCGCGGTGTCGTCCTCGGCGGTCCAGCGCCGGAACCAGCCCTGGTGCGGATAGCGGCCCCGGCCCACCAGATCGGAGACCGTGATGCCCTCCGGGGCGGTCGGGGACTGCGGCAGGATGCCGAGCAGCGCCGCGACCTCCTTGGTCGGCGTCTGCTGGATGTCGCGGCCGTCGAGCAGTACCTGACCGGCCGTCGGCGCGAGCAGCCGGGCCATCGCCCGCAGCAGGGTCGACTTGCCGCAGGCATTGGGTCCGACGATGACACTGATACGGCCGCGCGGGATCGTGACGTCGAGATCCTGCACGATGTCCCGCTCGCCGTAGCCGAGGCACACACCACGGGCCTCGAGCGTGTGTCCGTCCTGCACCGTGTCGCCCTCTCGCATCGTCGCCGGCCGCTGTCCGGCCGTCGTCCCCTTCTCGAGGCGCGGGCTCCCGCCGGGCGCGGACCTCCGCCGTGCACCGTCCGGACCCCGCCCGGAGTCCCCTCGTACGGCCATCTCAGCCTCCCCGTCCCACGCGATTCGCCCGGGCCAGGAGGAACAGCAGATACGGCGCCCCGATGATGCTTGTCACCACACCCACCGGCAGCTGGGTGGACGGCAGCGCATGCTGCGCGGCGAGATCCGCGGCCAGCACCATCACCGCTCCCGTGAGGGCCGCCGGCAGCAGGGCCGGCCTGCCCGGCACCAGGCGCCGTGCGATCGGCGCGGAGAGCAGCGCCACGAAGTCCACCGGACCCGCCGCGGCGGTGGCGACCCCGGCGAGCGCGGTCGCGCAGGCGAGCAGCGCGAGGCGGCTCGGCTCGACCCGGGTCCCGAGCCCGGCGGCGGTGTCGTCGCCGAGCTGCAGCGCCGGAAGGAACCGGGACGCCAGGACGGTCAGCGGGCCGAGCACGCACAGCGCGATGGTCAGCGGCCCCAACTGCTCCCAGGAGCGGCCGTTGAGGCTGCCCTTCAGCCAGCCGAGGAGCTGCTGAGCGTCGGTCACCTCCGCCCGCGTCATCAGGTACGACACCAGGCTGACCAGACCGGCCGCCACTCCCAGGCCCACCAGGACCAGACGCTGTCCGACGACGCCGTTGCGCCAGGCGAGCAGATAGATCGCGGCACCCGAGATCAGCGCGCCCGCGAGCGCGGTCAGGGACAGGCTCAGACCGCTCAGCTGGAAGCCGAGCGAACCGATCGCCGCGCCCGCACTCGCGCCGGCGCTGATGCCGATGATGTCCGGGCTGGCCAGCGGATTGCGCAGCAAGGTCTGGAAGACCGCGCCCGCGGTGCCGAACGCCATGCCGATCAGCACCGCGATCAGCGCCCGCGGCAGCCGCAGCTCCATGATCACGAACTCGGCGCCGCCCGGACCGTTGCCGAACAGCGTCGCGACGACGTCCGCGACGGGCACCACCATGTCGCCGACACTCAGCGACACACAGAACACCGCCAGGGCACACAGGGCGAGTCCCGCGGTCACCACCACCGAGCGCCGCCGCCCGGCGCCGCGGGCCCGCGCCACGTCCCGGACCGCTGCCTCGGCACGGGCCTTCCGCTCGGCAGGGCCGCCGTCGATCACCGAAGGGATCACAGTTCCACCATCTTCCGGCGCCGCACCAGCCAGATGAACGGAATGCAGCCGACCGCGGCCGTCACCACACCCACCTGCACCTCGCCCGGCCGCGCGATCACCCGGCCGAGGATGTCCGCGAGCAGCAGCACGATCGGCGCGAGCAGCATGCTGTACGGCAGCACCCAGCGGTAGTCGGGGCCGGTGATCAACCGGGCCACGTGCGGCACCGCGAGCCCCACGAAGCCGATCGGCCCGGCGACCACGGTCGCCGCCCCGCAGAGCATGACCACCACGAGTGCCGACACGATCCTGGCCCGGCCGACCCGCTGCCCGAGTCCGCGGGCCAGATCGTCGCCGAGCGACAGCGCGTTCAGCTGCGGCCCCAGCGACAGCGCGAGCAGCCCGCCGACCGCGATGAACGGTGCGGCCTGCCACAGCACTTCGGCCTCACGCGCGTCCAGGGCACCCACCTGCCAGAACCGGAACTGGTCGTAACCCTCCCGGTCGTTGAGCAGCATCGCGCTGGTGAAGGAGCCGAGCACCGCACCGGTCGCCGCCCCCGCGAGCGCCAGCTTCACCGGAGTGGCACCCTCACGGCCGAGCGAGCCCACCCCGTACACCACGAGTGTGGCGATCAGCGCGCCCAGGAATCCGAACCAGATGTACTGCGAGGGCGCCGTCAGACCGAGGGCGCTGATGGCGGTGACGACCGCGAGCGAGGCGCCCTGATTCACCCCGAGCAGGCTCGGGTCGGCCAGCGGATTACGGGCCACGCCCTGCATCACCGTGCCGCCGAGACCCAGCGCCACCCCGGCGAGCAGTCCGGCCACGGTACGCGGGATGCGCACCTCCTGGATGATCAGCTGCCCCTTGTCGCCCTGCTGCGGATCGAAGACGCCCTGCAGCACATCGGCGAACGACACCGGCCCCGAGCCGATCGCCAGACTCGCAAGGACGGCGAGCAGCAGTACGCCCCCGACGCCGAGCAGCCCGAGCGCGAGCAGCGGCTTGCTGCGGGCACGGCGCGGAGACCTGCGCTCACGGGGGAGCGTCGGAGCCGCAGGTGCCGTCACGACCCTGCCGCCCGTGGACCGGGCCAGCGGTTGCGCACTGTGTCTACATCCCTGTTCGTACATCCCGCGCGGCACGAGGTCTGCCACGCGGCGGCCCCCGTGCCGCGGACAGCCGGCAAAGTACCTTCACATGCCCGCCGCCGACACGGCCGCGGGCCACAAGTAAGGTAAGGCTAACAGTGCCTGCCGGACGTGCCCCGCCCGCGTCCCCCAGCTACGGAGAAACGTTGCCTCACGCCATCACGGACGCCGCTGTCGCGGATGCCGCCATCACGGACGCCGCCGCGGACCTCGCAGCCCCTGCCGCATCCGCCTCCGTGCTCGCCGGATCCACCGAACTGCGCTCGGCCGAGGAGCTGCGGGACATTCTCGGCACCCCGCACCCGATCGTCATCGACAAGGTGCACGACCGTCTCACCGAGCAGGACCGCGCCCTCCTCGCCAGGTCGCCGTTCTGTGCCCTGTCCACCGCCGACGCGGACGGGAACTGCGACGTATCACCGCGCGGTGACGCACCGGGCTTCACACAGATACTCGACGCGGGCACGATCGCGCTGCCGGACCGCCCGGGCAACAGGCGCGGCGACAGCCTGCACAACATCCTGGCCAACCCGCACGTCGGCCTGCTCTACCTGATCCCGGGCGCCCGCGAGGTCTTCCGTATCAACGGCCGCGCCCGCATCCTCACCGACGCGCCCTTCTTCGACGCGATGACGGTCAAGGGCAAGCGCCCCGCCCTCGCGGTGGTGGTCGAGATCGACGAGATCTATCTGCACTGCCCGCAGTCCCTGAACCGCTCCGGCATCTGGGCACCCGAGACATGGGAGTCCGCGGCGCATCCCACCGGCTGACGCGCCGGGCCGCGGGCATCGGGGCTGCGCAGCCCCGATGCCCACCACGCGTACGCCCCGGATCAGGTGCTGAACCGGTGCTTGCCCGCGCCGACCGAGAACACCGCACACCCGTCCTCGACCCGCAGGAACTTCGCCCCGCCGTGCGTCACCTCCGCCGCCTTCTTCGCCGGCACCCACACCTCGCCCGTGGTGTGCGCGGGCAGTGACACCGACAGCCGGAAGCCGCCCGAGGTCGCCTTCCACCGGGTGCTGATCGGTCCGTACATCGAGCGGTACGTGCCGCTCGCCTCGGTGACGCCACCACCCGGCCGCGGCCGCACGATCACCTTCCGGAACCCTGGACCGCCGGGCGCGATCCCGGCGACATGTGCGTACATCCACTCGCCGACCGAGCCGTAGGCATAGTGGTTGAAGGAGTTCATGCCCGCGTCCTGGAAGCTGCCGTCCGGACGGATCGAGTCCCAGCGCTCCCACATCGTCGTGGCGCCCAGCTCGATCTGATAGCCCCAGCTCGGGAACGTGCGCTGGGTCAGCAGCCGGTAGGCGACATCCGTGTGACCCGTGTCGGTCAGTACGGGCAGCAGACGCGGGGTGCCGAGGAACCCGGTCGACAGATGCCAGTCCTTCGACTTGATCAGCTCCACCAGGCGGTCGGCGGCCGGCCCGCGCTCGTCGCCGGCGAGCAGGTCCATCGACAGGGCCAGCACATACGCGGTCTGGGTGTCGCCCTCCACCCGGCCCGACGCCACATATGCCTTGCGGAACGCCGCGCGGATCCGCTCGAAGAGGTCGCGGTACGGCGCGGGGTCCTTGTCCAGGACCTCGGCGATCCGTGCCACCAGGTCGGCGCTGTGCGCGAAGTAGGCGGTGGCGATCACGTCCTTGGGCGTCTCGTCCTCGATGTTGAGCCAGTCCCCGTAACCGGCGGCAGGACGCAGCAGACCGTCACTGTTGGCCTCGAGATACTTCAGCCACTGCTCCATCGACGTCCAGGACTGCTCCAGGACCCGGGTGTCCCCGTACGCCTGGTACAGGGCCCACGGGACGGTCACTCCCGCATCGCCCCAACCCGCCGCGCCGTTACCGACGTTGCCGACCAGCGGCGCCACATCGGGCAGCGAACCGTCCTCCAGCTGGTCGTCGCGCAGATCCTGCAGCCACTTGGTGAGGAACCGGGCGGACTCCATCGTGTACGCGGCCGTCGGCGCGAACACGTTGATGTCGCCGGTCCAGCCGAGACGTTCGTCGCGCGCCGGAGTGTCGGTGGGTACCGACAGGAAGTTGCCGCGCTGGCCCCAACCGATGTTGCTGTGCAGCTGGTTGAGCATCGGCACATCGGTCTCGAAGTCCATGGTGAACGGCGCATCGGTGTGCAGCACCCGCCCGCGCACCGCATCCGCCGAAGGCTTCTCCTCGAGCCCCGTCACCTCGACATAGCGGAATCCGTGGAAGGTGAACCGCGGCTCGTACGTCTCGGTACCGCCGCCCTTGAGGGTGTACGTGTCGGTCGCTCGGGCGCTGCGCAGGTTCTCCGTGTACAGCGTGCCGTCCGGATCGAGCACCTCGGCATGGCGCAGGGTGACCGTCGTGCCTGCCTTCCCCGACACCCGCAGGCGCACCGCACCGACCATGTTCTGGCCCAAGTCGAAGACGTGGACGCCCGGTTGGGGTTCGGTGAGCTTCTGTGTCCTGATCTCACCCGCCACCCGCGTCGCGCCGTCCACCGCCGCGACCACCTTTGCGGTGACGTCGTCGATCTCCTCGGCCGGCTGCCAGTCCTTGTCGTCGAAGCCGGGCTTCGTCCAGCCGGGGGTCTCCAGGCGGGCGTCGTAGTCCTCGCCTGACAGCAGATCGGCGGAGGTGACCGGACCCGACCCGGCCCGCCAGTCGGTGCCCGACACCACGCGCTCGGTGGAGCCGTCCGCGTAACGGACCTCCAACTGTGCGAGCAGCGCCGGGCGTTCGCCGTACTGATGCGGGCCGAACATGCCCACGTTCCCCGCGTACCAGCCGGTCGCCACGGTCACCCCGATGGCATTCGCGCCCGGGCGAAGGAGCTCCGTCACGTCGTACGTCTGGTACTGCACGCGCTTGTCGTAGTCGGTCCAGCCGGGTGCGAGCCGGTCCTCGCCGACCCGCCGGCCGTTGAGGTGTGCGTCGTACAGGCCGAGGGCCGTGGCGTACAGGCGGGCGCTGCGGATCTTCTTGCCGCCCAGCCGGAACTCGTGGCGGAGCTGCGGCGCGGGTGCCTGCGCGACCGCCACCTTGCCCCACGGGTCGTCGCCCCACGCGGCCGCCACCTTCGCCGACTCCCAGGCGGAGTCGTCGAATTCGGGGGACTGCCAGCCGTCGGCCGGCTTCTCGTCGGTGCTGAGCCAGCCGTCGTCGGTGGTGACGATCCGTGTGCCGTCGGCCGTCGTCAGCTCCAGGACGGCGAGCAGACCGGCCGGCCCCTCGGTGGCGTTGACCGCGGCGAAGGCCAACACGCCCTGGCCGTCGTGGAGTTGATCGGTGACATCCGTGACGACCGGCTGTCGCCAGTTCTCCCCGGCGTCATCGGCCTCCACCGAGGCGACCTCGGTGCCGTCGACGTACGCGGTGTGACCGTTGTCGGCGGTGCTCACCAGACGTGCCCGGGTCACCCCGGCGGGAACCTCGAACCGGCCGCGGAAGTACCGGGTGCCCTCAGGTGCGCTGTTCGCCGGATCGCCCTCGGGGAACCAGATCCAGGCGGCCTCCTCGAGCGACGGTGCCGCACCCAGCGCCTTCGGCGCCGCGATCCACCGTGCGGACCAGTCGCCGGCGTCCCGCAGTCCGGTCTCCCACCACGCGGGCTCGCTCCACTCGGACGCCACCCCGTCGCCGTCCCAACTGCGCACGGTCCAGTGGTAGCGGGTACGGGAGGCGAGTTCCGGGCCGTCGTAGGGGACCAGGACCGAGGCGGCCGAGTCGACCTTCCCGCTGTCCCACACGTCCGGCTCGTCGAGGAGTTCCTCGGTCGTGGCCACCTTGATCCGGTACGCGCTCTGGGTGCGGTCCGCGCCGTCCGTGTCGACCGGCCAACTCAGCCTGGGGCGCGGCACGTCGAGGCCGAGGGCGTTCGGCACGTACTCCACGGTGGGGGCGGTGATGCGCCCGGACGTCGCCGCTCCGGCGGCGGCGGGCCTGTTGGCGGCACGGGCGCCCGGGACCGTCCCGGCGGTCAGGGCGGCGCCGAGTGCGGTGGCGGCGGTGGTACTGAGCAGTCGTCTTCTGCTGATCACTACGCGGCTCCGTTTGCGATTCGGGTTGAATCGTTTCACAACGGGGCTGAAGCTAGAGGGGCCCCTGGGGCGCGTCAAGAGGGTGCGGGGGAATCGGACGGATCCGTCGACGAGGTCAACACAAAAGGGCGGTACGGGAGTTGCTCCTCCCGTACCGCCCCGGGCCCTGTCCCGGTGGGCCGATCGGCCTCCCCGTCAGGCCAGTTCGACCAGCAGGTCCCCGCCCTCCACCTGCTGGATCGAGTTGATGGCCAGGCGAGCGATGCGACCGGCCCGCGGCGCCGTGATCGACGCCTCCATCTTCATCGCCTCGATGGTCGCCACCGTGGCGCCGGCCTCCACCTCGTCACCCTCGGCGGCGGTCAGCGTCACCACGCCGGCGAACGGGGCAGCCACATGGCCGGAGTTGGACCGGTCGGCCTTCTCGGTGACCGGCACGTCCGAGGCGACGGACAGATCGCGCACCTGGATCGGACGCATCTGCCCGTTCAGGGTCGACATCACGGTGCGCACACCACGCTCGTCCGCCTCGCCGATCGCCTCCAGCTCGATCAACAGCCTTACGCCCGGCTCCAGATCGACGGTGTACTCCTTGCCCGGCCGGATCCCGTAGAAGAAGTCCTTGCTCTCCAGGACGCCCGTGTCGCCGTACGTCTGCCGGTGCGCCTCGAACTCCTTGGTCGGGCCGGGGAAGAGCAGCCGGTTCAAGGTCTGGCGCCGGTCCTTGTCCAGGCCCTCGCGGTCCTCCGCCGACAGCTCCCGCACCGGCTTCGGACCCTCCCGGCCCTGCAGCGCCTTCGTACGGAACGGCTCGGGCCAACCGCCGGGAGGCGTGCCCAACTCGCCGTGCAGGAAGCCGATCACGGAGTCCGGCAGGTCGAAGGTGTGCGGATCCGCCTCGAAGTCCTCCGGCGCCACCCCGGCACCCACCAGATGCAGCGCGAGATCGCCGACGACCTTCGACGACGGGGTCACCTTCACCAGGTGGCCGAGGATCCGGTCCGCGGCGGCGTACATCGCCTCGATGTCCTCGAAGCGGTCGCCGAGCCCGAGCGCGATCGCCTGCGTCCTGAGGTTCGACAGCTGACCGCCCGGAATCTCGTGGTGGTACACCCGCCCGGTCGGCGCGGCGAGCCCCGCCTCGAAGGGCGCGTAGATCTTGCGCACGCTCTCCCAGTACGGCTCCAGGTCGCCCACGGCCCCCAGGTCGAGCCCTGTCGGCCGCTCCGAGTGGTCGGTGGCCGCCACGAGCGCGGACAGCGAAGGCTGCGAGGTGGTGCCGGCCATCGACGCCACCGCACCGTCCACCGCGTCGGCCCCCGCCTGAACCGCCGCCAGATACGTGGCGAGTTGACCGCCTGCCGTGTCGTGCGTGTGGATGTGCACCGGCAGGCCGAACTCCCTGCGCAGCGCCGACACCAGCTTCGACGCGGCCGGCGCGCGCAGCAGCCCCGCCATGTCCTTCACCGCGAGCACATGGGCACCCGCGTCCACGATCTGCTCGGCGAGCCGCAGGTAGTAGTCGAGCGTGTAGAGCTTCTCCGCCGGGTCGGACAGGTCGGAGGTGTAGCACAGCGCCACCTCGGCGACCGCGCTGCCGGTCTCGCGCACCGCGTCGATCGCAGGCCGCATCTGGCTCACGTCGTTCAGCGCGTCGAAGATCCGGAAGATGTCGATCCCGGTCGCGGTCGCCTCCTCGACGAACGCATGGGTGACCTCCGTGGGATACGGCGTGTAGCCCACCGTGTTGCGCCCGCGCAGCAGCATCTGCAGGCAGATGTTCGGTACCGCGGCGCGGAGTTGGGCGAGCCGGTCCCAGGGGTCCTCGGCCAGGAAGCGCAGCGCCACGTCGTAGGTGGCACCGCCCCAGCACTCGAGCGACAGGAGCTGCGGCAGGGTCCGGGCCACCGTCGGCGCCACCGCGAGCAGATCCTTCGTACGGACCCGGGTGGCGAGCAGCGACTGGTGCGCGTCGCGGAACGTGGTGTCCGTGACGCCGATGGTGGGGGAGTCCCGCAGCCACCGGGCGAAGCCCTCCGGGCCCAGCTGGGTCAGCTTCTGCTTGGAGCCCACCGGCGGTGCGCCCTCGGGCAGCAGGGGCAGCTTCGTCGTCGCGTCGATCAGCTCGGGACGTTCGCCGTGCGGCTTGTTGACCGTGACATCGGCCAGATAGGTGAGCAGCTTCGAACCGCGGTCCGCGGAATGGCGTGCCGTGAGCAGCTGCGGGCGCTCTTCGATGAACGAGGTGGTGACCCGCCCCGCCTGGAAGTCCGCATCCTCCAACACCGCCTGCAGGAACGGGATGTTGGTCGACACGCCACGGATACGGAACTCGGCGACCGCACGCCTCGCCCGCCCGACCGCGGTCTCGAAGTCACGGCCCCGGCAGGTCAGCTTCACCAGCATGGAGTCGAAGTGGGCGCTGATCTCGGTGCCGGCATGCGTGGTGCCGCCGTCCAGGCGGATGCCCGAGCCGCCCGGCGACCGATAGGCGCTGATCATCCCGGTGTCGGGCCGGAAGCCGTTCGCCGGGTCCTCGGTGGTGATGCGGCACTGCAGGGCCGCCCCGTGCAGCCGTACGGTTTCCTGTGAGAGGCCCAGGTCGGCGAGGGTCTCACCGCCGGCGATGCGCAACTGCGACTGGACCAGGTCCACATCGGTGACCTCCTCCGTCACGGTGTGCTCGACCTGGATGCGCGGATTCATCTCGATGAAGACATGGTTCCCGTCGGGGTCGAGCAGGAACTCCACGGTGCCCGCGTTGCGATAGCCGATCTGCCGCGCGAACTTCACCGCGTCCCCGCAGATCCGCTCCCTGAGCTCCGGTTCCAGATGCGGCGCGGGAGCCAGCTCGATCACCTTCTGATGGCGGCGCTGCAGCGAACAGTCCCGCTCGAAGAGATGGATGACCTCACCGGAACCGTCCGCGAGAATCTGCACCTCGATGTGGCGCGGCTGCACCACGGCCTTCTCCAGGAACACCGTAGGATCACCGAACGCGGACTCCGCCTCGCGCGCCGCCGCCTCGATCGACTCCCGCAGCGCCGCCGGGTCCTCCACCCGCCGCATACCGCGACCGCCGCCGCCCGCAACGGCCTTCACGAACACCGGGAAGCCCAGGTCCTCCGCCGCCCGCACCAGCTCGTCCACATCGGTCGACGGCGCGGACGATCCCAGCACCGGCACACCCGCCGCGCGTGCCGCGGCCACCGCACTCGCCTTGTTGCCGGTCAGTTCGAGGGTGTCCGCGCTCGGCCCCACGAAGGTGATCCCGGCACGCTCGCAGGCCCGCGCCAGTTCAGGATTCTCGGAGAGGAAGCCGTATCCCGGGTAGATCGCGTCCGCGCCCGCCCGCTGTGCCGCCCGCACGATCTCCTCGACCGAGAGATACGCCCGCACCGGATGCCCCGGCTCGCCGATCTCATAGGCCTCGTCGGCCTTCATCCGGTGCAGTGAGCCCCGGTCCTCGTGCGGAAAGACGGCGACCGTGCGGGCGCCCAGCTCATAGCCGGCGCGGAACGCCCGGATGGCGATCTCTCCGCGGTTTGCGACGAGCACCTTGCGGAACATGCGGGTTCCTTTCTGTCGGCCCGGTCCCGGGTGAGGGTCCCGGCGACTCGGCTGTACCGGGCCATGAGTCCTGCACCGCCCTCGGGGACGGGGCGGTCCCGCCCGGCTGTTGCCCATCAGTACGTGCAGCATGCCTCCGGGGAGGCGGATGCCCGGACTCTGGACGGTGACGTTTCCCACCTTGCGCCCGCAGGGCTGTGTCGGGCAGGCCGACGCAGGCCTGTTTCGGGTCACGCGGGCCCGCCTCGCGTACGCCGGGCCCGCGTGACCCGTCCGGAGCAGCACCACTGAGCCGTACGGGCAGCCACGGGGACAGTGGAAGACAGCAGGCGGCGCACCCGCCCCGCCGTGGCACCGGGAGAACCGTATGACCTGCATCGACCGCCGCGATCTCGGTCTGCTCGCCCTGCGGGTCGGCACCGGTGCCGTGCTCGCCGCGCACGGCACGCAGAAACTCTTCGGCTGGTTCGGCGGAGGCGGCCTCGACAACACCGCGAAGGCGATGGAGTCCATGGGCTTCGAGCCGGGGCGCCGCAGCGCGATCGCGGCGGGGCTCGGAGAGACCGGCGGGGGAGCGCTCCTCGCGCTCGGCCTCGCCACGCCTGCCGCGGGCGCCGCCGCGGCCTGCACCATGGCCGGCGCCGTCGCGGTGCACGCGCCGGCCGGCTTCTTCTCCCAGTCCGGCGGCTTCGAGTACCCCGCGTTCCTCGGCTTCACCGCGGCAGCCATCGGGGTGACGGGCGCCGGACGTTACTCGCTCGACCACGCCACCTGCCACGTCCTCGACCGCCCCTGGGTCGTCGCCACCGCCTTCATCGGGGGCGCGCTCGCCACGGCTGCGGTGATCGCGCCGCGGATGCGCCGCAAGCGGGGCGAGGAGCCCTCCGAGGCCGGCTGAGCCCGCGCCTGTCCCACCGTCCGGACCGGTCGTGCGGAGGTCGGTCCGACCTCGGCATTGGAGCTTGGTCCAAATTTCCCGGCAGTAGAAGTTTGGGCCTTCTCAAGAACCCCGAGCCTCCTCCATAGTGCGCTGAGCGGAAGGTAATTTCCGCATCGCAGAAGCTCAGTTGAAGGAGTGCCGTGCCCACCGCTGCCTCAGCTTCGTTCCCCCGACGCGTGGCCCGCTCGCTGCGTACGTCCCTGTTCGCCCAGGTCGCAGTCGCGCTGGTCCTCGGAGTGCTGGTCGGCCGAATATGGCCCCAAGTGGGCGTCGCCGCCCAGCCGTTGGGGGACGGCTTCATCCGCCTGATCAAGGCCGTGATTGCGCCGCTGGTGTTCTGCGTCGTCGTGTTCGGCATCGCCAAGGCCGGTGACCTCAAGGCCTTCGGCCGTATCGGACTCAAGGCGCTCGTCTGGTTCGAGATAGCCACCACCGTGGCCCTCGTGGTCGGCCTGGTCGCCGGCAACCTGGTCAGCCCGGGCAGCGGCATGAACGTGAACCCCGCCTCCCTGGACGCCTCCGCCGTCGACGAGCAGACCGGCGGCGGCGAACTGCCGTCGACCAGCGAGTTCATCCTGCACTCCCTGCCGGAGAGCGCGGTCGGCGCCTTCGCCGAGAACTCCCTGCTCCAAGTCCTCGTACTGGCCTGCCTGGTGGGCGCCGCGCTGCTGCACCTCGGGCACCAAGGTCCCCGCGATCCTGCCCGCCATCGAACAGGTGCAGAACGTCATCTTCGCGGTGGTCGGGTTCATCATGAAGCTCGCCCCGATCGCGGTGTTCGGCGCCACCGCCCACCTCGTGGGGGAGTACGGCCTCGGTGCGCTGTCCACCTACGGCAAGCTCATCGCGGTCTGCTACGGCGTGGCCCTGCTCTTCCTGCTCTTCCTCGGCGTCGCCCTCAAGGCCGTCACCGGCCTGAGTCTGTGGAAGTTCGTCCGCTACACCCGCGAGGAGATGCTGCTCGCCCTCGGCACCGCATCGAGCGAGAGCGTCATGCCGCGGATGATGCAGAAGCTGCGGCACGCGGGCTGCCGCGACGACGCCGTGGGCCTCGTCCTGCCGACCGGCTACTCGTTCAATCTGGACGGCGCCTCGATCTACCTGTCCATCGGCACCCTGTTCATCGCCCAGGCGGTCGGCGTGGACCTCAGTCTCGGTCAGCAGATCACCGTCGTACTCGTCCTCATGCTGACCAGCAAGGGCATGGCAGGAGTGCCCGGTTCGGCGTTCCTCGCCCTGTCCGCGACCGCTGCCGCCCTCGGAGTGATCCCGGCCGGCGCGGTCGCCCTGCTCCTCGGCGTCGACCGCATCATGGACGCCATGCGCGTCGCCACCAATCTGCTCGGCAACTGCGTCGCCGTGTTCGTGGTCTCGCGCTGGGAGGGCGCCCTCGACCGGGGGCGCGCGGCGCGCGTGCTCGACGGGAAGGAGGACTTCGTCGCGGACACGGCACCGGGCGCCGAAGCCGGTGAAGCCGCGGAACCCGCGGAACCCGCCGAGTCCGGTGAGGCCGCCGACGCTGCCGACGCACCGGCGACGGAAACCGGCACCAAGGCGCTGGTCGGGCAGCGCACCGGTGCCGACCACGAACACACGGCCGACACACCGGCACCCGACGGCGAACCGACGCCACCGCGCCGGGCGGACGCCACCTGAAGCCATCGCCCCCACGCCCGCGCGCGACGGATGCCGACGCATCCGCCGCGCGCGG
>NZ_QUAK01000015.1 GCF_003429565.1 Streptomyces triticagri
CGCGGGCGGCGCAGGGCTGCTGATCGGCGGCGCGGACAGCGCGGGCGCGGCGGGTCCCGGCGCCGCACCGGCCGCAGCAGGGGTCGGGGTCGACGGCTCGCTCGTGGCGCCGTACGGCCGCCATCTCGCCTTCGGCGCCGACCCGAAGACCCAGATGCGGATCTCCTGGCAGGTGCCCTTCGCGGTGCGGCGTCCGTACGTACGGATCGGCCTGAAGCCCTGGGACCTGAGCCGCCGCATCGACGCCGAGGTCCGCGCCCTGCACACGCCCTCGCTCTCGAAGAAGCTGCCGGCGGTGGACCAGCTGTATCTGCACGTCGGTCTCGACGGCCTGAAGCCCGGCACCACGTACTACTACGGCGTCGGGCACGACGGCTTCGACCCGGCCTCGCCCGAGCGGCTCGGCACGCTCGGCACCTTCCGGACGGCGCCCGCCCGTCCGGAGAAGTTCGTCTTCACCGCCTTCGGCGACCAGGGCGTGAGCTACCACGCGCTGGCCAACGACCAGTTGATCCTGGGCCAGAACCCGTCGTTCCATCTGCACGCGGGAGACATCTGCTACGCGGACTCCAGCGGGGCGGGCAAGGAGTCGGACACCTACGACGCGCGGGTGTGGGACCAGTTCCTCGCGCAGACCGAGAGTGTCGCCTCCCGGGTCCCGTGGATGGTGACGACCGGCAATCACGACATGGAGGCCTGGTACTCGCCGAACGGGTACGGCGGCCAGTCGGCCCGCTGGTCCCTGCCGGACAACGGCTTCGACCCGAAGTCCTCCCCCGGCGTCTACTCCTTCACGTACGGCAATGTCGGCGTGGTCGCCCTCGACGCCAACGACGTCTCGTACGAGATCCCCGCCAACCAGGGCTACTCGGACGGGAAGCAGACCGCCTGGCTGGACGAGCGGCTCGGCGAGCTGCGGCGCGACCGGCACGTGGACTTCATCGTGGTCTTCTTCCACCACTGCATGTACTCCACCACGTCCGCGCACGCCTCCGACGGCGGTGTCCGGGACGCCTGGCTGCCGCTGTTCACGAAGCATCAGGTCGATCTGGTGATCAACGGACACAACCATGTGTACGAGCGCACCGACGCGATCCGGGACGGCGAGGTCGGCAGGCCCGTGCCCATCGGCGAGAGCACCGACCCGACCCGCGACGGCATCGTCCACGTCACCGCGGGCGGCGCCGGCAAGGGGCTCTACAGCTTCCCGGAGGGCGTGCAGGACAGCTTCGAGGGCTCGGTGCACGACCGCGATTCCGTCCCGACGTACCACTGGACGAAGGAGCAGGCCCAGGACCCGGAGCAGGTGGAGTGGTCACGGGTGCGGTACACCGGCTACTCGTTCCTCGCTGTGGAGGCCGAGGCGGGCACCCGGGCTCGCCTCGCGGTCTCCGCACTCGCCGAGAACGGCGAGCGCATCGACCACTTCGAGGTGCGGCGGCGCAAATAGCGGGCGGGGATGTGTGCGGCGGGCCTCAGTGGCCCGTCGCACCGCCGTTGTCCCGGCGGTCGAGGGCGCGCTGGAGGGCCGCTGCGGCGTTCTTGCGCTCGGCCTCGGCGGCGGCGGAGTGGCGGCGGGCACGGCGGGGAGTGGTCGTCGCGACAGACATCGGGGATCGACTCCTTGAGATCACGCGGGCCGGACGGAGCACGGCGGTCCGCAAGGGGGATTTCGAGGCGCCGGAAGGGGGCGGGGAGCGGGCCCGCAGGGGTTGCCTGCCTCAGGGCACCGGCTCACGACCGCCAGTCGCTGGATCGAGCGGCACGTTCGGCTTCTACAAAGCTAGGACAGCTCGGCCTGCCTGTCTCCACAGTTACTCGGACTTCCTACTATCTGAGACGGGGACTTAACCGTCATCGGATTTGCCTAAAGCTTTTAGGCAAATGCACACTGGGTTTCGGCAGAAGCGGTATCCAGGGATGACGGCGAGAGGGCCGGACATGGTGCGGGTGGGACTGAGCGCGGAGCGGCTGACGCGTGCGGGCGCCGATCTCGCCGACGAGCTCGGCTTCGAGCAGGTGACCGTCTCGGCCCTCGCCCGGCACTTCGACGTCCGGGTGGCCAGCCTCTACTCGCATCTGAAGAGCTCGGGCGACCTCAGGACGCGGATCGCCCTGCTCGCCCTCGAGGAGCTGGCCGACCGGGTCTCCGCGGCCGTGGCCGGGCGGGCCGGCAAGGACGCCCTGACCGCTTTCGCCAACGCCTACCGGGACTACGCCCTGGAGCATCCGGGGCGCTGGGCGGCCACCCTGCTGCCGCTGGATCCCGAGACCGCGGCCGCGAGCGCCGGCGTCCGGCACGCGCAGCTGACCCGCGCCGTCCTGCGGGGGTACGACCTGTCGGAGACCGATCGGACCCATGCGGTCCGGCTCCTCGGCGGCCTCTTCCGCGGCTATGTCGACCTGGAGCGCAACGGCGGCTTCGGCCACAGCGCCCCGGACTCGCAGGAGTCCTGGGACCGCTCCCTGGACGCCCTGGACGCGCTCCTGCGGAACTGGCCGGCGTCCTGACCCGACCCCGCACGCGCCGCCCCGACCACACCCGTACGCCCCCACCGAACTCTCTGATCAACAGGCGGACCCATGCCCACCGACACCCACTGGACCACCACCCCCGTCACCGAGGAGCTGCTGCGCGGCGCCCTCGACCTGGAGCGCACCGAGCACGGCGTACTCCCCCACCGGCTGCCCGCACGGGCCCGCGCGCAGAACACCGACCCGCAGCTGGCGATGGCGGAGTCCCAGCCCGCCGGCGTACGCCTGGCGTTCCGCACCCGGGCGACCGCGATCGAGCTGGACACGCTGCCGACCAAGCGGGAGTACGTCGGCGCACCGCCGCGCCCGGACGGTCTCTACGACCTGCTCGTGGACGGACGCCCGGCCGGCCAGGCGTCCGTGGCCGGGGGCAACGTACTGCGCATCGACATGACGAAGGGCACCGCCGAGACCCGGCCGGGCCCGCCCGGCACCGTGCGCTTCACCGCTCTGCCCGACGGCGACAAGGACGTCGAGATCTGGCTCCCGCACAACGAGACCACCGAGCTGATCGCGCTGCGCACCGACGCACCCGTGCATCCGGCGCCGGACCGTGGCGCCAAGGTCTGGCTGCATCACGGCAGTTCGATCTCGCACGGCTCGGACGCGGCGAGCCCCTCCACCACCTGGCCCGCCCTCGCCGCCTCGATCGGCGGCGTGGAGCTGGTCGGTCTCGGCTTCGGCGGCGGTGCGCTGCTCGACCCGTTCACGGCACGCGCGATGCGGGACACACCCGCCGACCTGATCAGCGTCAAGCTCGGCATCAATCTGGTGAACGCCGACCTGATGCGGCTGCGCGCCTTCGGCCCCGCCGTGCACGGATTCCTCGACACGATCCGGGACGGCCACCCGACCACTCCCTTGCTGGTCGTCGGGCCGGTCTTCTGTCCGATCCATGAGCACACCCCGGGCCCGGCGGCGCCGGACTTCAGCAACATGGCGGACGGACAGCTGAAGTTCGTGGCCATGGGCGACCCGGCGGACCCCTCCCGCCTCACTCTCGACACGATCCGCAGGGAGCTCGCCCGGATCACCGCCGAGCGGTCCGCCGACGACCCGTATCTGCACTACCTCGACGGCCGCGAGCTGTACGGCGAGGCGGACGCGGAGGAGCTGCCGCTGCCCGATGCGCTGCACCCGGACGCCGCCACGCACCGGCGCATCGGCGAGCGCTTCGCGAAGCTGTGCTTCACCGACGAGGGCCCGTTCCACGCCTGACTCCCCTGCAGACAGCACCGCCCTCGTCCGGCGTGGGGGCCGGACGAGGGCGGGGATCGAGGGCCGGGCGGTGCCGGCCGGGCGGGGTCAGCCCATGTGCGGGTAGCGGTAGTCCGTCGGCGGGACCAGCGCCTCCTTGACGGCGCGGGTCAGCGTCCAGCGCTGCAGGTTCTGCGGGGCGCCGGCCTTGTCGCAGGTGCCGGAGGCGCGGCCGCCGCCGAAGGGCTGCTGGCCGACGACGGCGCCGGTCGACTTGTCGTTGATGTAGAAGTTGCCCGCCGCGTAGCGGAGCTTGTCCATCGCGTCGGCCGCGGCCGCACGGTCACCGGCGATGATCGAGCCGGTCAGCGCGTACGCCGCCACCGACTCCATCTGCGCCAGCATCGTGTCGTACGCGTCGTCCTCGTAGACGTGCACCGCGAGGATCGGGCCGAAGTACTCGGTCGTGAAGACCTCGTTCTCCGGGTCGGAGCACTCGATGACGGTGGGGCGCACGAAGTAGCCGACGGAGTCGTCGTACGTACCGCCCGCGATGATCCGGCAGGTCGGGTCGGCGGCCGCACGGTCGATCGCGGCCTTGTTCTTGGCGAAGGCACGGTCGTCGATCACGGCGCCCATGAAGTTGTCCAGGTCGGTGACGTCGCCCATGGCGATGCCGTCGACCTCGGCCGCGAACTCGTCGCGCAGCCCGCCCTCCCAGAGCGAACGCGGTACGTACGCACGCGAGGACGCCGAACACTTCTGGCCCTGGAACTCGAAGGAACCACGGGTCATCGCGGTCTTGAGCACCGCCGGGTCGGCCGAGGGGTGCGCGACGACGAAGTCCTTGCCGCCGGTCTCGCCGACGATGCGCGGGTACGAGCGGTACTTCTCGATGTTGTTGCCGACCGTCTTCCACAGGTGCTGGAAGGTCTTGGTCGAGCCGGTGAAGTGGATGCCCGCGAGCTCCGGGTGCTCGAGCGCGACCTCGGAGACGGCCAGGCCGTCTCCGGTGACCAGGTTGATGACGCCCTTGGGGAGGCCGGCCTCCTCCAGGAGCTGCATGAGCAGGACCGCGGCGTGGGTCTGCGTCGGGGACGGCTTCCACACCACGACATTGCCCATCAGGGCGGGCGCGGTCGGCAGATTGCCCGCGATCGCGGTGAAGTTGAACGGCGTGATCGCGTAGACGAAGCCCTCGAGCGGACGGTGGTCGAGGCGGTTCCAGACGCCCGGCGAGTTGGCCGGGGGCTGCTCGGCGAGCAGGTCGCGGGCGTACTTCACATTGAAGCGCCAGAAGTCGATCAGCTCGCAGGGGGTGTCGATCTCCGCCTGCTGGGCGGTCTTGCCCTGACCGAGCATGGTGGAGGCGGCGAGGGTCTCGCGCCAGGGGCCGGAGAGCAGTTCGGCGGCGCGCAGGATGATCGCGGCGCGGTCGTCGAAGGACATCGCGCGCCAGGCGGGGGCCGCGGCGAGTGCGGCGTCGACGGCTTCCTGGGCATCGGCCTGGGTGGCGTTGCCGTAGGTGCCGATGACGGCCTTGTGGTTGTGCGGCTGGACGACGTCGAAGCGCTCGCCGCCGCCCATTCGCTTGACGCCGCCGATCGTCATCGGCAGGTCGATCGGGTTCTGCGCCAGCTCCTTGAGCTTGGCCTCCAGGCGGGCGCGCTCGGCGGAACCGGGGGCGTAGGAGTGGACCGGCTCGTTGACCGGCGTGGGGACCTGGGTCACAGCGTCCATGAGCTCTGTACTCCTTGTACGGGGCGGGGTTGGCGGGTACTCGGGGTCGGGTGGGATCGTCCGGGCGGTCAGCCCTTGGTGATCGTCGAGCGGAGGAAGAACAGCAGGTTGGCCGGCTTCTCCGCGAGGCGGCGCATGAAATATCCGTACCAGTCCGTGCCGTACGCGGTGTAGACACGCATCCGGTGGCCCTCGGCGGCCAGGCGGACGTGCTCCTCGCTGCGGATGCCGTACAGCATCTGGAACTCGTACTCGTCCAGTTTGCGCCCGGCGCGACGGGCCAGCTCCTGGCCGATCGAGATGAGCCGCGGGTCGTGGGACCCGACCATCGGGTACCCACTGCCCTCCATCAGGATGCGCAGGACGCGGACGTACGCCTTGTCGATCTCCGCCTTGTTCTGGAAGGCGACGGTGTCGGGCTCGTTGTAGGCGCCCTTGACCAGGCGGACCCGGCTGCCGTTCGCGGCCAGGCGGATCGCGTCCCGCTCGGTGCGGAAGAGGTACGACTGGATGACGCAGCCCGTCTGCGGGAAGTCCTTCCGCAGCTCGTCGTGGATGGCGAACATCGAGTCGAGGGTGGTGTGGTCCTCGGCGTCGAGGGTGACCGTGGTGCCGATCTCGGCGGCCGCCTCGACGACGGGACGGACGTTGGCCAGCGCGAGCTCGTGACCGCCGTCAAGGGCTTGACCGAACATCGACAGCTTCACGGACATCTCGGCCTTCGGGCCGAGGCCGAGTCCCTTGAGGTGCTCGATCAGTTCCAGGTACGCGTCGCGGGCCGCGGCGGCCTGCTCGGGGGTCGTGATGTCCTCGCCGACCACGTCCAGGGTGACTTCGAGCCCCTTGGCCGCGGCGTCCTCGACGACCGCGACGACCTGGTCGACGGTCTCACCGGCGATGAAGCGGTTGACGACCTGCTTGGTGCCGGGCGCGGCGGAGACGAAGCGCCGCATGCGGTCGCTGCGGGACGCGGCAAGAATCACGGGTCCCAACACGGGCACCTCCACGGAACGGGGTTCTGACGGCACCGTGAAATCTAAGGATCGCTCCGATCCTCAGCCATCGACAGCTGTCACGCATCCGTGGCCCGGATCTCAGACATATGTATGAGAGCCGCCGCCCGATGCCGGAGAATGGCCGGTGTGAAGGGCGACTACCAGGAACTCGTCGACGAGATCTCCGCGCTGCTCGGCGCTCCGGCCACACTGGAGAACCGTGACTTCGGACTGATCGCGTTCGGCGCGCACGACAGCGACGACGACTCCGAGATGGACCCCGTGCGCACCCGCTCGATCCTGACCCGCAAGTCGTCCGCGGCGGTCCGCTCCTGGTTCGAGGGCTTCGGCATCGCCCGCGCCACGGCTCCGGTGCGCATCCCGCCCACCCCGGAGGCCGGCGTCTACCGCGGCCGGATCTGTCTGCCCGTACGCAATCGGGGCATCGTGCTCGGGTACGTCTGGCTGCTCGACGACGATCCGGGCCCGACGGACGCCCAGCTGCACGCGGCGATGGCGGTGGCCTCCCGGATCGGCGCGCAGCTCGCCGACGAGGCACAGGCCGGTGCCGATCTGACCCGCGAGTTCCATGCGGTGCTCACCGCCGAGCGGGGCTGGCAGCGCGACATGGCGGTGGCCGCGCTGCGCACCGCACTCGGCCCGCGCGCCGACGGCCTGCACGTGGTGGCCTGCGTCGCCCCGTGGCCCTCCGCTGACCCGGACGAGGCCCCGGGCGCCCGGGCATTTCCGGCGGTCACCGCACTGTGCACCGTGCCGTGGGGGCCGACCGGACAATGTCTGGCCCTGCTGGTCCGGCTGCGCTCGTCGGACGTGCTGACGCCGGCGGAAGGTGCGGTCGGCAAGCTGCGCGACCGCGTGCTCGCCGGCGGCAGTACATCCGGCGGAGCCGCGCCCCGGATCGCGGCGGGCTTCGGGGAACCGCGCAGCGACCTGGCTGAACTGGGCGCGGCCTGGCACGAGGCGACCTCGGCGGCCCGGGCGGCCCTGGCGGACGCCCGCTTCGGCCCGGACGCCCGGTGGTCGGCCATCGGCCCGTACCGGCTGCTCACCGCGCTGCCCGTGACGGCGACGCACGATCCGGCGCTCGCCACCCTGCTCGCGCCGGCCCACCGCCAACTGGCCCGCAGCGCCGAGGTGTTCCTCGACCACGCGGGCCAGGCGGGCCGCACCGCGGCGGCCCTCGGCGTGCACCGGCAGACCCTGTACTACCGCCTGTCCCGCGTCGAGCAGCTCACCGGCCTCGACCTCGACGACGGCGAGGACCGCCTCCTGCTGCACATGGCCCTGAAGGCGGCACGGCTCTGAAGTACGGAGCGGACGCTGAAGTACGGAGCGGAGGCTGAAGTACGGAGCGGAGGCTGAAGTACGGAGCGGACGCTACTGGCCCATCACGTACTTCACGGTCGGACCCGTGGTCCAGCCGCCGTCCACGGCCAGCTCGGCGCCCGTGACGTACGAGGCGGCGTCGGAGAGCAGATACGCCACGGCGTCGGCGATCTCCGAGGCCTCGCCGACCCGGCCCATCGGGGTGTTGGGGTAGTTGCCCTCGCCCTGCTCGATGCCCACCTGCGCGGTCATCGGGGTGTATGTCATGCCGGGGTGGACCGAGTTGACCCGGATCCGCGCGGTGCCGAGCTCCACCGCACCGATCTTGGTGAGCCCGCGCACGCCCCACTTCGATGCGCCGTACGACGAGGTCAGCGCGAGGCCCATCAGGCCGGCGGCCGATGAGATGTTGACGATCGAGCCGCCGCCGTTCTCCTTCATGCCGGGGATCACCGTGCGCATGCCGATGAAGACGCCGGTGAGGTTGATGTCGAGGACCTGGCGGAAGTGCTCGACGGTCTCGGTCTCCAGGGGCATGCCGGTGGAGATGCCCGCGTTGTTGACAAGGCCGTCGATCCGCCCGAACTCGGCGACGGTGAAGTCCGCGGCCCGCTGCCAGGCCTCCTCGTCGGTCACGTCCAGGCGTACGAAGCGGGCCCGGTCGCCGAGCTCCGCGACCAGTGCCTTGCCCTCGTCCTCGAGGAGGTCGGCGACGACCACCCGGGCGCCGGCTGCGACGGCCTTGCGGGCCACTTCCGCGCCGATGCCGCGGGCGCCGCCGGTGATGAGCACCGTCTTGGTCGAGAGGTCGTTCATGAGGTGCTCCAAGGAAAGTCACGGAGGGATTCGATACAGCGGACCGCGAGGGCTCCCGGGCCCTGCGGCCCGTCGGCCGGTTCGTCGGTGGCGGCCCAGCTCTCGACCGCGACCCGGAGGGCCGTACTGGCCAGGGCCGCGCCGAGGCGGGGGCCGCCGGCTGCCGGGAGGCTCGCCGGGTGGGCTCCGACGCGCTCGGCGAGCACCTCGACGAGCGCCGTCTCAGCGGCGAAGCACGCGTCGTTCCACACCGAGCGCAGGGCCGGCGCGTCCTCGGCCATCCGCAGCAGGGACCGCACCCACTCCAGGGACTCGGCGTTCGCCGGGCCGTCGGTGCCGCTGTCCGCAGCCGGGTCGAGCGCGCCCGAGGCCGCGCCGATCAGGGCGTCGGGCACGGGGAGTTCGGCCGGCGCCGCGCGCACGGCGTCCACCCAGCGCCGGGTGCCCTCCTCGAAGACCGGGGCGACCGACTCCTCCTTGGTCGCGAAGTACCGGTAGAAGGTGCGCGGCGCGACGCCGGCCGCGCGGGCGATGTCCTCGGCGCGTGTGGCCCGCAGTCCGCGCTCGACGAAGAGCGCGGCCGCGGTGTGGGCGATGTCCCTGCGCGTGGCGGCCTTGCGCCGCTCGTTCAGTGAGCTCCCGGGCATGATCTGCATGATATGCCTATGTGGCAGAATCTGCCACCGACGGATGCGGGGCGCCCGGCGCACCCGTGATCCGGGCACCTGGCTCGAGGCTCCGGCGTACGACCGCCGCGGGCGAATCGGACGATCGATGGGACGGCACCAGCAAGTGCAGCGACGGCGTTTCCTCCTCCGGACGGCTTCTCTCGCGTCGGGAGCGGCCCTCGGCCTGACCGGCTGCGGCGGGAGCTCGTCCAGAACACCGCTGCAGGTGATGGTGGCCAGCTACGACGAGAGCGTCGGCGCCTCCATCGGCGAGCAGTGGGACGACGTCGCCGAGGCCTTCGAGAAGAAGCACCCGGACGTGCAGGTCGCCGTCGAGCGGGTGCCGTTCGAGAAACTGGACGCCACCCTCGCCCGCCGGGTCGCCGCGGGCAGGGCGCCCGACATCGCCCAGTCCAACGTCTTCTCCCGCTTCGCCGAGCAAGGGCTCCTGTACGCCGCATCGGACCTCTTCGACGTCGCCACCGAGGCCGACTTCACGCCCTCCCTCGTCAAGGCGGGCGAGGTCGATCTGATCCAGTACGGCATTCCGCTGATGGCGAGCACCCCGCGCCTCTTCTACAACAAGGCCCTGTTCAAGAAGGCGGGCATCGCTGCGCCGCCCCGATCGTGGGCCGAACTGCGCACAGCCGCACAGGCGTTGCGGACCGCAGGGGTGCCCACGCCGTACGGGCTGCAGTTCGGCCCCGAGGCCGCCGAGGACGAGCTCTTCGCCTGGCTGCTCGCGGGCGACGGCAACTACACCACCTCCGGCGGCTACTCCTTCGACACCAGGGAGAACGCGGCGGTCCTCGGCTGGCTGCGGGACAACCTGGTCGCCGACGGCCTCGCCGGGGACCCGGCCAGACTCACCCGCACCTCGGCCTACGAGCAGTTCCTCGGCGGACGGATCGGCATGATGCTCGCCCACCCGGTCCTGATGGACGCGGCGGACGGGGCCGAACTCCCGTACGGGCACGCGGCGTTCCCCGGCCGGCGGCCGGGCGCGGCACCTCCGATGGGGATCAACGACTGGCTCCTCGCGTTCCGCCGGAACGACCGCCGCAAGGCCTGCGGCGACTTCCTCGGCTTCGTCTACGGCAAGGAGTCGACGGCCGGTTACGGCGCCGGACAGGCGGCCGCCCTGCCGGTGACCGTCTCCGGAGCGCAGGCGGCGACCGCCGGCGGCGGCAACCGGCTCGGTGCGTTCATCGAGCAGCTGCCGCGGGCCCGCTTCCAGCCGAGCGCCCTGCACTCCTGGCCCGCGGTCCGCAGTGCGGTGCGCGAGAACATCGGCGCCGCAGTGCGCCGCGACGGCGATCCGGCCGCCGTCCTGAGCCGGCTCCAGTCCACCGCGAGCCAGGCGGAGTCGGGCGCGAGGCCGTAGCAGCCCGCGAAGATCCGCCGGACGGGCCTTACGCCGGGGACCCGGTCGCGCCCTCGATCACGCGGCGCAGCCCGGCGGTGAGCTGCTCGGCGTCGGTGGCCTCGTCCGGGTCGAGGAGCCACTGGAGCATCAGGCCGTTGAGCAGCGTGGCGTAGAGCCTGCCCTCCGATTCGACGATGGCGTCGTCCGTCTCGTCCTCGATGTCTCCCGTGAACATCGGGACGAGTCCGGCCCGCCCCTGCCGCTGCGCGGCCACCAGGATCTTCCGGACCTCGGGGATCCGGTCGCCGTACAGCACGGACTCGAAGCTCAGCATCCAGATCGGCCGTGCCTCGGGGAACGAGTCGACGATCCGCGCCCACACCTCGTGGAAGCGCTCCACGCTGCGTACGGGCGCCTCGCCGCGTCCGGCGAACAGATCCGCGCCCCACTGATCGCCGACCGCCTCCACCAGCGCGATATAGGCCTCGGCCAGGAGCTTGTCCTTCGAGCCGTAGTGATAGCCGATCGAGGCGAGGTTGGTCCCGGACTCCTTGACGATGTCGCGGGCCGTCGTACGCACGAACCCCTTGTCCAGCAGACAGCGCTTCGCGCCTTCGAGCAGATCCTCACGGTGTCCCATCCGGACAGCATAGGCGCGCTCCATACAACCGTCCTATACCAACGTTTTACACAGCCGCCCTATACGCACGTATAAGACGGTCGTACATTGAATGGCATGACGAACTCGAAGCACGCCCCCGCCCCGGCCGCCGACGCCCAGCGCGCCGGCCGCAAGGAGTGGACCGCCCTGGTCGTCCTGATGCTGCCGCTGCTCCTGGTCTCGATGGACGTGTCGGTCCTCTACTTCGCGATCCCCTCGATCAGCGCCGACCTCGACCCCAGCGGCACCCAGCAACTCTGGATCTTCGACATCTACGGATTCGTGCTCGCCGGTCTCCTGATGACCATGGGCGCGATCGGCGACCGCATCGGCAGGCGCCGGCTGCTGCTCGTCGGCGCGACCGCCTTCGGCACCGCCTCGCTCGCGGCGGCGTACGCACCGAGTGCCGAACTCCTCATCGCCGCACGCGCGTTGCTCGGCATCGGCGGCGCGACGCTGATGCCCTCGACAATGGCCCTGGTGCGCACCATGTTCCGCGACGCCGGCCAGCGCGCGAAGGCCATCGGTATCTGGTCGGCCGTGATGGCGGGCGGCGTGGCCCTCGGCTCGGTGCTCAGCGGGGTCCTGGTGGAGCACTTCTGGTGGGGCTCGGTCTTTCTGGTCAACCTGCCCGCGATGGTGCTGCTCCTGGTCCTCGCGCTGGCCCTGATCCCGGAGTCCAGGTCCGCCGAGCGGAGCCGCTTCGACCTGCTGAGCGTGCCGCTCTCGATGGCCGCCGTGCTGCCGCTCGTCTATGGCCTCAAGGAGACGGCGTCCGCGGGGATGCACCTCGAGTACGGGGTCTGGCTCGCCGTCGGCGGCCTGTTCACCGTCCTGTTCGTGCACCGTCAGCGCACGGTCGCCGCTCCGCTGGTCGACCCCGCGCTGTTCCGCGGGCGGGGCTTCGGACCGGCGGTGGCGCTCAATCTGATGGCGGCCTTCGGCATGATGGGCTCGGCCCTGTTCACCACGCAGTATCTGCAATCGGTGCTCGGCAAGGGCCCGTTGGAGGCCGCCCTGTGGTCGCTGCTGCCGTCCGTACTGGTCGGATTCGCGGCACCGACCGCGACGGTGCTCGTCGCCCGTGGCGCAAACCGACGACACGTGGTGGCCGGCGGCTTCGTCGTCGCGGCCGGCGGCTTCGGACTGCTCGCGGCCACCGGCACCGACTCCCTGTGGACCGCCCTGGCCGGCGCGGGCGTACTGGCCGCGGGCATCGTGACCGTGATGTCGCAGCTCACCGATCTGGCACTCGGCGCGGCTCCGGTGGACCGGGCCGGCTCGGCCTCCTCGCTGCTCGAGACGGGCCAGGAGTTCGGCGGGGCACTCGGGATGGCGGTGCTCGGCGCCGTGGGATCCGCCGTCTACCGCCATGGCATGCCGGACGGTGCGCCGGACGCCGCCCGCGAGACCCTCGGCGGGGCGATCGCCACCGCGCATGCGCTGCCCGAGCGGGCGGGCGACGCCCTGGCCACCGCGGCCCGTACCGCCTTCACCGACGGGATGCACATGGCGGCGCTTGTGGGCACGGTGCTGCTGCTCGCCGCGGCGGCCGTGGCGCTGACCGCGCTGCGCGACACCTCGTCTCCCGACGGCCCGGTGCCCGACTCCCCTGCAGACAGCGGCACTTCGGAGCCCGCGCTCACCGCCGCCGCCGAACGCTGATCCCCGCCTGCGCCTTCTGCAGCCGTTCTGCCGCACGCGTACGACGAGGGTCCGGCCACCACCCCGTGGTGACCGGACCCTCGTCCCTGTCGTGCGGCGCCCGCGCAACGGGCCCCGGTTCAGTCCGCCAGATTCACCGAACGGGCCGACGTCGCGCCGATCTCCTCCGCCAGCTCGTTCAGGACGGCCTGCGGGACGGTGCCGTCGACGGTGAGCACCGCGAGTGCCTCGCCGCCCTCCTCGGCGCGGGCGACCTGCATGCCGGCGATGTTCAGACCGGCCTCCCCGAGGACCCGGCCGACGGTGCCGACGACACCGGGACGGTCCGAGTAGCGCAGTACGGCCATGTGGTCGGCGAGCGACAGATCGATGTCGTACTCGCCGATCGAGACGATCTTCTGCAGGTGCTTGGGGCCGGCGAGCGTGCCGGACACCGAGACGTTCTCCCCGCCGGAGAGCGTGCCGCGGACCGTCACCACGTTCCGGTGGTCGGGCGACTCGGAGCTGGTGGTGAGGCGGACCTCGACGCCGCGCTCCTGGGCGAACAGCGGAGCATTCACGTAGCTGACGGTCTCGTCCACCACGTCCTCGAACACGCCCTTGAGCGCGCTCAGTTCGAGCACCTTCACATCGTGCTGGGTGATCTCGCCGCAGACCTCCACGTCCAGGCGGACCGCGACCTCGCCCGCGAGCGAGGTGAAGATCCGGCCGAGCTTCTCGGCGAGCGGCAGACCCGGGCGCACGTCCTCGGCGATGACTCCGCCCTGGACGTTCACCGCGTCCGGGACGAGCTCGCCGGCGAGCGCCAGACGCACGGACTTGGCGACCGAGATGCCCGCCTTCTCCTGCGCCTCACCGGTCGAGGCACCGAGATGCGGGGTGGCGACGACCTGGTCGAACTGGAAGAGCGGGGAGTCCGTGCAGGGCTCCGACGCGTACACATCGAGGCCGGCGCCGGCGACGCGGCCCTCCTTGAGTGCGGAGGCGAGCGCCTCCTCGTCGACGATGCCGCCGCGCGCGGCGTTGACGATACGGACCGACGGCTTGACCTTGTGCAGCGCCTCGTCACCGATGAGACCGAGGGTCTCGGGGGTCTTGGGCAGGTGCACGGTGATGAAGTCGGAGACCTCGAGCAGCTCGTCGAGGGTGAGGAGCTTCACGCCCATCTGCGCGGCCCGCGCGGGCTGTACGTACGGGTCGTAGGCGACGACCTTCATGCCGAAGCCGGACATCCGCTGGGCGACCAGTACGCCGATGCGGCCGAGGCCGACGACACCGAGCGTCTTCTCGGCGAGCTCGACACCGGTGTACTTCGAGCGCTTCCACTCGCCGTTCTTCAGGGCGGTGTTGGCCTGCGGGATGTTGCGCGCGGTGGCGACGAGGAGGCCGCAGGCCAGCTCGGCGGCGGTGACGATGTTGGACGTCGGGGCGTTCACCACCATGACGCCGGCCTTGGTGGCGGCGGAGACGTCGACGTTGTCCAGACCGACGCCCGCGCGGGCCACGACCTTCAGCTTCTTCGCGGCGCCGATCGCCTCGGCGTCCACCTTGGTGGCGGAGCGCACGAGGATCGCGTCCACGTCCTCGATGGCGGGCAGCAGCTCGGCGCGGTCCGCGCCGTTGCACTGCCGGATCTCGAAGTCCGGTCCGAGTGCATCGACAGTCGCGGGCGACAGCTCTTCAGCGATGAGTACGACAGGTTTGTCGTTGGCAGTGCTCACGTGAGTCCTCACAAGTCCCATGCAGACGGCCGTCCCGTGGGCCGCAGGCGGTGGAGGTGGCTAGCCGCGTGGAAGACGCACGACGCTGTGGGCCTGACGCGTTTGTGTTCAGCAGTGTAGTGGTGCGGGGCGGCACGTCGATGCCGCACTGAAGGGATCACCCTTCCGAGGCTTCCTTGCTCAAATCCAGCCCCTCCGGCGTTTGAGGAGCGGGGTCCGGGGCGGAGCCCCGAAACGGGTCCAGGGGCGGAGCCCCGAAGGACCCCGCCCCGGACCGGCGTACCGACTACGCCTCGTCGTCGACCCAGGACATCAGCTTGCGCAGCTCCTTGCCCGTGGTCTCGAGCAGGCTGCTCTCGTCCTGCGACTTGTACTCGTTGTACTTCTTCAGACCACCGTGGTACTCGTCCATCCAGTTCTTGGCGAACGTACCGTCCTGGATCTCGGCGAGGACCTTCTTCATCTCGGCCTTGGTCTGGTCCGTGATGATCCGCGGACCCGTGACGTAGTCGCCCCACTCGGCGGTCTCGGAGATCGACCAGCGCATCTTCTCCAGGCCGCCCTCGTACATGAGGTCCACGATCAGCTTCAGCTCGTGGAGGCACTCGAAGTACGCGATCTCCGGCTGGTAACCCGCCTCGGTCAGCGTCTCGAAGCCCGCCTTGACCAGTGCGGCGGTACCGCCGCAGAGCACGGCCTGCTCGCCGAACAGGTCGGTCTCGGTCTCCTCGGTGAAGGTCGTCTTGATGACGCCCGCCCGCGTGCCGCCGATGCCCTTGGCGTACGACAGGGCGAGCGCGAAGCCGTTCCCACTGGCGTCCTGCTCGACGGCCGCGATGCACGGCACGCCGCGACCCTCCTCGTACTGACGGCGGACCAGGTGGCCCGGGCCCTTCGGGGCGACCATGGCGACGTCCACGTTGGACGGCGGCTTGATGAAGCCGTACCGGATGTTGAGGCCGTGGCCGAAGAACAGCGCGTCGCCGTCCTTCAGGTTGTCCTTGATGGACTCCTCGTAGACCTTCGCCTGGATCGGGTCCGGCACGAGCAGCATGATGACGTCGGCCTCGGCAGCGGCCTCGGACGGGGTGACGACGCGCAGGCCCTGCTCCTCGGCCTTGGCCTTGGACTTGGAGCCCTCGGGCAGGCCGACGCGGACGTCGACGCCCGAGTCGCGCAGCGACAGCGCGTGGGCGTGGCCCTGGCTGCCGTAGCCGATGACCGCGACCTTGCGGCCCTGGATGATGGACAGGTCGGCGTCGTCGTCGTAGAACAGCTCGGCCACTGGGCTTCTCCTTGGTGTAGCGATGCGTGGGTCCCACCGTACGGCGGGCCCGGCATGGGGGGTTGTTCGGTCTCGGGATGCGGGCGGTCGCCCGCGGCCGGCCGCGGTCTGACGGTCCTGTTCAGGCCTTGTCAGGCGCTGTCAGCGCTGTCAGGCACTACGGTCGAGGGCGCGCAGCGAGCGGTCCGTGATGGACCGGGCACCACGGCCTATGGCGATCGTGCCGGACTGGACGAGCTCCTTGATGCCGAAGGGTTCCAGCATCTTGAGCATCGCCTCGAGCTTGTCGCTCGATCCGGTGGCCTCGATGGTGACGGCCTCGGGTGAGACGTCGACCGTCTTGGCGCGGAAGAGCTGGACGATCTCGACGATCTGGGAGCGCGTCTCGTTGTCGGCGCGCACCTTCACCAGAACGAGTTCCCGGTGGACGGCGCCGCTGTCCTCCAGTTCCACGATCTTCAGGACGTTGACCAGCTTGTTGAGCTGCTTGGTGACCTGTTCGAGCGGGAGGTCCTCGACATTCACGACGATGGTGATGCGGGAGATGTCGGGGTGCTCGGTGACGCCGACGGCGAGCGAGTCGATGTTGAAGCCGCGGCGGGAGAAGAGGGCGGCGATCCTTGCGAGGATGCCGGGGGTGTTCTCGACGAGAACGGAGAGCGTGTGCTTGGACATGTCGATCGGTCTCTCTTTCGCTCTCAGTCGTCTGCGTTGTCGCCGAAGTCGGGGCGGACGCCCCTGGCTGCCATGACCTCGTCGTTGGAGGTGCCGGCGGCGACCATCGGCCAGACCTGGGCGTCCTCGTGGACGATGAAGTCGATGACCACGGGCCGGTCGTTGATCTCGTTGGCCTTGGCGATGACCGCGTCCAGCTCGGCGGGGTCCTCGCAGCGCATCGCGACACAGCCCATGGCCTCGGACAGCTTCACGAAGTCCGGGACCCGGGTGCCCTTGCTGGCGACCTGGCTGGCGCCGACCTGCGAGCCGGGGACCGCTCCGGTGTCCTCGCCGTGCAGCACGGTGTTGGAGTAGCGGCCGTCGAAGAACAGGTTCTGCCACTGGCGGACCATGCCGAGCACGCCGTTGTTGATGACGGCGACCTTGATCGGGATGTTGTTGAGCGCGCAGGTGGTCAGTTCCTGGTTGGTCATCTGGAAGCAGCCGTCGCCGTCGATCGCCCAGACCGGGGCGTCGGGGCGGCCCGCCTTGGCGCCCATCGCGGCGGGGACCGCGTAGCCCATCGTCCCGGCGCCGCCCGAGTTCAGCCAGGTGGCGGGCTTGTCGTACTCGATGAAGTGCGCGGCCCACATCTGGTGCTGGCCGACACCGGCGGCGAAGATCGTGCCCTCGGGGGCGAGTCGGCCGATCCGCTCGATGACCTGCTGCGGGGAGAGGCTGCCGTCCGCGGGCAGGTCGTAGCTGAGCGGGTAGGTGTCGCGCCAGCGGGTCAGATCGTCCCACCAGGCGGCGTATCCGCCTGCGGCGGCCTCACCGGCGTTCCCCTCGCTGTGCTCGGCCTGGATGACCTGCACCAGGTCGGCGATGACCTCGCGGGCGTCCCCGACGATCGGCACGTCCGCGGCGCGGTTCTTGCCGATCTCGGCGGGGTCGATGTCGGCGTGCACGACCTTGGCGTACGGGGCGAAGCTGTCCAGCTTGCCGGTGACGCGGTCGTCGAAACGGGCTCCGAGGGCGACGATCAGGTCGGCCTTCTGCAGCGCGGTGACGGCGGTGACCGCACCGTGCATGCCCGGCATTCCCACGTGCAGCGGGTGGCTGTCGGGGAATGCGCCCAGTGCCATCAGGGTGGTGGTGACGGGCGCCCGGGTGAGTTCGGCGAGGACCTTCAGCTCGGCGGTGGCGCCGGCCTTGAGGACTCCGCCGCCGACGTAGAGGACCGGCCGCTTGGCCTGGGTGATCAGCTTGGCGGCCTCGCGGATCTGCTTGGCGTGCGGCTTGGTCACCGGGCGGTAGCCGGGCAGGTCGTGGACGGGCGGCCACTGGAACGGCGCGCGGTTCTGCAGCGCGTCCTTGGCGATGTCGACGAGGACCGGGCCCGGGCGGCCGGTGGAGGCGATGTGGAAGGCCTCCGAGATCGTCCGCGGGATGTCCTCGGCCTTGGTGACCAGGAAGTTGTGCTTGGTGATCGGCATGGTGATGCCGACGATGTCCGCCTCCTGGAAGGCGTCCGTGCCGATGGCCTTGCTGGCGACCTGACCGGTGATCGCGACGAGCGGCACGGAGTCCATGTGCGCGTCGGCGATCGGGGTGACGAGGTTGGTGGCGCCGGGGCCCGAGGTGGCCATGCAGACGCCGACCTTGCCGGTGGCCTGCGCGTACCCGGTGGCCGCGTGGCCGGCGCCCTGCTCGTGCCGGACCAGGACGTGGCGGACCTTGGAGGAGTCCATCAGCGGGTCGTAGGCCGGCATGATCGCGCCGCCGGGGATGCCGAATACCGTCTCGGCGCCGACTTCCTCGAGAGAACGGATGAGGGCCTGCGCGCCCGTCAACTCCTTGACGGGGGCGGACTGCGGTCCTTGGTTACGGGGCCGCGGCTGCGGATGGTGGGCCCCGGTGGCCTGCTCGGTCATCGGCATTCTCTTCTCGAAGCTAAGGGGGTTTTGCGAGGGTATGTGAGGTGCCAGTGCAACAAAAAACCCCTCGTGCCCTGAGGCAAGCGAGGGGAGCGCGCCGGTGCGGTCGCTGAGCGTTCAGTGGGCTCAGCTTCAGCCGACGCGCTTTCCAAGTACGAGAATTCGGGTGCGCATGGCACAGACCTTCCCTCCGGCCAGTGAGAACTGTCAAGTGGGTGGGACAGCCGTCTCATTATGTGAGCGACTGGCTTGCCGGCCGATGAACACCTGGCCGGTGGGGTCGAGAGGCATCGGGCAGGAGCCGACGGCGAGCGCCCGGCGCAGCCGGTACTCGTCCAGCGGGCCGGAGAACGCCATGCCCTGGCCGTGGGTGCATCCCATCGCCCGGAGGGCGAGCACCTGCTCGGGTCGGTCGATGCCGTCCGCGACCGAGCGCACGCCGAGGTCCTTGGCGATCCTGAGCAGCCCATGGGTGATCTTGTGCAGCCGGGCCGATTCCACCAGGCCCTCCACCAGGGGCCGGTCCAGCTTGAGCACGTCGACGGGCAGCCGGTGCAGTGCGGTGATCGCCGCATGGCCGTTCCCCACGCCGCCCAGGGCGATCTGGACGCCGAGGCGGCGCAGTGCGGCCAGGCGGCGCTCCAGGTCGTCGAGCGGCACGCCCGGGTCGTGGTCGGCCAGCTCGACGAGGAGCGCGCCGGACGGCAGGCCGTGCCGGGTCAGGAGCGCCTCTATGGAGCCGGGTGGTGCGGAGCGGTCCAGTAGTTGACGGGCCGTCATACGCACCGACACCGGTACGGCATGACCGGTGGCCGCCCGCTCGGCGGCCTGCGCCACCGCCTCTTCGAGCATCCAGCGGCCGAGCTCCTGGGTGCGGTCGCTGTCGTCGGAGACCCGCAGGAACTCGGCCGGGGTGAAGAGCAGGCCCTGGGCGGAGCGCCAGCGCGCCTGCGCGGCGACGGCCGTGATCCGTCCGGTGGACAGGGACACCACGGGCTGGTGGAGCAGCGCGAACTCGCCGTCGTCCAGCGCCGAGCGCAGCCGGGTGGCCAGCTTGGCCCTGCGGACCACCTCGGCCTGCATCTGCGGTGCGTAGAGCACGACGCGGCCCTTGCCCGCGGCCTTCGCCCGGTACATCGCCAGGTCCGCGTTCCTCAGGAGCTCGCCGGCGGTGAGGCCGGGGTCGGCGAAGGCGACGCCGATCGAGGCGGCCACCCGTACGTCCTCGCCCTCGATGCGGTACGGCAGCGAGAGGGTCTGGCGCAGCCGGTCGGCCAGCTCCAGTATGTGGCGCTCGCGGGCGGCCCGGTCGCGGCCGCCGTCGCCGACGATGAGGGCGGCGAACTCGTCCCCGCCGAGGCGGGCCGCGGTGTCCCCGGAGCGTACGGAATCGGCGAGGCGGCGGGCGGCGTGGGTGAGGAGTTCGTCGCCCGCGAGGTGGCCGATCGTGTCGTTGACCGCCTTGAATCCGTCCAGGTCGATGAAGAGCACGGCGGTGCCCCGGTCGGTGCTGCGGCGGCCGCCGAGTGCCTGGGTGACCCGGCGGGTGAACAGGGCGCGGTTGGGCAGGTCGGTCAGTGGGTCGTGCTCCGCGTTGTGCTGCAACTGGGCCTGCAGGCGGACCCGTTCGGTGACGTCCCGGCTGTTGAGGATGAGGCCGCCGTGGTGGCGGTTGACCGTCGATTCCACGTTCAGCCAGTCGCCGTCGCCCGATCTGAAGCGGCACTCGATCCTGGTCGTCGGCTCGATCACCGGGCTGGCCGTGAGGAAGCGGCGGATCTCGTGCGCGAAGCGCCCCAGGTCCTCGGGGTGGATCAGGGTGGCCAGTTCGGAGCCGACCAGGTCTTCCGCATCCCGACCCCACACGCCCGCGGCGGCCGGACTGACGTACCGCAGAATGCCGTTGGGTGCGGCGATCATGATGACGTCGCTCGAGCCCTGGACCAGGGAGCGGAAGTGGTTCTCCTTATGGGCCAGTTCCTGGGTGAGCGTGATGTTGTCCAGGAGCATGATGGCCTGCCGGACCACCAGGGCGAGGACCACCGTGCAGGCCGTGAAGAGGACGACGCGGTCCACTCGGCGGTCGTTGACAGCGTTGTACAGCATGCCCAACGTGCAGACCGCGGCGGCCAGATACGGGGTGAGGGCGGCGAGCGAACCGCCGATCTGGCGGCTCGGCCGTGCGCTCGGCCGGTCGGTGCGCACCCGGTCGCCGTCCTGCCGGCCCGCTCGGGACGCGACCCAGGGGGCGTACGCCAGGAGCAGGGAGCCGGCGAACCAGCCGGCGTCCAGGATCTGGCCCGAGTGGTACGTCTGGCGCAGCAGCGGCGAGGTGAACAGGGCGTCGCAGAGGACGGTCAACGCCAGTGCGGCGATGGCCGTGTTGATCGCGGAGCGGTGCGCCGATGAGCGCCGGAAGTGCAGTGCGAGCACCATGCTGACGAGAACGATGTCGAGCATCGGATAGGCGAGCGAGAGGGCGGCGTGCGGGACGCTGCGGTCGTCGAACTCGGCGGTGTGCGCGAGCGCGAGGCTCCAGGAGATCGTCAGGAGTGAGCCGCCGATCAGCCAGCTGTCGAGCCCGAGACAGACCCAACCCGCCCTGGTCACGGGGCGTTTGGCGAGGACGAGCAGGCCGATGATGGCGGGCGGCGCGAAGCAGAGGAAGAACAGGTCGGCGAGGCTCGGACTGGGTACGGGGCGGCCGAGGACCACCTCGTACCATCCCCAGACCGCGTTCCCCAGAGAGGCCATGGCCGAGGAGAGGGCGAACAGGAGCCAGGCGGGTCGAAAGCGGCAGCGGCGGGTGCGGCTGTAGAGATAGCAGGAGACCGCGGCCAGGCCGGCGGCCGCGCTGAGTCCGAAGTCGCCCATGAACAGGGCCAGTCGGGCGGATCCCCAGCCGAGCGCCGCACCGGTCGCGTACCCGGCGCAGATCAGCGCCAGAAGCAGTTGGGGAACGTAGCCGGTCCACCCGCGGCCGACCGCGCGGCCACCGGCAAGCAGAATCCCCGGGGAGGTCACCGCTCCGCCCGTTTCCGTACTGAGCAGGCCTCCCTGGGCCCGCGTCCGTCGGCGGGAGTGCGGCGGGAGGAGCGCCTTCGTCGGCTCTTCCGCGTCGGATCGTCTGTCCATCGGCCGTGCATCGCCCGTCGCCCCCCTCGCCATTCTGTGTGTCCACGGCGCCGAACTGCGCGCGGCGCAACCCCTGTCGGGACGATACACCAGTTTGGTCACTCAGGGACATAGTCTCTCTACTCTCCGTGACGACCAGGGACGATGCGGATACCGGGAGCATCCGGACGGCCGCGGAGCGTGCCCGAACGCCGGATTCCGCTCGTCCGGGTGGGCGGCAGGCGGCCGCTACTCGGTCGTCAGGACGACGTTCTCCACCGGTTCCCCGGCCGCGTACCGCGTCAGTTGACGGGCGAGCAGCCGCTTGGCGCGGGGCAGGAATGCCGAGGTGCTGCCGCCGACGTGCGGGCTGATGAGGAGGTTCGGAGCATGCCACAACGGGTGCCCGGCGGGCAGCGGTTCGGGGTCGGTGACGTCCAGGGCGGCATTCAGGCGTCCGCTCTTCAGTTCGGCGAGCAGGGCATCGGTGTCGACGACGCCGCCGCGTGCGACGTTCACCAGCAGGGCGCCGTCCTTCATGCCGGCCAGGAACTCCGCGTCCACCAGGCCTCTGGTCGCGGGGGTGAGCGGCGTCGAGAGGATCACGACGTCGGCTTCCGGCAGCAGGGCCGGCAGCTCGGAGAGCGGGTGCACATCACCGCGCTCCGTGGTGCGGGCAGAGCGTGCGACGCGCGCCACCCGCGCGCATTCGAAGGGCGCGAGCCGGTCCTCGATGGCCGCGCCGATCGAGCCGTAGCCCACGATCAGTACGGACTTGTCGGCGAGTGCGGGATAGAAGCCGGAGCGCCAGTCCTCGGCGTCCTGTCCGCGCACGAAACCGGGGATGCCCCGCAGTGCGGCGAGGACCAGGGCGAGCGTCAGCTCCGCGGTGGAGGCCTCGTGCACCCCGCGCGCGTTGCAGAGCTTCGCCCCCGTCGGCAACGAGCCGATGCCCGGCTGCACATGGTCGATTCCGGCGGACAGCGTCTGCACCACCCGTACCGATGTCATCGCGGACAGCGGCCGCACCGAGACCTCGGCGCCCTTCATGTAGGGGACCACATAGAAGGCACACTCCGCCGGGTCTGCGGGGTAGTCGGGACCGCCGTCCCAGAAGTGGTAGTCGAGTCCCTGAGGGAGTCCGTCGATGTCCTTGGCGGCGATGGGGAGCCATACGTCTGCGGTCATGGTCAGGAGGCTAAGGGGTGGCCGCGAAGCAGGTCACGGCGCCCGGCTCGGAGCCTCGCGGGCGGGCACACGGCTGTCGGTGCCAGGGGTTAGTTTGGGGGCGCATCACTACAGGGAGGGCACGGGCCGGTGGAGCGCAGGACGATCGGGGCGGCGGCGCTCGAGGTGGGTGCGGTCGGCCTCGGGTGCATGCCGATGAGCTGGGCGTACACCGGATCTCAGCAGCGCGGCGAGGAGTCCCTGCGGGCGGTGCACGCAGCACTCGACGCGGGAGCGAGTCTGCTCGACACCGCCGACATGTACGGCCCGTTCACCAATGAGCTGCTGGTCGGCCGGATCCTCAAGGAGCGGCGGGGCGATGCCTTCGTGTCCACCAAGTGCGGCCTGCTCGTCGGCGAGCAGCACATCGTGGCCAACGGCCGCCCGGGGTACGTGAAGCGCGCCTGCGACGCCTCGCTGCGCCGCCTCGGTACGGACGTCATCGATCTCTACCAGCTGCACCGGGCCGATCCGGAGGTGCCCGTCGAGGAGACCTGGGGCGCGATGGCCGAGCTCGTCGCTGCGGGCAAGGTGCGTGCGCTCGGTCTCTGCGCGGTCGGCGCCCGCTCCGGGCGGCGCACCGGAGCGCGCCTGCACGACGGGACGATCCGCCAACTGCGGCGGGTGCAGCAGGTGTTCCCGGTGAGCGCGGTGCAGGCGGAGCTGTCCGTGTGGTCGCCCGAGGCGCTGGACGCCCTGCTGCCGTGGTGCGAGGCGCGCGGGGTGGGCTTCCTGGCGGCCATGCCGCTGGGGAATGGTTTCCTCACCGGCACGCTCAAGCCGGGTCAGGGCTTCGAACCGGACGACGTACGGGCCCGCCATCCCCGGTTCACCGCGGAGATGATGGCCGCCAACCAGCCGATCGTGGTGGGCCTGCGCCGGATCGCGCAGCGCCATGGGCCCGGGGTGTCCGAGGCCCAGGTGGCACTCGCCTGGGCGCTGTCCCGCGGCCCGCATGTGGTGCCGGTGCCGGGCACGAAGCGGGAGCGGTGGGCGCGGGAGAACGCGGCGGCGGCCGAACTCCGCCTGACTCCCGAGGACTTGGCGGAGATCGCGGGGCTGCCGGGGGCGCAGGGGTCGTGGGACTGAAGGGAGGAAGGAACCGGAGCGAGGCGGTGGACGCCTCGCTCGGGGGATCCGGGTTTGGTCGTCGGTGATCGGGAACCTGTCGGGCGGCAGCGGTGTATGAACAATGGAAGATGCAGCCGCCGAAGGGATTGTGCCGTGCGACGTCCAGCTCTGCCGGCCGTGTTGATCACTGCCGCACTCCTGCTCACCGCCTGCTCGGGCGACGGCGACGACGAGCCGTCCGGCACCCCGTCCGGCGCCACAGGCGCGGCGTCGAGCCCGAGCGGCTCCGGCGGCCGTGCCTCGCCCGATCCCGAAGCGCCTCCGGCGAAGGGTTCGGCGAAGGTCGTCCGCACCGTGACCACGGGCCTGAAGTCGCCCTGGGGCCTGGCCCCGCTGCCGGGCGGCGACCTTCTCGTCTCCTCTCGCGACGAGGCGACGATCACCCGTATCGACGAGGACACGGGCAAGAAGACCCTGCTCGGCAGCGTGCCCGGAGTCGCGTCCGACGGCGAGGGCGGTCTGATGGGCCTCGCCCTCTCCCCCACCTTCGGCTCCGACCATCTGGTGTACGCGTACTTCACCACGGAATCGGACAACCGCATCGTCCGCATGCTCTACGACGAGAAGAAGCCCAACGGCGGGCAACTGGGCGCCCCTGACACGGTCTTCAAGGGCATCCCGAAGGGCTATGTGCACAACGGCGGCCGCATCGCCTTCGGCCCCGACAAGATGCTGTACGCGGGCACGGGAGAGACCGGCGACACCGGCCAGGCCCAGGACAAGAAGTCGCTCGGCGGGAAGATTCTGCGGATGACTCCGGAGGGCGAGCCGGCCGAGGGCAATCCGGAGGCGGACTCGGTGGTCCATTCGTACGGCCACCGCAATGTGCAGGGGCTGGCCTGGGACAAGAAGCAGCGGCTCTGGGCCGCCGAGTTCGGCCAGGACACCTGGGACGAGCTCAATGCGATCGGGCCGGGCAAGAACTACGGCTGGCCCGAGGTCGAGGGCAAGGGTGACGACAAGAGCTATGTCGACCCGGTCGCCCAGTGGAAGACGTCCGATGCCTCGCCCAGCGGGATCGCCTGGGCGAAGGGCTCGGTGTGGATGGCGGGTCTGCGGGGCGAGCGGCTCTGGCGGATCCCGCTGGACGGCACCAAGCCCGTCGCCGACCCCGAGGCCTTCCTCGAGGGCAAGTACGGCCGGCTGCGCACCGTCGAGTCCGCGGGTACGGACAGACTCTGGGTGGTGACCAATGAGACCGATTCGCGCGGTACGCCGGAGAAGGGGGACGACCGGATTCTGGAGGTGCAGGTGGAGTAGCAGAGGTCGGTGCAGCTGAAGCGGTAGACGAAGCAGCAGGTCGGACGCCTGTCGGGAGCTACGGGCACCGCTGTCCGGTACGCCGGGGTTACGCTGAATTCGACGGAACCCCTCGGGTGCGGTGGCACGGGGCCTGAGGTGCAGTGGCACGAGAGACCGAGGGGGACGGAGATGTTCAACCTGATCGAGGAGCTCTTCGCGCCGGGGCGCAAGCACACCGATGAGGAACGCAAGCGTCTGGAACTGACGCGGGTCGATCTGAACGACGGCGATCCGGGCAAGGGCCCCATAGACCTGACGTCGGGGCAGGTGGTCGTGCGCGTACCGGCCCAGTCACCGGCCGAGGACGACGGCGCCTCCGGGGGCGGCAGCGTTTCCAGGGACGACGGCACCTCTGGGGGCGACGACCCGCAGGCGAAATCCCGGGACCACCGTCCCTGACGGTCCGCGGAGCCGGCCGCGTCCCGGTCAGGACGCGGGCGTCGCCGTGTCGGGCAGGGTGACCAGGCGCAGGCGGTGTGCGAGGGCAGCGGCCTCCGTGCGGCCGGAGACGTTGAGCTTGGCCAGGATGTTGGAGACGTGGACGCTCGCGGTCTTCGGGGAGATGAAGAGTTCCTCGGCGATGCCTCGATTGCTGCGCCCGGCGGCCACCAGGGCCAGCACGTCCCGCTCGCGGCTGGTGAGCCCGAAGGATTCCGCGGCGTCGAGGTGCGTCCCCGGCTGCGGGGCGGCCGGCGCCGGCCCCTTCGCCGGCCCCGGGGTCAGAGCGAGCCGCGCGCGCTGGGCCAGCAGCGCGATCTCGGCCAGCAGCGGGCCGGCACCCAGTGAGGCCGCGATCTCCCGTGCCTCTGCCAGCAGTTCGGCGGCGCGCTCCCGGGCGTCCTGCGCCGCATTGCCCGGCAACGGATTCGCGGTGGAGGTGCCGGCGACGGGCGACATGGTCGGCGCCTCGCTGCCGGCGGGGCGGGCCAGCAGGGACTCCGCGAGCCGGACGGACACCCGGGCCAGGTCGTAGGGCCGGTCGGTGGGGTGGACAGCGGTACGGACCTCGGCCCAGTCGGCGGGGGTGTCCCGGCCCTCGGCGCGCAGGAGTTCGGCCCGCACCCAGCGCTCGTGGGCCACCCAGACGGGCACCGGGGTGGCGACCGTCTTCGCGACGGCGCGGATCCGCTCGACGGCGGCGGCGCGTCCGGGCTCGGCGGACGGCAGGCCACGGGTGTCCGCCTCGGCCTGGGCCGCGGCGAGGATCAGCAGCCAGCCGTACCGGTGTGTACCGGGCGGCAGACCTGGGTCCGTGGCCTCCGCGAACGCCTCGCGGGCGTCGAGGATGCGGCCCTCGGCCGATGCGATACCGACGGAGAGTGCCTGCAAGGGGAGGCGGAACTGTGGTTGAGGGTCGCGCTGTCCGTAGTGCTCGAAGCTCTCCGCGAGGGCCTCGGCCGCTTCGCCGGTGTCTCCGCGGAAGAGGGCCAGTCGTGCCCGGCGCTCGGCGGCGGTGCCTCGGGGCTTGCCGTTCATGGTGATGCGTCGCGCCCGGTCCGCCACTTCGGCAGCCTCGTCCCAGCGGCCCAGGGCGATCAGGGACTCCGAGAGATTCCCCAGGACCCAGGCCTCGGAGTCGACGCGGCCCAGCTTGCGGCAGGCGGCCAGTCCGGCCTCGCCGACCTCGACGGCCTCGGCGGAACGGCCGACTCCTTCCAGTGCGGAGGGGAGGTTGATGTGGACGCGGTCGAAACCGGTCAGGCCACGTCCGACGACCTGGGCGCGGACCAGATGGATCTCGGCGAGACCGTCCTCGACCGCCCCGGACTCGACGAGCAGACCGCCCCGGGTGAGCCGGGCGTTCAGCTCGACGTCCTCGACGCCGACCATGCGGGCGTACTCCACCGCTCGCTCCGCGGCGGCGAGGGATTCGGGCCCCGGGTCGTGCAGGCTGCCCCAGGTGGCCCGGTGGGTGAGCACCTCGGCATGTACGGCCGACGGCGGCAGGCCACGGGTGAGTTCGAGGGCGGTGGCGGTCTCCGCCCAGCCGTCGCCTCGGCCCAGTGACGACATCAGCCAGGAGCGCTGCACCCAGAACCAGGCGGCGCGCAGCGGGTCCGGGTCGTCGTCCAGGAGGCGGATCGCCCGCTTGGTGATCTTCAGCGCCCGCCCGCGCTCACCGCAGAGGCGGCCGGCGATCGCCGCCTCTGCGAGCAGGTCGAGATAGCGCAGGGGCGCGTCGTCGTCGCAGCCGCAGGGCGGATAGCCGCCGGTGTGGTCGGCCGGTCGGAGGGCCGCTCGGACGTCCTCGGGCGCGTCGTCCCAGACGTCCATCGCCCGCTCCAGGAGCCGGAGTTGCTCGGTGTAGGCATGGCGGCGGCGCGCCTCGACGGAGGCGAGCAGTACGGCGGGCAGTGCCTTCGCCGCGTCGTGCGCGTGGAACCAGTAGCTGGCGAGGCGGGCGGCGCGCTCGTCGGCCCGTACCAGGGTCGGGTCGGCTTCGAGGGCCTGGGCGTAGCGCCGGTTGAGCCGGGAGCGTTCGCCCGGCAGCAGGTCGTCGCTGACGGCCTCACGGACGAGCGAGTGCCGGAAGCGGTAGCCGTTGCCCTCCGGGGTGGCGTGCAGGAGGTTGGCGCCGACCGCGGAGCGCAGGGCGTCCAGCAGATCGTCCTCGTCGAGGCCGGCGACCGCGGCGAGCAGTGCGTACTCGACGGTGGAGCCGCCCTCGGCGACCACCCGGGCCACCCGCTGCGCGTCCTCGGGAAGCGCCTCGACCCGTACGAGCAGCAGGTCGCGCAGGGTGTCGGGCAGGGCGGCCGGGCAGGCGCTGCGGATGTCGTCCTGGGCGCAGGCGAGCTCCTCGACGAAGAAGGCGTTGCCGTCGGAGCGCTCGAAGACGTCGTCCACCAGGCTCTGTTCCGGTTCGGCGGCGAAGATGCCGGCGAGCTGGCGGTGGACCTCGGCGCGGCTGAGCCGGGGCAGTTCCATCCGGCGGACGGTGCGGAGCCGGTCCAGCTCGGCGAGCAGCGGGCGCAGGGGGTGGCGGCGGTGGATGTCGTCGGCCCGATAGCTGGCGATGACGACGAGGCGGCCGCCGCGCAGGGTGCGGAAGAGGTAGGCCAGCAGATTCCGCGTGGAGGCGTCCGCCCAGTGCAGGTCCTCGAGGGCGATGACGACGGTGCGGTCGGCGGCGAGGCGCTCCAGGAGGCGGACGGCCAGCTCGAAGAGGCGGGCCATGCCCTCCTCGTCGTACCGCCCGTCGGCCGAGGTGCGCGGGGCGGTCTCGCCGAGCTCGGGCAGCAGCCGGGCGAGCTCATCCTCCTGGCCTTCGGCCGCGGCGGCGAAGGCCTCGGGCAGGCTCCGGCGCAGCGCGCGCAGAGCGGTGGAGAAGGGGGCGAAGGGCAGGCCCTCGGCGCCGATCTCGACGCAGCCGCCGGTGGCGGTGACGGCCCCGCTCGTCGCGGCCGCGGCGGCGAACTCCTCGAGGAGCCGGGTCTTGCCGACCCCGGCCTCGCCGCCGAGCAGCAGCGCCTGCGGCTCGCCCGCGGCAGCCCGGTCGAGCGCATCGCGCAGGCGGGCGAGCTCGGCGGTGCGCCCGACGAACACGGGGCTCAATGACCTGGTCTCCACGCCGCTGAGCATCGCACAGGGGTCCGACAATGCGACACTGCGATTTCCCGCGAGGGCCACGCCGCCGGTTGCTGCGGCGATCACGCCGCCCCGTCCTGCGCCGGCCGCCGTCGGCACGGCAGCCGGCCCCGCACTGTGGAGTACGGGGCCGGTGCCGCGGTGCGCGCTCATGCCGCGCGGGTGTGGCGCAGACGCCAGGGGCGCAGGCTCACCCGCCTCTCGGATTCCTGGTCGGGAGATCCGCGCCGGGCCTTGCGGATCTCCGCGGCGAGGCGCTGTTCGGCGGCCTCGCGGACGAGCTCGGCGTGCCGGATCTCGTGCAGCGTGTACTCATGCATCTGGTGACTCCCTGGGTGGTGTGTGTCATCGCTCTGTGCGATGACTCCACACTGCTCGCCCAGGTGCCCCCGCCACATCGGGAGTTCGCCGCATCTGTGTCGGGCCGGGGTCCTTAGGCACCCCCTCAGGGGGCCTTAGGGCCCTCGGCGGACCGCTCAGGGCCTGGGAAGGACGCCCCTAGGTGTGCCTCAGATCAGCACGGTGCGTAGGTGTGCCTCAGATCAGCACGGCCCGTAGGTGTGCCTCAGGTCAGGACGGCACGGACGGAAGCCCCAGGATCAGATCCGTGTACTTGGCGATCGCCAGGAACAGGCCGAGCACGCCGAGCGCCACTCCGGCCCAGGCCACCGACTTGATCCACGGCGCCTGTACGCGGCCGGGCGTGCCGAACGCCGGGCGGGCGAGCACAGTCACGCCCACGACCAGGGCGACCAGTGCGAAGGCTCCGCCGAAGAGCGCGGTGAGCTGCCAGGAGTCGCCGTAGACCGCCTGCATCTTCGCGGCCACGTCCGCGCTCTGCGACACGGAGCTCTCCATCTGACCGACCAGGGCGGAACGGTCGGAGGCCACGGTGCCGATCCAGCTGCCGCTCAGCGAGATGAAGCCCAGGGCGGCCGAGACGACGGCCGCCGCGCCCTGGCCTACGCCGCCGGAGGTCCCTGTGCCGGGTTCGTCCGCGTCCTTGCCCGCCTCGGCTTCGAGGTCGCCGTCGGGGTCGTCATCGAGGTCGTCGGAATCCGTCCCGTCGTCCCGGTCCGTCGCGTCCCCGGAGCCGGTCCCGCCTTCGGCGGAGTCGGCGGTTGTTGCGGAGGTCTCGCCCGCGGAGCCTTCCGTTCCGGCCTCGTCGGCCGGGTCCGCGGCGGTTTCCTCGGCCGCCGCATCGCTGTCTTCGGCGGCCTTACCGGCCACCTTGCCGTTCTCGGTGTCGGTCTTGGTCTCGGTGCTCATGCGCCGCACGCTAGGGGTCGCGTATGAGAGGTTCCTTAACGCACCGAATCCGGCTCGGCGGCCATGTCCCGTACCGCCTCCGCCGGCGTCCGCGCTCCCGGCAGACCGGCGCCGGCGCGGCACTCCGGCGGCTCGATGCTGATGCGCGGAAGCACTCGGTCCACGGTGCGCGGCAGCCACCAGTTGGCACCGCCCAGCATGTGCATCAGAGCCGGTACGAGCAGGGTCCGCAGCACGAAGGCGTCGAGCGCGACCGCGGCCGCGAGTGCGATGCCGAACATGGCGATGACCCGGTCCCCGCTCAGTACGAAGGCGAGGAACACCGCGATCATGATGACGGCGGCCGAGTTGATCACTCGGCTGGTCTCGGCCAGGCCGACCCGTACGGCACGGCGGTTGTCACCGGTCTCCAGCCACTCCTCGTACATCCGGCTGACCAGGAACACCTGGTAGTCCATGGACAGGCCGAAGAGCACCGACACCATGATCACCGGCAGGAACGGTTCGATGGGGCCCGCTCCCCCGAGCCCGAGCAGTCCACTGCCCCAGCCCCACTGGAAGACGGCCACCACCACACCGAACGAGGCGGCGACCGCGGCGACGTTCATCGCGGCGGCCTTGAGCGGGATCCCCACCGAGCGGAATGCGAGCAGGAGCAGCAGACAGCCGAATCCGATGACGATGCCCACGAACAGCGGCAGTTTGCCGACGATCACCGACGCGAAGTCGTCGTTGCCGGCGGTGATGCCGCCGACGTGCACCTCGAGCGCGGTTCCGCGTTCGGCCGCCGGCAGGACTTCGGTGCGCAGCCGGTCCACGAGGTCGCTGGTGCGCTCCGACTGCGGCGAGGTCTCGGGCACCACGGTGACGCGGCCGATCCGCCCGGACTCGTCGTACGTCACGGGCGTGACCTCGGCGACGCCGGCCGTGCCCTCGAGTACGGCCGGCAGCCGGTCGAATGCCGCCCGGTCCTCGGCGCGATTGACCCCTCCGACCAGGGTGAGCGGGCCGTTGCTGCCGGGGCCGAAGCCCTCGGCGAGCAGGTCGTAGGCCTGCCGGCTGGTCGACGACTGCGGGTTGTTGCCCTGGTCGGAGGTGCCGAGGCGGAGCGAGAGCGTGGGCAGGGCGAGGGTGGCCATCACGATCAGGGCGACGGCGGCGAGCAGCTTGGGGCGGCGCTCCACGAAGGCCGACCAGCGGGCGGCGAAGCCGGTGGGCGGTTCGGGCTGCGGCCCGTGCTCGGCCAGGCGGCGGCGCTCGCGGCGGGACAGCGCGCGGGTGCCGATGTACGAGAGGAGCGCGGGCAGCAGGCTGACGGAGGCGGCGACGGTGAGCACGACGGTCAGACAGGCCGCGATCGCCACACCGTTGAGGAAGTCCAGGCGCAGGATCAGCATGCCGAGCAGTGCGATGCAGACGGTCGCTCCGGCGAAGACGACCGCACGCCCGGTGGTGGCGACGGCGTTCCGCGCGGCTTCCGGGACCGTCAGGCCACGTTTCAGGCCTCTGCGGTGCCGGGTCACGATGAACAGCGCGTAGTCGATGCCGACTCCGAGCCCGATCAGCATGCCCAGCATCGGCGCGAAGTCCGCGACGGTCATCACATGGCCGAGCAGCACGATCCCGGCGTAGGCGGTGCCGACGCCGACCAGTGCGGTGGCGATCGGCAGCAGGCTGGCGGCGAGCGAGCCGAAGGCGAGGAAGAGCACGACGGCCGCGACGACCACGCCGACGACCTCGGCGACATGGCCGCCTTCGGTGCCGGTGGTGCCGACGGCGGTGCCGCCGACTGCCACTTCGAGCCCGTCGGAGGCGGCGGCGCGTGCCGTGTCGACCACGGCGTCCACCTGTGCCGAGTCCAGGTCGCCCGCCGGCTCGTCGAAGCCGACGGTGGCGTACGCGGTGTGGCCGTCGGCGCTGATCTGCCCGTCGCCGGAGCGGTGGTAGGGGCTGGCGACGGAGGCGACGCCGGGCAGCCGGGAGACCTCGTCGAGGGTGCCGGTCATGGTCTGCTGGACGGCTGCCGCGTCCACCGTGCCCTGGCCGGTGTGCCAGACGACCGTCACGCTGTCGCCGCGTGCGTCCTCGAAGCCCTCCGCGAGCAGCGCCCCGGCGCGGCCGGTTTCGGTGCCGGGTACGTCGTAGTTGTTCGAGTAGGCGGAGCCGGCGACGGCGGCCGCCGCGCTCACGCCGCCGAGGGCGAGCAGCCACAGCAGGACGGTGACCAGGCGGTGCCTGACGCACCAACGTGCGAGTGCTGCCACTGAGCTGCTCCCGGGGGTCTGGTTCGTGGATCTTTACCGGGATACGGCCCGCAAAGAAACTCTCGCCCTGCTGTTGTGCCGTGCGGAATGCACTCTTCCATCAGGAAGAGATCCTTTGCCCGTTTCGTGTCGGGACTCACAGCGATGGCATTCAGGTGCGGGCCCGCTTCCCGCGTCCCGGCGGAGGACGCCCGGCCCCCTGCGGCGGATCGGGGGCCGGGCGGTGGCGACGGGTCAGCCCGAGACGCTCGGGCGCCCGTCCTCGATGTGCCCCATCAGACGCCGCCGGAAGGCGTCGTCCCCGGTCACCGTGGCCTCCAGGTCGTACCAGCCGTGCTCGTCCGCCGCCCGGTGCACATGGCTCCGGGAGCCGCCCGGCGGGACGGTGACCTGCACGCTGCCGGGCTTCCCGTACGCGAGCACCGCGATCCGGAAAGTGAGCTCCTCGGTGCCGTGGTTGTGGAGCGTGAGGCGTACTTCACGCGCGCGTGAAGCGATCGCCGAGGTGACCTCGGCCGCGCCCGCGTCCTTCCGCCCGGCGAACTCCCGGCGGAATCCGTTCGGGCCCGTGACCGTGCAGCGGTACACGTCGGAGTCCCCTGCGGTAAGGGGCACGTCCCATTGCGCCTCGCCCCTTACATCGAGGTGCTGCGGCACCTCGAACTCACCCTCGTACGGATAGAGCGCGAAGTGCGCGCTGGACGCGCCGTCGTTGGTCACCGTCAGACGGAGCACGCGCGCGTCGCCCTCACCGGTGAGCCGACCGCTGACGTCCGGCCGGTACGGCAGCGGCCGTGCCGGCCGCCGGCCCTCCTCCTGCTCGGGCATCCGCTGGTCGGCCGGCGGCTCGGGCTGCCAGCGCTCGGAGAGCGGCGGTACGGCGCCGGGCCGCTCGACCTCGGGCTGCGGCTGCCCGCGTTCGAAGTCGAAGGCGCCGGTGAGATCGCCGGTGACCTCGCGGCGCCAGGCGCCGATGTTGGGCTCCTCGATGCCGGTCCAGCGCTCCAGGAAACGGATCACCGAGGTGTGGTCGAAGACCTCGGAGGTGACGTGACCGCCCACGGTCCACGGCGAGATGACGAGCATCGGCACCCGGATGCCGAGCCCGGTGGGGGTGTCCTGCCACCATTCGTCGGTCTGTCCGGCGGGCGGTACGGGCGGCGGCACGTGGTCGAAGAAGCCGTCGTTCTCGTCGTAGTTGAGGAAGACCGCGGTGTGCCGCCAGACCTCGGGATGCGAGGCGAGTGCGTCGAGGACCCGGTAGACCAGGGTGGCGCTGTGGATCGGCGAGGATGATCCGGGGTGCTCGGAGTCGACCGCGGCCGGCACCAGATAGGACACCTCGGGCAGCTCGCCGGACGCGACGTCCGCCCGGAACTCGTCGGCGAGGGTGCCGGTCGGCACCCGCCGCAGCGCCCGCTCGAAGAGCGAACGCTCCGCCTCCGTCAGCGACTTGACGCCCTCCTCGAGCGTCGCGAGCAGCTTCTCCCGCTCGGCCTCGTCGGCCGCGTCGCGCACGGTCGCGTAGAAGGACTCCATGTACGTGTGCCCGGTGCCGTCGAGGACCTTGCGGGCGATGGCCTTGAAGGTGGTGTAGAACTCGATCTGGTTGTCGGTGAAGTTGTCCCACTCGGTGTAGGTGCGCCAGCTGCGGCCGGCCTTCTCCAGGCGTTCCGCGTAGGTGCCCCACGGATACCCGGGGTGCGTGCCCTCCTCGTAGGCGTCGTTGCCCACGGCCCGGTCGCCGTTCGCCTCGTGGCCGGTCTGCCCGCTCCACAGGTGGTTGCGGTTCGGGCTCGTCGAGGTGTGGATCGACGAGTGGTACGCGTCGCAGACCGTGAAGGTGTCGGCGAGCTCGTAGTGCAGAGGTATGTCCTCGCGGGTGTAGTACGCCATCGTGGCCGCCGTCTTGGCGGTGATCCAGCCGTCCATCCAGCCGCCGTTCCAGGCCTTCGCGCCTCCGGTCCAGGAGTGGTCGAGCGCGCCGATGTACTGCAGGTCCTTCTGCTGCGACTCGGCGGCGCCGCGGACCGGGAAGGGCAGTACGGTGCGCAGCGGGCCCGGCTGCTCGAAGACCGGTTTCCCGCCAGGGAGTTCGACGGCATTGCGGTCGGAGAAGCCGCGTACGCCTCTGAGCGTCCCGAAGTAGTGGTCGAACGAACGGTTCTCCTGCATCAGGATCACCACATGCTTGATGGCGCCGAGTCCGCCGGCCGGGGGCTCGGCCGCGAGCGCCGCCTGCAGCGAGGGCGGCAGCAGCGAACCGGCTGCGGCCGCGCCGAGCGCTCCGCCACCGAGCGCGAGGAGCCTCCGCCTTGAGATGTCCGTGGCCACGTGTGTCCCTCCCGAGTCCGTCGTGCCTGCCGGGCGGGGGGCCCGGTGACGGACGGGACGGTAACGATCAGCGGTACATGGCGGAAGACCACGGGACACCATCCAGGTGAACAGCCCCGGCGCTGCGGCGCCTTGTCCTCAAGCGCCGGACGCGTTGGATGTGGTCCACAAAAAGCCCGTCCGGCGCTTGAGGACAAGCACCGGACGGGCTGGAAAGGCCGGAGAGTTACCCCTCAACCCCGAGCTTCGCGAGGATGAGTTCCTTGACGCGGGCCGCGTCCGCCTGCCCCCGCGTCGCCTTCATCACGGCGCCGACCAGCGCCCCCGCCGCCGCGACCTTGCCGCCACGGATCTTGTCCGCGATGGCCTGGTTGCCGGCGATGGCCTCGTCGACCGCCGCGGTCAGCGCGCCCTCGTCGGAGACGACCTTGAGGCCGCGCTTCTCGACGACCGCGTCCGGGTCGCCCTCGCCGTTCAGGACGCCCTCGATCACCTGGCGGGCCAGCTTGTCGTTCAGCTCGCCGGCCGTGACGAGCTCGGCGACCCGGGCGACCTGGGCCGGAGTGATCGGCAGTGCCGCCAGATCCGTACCGTCCTCGTTGGCCCGGCGGGACAGCTCGCCCATCCACCACTTGCGCGCGGATGCGGCGTCCGCGCCCGCCTCGATGGTCGCGGCGATCGGGTCGACCGCGCCGGCGTTGAGGATCGACTGCATGTCGTGCTCGGAGACGCCCCACTCCTCGCGGAGCCGGTTGCGCCGCACCCGCGGCAACTCCGGGAGCCCGGCGCGCAGTTCCTCGACCCACTCGCGCGAGGGCGCGACGGGGACCAGGTCGGGCTCCGGGAAGTACCGGTAGTCCTCGGCCTCCTCCTTGACGCGGCCCGAGGTCGTCGAGCCGTCGTCCTCGTGGAAGTGCCGGGTCTCCTGCACGATCGTGCCGCCGGAGGAGAGCACCGCGGCGTGCCGCTGGATCTCGAAGCGGGCGGCGCGCTCCACGGAGCGCAGCGAGTTGACGTTCTTCGTCTCGGAGCGGGTGCCGAACTTCGCCGTGCCGTTCGGCCGCAGCGAGAGGTTCACGTCGCAGCGCATCTGGCCCTGCTCCATGCGCGCCTCGGACACGCCCAACGCCTTGATGAGCTCGCGCAGTTCGGCGACGTACGCCTTGGCGACCTCGGGGGCACGCTCGCCCGCGCCCTCGATCGGCTTGGTGACGATCTCGATGAGCGGGATGCCCGCGCGGTTGTAGTCGAGCAGCGAGTGCGAGGCGCCGTGGATGCGGCCGGTGGCTCCGCCGACGTGCGTCGACTTGCCGGTGTCCTCCTCCATGTGGGCGCGCTCGATCTCCACACGGAAGATTTCGCCGTCCTCCAGCTGGACGTCGAGATAGCCGTCGAAGGCGATCGGCTCGTCGTACTGGGAGGTCTGGAAGTTCTTCGGCATGTCCGGATAGAAGTAGTTCTTCCGGGCGAAGCGGCACCATTCGGCGATCTCGCAGTGCAGCGCGAGGCCGATCTTGACGGCCGACTCGACGCCGGTCGCATTGACCACCGGAAGCGCGCCGGGCAGGCCGAGGCAGGTGGGGCAGGTCTGCGAGTTCGACTCGGCGCCGAGCTCGGTCGAACAGCCGCAGAACATCTTGGTCTTGGTGCCGAGCTCGACATGGACCTCCAGGCCCATGACGGGGTCGTACGTCGCGAGGGCGTCCTCGTACGAGACCAGGTCGGTGACAGTCACGGTGAAACTTTCCCTCTCAGCCCAGCAGTACGTCGTCGTCGCCGAGCCGCTTGAGCTCGCGATAGAGGATGGCCAGGCCGGTCACGATGGCGGCGGCGGAGACCGCGGCATCCACGAGGCGCAGCATGTCGTCGTCCTTGCGCGCCATCTTGGCCTGCTTGGCGACGCTGATGGCGCCGGCCGCGGTGCTGGCGATCGAGATGTACGCGCCGGTCTTGGACTTCTTGAAGTTCTTGGCCTTCTTTGCCATGGCACTCACAGCGACGGAGCCTCCTCGATCAGCGGGTGGCCCCACTTTTCCACGAAGGCGGCCTCGACGGCAGCGCCCACCTTGTACAGGCGCTCGTCCTTGGTGGCGGGGGCGATGATCTGCAGACCGACCGGCAGGCCGTCCTCCGGCGCGAGGCCGCAGGGCAGCGACATGGCGGCGTTGCCCGCCAGGTTGGTCGGGATGGTGCACAGGTCGGCCAGGTACATGGCCATCGGGTCGTCGGCGCGCTCGCCGATCGGGAAGGCCGTGGTCGGCGTGGTGGGCGAGACGAGCACGTCCACCTGCTCGAAGGCCTTCTCGAAGTCCTGGGTGATCAGGGTGCGCACCTTCTGCGCGCTGCCGTAGTACGCGTCGTAGTACCCGGAGCTCAGGGCGTACGTGCCGAGCATGATCCGGCGCTTGACCTCGTCGCCGAAGCCGGCCTCGCGGGTGAGCGCGGTGACGTCCTCGGCGGAGCGCGTGCCGTCGTCGCCGACCCGGAGGCCGTAGCGCATGGCGTCGAAGCGGGCCAGGTTGGACGAGCACTCGGAGGGCGCGATCAGGTAGTACGCGGCGAGCGCCTTGTCGAAGGACGGACAGGAGATCTCCACGACCTCCGCGCCCAGTTCCTTCAGCAGCTCGACGGCCTCGTTGAAGCGCTGGACGACGCCGGCCTGGTAGCCCTCGCCGGCGAACTCCTTGACGACGCCGACCCGCATGCCCGCGACCGAGCCGCTGCGTGCCGCCTCGACGACCGGCGGGACCGGGGCGTCGATGGAGGTCGAGTCGAGCGGGTCGTGCCCGGCGATGGCCTCGTGCAGGAGGGCCGCGTCGAGCACGGTCCTGGCGCAGGGGCCGCCCTGGTCGAGCGAGCTGGAGAAGGCGACCATGCCGTACCGGGAGACCGCGCCGTAGGTGGGCTTGACGCCGACCGTGCCGGTGACGGCGGCGGGCTGCCGGATGGAGCCGCCGGTGTCGGTGCCGATCGCGAGCGGCGCCTGGTACGAGGCGAGCGAGGCGCTGGAGCCGCCGCCGGAGCCGCCGGGGATCCGGGTGAGGTCCCAGGGGTTTCCGGTCGGTCCGTACGCGCTGTTCTCGGTGGAAGAGCCCATGGCGAACTCGTCCATGTTGGTCTTGCCGAGGATCACCACGTCGGCGGCCTTGAGGCGCTGCGTCACGGTGGCGTCGTACGGCGGGATCCAGCCCTCGAGGATCTTGGAGCCGACGGTGGTAGGGATGCCTTCGGTGGTGAAGATGTCCTTCAGGGCGAGCGGGACGCCGGCCAGCGGGCCGAGCTTCTCGCCGCGCTCGCGCTTGGCGTCGACGGCGCGCGCCTGGGCGAGTGCGCCCTCGCGGTCGACGTGCAGGAAGGCGTGCACCTTCTCGTCGACGGCCTCGATACGGGCGAGGTGCGCCTCGGTGACCTCGACGGCGGTGAGCTCACCGGCGGCGATCTTCGCCGCGATCTCGGCGGCGGTGAGCTTGATGATGCTGTCCGTCATGGTGATCAGTCCTCCCCCAGGATCTGCGGGACCTTGAACTTCTGCTGCTCCTGGGCGGGTGCGCCGGACAGCGCCTGCTCCGGGCTGAGCGACGGCCGTACCTCGTCCGCACGCATGACGTTCGTCAGCGGCAGCGGGTGCGAGGTGGGCGGTACGTCTTGGTCGGCGACCTCGGATACGCGGGCGACGGCGCCGATGATGTCGTCGAGCTGTCCGGCGAAGTGGTCGAGCTCCTCGTCCTTCAGCTCCAGACGTGCGAGGCGGGCGAGATGAGCGACCTCCTCACGCGTGATGCCAGGCATGAAGATCCTCACGGGGTGAGTGTGGGTGTACGTGGTTCTGTGTTTCCGTGGCTCAATCCTATGGGGCGTGGACCGATGCCTGGTCCCTGCGTAATTCAAGCCCCTCCGGATTCAAGCCCCTCCGGCGTTCGAGGTGGGGGTGCCCCCTGCTCGAGCGGAGCCGAGAGCTTGCGGGAGGGGTCCGGGGCGGAGCCCCGAGTCGGTCGCGGGCGGCGAGGACGGCTCCTCGGGCTCGTCCTCGCTCTCGGCCGACGGCGAAGGCGGCAATTGCGGAGCGGTGTTCGAGGAGGCCGACTCCACCTCCGCCGCCGCGCCCGCCGCCAGGCGATTCGGTCGCTGCCACCCCCGGGCCCCCCGGGCCCGCAGCCACGCCGTCGTCTCGTCCGGCGGCATCGCGGCCGCGACCAGCCAGCCCTGCACCGCGTCGCAGCCCAGATCCCGCAGCCGCTCCCAGGTCTCGTCGTCCTCGACGCCCTCGGCCACCACCAGGAGTCCGAGGGAATGCGCGAGGTCGACCGTGCAGCGCACGATCTCCGCGTCCTCGGTGTCGACGGCGAGCCGGGCGACGAACGACCGGTCGATCTTCAGCTCGCTGACCGGCAGCCGGCGCAGGTGGACCAGCGAGGAGTACCCCGTGCCGAAGTCGTCGAGGGACATCTTGACGCCGTGTCCGGTGAGCGCGGCGAGTGTGTCGGCCGCCCGCTGCGGGTCCTCGAGGAGCACATGCTCGGTGATCTCCAGCTGGAGCGCGCCCGCCGGGACGCCGTGCCGGGCGAGCCGCGCGGCGACCGCGCCGGCGAAGCCGGGGCTGTGCACGTCGCGCGGTGAGACGTTCACCGCGACCGGGACGTTCAGCCCCTTGGCCTGCCAGACCGCGACCTGGGCGAGGGCCGTCTCCAGGACGTACTCGGTGAGATGCGGCATCAGGCCGGACGACTCGGCGATCGCGATGAACTCGTCCGGCGGGACCTTGCCGCGCTCCGGATGCACCCAGCGCACCAGCGCCTCGAGGCCGGCCACCTGGCCGTCGAAGCGGACCTTTGGCTGGTAATGCAGCTCGACCTCGCCCGCATCCAGGGCACGCCGCAGGTCGCCGAGGAGTCCGAGCCGGTCGGGGGTGTTGGAGTCGCGCTTCGACTCGTAGACCTCGACGCCCGTACGGTCCCGCTTGGCCTGGTACATCGCGACGTCGGCCCGGCGCAGCAGCCCTTCCACGTCCGGCGCGTGGTCCGGGAAGACGGCGAGCCCGGCGCTGGCCTCCAGGACCAGGGTGAGGCCGTCCAGGTCGAGCGGGGAGCTGAGCTCGGCGGCCAGTGTGCGGGCGATGCGCTTGGCGCTGGTGGCCGAGTCGCAGGCGGGCAGCAGCACCGCGAACTCGTCGCCGCCGAGCCGGGCCGCCTCCGCGCCCTTCGGCAGAGCGTGGCGGAGCCGGTCGGCGATCTGCAACAGGAGCCTGTCACCGGCGAGATGACCGAGTGTGTCGTTCACCGAACGGAATCGGTCGAGGTCGATCAGGACGAGCGCGGAGCGCGATCCGACCTGCTCCGCATCGTCGAGGGCCGTCCAGGCGCGCTCCAGGAGCCACTGCCGGTTGGGCAGTCCGGTGAGCGGGTCGCGCAGCTGCTCCTCGGCCCGCACCCGGGCCATCCACAATGTGGAGTCGAGCGCGATCAGCGGTACGGCGAAGAGCGGCAGGACCACCGGAAGGGCCACGGCGACCACGCAGATCAGCGGGGCGATGCCGAGCAGCGCGCCGCAGACGAGGGCCTGCCGGACCAGCGCGGTACGCGCCGCGGTGGGCAGTCCCACGGGATGCGGCGCGTGCACGCACCAGAGCAGCAGCCGGGTGGTCACCAGATAGGCGGCGGCGACCAGCGCTATCTCGGGGGCCGACCAGAAGGTCCAGTCGATCGGTGACCACGGGGACTCCACCGAGGGCGCCTGGCCGAAGGCGCCGAGGACCAGTGCGCCCACGCCGATGCCCACGATGTCGACGGCGCCGTGCAGGACGCCCTGCCACCAGCGGTTGCGCCGGGCGGCGGCGACCAGGACGACCACGGTCAGACTGACCATGGCCGCGGGCACCCAGCCGTAGAGCAGCAGGACCGCGAGCGTGAGGGCGGCGCCCGAGCCGGTGCCGCCCCACCATCGTCCGCGTCCGAGGGCGACCAGGTGACCGACGATGACGCCGGTCAGCGCGGCCAGCGCCCAGCCCACCGTGGAGCCCGGGAACAGTGCGTGCTCCCCTATGAACGCCCGGGCGAAGCCCACGGCGAGCAGGGCGAGGGCCGCGGTCACGACGGTGCCGGGCAGGGCGCGCAGCGCGATGCGGCGCAGCCGAACTCCGGTGTCGGCGCTCTCGGTCGGTCCCATTCCCGTCCCTCTCACGGCCGGCCGCCCCTGCCTGGTGGGCCGTGCCGGAAGTCAGCCGTGCACCGTGTCCGGGCCTTCCGCCTCCGCGCTCCGGTGGAGCGGGAGCCGGCCCCCGTCGCTCGAGGGGCCTGCGGGGCACGGCTTGCGCACCCCTCAACAGTAGGCTGCAGAAGGCCTCCACGGGCAGCGGTCGACCACGGTTGCCCGAATGCGACCCAGCCACCCGTATGCATCTGGTATGCGCCGAACGGGTGGCCTTCAACCGCTATTCCTCGGCCGGGAGGGCCATTTCGCGGGCCGCGTCCGGGCCTTGGTCGAGCAGAACGGCGAAGCCCGACTCGTCCAGAACCGGCACCTTGAGCTGCATCGCCTTGTCGTACTTCGATCCCGGGTTGTCCCCGACCACCACGAATCCGGTCTTCTTCGAAACGGATCCGGTGACCTTGGCGCCGCGGCTCTGCAGCGCCTCCTTTGCGCCGTCCCGGGTATGGCCGACAAGCGTCCCTGTCACGACGACGGTGAGGCCGGCGAGCGGCCGGGGGCCCTCCTCGCCCGCGCCCTCCTCCTCCATCCGCACGCCCGCGGCCCGCCACTTGCGCAGGATCTCGCGGTGCCAGTCCACCTCGAACCACTGCTTGAGGGAGGCCGCGATCGTCGGTCCGACGCCCTCGACGGCCGCGAGCTCCGCCTCGTCCGCCTGCTCGATGCGCTCCAGGGAGCGGAATTCGCGGGCGAGCGCCTCGGCGGCGACCGGGCCGACATGGCGGATCGACAGACCGGTGAGCACGCGCGCGAGGGGGCGCTCCTTGGCCGCCGCGATGTTCTCCAGCATGGCCAGGGTGTTGGTCTTGGCCTCGCCCTTCTGATTGGCGAAGAAGGTGACGACCTTGTCCTCGCCGGTCTTCGGGTCCCGCTTCGGCAGGCCGGTGTCCTGGTCGAGGACGTACGACTTGATGGGGAGCAGCTGCTCGACGGTCAGGTCGAAGAGGTCGCCCTCATCCCGCAGCGGCGGCTCGGCGGGCTCGAGGGGCTGGGTCAGGGCGGTGGCGGCGACATAGCCGAAGTTCTCGATGTCGAGGCATTTGCGGCCGGCCAGGTAGAAGAGGCGCTCGCGCAACTGGGCCGGGCAGGAGCGGGAGTTGGGACAGCGCAGGTCGATGTCCCCCTCCTTCATGGGCCGCAGCGCCGTGCCGCATTCGGGGCACTCGGCAGGCATCACGAACTCCCGCTCGCTGCCGTCCCGCAGATCGGCGACCGGGCCGAGGATCTCCGGGATGACGTCCCCCGCCTTGCGCAGCACCACCGTGTCGCCGATGAACACGCCCTTGGCCTTGACCACGTCCTGGTTGTGCAGGGTGGCGAACTCGACCTCGGAGCCGGCCACGGTCACCGGCTCGACCTGGGCGTACGGAGTGACGCGGCCGGTGCGGCCGACGCCCACCTTGATGTCGACCAGCTTGGTGTTGACCTCCTCCGGCGGGTACTTCCAGGCGATCGCCCAGCGCGGGGCGCGCGAGGTGCTGCCGAGCCGGCCCTGCAGCGGGATCTCGTCGAGCTTGACGACGACGCCGTCGATCTCGTGCTCCACCGAGTGGCGGTTCTCGCCGTAGTACGTGATGAAGTCCCGTACGCCCGCGAGGTCGTCCACCACGCGCGCGTGGGTGGTGGTGGGCAGGCCCCACTCCCGCAGCAGCTCGTACGCGTGCGAGAGGCAGTCGATGTCGAAGCCCTCGCGGGCGCCGATGCCGTGCACCACCATGTGCAGCGGCCGGGTGGCGGTGACCCGCGGATCCTTCTGGCGCAGGGAACCGGCCGCCGCGTTGCGCGGGTTGGCGAAGGGCTTGTCGCCGGCCTCCACCAGGCGGGCGTTCAGCTCCTCGAAGCCGTCCATCGGGAAGAAGACCTCGCCCCTGATCTCCACCAGGTCGGGGATGCGGTCACCCTGGAGGCGCTCCGGGATGTCCATGATCGTACGGACATTGGGCGTGATGTCCTCGCCGGTGCGGCCGTCGCCGCGGGTGGCTCCGCGGGTCAGCCTGCCGTGCTCGTACGTCAGATTGACCGCGAGGCCGTCGATCTTGAGCTCGCAGAGGAAGTGGTGGTCGCCGGTGCCGACCTCCTTGGCCACGCGGTCGGCCCAGGAGGCGAGCTCCTCGTCGTCGAAGGCATTGTCCAGGGAGAGCATGCGCTCGCGGTGCTCGACGGAGGCGAAGTCCGTCTCGTAGGCGCCCGCGACCTTCTGGGTGGGCGAATCGGGGGTACGGAGCTCGCCGTACTGCTCCTCGAGCGCCTCGAGGGAACGAAGGAGCCGGTCGAACTCGCCGTCGCTGACGACCGGTTGATCCTTCACGTAGTACCGGAAGCGGTGCTCCTCGATCTGCTCGGCGAGCTCCGCGTGCTGCTCCCGTACCTGGGCGGGCACCGATGATTGCTGTGCGTCCTTGTCGCCGGCCACTTCTTTACGTCCTCCCGTTACTCAGGGTTGTCCGCGAGCGATCTCGCCGCCCGGACGCACTGGGCAAGTGCCGCGCGGGCGTACCCGGGAGAGGCTCCCGCGAGACCGCACGACGGCGTGACGACGACCGAGTCCGCGAGGGAGCCCGGAGGCAGTCCAAGGCTGCGCCACAGCGTCCTGACACCACTGACGTTACTGGCCGGGTCTGACAATGGGGCGTCCACGGACGGCACGACGCCGGCGAAGAGCACCGCGCCGGCCTCCACCGCCTCGCCGATCGTCTCCTCGTCACGCTCGGTGAGCAGTCCGGCGTCGAAGGAGACTCCGGACACTCCGGCCCTGCGGAGCAGCGCGAACGGCACGTCGGGCGCGCAGGAGTGCACGATCGACCGCCCCTCGTGCGCGGCGAGGACGTCGCGCAGGGCGTCCTCGGCGAGCTGCCGGTCCACCGCCCGATGCGTCCGGTACCCGCTGGCCGTTCCGACCTGCCCGCGCAGCACCGCGGTCAGGGACGGCTCGTCGAGCTGAAGGACCACATCGGCGCCGGGCACCCTGCGGGCCACCTCGGCGAGGTGCTCGCGCAGGCCTTCGGCCAGCGACGCCGTGAGGTCGCGGCAGGCTCCGGGATCGCCCAGTGCCGCCTCTCCGCCGCGGAGTTCGAGCGCGGCGGCGAGGGTCCAGGGGCCGACGGCCTGCACCTTGAGGGGGCCGCGGTAGCCCTGGGTGAACTCCTCCAGGGCGTCCAGGTCCTCGCCGAGGTACGAGCGGGCGCGCCGCGTGTCGCGGCCGGGCCGGTCGCTGATCCGCCAGCCGCTGGGCTCCACGTGCGCGTACATCTCGACGAGCAGTCCGATGGTGCGGCCGATCATGTCGGCGCCCGGCCCGCGCGCGGGGAGTTCGGGCAGGAAGGGGAAGTCCTCGAAGGTGCCGGTGACGGTCTTGGCCGCTTCCCGGGAGTCGGTGCCGGGCATCGAGCCGATGCCGGTCGCGGGGCCGAAGTTCACCGCGACCGCCGTCCCGGACGCACCGTCAGGTCGTGGACGGCGGCGTCGCGCGGCAGGTCGAGGGCGGTGAGGACGGTGGTGGCCACCGATTCCGGGTCGATCCAGTCGGCGGCGTCGTACTCCTTGCCCTCCTGCTGGTGCACCTTGAGCTGCATGGGGCTCGCGGTGCGGCCGGGGTAGACGGAGGTGACCCGGACTCCGTTCGCCTGCTCCTCCTGGCGCAGCGAGTCCGCGAGGGCCTTCAGACCGTGCTTGGAGGCGGCGTACGCGGACCAGCCGGCGCTCGCGCGGAGACCGGCGCCGGAGTTCACGAAGAGCACCTGCCCCTGGGAGAGGCGCAGTTGGGGCAGGAAGTGCCGGGTGAGTTCGGCCGGGGCGACCAGATTGACGTCCAGCTGGGCGCGCCAGACCTTCGGGGTCAGCTCGCCCACTTCGCCGAGGTCGACGATGCCGGCGATGTGCAGCAGGCTGTCGACCCGCTCGGGCACGGACTGGTGGGAGAACGCCCAGGAGAGCCGCTCCGGTTCGGCCAGGTCGCCGACGAGGGTGCGGGCGCCGGGCAGCTCCGCGGCCAGTTCCTTGGCCCGGCCGGCGTCCCGGGCGAGCAGGACCAGCTCGTCCCCGCGCGCGTGCAGCCGGCGGGCCACGGCCGCGCCGATGCCGGAACCCGCCCCGGTGATCACATGTGTAGCCATGCGCACCATCGTCGCATCAGGCGGCGGCCCGTTATGCCGGCGTCACTGCAGGCCGGCGGACTCCTCCAGGTAGGCGAGGGCGGCCACGGGCTCCTCGGCGAAGAAGACGAGGTCGGTCAGCGGGAGCGGCAGGAAGCCCTCGGCGTCCATGCGCTGGAACTGCTCCTTGAGGCCGTCGTAGAAGCCCGCCGCGTTGAGCAGGACCACCGGCTTGGTGTGGTGGCCGTGCTTCTTGAGCTCGAGGATCTCGGTGGCCTCGTCCAGGGTGCCGGTACCGCCGACCATGACGACCACGGCGTCGGCCTTCTCCAGGAGCACCGCCTTGCGCTCCGCCAGGTCCCGTGCGACGACCATCTCGTCGGCGCCCGTACGGGCCTTGGCGCTGAGGAAGTCGACCGAGACACCGACGAGCCGGCCGCCCGACTCCTGCACTCCGTCCGCGACGACCTTCATCAGGCCCACGTCGGACCCGCCCCACACCAGGGTGTGACCGCCCCTGCCGAGCAGTTCGGCGAACTCCCGCGCGGGAGTGGTGTAACGGTCGTCGAGGTCGGCGGCGGATAGGAAGACACAGATGTTCATGAGGGTCACGCTACGACGGGCCCTCACGCGCGCGTGAAGGGGTCGGAAGAACCCGCGCAGGGGTCGGAAGAACCGGCGCCGTCAGGGCGCTGTACGAGGTGGCGTCCCAGGACCTGGAGACGTGATTCCCGCAGCCGTGGCCCGATGGAGGACGGATTCGTGACCGAGGAACACCGCATCACGGTCGAACGCAGCACCAGGCGCATCACGGTGACCCGCGACGCGCGCGTGCTCGCCGACAGCTCACGCGCGCTGCTGCTGCACGAGACCGGCTACCCGGTGCGCTACTACCTGCCGCCGGAGGACGTCAGGACCGATCTGCTGTCACCGTCGACCACGCACACGTACTGCCCGTACAAGGGCACCGCCGCCTACTGGTCGCTGCCGGACGCCCCCGATCTGGCCTGGTACTACCCGGACCCGAAGCCGTCGGTGGCGGAGATCCGGCACCATGTGTGCTTCTACGAGGTCGATCCCGACGACGCGCAGGACAACCCGCTGGACGCACAGGAGAACCCGCAGCACGACCCGCAGTAGGCAGCGATTTTCCGCGCACACCGATGAGTTCGCCGGGGCACCGGAGTCTGCACCGGCATGGAAGACATCTCTTTCGTGCACTCACCCGACGGCACACCCATCGCCCACCGGCGCACCGGGGACGGCCCGCCCGTGGTGATCGTCAGCGGCGCCCTGTGCACGGCCTCCGACGAGTCACCACTCGCCGACGAGCTGGCCGCGCAGGGGTTCACCGCGGTCGCGTACGACCGGCGCGGCCGCGGCGCGAGCGGCGACACCGGCCCGTACGCGGTGGCCAGGGAGGTCGAGGATCTGGCGGCGGTGATCGAGGCCGCGGGCGGCTCCGCGTTCGTGTACGGCACTTCCTCGGGTGCCGCGCTCGCCTTCGAGGCGGCCGCTGCCGGACTGCCGGTCACCGGGGTCGCCGGGTACGAGCCTCCGATGACGACCGACGATGACGGCACCCCGGGCCGCCTCGCGCACTCCGCCCGGCTGCAGGAGCTGATCGCGTCCGGCCGGCACGACGTCGCGGTGGCGCATTTCGTCTCGGGCACGGGAGCGCCCGCGGAGGTCATCGAGGAGCTGCGCGGCACCGAGGCCTGGGCGGGCTGGGTGGCCCTGGCCCCCAGCATCGGCTACGACTACGCGGTGCTCGGCGACAGCCTCGTCCCGGTGGACCGGATGGCCCGGATCACGGTGCCGCTGCTGGTGATGAACGGCACGAAGAGCTTCGACTTCATGGTCCCCGCCGCCGAGTTGATCGCACGGACCGCGCCCCGTGGCCGTCACCGGCTCCTCGAGGGCCAGACCCACGAGGTGGATCCTGCGGTCCTGGCGCCGGTCCTGTGTGAGTTCGCCCTGGGGTGACCGTCGGGCCTGGTCCCGCCGTGTCCGCCGGTCGGTCAGACCGTCGCCGTCGCGCGCGTGGTCGACGCGATGGTGGCCGAGCCGACCACCCGGGTGCCGTCGTACAGGACGACCGCCTGCCCGGGCGCCACGCCCCGTACGGCCTCGGTGAAGGTCACGGACAGCTCGTCGCCGGCCGGCTCCACGCGGACCGGGGTCTCCTCGCCGTGCGCCCGCAGCTGCGCCGTGTACTCCCCTGCGGTGGCCGGCGCGGTCCCGCACCAACGGGGCTTGATCGCGGTCAGCGCGGTGACGTCCAGAGCCTCGAGGGGGCCGACCGTCACCGTGTTGTTCACCGGTGAGATGTCCAGGACGTAGCGGGGCTTGCCGTCCGGCGCCGGGGTGCCGATGCGCAGGCCCTTGCGCTGGCCGATGGTGAAGCCGTACGCGCCCTCGTGGGAGCCGAGACGGGTGCCCGACTCGTCGACGATGTCGCCCTCCGCGCGCCCGAGGCGGGAGGCGAGGAAGCCCTGGGTGTCGCCGTCGGCGATGAAGCAGATGTCGTGGCTGTCGGGCTTCTTGGCGACCGCGAGGCCACGCCGCTCGGCCTCCGCGCGGATCTCGTCCTTGGTGGTGACGGTGTCGCCGAGCGGGAAGAGGGCGTGCGCGAGCTGCCGCTCGTCCAGGACGCCGAGGACGTAGCTCTGGTCCTTGGCCATGTCGGAGGCGCGGTGCAGCTCCCTGTTGCCCTCGGAATCCACGGCCACGCGCGCGTAGTGCCCGGTGCACACGGCGTCGAATCCGAGCGCAAGGGCCTTGTCCAGGAGGGCGGCGAACTTGATCTTCTCGTTGCACCGCAGGCACGGATTGGGGGTGCGGCCGGCCTCGTACTCGGCGACGAAGTCCTCGACCACGTCCTCACGGAAGCGCTCGGCGAGGTCCCAGACGTAGAACGGGATGCCGATCACATCGGCCGCGCGGCGGGCGTCGCGGGAGTCCTCGATCGTGCAACAGCCGCGGGCGCCGGTCCTGAAGGACTGCGGGTTCGCGGAGAGTGCGAGGTGGACTCCGGTGACGTCGTGTCCCGCCTCGGCGGCACGGGCGGCGGCGACGGCGGAGTCGACCCCTCCGGACATGGCGGCGAGGACACGGAGGCGGCGCGGGGGCGTGGCATCAGCAGTCATAACTCCTCCAGAGTAGTCGGAACCATCCACTGCCCTTCGAGCGTTTTCGGTGTCCGTGGGCCCTGCAGGCACCACGCGGTGCGGGGAGGTACGGGGAGAGGTGTTGGTTTCATGGCCGAGGAGGGCATCAGCCGGCGCAAGCTGCTGATCGGCGGCGGCGTGACCGTCGCCGCGGGCACGGCGGCGCTGGCGTACCGGGAGGAGCTGTCCCGGCTCTGGTGGCAGGTCCCGGGCATCGACAAGCAGCGCACGGAGGGCGAGGTCGACCAGCCGGGCGCCCAGTGGATCGCGGCGTCGCGGGCCAATCTGAGGTACGCGGACCGGCCCGCCGACTTTCCGATCGACCGCATCGTCGTGCATGTCACGGAGGGCAGCTTCGACACGGCGGTACGGGTGTTCCGCGATCCGATGCACGCGGCCGCCGCGCATTATGTGATCCGGGCGAAGGACGGTCATGTGACCCAGATGGCCCGCGAGTTGGACGTCGCCTTCCACGCGGGGAACAGGGAGTACAACGAGCGCAGTATCGGCATCGAGCACGAGGGCTTCGTGGACAGGGAGTCGTCGTTCACGAAGGTCATGTACGAGGCGTCGGCCCGCCTGGCGGCGGACATCTGCGCGCGGTACGGGATACCCGTGGACCGCAAGCACATCATCGGCCACGACGAGGTGCCGCGGGCCACCCACACGGACCCCGGGAAGCACTGGGACTGGGACCGCTACATGAAGCTGGTCCGGGCGGCCGCGAAGCAGCAGGCCTGAGGCCGGAGCCGCGGCTCAGCTCAGACCGGCGGCCCGCGCCCGCTCCACCGCGGGCCCGATCGCCTTGGCGACGGCCTTCACGTCCTCGTGGGTGGTGGTGTGGCCGAGCGAGAAGCGCAGCGTGCCGCGCGCGAGTTCGGGGTCGGTGCCGGTGGCGAGCAGCACATGGCTCGGCTGGGCCACACCGGCCGTGCACGCCGAGCCGGTGGAGCAGGCGATGCCCTGGGCGTCGAGCAGCAGCAGGAGCGAGTCGCCCTCGCAGCCGGGGAAGATGAAGTGCGCGTTCGCGGGCAGCCGGCCCGGGATGCCGTCGGGACCCGCCGGTGCCGGGTCGCCGCCGAGGATCGCGTCGGGCACGGCGGCCAGCACGGCGGTGACCAGTTCGTCGCGCAGCGCGCCGATCTCGCGGGCGAAGCGCTCCTGGTCCTGTGCGGCGAGCCGGGCCGCCACGGCGAACGAGGCGGCGGCGGGCACGTCCAGCGTCCCGGAGCGCACTTGTCGCTCCTGCCCGCCGCCGTGCAGCACGGGCACGGGCGCGTACTCGCGGCCGAGCAGCAGCGCGCCGATTCCGTACGGCCCACCGATCTTGTGCCCGCTGACCGCCATCGACGCGAGGCCCGAGGCGTCGAAGTCGACGGGGAGCTGGCCGAAGGCCTGCACGGCGTCGGAATGCAGCGGAATCTGGAACTCCGCGGCCACGTCCGCGAGTTCACGCACGGGCTGCACGGTGCCGATCTCGTTGTTGGCCCACATGACGGTGGCCAGCGCGACGTCGGCGGGGTTGCGGGCGATGGCCTCGCGCAGCGCCTCGGGGTGCACCCGCCCGTGGCCGTCGACGGGCAGGTACTCGACGGTGGCGCCCTCGTGCTCACCGAGCCAGTGCACGGCGTCGAGCACGGCATGGTGCTCGACGGGGCTGCACAGCACCCGCGTCCTGGCCGGATCCGCGTCCCGGCGCGACCAGAAGAGCCCCTTCACCGCGAGGTTGTCCGCCTCGGTGCCGCCCGAGGTGAGCACCACCTCGCTGGGCCGGGCACCGAGCGCCTCGGCGAGCGTCTCGCGGGCCTCCTCGACGGTGCGCCGTGCCTGCCGCCCCGCCGCGTGCAGCGAAGAGGCGTTGCCGACGACGGAGAGGTGCGCGGTCATCGCCTCGATGGCTTCGGGAAGCATCGGCGTGGTCGCGGCGTGGTCGAGATAGGCCATGATGCCGTCGATTCTACGAGCCGCCGGAGGCCCCAACGCCCGGCGGTGGCACAGATACGGTGTCCGGCGAGCAGTGGAGAGCCACGGCCGGCCTGCACCGCACCCCTGGCCCCGCCCTCCGGTTCACCCCCGTGGCGCCCGGGCCAGCTGCCGGGACTGGGCGACGAGGCGGCCCGCGGTGTCCCAGACCTCGGCGTCCTCCTCCAGGAAGCCGCCCGCGAGATTGCGGGTGGTGATGGCGACGCGGAGCGGTCCGGGCGCGGGGCGGCAGCGGATGTGCACGGTCAGCTCGACCGTCGGCACCCAGCCCTTGATGCCGAGTTCGAAGGCGGTCGGCGGCAGGGCGTCCACCGCGAGCAGCAGCGACAGCGGGTCGGCGTCACGGCCGTCGGCCAGGCCGAACCAGGACCGCATCTCGCCCTTGCCGGAGGGCGCTCCGAGCGCCCAGCCGAGCGTCGCAGGGTCGAGTTTCAGCCAGAGCCGCTCGGTGATCGCGGAGCTGCCGGGCACCGGGGCCGGCCCGTCCTCGGGGCCGAAGCAGTGCTCGACGGGCGGGATGTCCGGCGGCGCGGCGCTGGTGCGCACCTCGTCCGGCAGTGCGTCGAGATCCCCGTACGAGGCGAGTACGCGGATCCGCTCGATCTCGCGGCCCTCCGCGTCGTACTGGAAGAGCGAGGCCTGGCCGGTGGACAGGGTGCGGCCGCCGCGGACGAGTTCGGTGCGCACCACCGCGGGCCCCGGCTGCGACGCGGTGAGGTAGTGCGCGGACACGGTGAACGGGTCGGAGTGCGGCAGCGCGTCGGAGAGGGCACGGCCGAGGACCGCGAGCAGATAGCCGCCGTTGACCGCGTTGATGATCGTCCAGCCCGCGGAGAGTTCGGCGTCGTAGACGCCGGGCTCGCGCCGCGTCACCGCGGTGTCGCGGTCGAACTCGCTGTCGCCGACGGCCGCGCGCGTGCCGCCCTGTGTCGTGCCCTGAGTCATGTGCTGCACGGTACAACAAGTAATTACTGAGCGGTAGCTTTATCCGGGAGGGTGCCGGGACGGCCGCTCACGCCTCGTCCGGCGTCGCCGACCTGCGGTTCCAGGCCCGCGGGGCCCGCCAGTGGAAGTGCATCGCGAGCATCCGCAGCGAGAAGGCGGTGATCACCGCGAGGCCGCTGGTCAGCGGATTCAGGGCGTCGTAGCGCAGACACAGGGCGACCATGCCCGCGCCGACCATGGCCGGTACCGCGTACAGATCGCGGTCCCAGCGCAGCAGCGACGGCACCTCGTTGGCCAGCACATCGCGCAGCACGCCGCCACCGACGGCGGTGGCCAGGCCGAGGGTCGCGGACGCGGTGAGCCCGAGCCCGTACTCGTACGCCTTCACGGTGCCCGTGACGCAGAAGAGGCCGAGCCCGGCGGCGTCGAAGGTGCTGACCGCCCGGTTGATCCGCGTCACCTCGGGATGCAGGAAGTACACGAGCGTGGCGGCCACGAGCGGGGTCACGAAGTAGGCCAGGTCCGTGAAGGCGGCCGGCGGCACCGCACCGATCACCAGGTCACGGAAGAGGCCGCCGCCCACCGAGGTCACGGTCGCGAGCACCGCGATGCCGAACACGTCGAAGTTCTTGCGTACGGCGAGCAGCGCTCCGGAGATCGCGAAGACGAAGATCCCCGCCACATCGAGCCCGTGCTGGACGGAGGGTGTGAAGAAGTCCTGGAACACCCGGCCATTCTGCCGGGACCGGGCACGCGCCCAGAACCGCCCGCGCCCGGCGCACGGCCACGGGGGGGGGAGCCGCCCCCGAGGGGGAAGTCGGCCGTGCGGCGGGCGCGGGGCGGGGCGTGCCGGTCGGGAGGGGCACACCCCGCGCAGGGGTCAGTCCAGTGGCTCGATCCGGACGTTCCGGAAGCGGACCTTGTTGTCGTGGTCCTGCAGCTTGATCGCTCCGGCTGCCGGGCCCTCCGGTGCCCCGTTCCCGGTCGGGCCGTCGATGGCGACGTCGTCGTGGATCTGTTCGCCGTTCCACACGACGCTGACCCGGGCGTCCTCGGTCTTGTTGCCCTCCTCGTCGAAGCGGGCGCCCTTGAAGACGATGTCGTACGACTGCCAGGTCTCCGGCGCCGTGGCCGCGTTCACGTCCGGTGGCTTCTGCTGATAGATGGCTCCCGCGTCGTCGTCGGCCGGGTTCTCCTTGCCGTAGGAGTCCAGGATCTGGATCTCGTAGCGCTCCTGGATGTAGATGCCGCTGTTGGCGCGGTCCTGACCGGTGACGTCGTCCGGGAGATTCGGCAGCCAGAACTCCACGTGCAGCTTGAAGTCGCGGAAGCTCTGCTTGGTCCGCAGATCGCCCTCGTCGACCTCGATCACGTCGTCCGTCACCGGCCAGGACGGCGCATCCCCGTTCGGATGCTGCCAGTTGGCGAGGCTCGCCGCCCCGTCGAAGAGCTGGATCGGGGCGCCCTGCGGATTGACGGAGATCATGTCGAGGTTGACGTGGCCGGTGTCCCCGGCGTCGTAGCGGTACGTCACCGTGTTGGCGCCCTTGCGCAGCTCGAGCGCCTCGGTCTCGGAGGACCAGCCGGACCACTCGCCGGTGTCCGGCAGTTTCGACTGGGTCGCCTTCTCGCCGTTGACGTACACGGACAGGGACTTGGTGCCCTTCTCCGGATACCCGCCGTTGGCGTAGCGCAGCGCCACGTCGTACGTACCGGCCTCGTCGGCCTGTACGTCGAAGGTCGCGGAGGCGCCCTCCTCGCCGAATCCGTCCACGAACCCGCTTCCCGAGTAGCCCGCGTGCTCGGTGTCGACGCCCGCGGACCCGGTCAGCCGGGCCTCCTCGGCCTCGTACTGGTTGCTCTTCGGCTGCTCGCCGAGCATCGAATTGAGCGTGTACCAGGCCTCGGTGGACCAGAGCTTCTCGCCTTCCGCAGAGCTGAACGGCTGCGGCGAGCGGACATGCACGACCCGCTTCGGCTTCAGGCCGTCCACGGCGAGCGTGACCTTCTTGCGGTCGTCGGAGAGCTTCGCCGAGCTGACCTTCAGGGTCTCCTCGTCGATCTTCGGGCCGCCGTAGTCCGAGGTCGGGGTGTAGCCCCACTGCTCGACGGTGTACTTCTCCGCCAGCTTCTCCACCGTCTCGTCGGAGAGCGGCTGGGTGTACTCGAGCTCGAAGCCGCCCTCCTTGTGGCGCATGGCGACGATGTCGAAGGCGTTCTCGCCGTTCGGGGAGAGCTTCTGCAGACCGTGCTTGAGCTTGCCCTCCTGGCCCCAGTTGCCGTCGGCGCCGAGTCCGCCGGCGTAGATCGCGCCGTCCGGTCCCTTGCTGATCCGGTTGACGCCGGCCTCCAGGCCCTGGGTGAAGCGGAAGACCGCGCCCTGGTACTCGCCGTCGACCTTCTCCAGATAGCCGCGCTGGATCCCGCCGTACGTGACGTCGCCGAACAGCATCTGCCCGGCGAACGGGCCCTCGTCCAACTGGATCGGATTGCTGGGCGAGTTGGCGATCTCGTTCTGCGGCAGCCAGAGCACCGGCTCGGTCACGGGCTGGTCGTCGAACGGCCCGGCGGGGTTGGTGTAGTGGTTGAAGAAGCGGTCCTGCTTGACGTGCACCAGCTTCGACGAGGGCAGCCAGCCGCCCTGGTTGTCGGTGGCGAAGAGCTCGCCGTCCGGGCCCTTGCCGATGCCGTTGGGGGTGCGCAGCCCGCCGGCGACCCAACTGACCTTGCCCGTCTCCTTGTTGACCTTGATCGTGGCGCCGCGGTCCGGCGCGGGCTGCGGGTCGGTGGTGGCGCCGCCGAGGTCGATGGCCACGGACAGATTGAGGTAGAAGTCGCCGTCCTCGTAGAGCAGTCCGAAGGCGAACTCATGGAAGTTCTCGCCGTACGGCCAGGTGGCGATGGTCTTGTAGTCCTCCATCACACCGTCGCCGTCGCTGTCCCCGAGCTCGGTCAGCTCGTGCTTCTGCGAGACGTAGATCTTGCCGTCCACGACCTTGAGGCCCATCGGCTCGCGCAGACCCTCGGCGACCTTGGTCGCCTTCACCTTGTCGGGTCCGGTGTCGCCGGTGACGTTGTCGAGGAGGTAGACCTCGCCCTCGATGTTGTCGGTGCCGCCCCAGGTACTGATGGCCATCCGGCCGTCGGGCATCCAGTCCATGCCGGTGACCTGCGGCTCGAAGCCCTCCGGCCGCAGATCGGTCAGCTTGTGGTCCGGGCGGACCTCGGTCAGCGGCAGTCCGTCGCCGGGGGTGTCCGTGCTGTCCTCGCACTCCTTCCGGCCGGGCGCGGTGACCCGTACGACGTCGGCGTCGGTGGTCAGGGCCTCGTCCGGTACGACGGCGAAGTCGTCGGCGCCCGGCGGCTTCCAGCCCAGGGTGAGCTGCTGGTCGCCGTCCTTGTCGAAGTACTCGATGCGCAGCGAGTGCGGGCCCTCGGTCAGCTCGACCGTGCCGTCCTTGGGATCGTCGGCCCCGTGCACTCCGTCGTGGTCGACGACCAGCTCGTCGTCGATGTAGAGCCGGGAGCCGTCGTCGCTGGTCAACCGGAAGTCGTACGAACCGTCCGCCGGGGCGTTGATGTTGCCGAGTGCGTGCGCGACGAACTTGTCACTGATGCCGCCGAAGTCCTCGGGTGTCGACCAGTCGATGTTCGGCTTGAGCTCGTCGACGTTCGGCGTCTGGCCCTGCTTGAGGGTGCAGATCTTCTCCAGGGGCGTCTGGACGTCGAAGACGCGCAGCGTGACGCCGGGTTCCTGCGGCGGCAGGTCCTCCGCCTGGGCCGGCGTGGGCGTGGTGAACGCGAGGCCGCCGGCGGCGACCGCGGCGGCGAGCAGCGTGACGAGCCGTCTCCGGCCGCGTGGGAACAGTCGTGAGCTCAAGTCTCCTCCAGCGGAAGGGCCCCGGGGGCGTCCCCGACTCGGGTCGAACCGGGGTCCGTGCGCGCGAAACTCCGAACTGTTGCGGCGCACACGCTAGGAGACTTCGACCGCGCCCGTCCAGACTTTGTCATCAATGAGTTCAAAGTCCTGGCGGTACGTCAAAACGACGGGCGGGCCCCGGAGTTGGGGCCCGCCCGGCGTTCGACGTTCCGGAAGTCGGTCGCTACTCGGCGCCGTCCTCGTCACTCTTCGAGGTCTTGGCGCCCTCGGATGCGGCCGGAGCCGCAGCGGCGGCCGATGAGTCCGCCGCGGCGGCCGGCTCCTTGTCCGCAGGCACCTCGACGCCCGCGACCTCCGCCGCCGCCACCGCCGCGGTCAGCAGCACGGTGTCCTGCGGCGCCTGGTCGTCGGCGTTCTCCGGGTGGTGGCAGGCGACCTGGTGACCGGTGCCGAGCTGCAGCAGCGGCGGCTCCTTGGTCGTGCAGATCTCGGTCGCCTTCCAGCACCGGGTGTGGAAGCGGCAGCCGCTCGGCGGCGAGATCGGCGAGGGCACGTCGCCGCGGAGCAGGATGCGGTCGTTCTTGGCCCCGCGCCGCGCCGGGTCCGGCACCGGCACCGCGGAGAGCAGCGCCTTGGTGTACGGGTGCATCGGCTTGGTGTAGAGGTCCTTGCGGTCCGCCAACTCCACGATCTTGCCGAGGTACATGACCGCGATCCGGTCCGACACGTGCCGGATCACCGACAGGTCGTGCGCGATGATCACATACGTCAGGCCGAGCTCGTCCTGCAGGTCGTCGAGGAGGTTGACCACCTGCGCCTGGATGGACACGTCGAGCGCCGAGACCGGCTCGTCCGCGACGACCAGCTTCGGCTTGAGCGCGAGCGCACGGGCGATGCCGATGCGCTGGCGCTGGCCGCCGGAGAATTCGTGCGGATAGCGGTTGTAGTGCTCGGGATTGAGGCCCACCAGGGCGAGCAGCTCCTGGACGGTCTTCTTGACGCCGCCCTCGGGCTGGACCCCCTGCAGCCGGAACGGCGCACTCACGATGGTGCCGATGGTGTGCCGCGGGTTCAGCGAGGAGTACGGGTCCTGGAAGATCATCTGGACGTCGCGGCGCAGCGGCCGCATCTTGCCGACGTTCAGATGGGTGATGTCGTGGCCCTCGAACTCGACCTTGCCGCCGGTCGGTTCGAGCAGCCGGGTGATCAGCCGGCCCATGGTCGACTTGCCGCAGCCGGACTCACCGACGACGCCGAGGGTTTCCCCCGGGCGTACCTCGAAGCTCAGTCCGTCGACCGCCTTCACCGCCCCGACCTGCCGCTGGAGCAGGCCCTTCTTGATGGGGAAGTGCTTGACCAGGTTGTCGACCCTGAGCAGCGGCTCGGCCGAGCTGCCCGGCTTGTTTGCGGTCTGGTCCGGTGTGGTCACGTCCGTAGTCTCACTCACAGTTTCGGCGCAATCTCTTCGGTCCAGATCCGCGTCCGCTCCTCCTGCGACATGTGGCAGGCGGAGAAGTGTCCGCTGCCGACCTCGCGGAGTTCCGGGCGGACCGTACGCGTCAGGTTGTCCTTGGGGACGTCGGCGTAGGGGCATCGCGGGTTGAAGGCACAGCCGTCGGGGACGTTGATGAGGCTGGGCGGGGAGCCCTTGACCGGGATGAGCCGGTCCGTCTCCTCGCGGTCGATCCGCGGCATCGAGCCGAGCAGGCCCCAGGTGTAGGGGTGCTGCGGCTCGTAGAAGACCTTCTCGGCGCTGCCTCGTTCGACGCAGCGCCCGCCGTACATGACAAGCAGGTCGTCGGCCATCTCGGCGACCACGCCCAGGTCGTGGGTGATCATGATGACCGCGGAGCCGAACTCCTTCTGCAGATCCCGGATCAGGTCCAGGATCTGCGCCTGCACGGTCACGTCGAGCGCGGTGGTCGGCTCGTCCGCGATCAGCAGTTCCGGGTTGTTGACCAGGGACATCGCGATCATCGCGCGCTGGCGCATACCGCCGGAGAATTCGTGCGGATAGCTGCTGAAGCGCTTGGCCGGCTCGGGGATGCCGACCCGGTCGAGCATCTCGACGGCCCGGGCCTTGGCCTCCTTCTTGCCGACCGGATGGTGCACCCGGTACGCCTCGGTGATCTGCGCGCCCACCGTGTAGTACGGGTGCAGGGCCGACAGCGGATCCTGGAAGATCATCGCCATCTTGCGGCCGCGCAGCCGGCGTACGTGGTCGGGGTCGGCGGTGACGAGGTTCTCGCCGTCCAGCCAGACCTCGCCGGACACCTTGGCCTTCTGGTGCAGGCCCATGATGCCGAGCGAGGTGACCGACTTGCCGGAGCCGGACTCACCGACGATGCCGAGGGTCTTGCCGCGGCGTACGTCGAAGGAGACGCCGTCGACGGACTTGACCAGACCGTCGTCGGTGTCGAAGTGGATCTTGAGGTCCCGTACCGAGAGGAAGGTCTCCTCGGCGGTACCGGGCACGAGCGCCGTGGGCTCCGAGACAGCCGCAGATTCCGGCGCGCTCTGCTTCTTGTCCAGGTCGCTCACGAGTACCTCACCCTGGGGTCGATGGCCGCGTACACCAGGTCCACGATCAGATTGCAGAAGACGATGAAGAAGGCGGCGGTCAGGGTCACGCCCATCACGATGGGCAGATCGCTCTCCCGCACGGCCTGCACGGCGTAGGCGCCCATGCCCTGGAAGGAGAACACCGACTCGGTCAGGACCGCGCCGCCCAGCATCAGACCGAAGTCCATGCCGAAGATGGTCACGATCGGGGTGAGCGCGGCGCGCAGCCCGTGCTTGGTGACCACCTTGGACTCTCTGAGCCCCTTGGCGCGGGCGGTGCGGATGTAGTCCTCGCTCATCGTCTCCAGCATGCCCGCACGGGTGAGCCGTGCGTAGAGCGCCGAATAGAGGAAGGCGAGGCTGGCCCAGGGCAGCAGCAGGTTCCACGCCCATTCCCCCGGACTCTCCGAGAACGGTACGAACTCGATGGTGTCCCAGATGGGCCATTGCGAGGTGAAGAGCGCGAGCCCCAGCAGACCGGTGAAGAAGATCGGCAGCGAGACGCCGAGCAGGGCGACGGTCATGGAGAGTCGGTCGACGATGCTGCCCCGCTTGAGGGCGGAGATGACGCCGATGGTGACACCGGAGACGAGCCACAGGACGGCCGCACCGACCGCGAGGGACAGGGTCACCGGGATGCGCTGGGTGATCTCGGGCCACACCTCGACGTGCGTCTTGAAGGAGTAGCCGAAGCACGGGGCGTTGCAGGTGACCGGGTCGGGGCCGAACTGGTAGTTCGCGCCCACCACGATCGCCTTGACGAAGTCGTAGTACTGGACCAGGAGGGGCTGGTCGAGGCCCAGGTTCTTCTTGACCGCGGCCACGGATTCGGGGTTGGCGTCCTTGCCGACGTACTGGACGGCCAGTTGGTCGACGGTCTGCCCGCCGATCCGTGGAACCAGGAAGAAGATCGCGAAGGTGACTGCGCTGACCACCAGCAACAGCATTATCGCGGCGATCACGCGTCGGATGATGTACGCAGTCACAGCCGATCGGCGCCGGGGCCGCCGGACCGGGGGTCGCCCGGTCCGGCGGACACCGGAGCCTTCACCTGCCTTTCAGAATTGCTTGGCGGACGGGGCTACTTGGAGGTTCCGACCAGCACGTAGTCGTACATTCCGAGGTAGGCCTGGGTGACCGTGACATTGGTCGCCTGGTCCGGCCGGTAGAGCAGGTTCTTGCGGTAGATCAGCGGCACGGTGGTGGCGGTGTCCATGACCAGCTTGTCGACCTCGCCCCACTTCTTGGTGCGCTCGTCGTCGTCCGTCATGGCGATGCCGTCCGCGAGGGCCTGGTTGACCTTCGGGTCGTCCAGCTCCATCAGGTTGTTGCCACCGGAGGGCTTGATCGCCGAACCGTTGACGATCTGGTCCAGGAAGCCGAAGCCGGTCGGCCAGTCGGCGCCCCAGGCCATCATCATCAGGCCGAGGTTGTGCTCGTGCACGTAGCTCGGGTTACCGGCGAAGTTTCCGAAGTACTTGCCCGACGGGAACTGCTTGATCTCGGCCTTGATGCCGACCTTCTCCAGGGACGCCTTCAGCGCGGTCGCCATGGCGATCTCGTCGGGGCGGTCGGAGCGGGCGGTCAGGTTGGTCGAGAAGCCGTTCGGCTTGCCGCACTTCTTCAGGGACGCCTTGGCCTTGGCCACGTCGCCCTTGTTGCCCGGGGTCTTGTACGTGTCGAACTTGGTGTAGCCGTTCACCGTGGGCGGCAGCATGGTGCTGGCCACGTCACCCTTGGTGTCGCCACCGAGCGCCTGCTGGATCGAGACCTTGTCCGTCGCGTACTGGACGGCCTTGCGGCACTCGATGTTGTCGAACGGCTTCACCTTGGTCGACATCGCGAGGTACGACAGGGCGCCCGCGTAGGGGTTGTCCGTCTTGTCGCGCTCGGCCTTCTTGGTGAGGACCTTCGGCTGGGTCTTGGTCTGCAGACCGGTGCCGGCCGCGTCCATGGTGATCTGGTTGTTCATCAGGTGCTGGTCGACCGTGGTCGGGTTGACCTTGAACTTGATGGTGATCTTGTCCGGCAGGGCCGGGCGCAGCTTGTCGGCCTTCGCGTCCCACTCGGGGTTGCGCACCAGGGTGGCGCTGCGGCCCTCGTTGTAGGACTCGAACTTGTACGGGCCCGAGGACACGATGTTCTTCACGTACTCGGCGCCCTTGTCCTTCGCCGCCGGCACGGGGGCCGTCTGCGAGAAGGTCGCCAGGTAGTCGAAGTCCGCGAAGGGCTTGGCGAGGTGGAAGACGATCGTGTGGTCGTCCGGGGTCTCGATGGACTTGAGGTCCTTGCCCTTGTCCTTGTACGGACCCTTGTACTTGTCGCCACCCTCCAGGTAGGCCTTGAAGTACGTCGGGCCGTTCGAGAGGGCCTCGGGCGCGAAGTTGGACCGCAGGATCGCGTGCTTGACGTCCTTGGCGGTCACCTCCGTGCCGTCCTCATACTTGACGCCCTTCTTGAGCTTGTACGTCCAGGTCTTGGCGTCCTTGCTCGGCTTGCCGAGGTCCTCGGCGAGGTCGGGCACGACCTCGAGGCCCTCGGAGCCCGCGGCCGGCTTGAACGCGGTGAGCGAACGGCCGTACAGGCGCGAGAAGTTCTGCACCCACCCGTAGTAGGTGTTGCCCGGGTCGAGCGAGTCCGGGACGTCCGAGTGCTCGAAGGTGGCGGTGCCGCCCTTCTTGTCGGACTTGTTGACGATGGACTTCAGTGCGGCATCGGCGACGCCGCCGCCACCGTCGCTGCCGTCCTTGCTGCTTCCGCCGCCGCCGCACGCCGACGCTCCGAGCGCCAGCACGATGGCTGACGCCAGGGCGGCTGTCGCTTTCTTGGTCTTCATCCTGAGGAAAGCCCCCTTGGTAGATGGGTACGGCACGGTGCTCAAGGTCGGCCGTCCGTTGTTACTTGCTGCGGGGATCGAGTGCGTCACGCAGCCCGTCACCCAGCAGATTGAATGCCAGCACGGTAATGAAGATCGCCAGGCCTGGCACGAACATGAACTGCAGGTCGACCTCGTACTGGTCGGCCGCTTCGGTGAGCATGCCTCCCCAGGAAGCCTGGGGCGGGGCGATGCCGACACCGAGGAAGCTCAGGGCGGCCTCGAAGAGAATGTTGGTCGGGATCAGCAGTGTGGAGTACACGAGGATCGGCGCCACCAGGTTGGGCAGCAGCTCGCGGAAGATGATGAACGGTCCGCGGGCGCCCAGACTCCGGGAGGCCTCCACGAACTCGCGCTCCCTGAGGCTCAGCGTCTGGGCCCGCACGATCCGGCCCATGTAGGGCCAGTTGAAGAACCCGATGACGAAGATCAGCACGCCGATCCGCAGCGGAAGCCCGGTGATCCCCCAGAAGCCGTCCTGCACGGAGGCGGACAGGGAGATCGCGAACAGCAGCAGCGGGAAGGCCAGGAAGGTGTCCATCATCCGGCTGACCAGCGAGTCGACCCAGCCGCCGTAGTACCCGGCGACGACGCCCATGATCACGCCGATGGTCACGGAGAGCAGCGTGGCTCCCACCGCGACCACGAGCGAGACCCAGGAGCCCTCGATGATGCGCGCGAGCAGGTCGCGGCCGAAGCCCGGGTCGACACCGAGCGGGTGGTCCCAGCTCATGCCTCCCCAGCCGCCGTAGGGCGCCCGCAGGGTGGGGTCGACCAGATTCTGGTTCAGCTTGTTGGGGTCCAGGTCGAACAGCCACTGGATGGGCCGGGACAGGATGGCCATCAGGATCAGGAGCGCGACAACGATGCCTCCGGCCATGGCCGCCTTGTCGCGCTTGAAGCGCATCCAGGCGATCTGGCCGAGGGAACGCCCCTCGATCTGGCTCTTCTTGACCCCGACCAGCACAGCCTCCGGCTGCGCCTCGGCTTCCGCGCCGGTGGTCTCGATCGGTGCGGTCACGGTGCGATTGACCCCTCTCGGCCGACTGTGGTCGGCCCACGCCCGCCGCTGTAACGGCTCGGTTCTCGTACACAGGACCGAAGCCCGTGTCTGCCGGGAGTCTTCAACGGCCCCGCGATCACCCGCCAGTCCCCCCGGGGAAAGGATGCGCAACCGTGATGCTGTCTGGGGGGTTCCGTTATCCGGACTCGGGTGAACGAGGGTCGGACACGGGGCAGTTGGTACCCGACCCTGTCAGTCCGGGACCATAGGTACCACATCGGTCCCAGAGGTACCGGAATGGACAGGCGACACGTCACGCCCGCGGACTCTTCGCGAGGTTCTCACGGTTCCCGTCCGTGATCTCCCCCGGTGACTCCTGCGCGATCTCCTCCGCGAAGTGGCACGCCACCCGGTGGCCGTCGGCCAACTCCCGCATCTCGGGCCGCTCGGTGGCACATCTGGTCTCCCGTTTCCACGGGCAGCGGGTGTGGAACCGGCACCCGGCCGGCGGGTTCGCCGGGGAGGGCAGATCGCCGGTGAGCAGGATCCGCTCACGGCTGTCCTCGACGTCCGGATCGGGGATCGGCACGGCGGACATCAGGGCCCGGGTGTACGGGTGCCTGGGGGCGGCGTAGAGCACGTCGCTGGGCGCCTCCTCGACGAGGGAGCCGAGGTACATCACGCCGACCACGTCCGAGATGTGCCGGACCACCGCCAGATCGTGCGCGATGACGACGTACGTCAGGCCCATCGAGTCCTGCAGTTCCTCCAGCAGGTTGACCACCTGGGCCTGGATCGACACATCGAGCGCGGAGACCGGTTCGTCGCAGATCAGCACGTCCGGTTCGAGGACCAGGGCGCGGGCGATGCCGATGCGCTGGCGCTGGCCGCCGGAGAATTCGTGCGGATAGCGGGACAGCGCGTTGGCCGGCAGGCCCACCTTGTCGAGGATGGCCAGAATGCGTCGGTGCCGGTCCTCGTTCGAGGTGCCGATGCCGTGCGCGGTCATGCCCTCGGCGAGGATCGACTCGATGTTCTGGCGTGGGTTGAGACTGCCGAGCGGGTCTTGGAAGACCATCTGCAGACGGCGCCGGAAGCGGCGCATCTCCTCGGCCGGCAGGGTGGCCAGATCCGTACCGTCCAGGACGACCTCGCCCGCGGTCACATCGACCAGGCGCAGGACCGCACGGCCGAGTGTGGTCTTGCCGCAGCCGGACTCGCCGACCAGGCCGTAGGTGCGGCCGGCCTCGACGGACAGGGACACTCCGTCGACGGCGTAGACATGGCCGACGGTGCGGTTCGTGACGATCCCGGCGCGGACCGGGAAGTGGACCTTCACATCGCGCAGTTCGAGCAGGCTCACGCCGTGACCTCCTCGGCCGTGGTGTCCAGGACCGGGTGCACACAGCGCACCCGGTGGTCCGGCCGCCGTGGTTCGGTCAGCGCGGGCGGGCCCTCGAGGCACTCCTCGTCGTAGAAGTCGCAGCGGGGTGCGAAGGCGCAGCCGTCCTGCCAGGCGATGCGGTCGTTGATCGAGCCGCGGATCGGATGCAGCGGATCGCCCCGCGGCGCGTCCAGGCGCGGGATCGAGCCGAGCAGTCCGTGCGCGTACGGGTGGGTGGGGTGCGCGAACAGCTCGCGGCGGCCCGCGGATTCGACGACCCGGCCCGCGTAGAGGACGTTGACCTGTTCGCACAGTCCGGCGACCACACCCAGGTCGTGGGTGATCATCAGCAGCGCGGTGCCCTCCTGGTCGACGAGCTCCTTGAGGAGTTCCAGGATCTGCGCCTGGATCGTCACGTCGAGCGCCGTGGTCGGCTCGTCGGCGATCAGCAGCCGCGGCGCACAGGCCACCGCCATGGCGATCAGGGCGCGCTGGCGCATGCCGCCGGAGAGCTGATGCGGGTACTCCTTGAGGCGCCGGGTGGGGTCGGGGATGCCCACCCGGTCCAGGAGGTCGGCGGCCTCCTTGCGGGCCGGGGCGCCGCGCAGACCGCGGTGGCGCTCCAGGATCTCGGTGACCTGGACGCCGATCGGCACGACCGGGTTCAGGGACGACAGCGGGTCCTGGAAGATCATCGCGATCCGGCTGCCGCGCAGATCGCGCAGCGCACCGGGCCCGAGCCCGAGCAGATCGACGGGTCCCGAGGCGACGAACTCGCTGCCCGCGCCCACATCGAGCACGGCGCTGCCGCCCCGGTCCACGCCCTTGCCGGGCAGCAGCCCCATGAGGGCGAGCGCGGTCACGGACTTCCCGCAGCCGGACTCGCCGACCAGGCCCGTGACGCGTCCGGCGTCGACCTGGAAGGAGACCCCGTCGACCGCTCGGGTCGGCGGGCGTCCGTGTCCGCCGCGGAAGGTGACCGTGAGGTCGTCGACACTGAGCAGTGGCATGGCGGTTCAGCCTCGCAGCCGGGGGTCGAGGGCTTCGCGCATGGCCTCACCGAGCAGGGTGAAGCCGAGGGCGGTGATGACGATGCCGAGCGCCGGATACACCGACATCATCGGCGCGTTGTCGAAGAAGCGCTGCGCCTGGGAGAGCATCACGCCCCATTCGGGCACGGCCGGGTCGGGGTTGCCGAGCCCCAGATAGGACAGCGCGGCCGCCTCGATGATCGCGGTGGCCAGGCTGAGGGTGGCCTGCACGATCACCGGGCTCACCGAGTTCGGCAGGATCTGGGTGAGGACGATGCGGCGTCTGCGTACGCCCAGGGACTTGGCGGCCAGTACGTAGTCGCGGCCGCCCTGGCCCAGCATGGAGCCGCGCAGCAGACGGGCGAAGATCGGGATCTGCACCACGCCCACGGCGATCATCACGGTGGTCAGGGACTGGCCCATGACGGCCGCGATGGACACGGCGAGCAGCAGCGAGGGCAGCGCCAGCATCATGTCGGTGATCCGCATGACGACGGTGTCGACGCGCTTGCCCGCGGCGCCGCCGAGGGTCGCCGCGGCGCCCGAGACGGCGCCCACCAGGGCACCGACCACCAGGCCGATCAGCATCGAGACGACACCGACCAGGAGCGTCTGGCGGGCGCCGATCAGCATCCGGGAGAGCTCGTCGCGGCCGAGGTGGTCGAGGCCGAGCCAGTTCCCCGAGCGCGGGCCGACGAACCGGCCCTGGTTGGGGAAGACTTCGCCGCGCCAGATCTGCGCGGTCGGCCCGTGCGGCGCGACCCAGGGGCCGACGATCGCCAGCAGCAGGAACACGGCGATGATCGCGGCACCGATGAGGGCCATCTTGCTGCGCCTGAGCCGCCGCAGTGCCTCGGTCCACAGCCCTGCCCCGCCCTCGTCCCCGCCGCGCCTGGCCATCAGTTCGGCGAGCCGGTCGGCCTTGGCCGCCTTCGTCATCGGGGGCTTCATGTCAATGCACCCGCACTCTCGGATCGATGAGGCTGTACGCCAGGTCGACGACCAGGTTGATGAGCACGTAGAGCATCGCGATGAACATGATGAAACCGACGAGCACCGGATAGTCCCGGCCGTCGATCGCCTGTCTGATGAAGGAGCCGATGCCGCCGAAGGCGAAGACGGACTCGGTGAGGACGGCCCCGGAGAGCAGGCTGCCGGTCAGCAGACCGACCGCGGTGATCACCGGCAGGAGCGCGTTGCGCAGGACGTGTCGTCCGCGCACCACGCTGCTCCTGAGCCCCTTGGCCTCGGCGGTACGGACATAGTCCTCGCCGAGCACCTCGAGGACGCTCGCCCTGGTCATCCGTACGATCACGGCGAGCGGGATGGAGGCGAGGGTGATCGCGGGCAGCACGAGATGCATCAACGCGTCCCAGGAGGCGTCGAATTCACCGGTCAGTACGCCGTCGAGCACGGCGAATCCGGTCACGTCGGTGGCGTCGATGCCGGTGGACTGGCGGCCGTAGCTCGGGAAGAGACCGAGGTTCACGGCGAAGATGCCCTTGAGCACGAGCGCCAGGAAGAACACCGGGATGCAGATCCCGAGCAGTGAGCCGGACACGCTGGTCACGTCCAGCCAGCCGCCGCGCCGCCGGGCGGCGAAGTAGCCGAGCGGCACGCCCACCACGACGGCGATGAGGATGGCCGCGACGGCGAGTTCGACGGTCGCAGGGAAGCGCAGGGTGAACTCGTCCCAGACCGGCTGTCCGGTCCGCACCGAGGTGCCGAGGTCGAGTTGGGCGATGCGCTTCAGGAAGCGCCAGTACTGGATCCACACCGGCTCGTCGAGGCCGAGCAGGCGGTTGATCCGGGCGACTTCGGCTTCGGTCGCCCGCTCTCCGAGGATCGCGGAAGCCGGTCCGCCGGGAAGCCGGTTCAGCCAGAGGAACAGCAGGACCGACAGGCCGAGCAGGGTGGGTATCAGCTGCAGCAGCCGTCGTACGACAAGTCGCAACACCCCCGTGTGCCCCTTTCAAGGTGGTCGGGCGGGCGGGACGGGCGGCTCCGGTGGGAGCCGCCCGCCCGGCGCGATGGCGCTCGGCTGCCTGCTACTTGAAGGTGACCTCGCCGAAGTTCTCCTGGGTGAGCGGGGAGACCTCGGGCGGGTTCACGTCCTTGGCGAAGGCGATGGCCGGCGGGGACGAGGTCAGCGGGAGACCCGGCAGATAGTCCATGATCACCTCGTTGGCCTTCTCGTACGCCTTGGTGCGCGCGGCGGGGTCGGCCTCCTTGGACCCGGCGTTCACCGCGTCGAAGACCTTCTCGTTCTTGAAGCCCCACTGCTTGTCGTATCCGGCGAACCAGGTGCCGATGAAGTTGAACCCGTCGTTGAAGTCGCCGGTCCAGCCGAGCATGTGCAGGGCGCAGGAGCCGGCCTCGACCGCGTCGGTGTAGTCGGGGGCCCACTTCAGGGGCTTCGGGGTCACCTTGATGCCGGCCTTGTCCAGGTCGGACTTCACGGACTCGAAGATGTCCTGCGGGGCCGGCATGTACGGACGGGTGACCTCGGTCGGGTAGCAGAACTCGATCTTCAGGCCGGTCTCTCCCGCGCCGGAGAGGAGCTTCTTGGCCTTGGCGGTGTCGAACTCGTACTTCTTGACCTTGTCCGAGTAGCCCTCGACCGTCTCCGGCATGAACTGGGTGGCGACCTTGCCGCCCTCGGGCAGCTGGGTCTTGACCAGGTTCTCGCGGTCCACGGCGTGCGCGATGGCCTGCCTGACCTCGGGCTTCTTCAGGGCCTTGTGCTTGCCCTGGGCCATCCCGAGGTAGAGGACGTTGAACACGTCACGCGTCGGCACCTGGAAGCCCTCCTTCTCGAGGGTGTCCACATCGGCGGGTGCGACCAGGTCGTAGCCGTCGATGTCGCCCGCCTGCAGGGCCTGCCGGCGGCCGTCCTCGGTGTCGATGGTCCGGAAGACCAGCTTCTCGACGCCGCCCTTCTTGCCCCAGTAGCCGTCGAAGCGCTTGAGGCTGACCTCCTTGTTGCCCTTGTTCCAGCCGGTGATCTCGTACGGTCCGGTGCCGGCAAGGGTGCCGGCCTCCTGGCTGTACTTGGGGTACGTGATCGCGTCGCCCTTGGCCTTGGCGTCCTGCTTCTCGTACTCCTTGATCGCCTTGGGCGAGTGGATGGCGAGGGCCTGCAGCGAGAAGCCGCCGGGCAGGTTCGCGGAGGGCTCGTTGACCTCGATGACGGCGGTGTTCTCGTCCTTGGCCGTGCAGGACTTGTAATTCGCCTTCGGCGCTTCCTTGTCCTCGTTCTTCTTGAAGCCGCCGAGGGTGGACTGCCAGTAGTACGAGACGGCGCTCGACTGATAGCTGCCGGTCCAGTTGAACCAGTGGTCGTAATTGGCGCACACGGCCTCGGCGTTGAAGGGCTCGCCGTCGTGGAACTTGACGTTCTTGCGCAGGTCGAAGGTCCAGACCGTGCCCTTGTCGTTGCTGTCCCACTTCTCGGCGAGCGCGCCGGTCAGGTCCGATCCGCCCGACTCGTGTTTGAGGAGTGCCTCGAAGGACTGCCGGGTGACGCGGAAGGTCTCGCCGTCGCTGGCGAGTGCCGGGTCGAGGGCGGCCGGGTCACCGGGCGCGGCGAAGACGAAGGTGTCCTTCGACTTGTTTCCCTCGTCGTCCTTGCCGCGCTCACTGGAACAGCCTGCCGCGACCACGACTGCCACAAGCGTCGCGGTGGCCGCGCGCACGGCGCGGTTTTTCAGTATTCGCATGTCCAACCCCAGAGTTCGGCCGTGCACGAGGATGCGCTTCCGGGGGCGGTGCCTCGGCGCCGCCCCAGGGTGATCTGGAACTGGCCGAACGATACGTGTGACCGCTGACCCGGGTGAACGGTCCGGATAGCGGCGATACATAAACGAGACCTGGAGCTCACACACCCCGATGCGGGGGCGGCGAATCCCGCCCGCCATAAGGGACTTGACGGGATCTCGGACTTTTGGCGCCAGAGCTCTGCGGCCGGAGCGGGACCAGGGCGTGTGCCCTACGCCCGCGGGTAGCCGTACCCGTGGCCGCCGCCGGCCGGGGCCGGTGCGTGCGCCTCGCGGTCGTAGAACGGGCGGGAGTTGGCCCGCAGCCACATCGCGACCGGGTCGTAGGCGTCGCCCATCGCGACGGTGGAGACCGGCAGTCCGTCCGGCACCGCCGCGATCGACTGCTGCATCATCGCCCGTACGGCGTCGACGGAGGCCGCCGAGGTGTCGTATACATCGAGGCCGAGCGCCAGGTACGGGGCGCCGAGTGCGGGCTGCACCCAGGCGCGGCGGAGCGAGCGGACGGCCGGGGTACGGTGCGCGTTCTGCGTCAACTGCGCGTAGAACTGGGGGATTTCGATGGCCGGCTCGGAGAGCCGGAGCGGTCCTGCGGGCAGCTTGTCCAGGCCGGTGGCGATCCGGCGCAGATCGAGCCAGGGGATGCCGACGCCGCCGCCCGGGGCGTGCGGATTCAGCCAGAGGCCGTAGTGGTCGGGGAACAGGGTGCGGGCGACCTCGATGCCGCCGGCGACCTCGTGCGCGCGGTTCCACCCGGAGGCGGCGAGCTCCTGGGCCGAGGTGACACAGGGGGCGTAGCCGAGGCCCTCCACGTCCATGTTCCCGTACTGGGCGTCCGGGGAGCCGGCCTGGCCGTGCCAGAGCAGCATCCAGACCTGGCCGCCTGCGAGTGCCTCGAGGAGCGCCTCGTAGGCGTCGTACCGCCCGGGCGTCACCTGGCGCAGCATGTGCTCGACCTGGCCGGCCGCTGCCGTGCCCGACGCACTCACTGTCGACCGGCCCCCCTCGAATGGTGTCGCGTACACAATCGTCTTGACTCCCCGTCCCGGGAGTGACCCGGGTTGCGCCCCCGGGAGTGACCCGGGTTATGAAACCAGCTTAGGCGCTGTTCTGCGTGTCCTGTGCGGTGTCCGCGGTGTCCGGTGCGTGCTCTCGGTGTGCCGGGCGAAGGTTCTCGTAGCGGAGCTACTTGGGCCTTCGCCCGGTGCGCCGAGAGTGCGTGCCGGGCGCCGCGGACGCCGTGCGGGACACGCAGAGCGGCGCCTGGGCCGCCCCGCCGACAGCGGATCGGGCGTCCGGCGATTCGGGCGTCCGGCGATTCGGTCGCCGGTCGTTCAGGCGTCCTGCCGGTGGAACGGGCGGACCCGCTCCCGCATCCAGTCGCCGACCGGGTCCTGGGCCACGTCGAGCAGGACCAGGTTCACCGGCCAGCGGGCCGGGGCCCTGCCGAGTGCACGGCCCAGGGCGTCCATGGGGAGGTTACGGGCGGTGGGCTCCCACTGCGAGAGCTCCACGCCGACGAACATCACCGGGTCGCCGCCCTCGACCGACGCCAGGCAGCGGCGCGCGGTCGCGACCACACCGGTCGCGGCGAACTCCTCGGCGGCCGCCGAGAGGAAGTCGACCGGATCGTCCTGCCAGTCCGGCTCGTACAGCCGCACCCGCCCGCCACTGGCCGGCCCGTCGAGCGGCGTACGGCCCGACCGACAGAGCTCGGCGACGGCCTCGGGCGGCAGGGGGACGCCGACCGTGCCGTCCGGGTTGACCGCGATGCCGAGCTGCGGCGGCAGGCCACGGGCGAACTCGACGGCCGGCGCGACCACGAACGGCATGTGGCCGCCCACGGCCGAGAGGAACTGCGCCTGCGAGCTGAAGACCGGTACGTAGGCCTGTCCGCCGAGCTCCATGGCCGGCAGGTCGAGATCGCGGCTCTGCCTGCCGCCGCCGTTCGGCAACGGGATCCAGATCAGGCTGCGGCCGAGCACCTCGACGATCCGGCCGGCCGCGGACGGGACACCGACGGAGGCCGCGAGGACCTCCTCCAGCTCGTTGCCGGGCCAGCCGATGTGCGGGGGGTGGCCGCCGCCGGGCCGGTCCGGTCCGGGCAGCTGCCCGTCCGGGAGTCCGCCGTGGCCGCCCTGGTCCAGGGGCCCGCCGGGACCGTCGTGTGCCGGAACATCCATCTGCCACCACCCACTCGCACCACTACGTCTGCGCCAAGAACCCTAAAGGGTGGCCCGATCACGCCGGGCGCCGACCGGACATCCAGACCTGCGGCCTACCCCGCGAAGCCCACCGTCCGCAGGGAGTCGGCCGCCGGGCGGTCGAGCAGGACCACCCCCGCGCAGCCGACCGGGGCGCGGCCGTGCTCGGCGTCCCTGAGCAGTCGTGTCACGGCCCGGCGATGGCGGGCGAAGGCGTACCGGGAGACGCCGCGGCCGCGCTCGCGCTGTCCGGCGAGCGCGGTGCCCGGGTCGACGTCGAGCAGCAGCAGGTGCAGGGCCCGGCCGCGCCGCGCCGCCTCGCGGGCCAGCCAGCGGCGCACCCAGGCCTGGCTGCCGCAGTCGTGCACCACGACGCTCTCGCCCGCGCGCAGCGCACGCCGCAGTCCGGCGTAGTGGGCGAGGCGGACGAGGGGGCGGTAGAGCACGTACGGCAATAAGCGCGGCATCCGGGCGGCGAACCGCTCACGAGTGTCGTGCGAGTCGATACGGGGTCCGGGGACGGAGCGCCGCATCAGCGTGCTCTTGCCGCTGCCGGGCAGTCCGGAGACGACCACCAGGTCGCCGGTGCCGAAGAGCAGCCGCCGCGGGCCTTCGCCACCGGGCGGACGGCCTCCGGCACGCAGATCTCTGATCAACGGTCCACGGCACAGCAACTCCGGCGCAGGCACTGCGCGTTGCCCCGGTACCGGAACCCCGCCCGTCGTCGCGTACGCCCCTGAACTGTGCACCGTCTCCGGCCTCCCCCTGCGGTCCCGTGACTCGTCTCCGTCGAGTGTAAAGAGCCGGTAATGCGGCACAACCGCGTTACCCGGACGGGGGACGTGCAATGATGGCCGCGCCAACTGCATACCGGCCGCTTGAATCCGCGCGGGAGAGCTCCCAGTGACCGCACTGGGGCGCCGAAGGAGCAAGTACCTCCCTTGAATCTCTCAGGCCCCGATACCGCGCGGGCGAGGCAGATCTGAAAAGCGGGCCGCGTCAGCGTGGCTCCACCCAAGGTGCAAGTCGTGCTTCCGGTTCCGGACGGGCATGATGAACCTCTCAGGTTCGATGACAGATGGGGAGGATCGACCTCACCAGTCATGCCCTGGGAGCCAGACCTATGACCAACGCCCCCCGCCTCACCGCCCTCGACTCCGTACACCGGAGCCTCGGCGCCACCATGACCGACTTCGCCGGCTGGGACATGCCGCTGCGGTACGCCAGTGAGCGCGACGAGCACAACGCCGTACGCACCAAGGCCGGCCTCTTCGACCTCTCCCACATGGGCGAGATCACCGTCACCGGACCGGCCGCCGCGGACCTGCTCGACCACGCCCTGGTGGGCAACATCGGCAAGGTGGCCGCCGGCCGCGCCCGGTACACGATGATCTGCCGCGAGGACGGCGGCATCCTGGACGATCTGATCGTCTACCGGCTCGGCGAGGCCGAGTCCCCCGAGTTCATGGTGGTCGCCAACGCCTCCAACGCCCAGACCGTCCTGGACGCCCTGACCGCCCGCGCCGAGGGCTTCGACGCCGAGGTCCGCGACGACCGCGACGCGTACGCGCTGCTCGCCGTGCAGGGCCCGGAGGCGGCCGCGATCGTGCAGTCCCTGACGGACGCGGATCTCGCGGGTCTGAAGTACTACGCGGGGCTGCCCGCCACCGTGGCCGGAGTGCCCGCGCTGCTCGCCCGTACCGGATACACCGGCGAGGACGGCTTCGAGCTGTTCCTCGCGCCGGAGCACGCCGAGACGGTGTGGAGCGCGCTGACCGAGGCGGGCTCGGGCCGCGGCCTGGTGCCGTGCGGCCTGTCCTGCCGGGACACGCTGCGTCTGGAGGCCGGGATGCCGCTGTACGGGCATGAGCTGTCCACCGACCTGACGCCGTTCGACGCCGGGCTCGGCCGGGTGGTCAAGTTCGAGAAGACGTCCAACGGCGGGGCCTTCGTGGGCCGGGCGGCGCTCGAGAAGGCCGCGGAGCGGGCCGAGTCGGCGCCGCCGCGCAAGCTGGTCGGCCTGATCGCCGAGGGCCGCCGGGTGCCGCGCGCCGGGTACCAGGTGGTGGCCGACGGCAAGGTGATCGGCGAGGTCACCTCCGGCGCGCCGTCCCCGACCCTCGGCAAGCCGATCGCCATGGCGTACGTCGACGCCGCGCACGCCGAGCCCGGCACCGCGGGTGTCGGCGTGGACATCCGGGGCAGCCACGAGCCGTACGAGGTCGTGGCGCTGCCGTTCTACAAGCGCGAGAAGTGACCACGGGGTCACGGGGATCCTCCTGGCGGGGACCCGTGACCTGCGGTCCGCCGGCGCCGTAAGTGACATCGGGGCGAGTGTCCCAGTGACGCCGCCCACCCACCTCCGGTTCATCACCAGTCCCCCGCGTACAGGAGAATTCAGGCCATGAGCAATCCCCAGGAACTGCGGTACAGCAAGGAGCACGAGTGGCTGTCGGCCGCCACGGACGGCGTCTCGACGGTCGGCATCACGGAGCACGCGGCGAACGCGCTCGGTGACGTGGTCTACGTCCAGCTGCCCGAGGTCGGTGACACGGTGACCGCGGGCGAGACCTGCGGCGAGCTGGAGTCCACCAAGTCGGTCAGCGACCTCTACTCGCCGGTGACCGGTGAGGTCGTCGCGGCGAACCAGGACGTGGTGGACGACCCGGCGCTGGTCAACTCCGCCCCGTTCGAGGGCGGTTGGCTGTTCAAGGTGCGCACCGCCGAGGAGCCGGCGGACCTGCTGTCGGCGGCCGAGTACACCGAATTCTCCGGCTCCTGAGCCGACCTCATCGCGCCACTAAGGACATGACCATGTCGCTTCTGAACACCCCGCTGCACGAGCTGGACCCCGATGTCGCCGCGGCCGTCGACGCCGAGCTCGTCCGCCAGCAGTCCACCCTCGAGATGATCGCCTCGGAGAACTTCGCCCCGGTCGCGGTCATGGAGGCCCAGGGCTCGGTCCTCACCAACAAGTACGCCGAGGGCTACCCGGGCCGCCGCTACTACGGCGGCTGCGAGCACGTCGACGTCGTCGAGCAGATCGCCATCGACCGCATCAAGGAACTCTTCGGCGCCGAGCACGCGAACGTCCAGCCGCACTCCGGTGCGCAGGCGAACGCGGCCGCGATGTTCGCGCTGCTCAAGCCGGGCGACACGATCATGGGTCTGAACCTCGCGCACGGCGGGCACCTGACCCACGGCATGAAGATCAACTTCTCCGGCAAGCTGTACGACGTCGTCGCGTACCACGTCGACGACGAGACCGGCCAGGTCGACATGGCCGAGGTCGAGCGCCTCGCCAAGGAGTCCCGGCCGAAGCTGATCGTGGCCGGCTGGTCCGCGTACCCGCGGCAGCTGGACTTCGCCGCCTTCCGGCGGATCGCGGACGAGGTCGGCGCGTACCTGATGGTCGACATGGCCCACTTCGCGGGTCTGGTCGCCGCGGGCCTGCACCCCTCCCCCGTACCGCACGCGCACGTGGTCACCACGACCACGCACAAGACCCTCGGCGGTCCGCGCGGTGGCGTGATCCTGTCCACTTCCGACCTAGCCAAGAAGATCAACTCGGCGGTCTTCCCCGGCCAGCAGGGCGGTCCGCTCGAGCACGTCATCGCGGCGAAGGCGGTGTCCTTCAAGGTCGCGGCGAGCGAGGACTTCAAGGAGCGGCAGGAGCGCACGCTCGAGGGCGCGCGGATCCTGGCCGAACGCCTGGTCGCGGCGGACGTGGCCGAGCACGGCGTCTCGGTGCTCTCCGGCGGTACGGACGTACACCTGGTCCTGGTCGACCTGCGCCACTCCGAGCTCGACGGGCAGCAGGCCGAGGACCGCCTCCACGAGGTCGGCATCACGGTCAACCGGAACGCGGTCCCGAACGACCCGCGCCCGCCGATGGTCACCTCGGGCCTGCGCATCGGCACGCCGGCGCTCGCCACGCGCGGCTTCACCGCCGAGGACTTCCGAGAGGTGGCCGACATCATCGCCGAGGCGTTGAAGCCGTCGTACGACGCGGCCGCGCTGCGCGCCCGCGTCACAGCGCTCACCGAGCGGCACCCGCTGTATCCGTCCCTCTGAGCGCACGGGGCGCCGCCCCGGACCCCGCTCCTCAAGCGCCGGAGGGGCTATTTATAGCCCTTCCGGCGCTTGAGGAGGCGGGGAGAAATCCCACGTTACGCTCGAAACCGGGACAATCATCGGCCCACAGACAAGGAACGCCCCCGTGGCCATCTCCGTATTCGACCTCTTCTCCATCGGCATAGGCCCCTCCTCCTCGCACACCGTGGGCCCCATGCGCGCCGCCCGCATGTTCGCCGGCCGCCTGAAGAAGGACGGACTCCTCGCCCAGACCGCCTCCGTACGAGCGGAGCTCTTCGGCTCCCTCGGCGCGACGGGCCACGGCCACGGCACTCCGAAGGCCGTACTCCTCGGCCTGGAGGGCCACTCCCCCCGCACCGTCGACGTGGACAGCGCGGACGACGAGGTGGCCCGCATCCGCCGGACCGGGCGCCTGCGCCTGATGGGCGCCGAGATAGGCGCGGCCCACGAGATCGACTTCCACGAGCCTGAGCAGCTGATCCTGCACCGCCGCCGCTCACTCCCGTACCACGCGAACGGCATGACCCTCTTCGCGTACGACAGCGCCGGCCTGCCGCTCCTGGAGAAGACGTACTACTCGGTGGGCGGCGGCTTCGTCGTCGACGAGGACGCGGTCGGCGAGGACCGCATCAAGCTGGACGACACCGTCCTGAAGTACCCGTTCCGCACCGGCGACGAGATGCTGCGCCTCGCCCGCGAGACCGGCCTTTCCATCTCGTCCCTGATGCTGGAGAACGAGAAGGCCTGGCGCACCGAGGACGAGATCCGGGCCGGGCTCCTGGAGATCTGGGGGGTCATGCGGGACTGCGTACAGCGCGGCATGTCCCAGGAGGGCCTGCTCCCCGGCGGACTGAAGGTACGCCGCCGGGCAGCCTCCTCGGCCCGCCAACTGCGCGCCGAGGGCGACCCGTTGCTGCATCGCAGCGAGTGGACGACGATCTACGCGATGGCGGTCAACGAGGAGAACGCGGCGGGCGGCCGCGTCGTCACCGCCCCCACCAACGGCGCGGCCGGCGTGCTGCCCGCGGTGCTGCACTACTACCTGAACTTCGTGCCCGGCGGCTCCGCCGATGAACAGGAGAACGGCATCGTCCGCTTCCTCCTCGCGGCCGGCGCGATCGGCATGCTCTTCAAGGAGAACGCCTCGATCTCCGGTGCCGAGGTCGGCTGCCAGGGCGAGGTCGGCTCCGCCTGCTCGATGGCCGCGGGCGCGCTGGCCGAGGTGCTCGGCGGCAGCCCCGAACAGGTCGAGAACGCGGCCGAGATCGGCATGGAACACAACCTCGGCCTCACCTGCGACCCGGTCGGCGGCCTCGTCCAGATCCCCTGCATCGAGCGCAACGGCATGGCCGCGGTCAAGGCCGTCACGGCCGCCCGGATGGCGATGCGTGGCGACGGCACCCACAAGGTCTCCCTCGACAAGGTCATCAAGACCATGCGGGAAACGGGCGCCGACATGAAGATCAAGTACAAGGAGACGGCCCGCGGCGGCCTCGCGGTGAACGTCATCGAGTGCTAGAGAAGTGTCGCCCTGACCAGCATGTTCGCATCTTTCAGCGCTGTCAGGGCCTCCCTTGATGTATCAAATCGATCCCCTGGAGTCGCATGAGGGGTACCATTTGATACATGGATGCTGCGGAAAACTCCCGCCTGGAACAGCGACTGGCCGGCCTGTCCCCCACATTCACGACGGCGCAGGCACGTCAGGCCCTGCTCTCCCCTCGCGACCTGGCGCACTTGGTCACGGAAGCGGAGATAGAGGAACTGTCCCGTGGGGTGTACCGGCGTGCAGACGCCCCGGAGACCGCGCACGCGGATCTGCTGGCCGTGTGCGCACGATCTCCTCGCGCCGTTGTGTGCGGTGAATCCGCCCTGGCCCTGCATGAACTGATCGACGACATCCCTGCGGCAGTACACATCGCCGTGCCGCGCGGTACACGCCGCCCGACGATTTCCTACCCGCCGACCGTGGTGGCGCAGTACGCCGCGAAGACCTTCGATCTCGGTATCGACCGGTTCGAAGCAGCCGCGGGAGAAACCGTCCCCGTGTACAGCGCAGCTCGCAGCGTCGTGGACGCGATGCGCCACCGCAGCCGCCTCGGCGAGACCCTCGCCCTGTCCGCGCTCGGCCGCTACCTGCGTCGGAGCGGGCGAGGCGGAGTGGGAGAACTTCAGCACTTCGCACGCGAGTTGGACGCACTCTCCGTCGTCCGCCCCGCCGTAGAGGCGGTGCTCGCCTGATGGCCAACCCCACCCGCGACACCACCGCCGGCCGCGTCTACAACGACCTGCGCAACCTGGCGCGCCGCAGCAGCCGGTCCACGGACGAGGTCATGGTCGAGTACATCCTCGAACGGTTCCTCTACCGCCTGGCCTCATCACCCCTGGGCCGGGAGCACTTCGTCCTCAAGGGTGGCCTGCTGCTCGCCCAGTTCGGCGCACGTCGAATGACCCGGGACATCGACATCCTCGGTCGATCTTTCCCCGGCACAGCCTGTCGATGGCCGCCTCCATCGCCCGAGCACGACTCAAGCTCCAACTGGACATCAGCTTCGGCGACCCCGTCACCCCCGGCCCCCGGCTCATCGACTATCCGCAGCAACTCACGACGGACAGCTTCCAGATCCTCGCCTACCCACTCGCCACCGTCATCGCCGAAAAACTCTCCACCGCCATTTCACTCGGCGACCTCAACACCCGCGACCGCGACTACGGCGACCTCTACCGCCTGCTCACCCTCAACAACCTGGACTGCCAAGAACTCACCACAGCACTGACCGCCACCGCCACACATCGCGGCATCACCCTGAAACCCCTCAGCACCACCATCACTGACCTCGGCGAGCGCCGCCAGACCTCCTACACCGCCTGGCGCCGCCGGCAAGGCCCCGCCGCAACCAGTTACCCCGAACGCTTCACGGACGTCGTCCGGCAAGTCACCGCCTTCGCAGACACACTCCTCAACGACGAGGCTGTCAACCTCACTTGGAGTGCGGCGACCCTCACGTGGTCATGAACCAGCCCTGGCCGACCTTCTCAGCCGCTACCGTCCCGACATGGGAAACGCGTGCGCGCCGTGCTGGGGAGCGAGACACCCAGTCGGCCTGCAGAGGGACCTGAGATGAGGGCACGCAGTAGGCCATCAGGCAAAGAAAGGTCGACGGTCACCGTTCACCACGGGAGTCGGCGTCGCTTGGCAAATAGCGGCGGCCGTTCAGGCCACCACTGCCATGTCCCAACAGCTCGGTGGGCGAACGCTTTTGGAACGTACGCCGTGGAAGTGGGCGGGCAAGCTGGTCGCTGCGAACTTGCGGCCGCCGTTCCTCGCGTCCCCCTCGCCGGGTCGTTCGGTGGAAGCGTGGAGATCGCAGCTGCTCGGACGCATCGGAAGCACTGCGGGGGCCGCCCTGCCGGTGCCGGACGGAGCATTGCATCTGTCCGCAGCGAGCGCGGGAAGTCACCGTGCGACCAGGCCAGTTGTACCTCGTGGAAGCGGGCGAACCGCACGCCGTGAATCCGGGCAGCCACGGCACCCTCGTCGTCGTGGAACACCTGCCCGCCTCGGCTTGGAGCGGGCGCGAGTCGCCTTCTGAAACGCTTCCTGCCACGCCTCCTCAGCCCACCGACACCGCTCGCTGCAGGCGGAGTTGGCCGATTTCTGCGGCGTTCTTCATCAGTTCGGCGTTCACCCAGGCGATCATGTGCGCCGTGGTGTGGGCGGGGTCGTTCGCCCAGGGGAATGGGGCGACGGTCGTCAGGTCGGTGGCGGTGAGGGTGTCGAGAGCCTCGAGCCAGTCCGTGCGCAGGGCGCGGAGCCAGGCAACGGCGGGAGCGCCCGCACCCGGCCAGTCGATGTCCGCGCGGTCGCGCGGCGAGCGGCCGTGCGCGTGGTCGGCGGCCATGCCCCACCACCAACCGATGTGCCAGCTCAGCCAGGCGATCGTCGGTACGGGGACGGGGTCGGGCTCCGTCTCGGCGAAGTCCGGGACCCAGCCGCCGTCCGGGGTCGGGTGCAGCGTCCAGCTGGGGCGGGCCGCCTCCCAGAGGAAGTCGTCGGGCTCCAGCCGCTCCAGGTGGTACTCGAAGAGCGCCCAGGTCAGGTCGAACTGCCAGCGCAGCAGCGCCAGTTCATCGTGACTCTGCGCCGGTCCGCCGTCCGCCGTCGCCATCGTCCGCCACCTCTCCCTGCCCCCGGTCCGTACGACTCGTGAGCCCGGTACGTCACGCGCGCTGATCTCCCCGCGAGCGTACGGCAGTCGACCGACAACACCCCCGCGGGACCGGTGGAGGCGGAGTCAGCGTAGATGGGTGCAGCGCACTGCTCGGCCCTCGAAGACCACGCCGGTCTCCTCGGCCATCGCGGCGAAGAAGCGGCGGCCCGGGAGTGAGCGGCGCGAGGTGGACCAGCGGTAGGCGACGGCGTGCCCGAGCATCAGGGTCACCGCCTCGCGGCCGAGACCGTAGCCCTGCCAGGGGCCGGTGATGGCGATGGCGTCGACGTATCCCGCACGGCATCCGTGGCACAGGCGGTAGTCGAGCCGGCCCACGACCCGTCCGTCCAGGTCGAGTGCGGTGATCAGAAAGCGGTCGGCCGTGCCCGGCGACGCGGCGCGCAGGAAGCGCACTGCGCCGACCGGACACGGCCCGCGTCTGAGGGACAGCCCGTCGGGGCTGGTCATTTCTAGTGCCGCCGGGAAGGCGCCGCGTCGGTGCGGTCGGCGGCCGGCTCCCGCTTGGCGCGGGCGTCCGCCTTGGCGAGCGCGGCGGCGTCCCGCTTGAAGGCCCACTCCATCCTGGGCTCCATGGCGAAGCGGAACATGCGCTGTACGGGCGGGGTGCAGAGCACCGTGATGATGCCGGCCGCGATGACGGTGAGGGCGATCGCCCCGAGCGGACCCTGTGTCCAGTCCGCGTCGTACCAGTCCCAGAAGCGGGACCCCTTGGCCAGGAAGCCGTGCAGCAGATAGCCGTACAGCGTGCCCGCGCCCAGCACCGTGAACCACATGTGCCGGCGCGGCACCCAGGCGAAGAAGCAGGCGGCGAGCACCATCGAGCAGCCGAACATGGCGAGTGTCATGACACCGCCGGTCCAGGCCGGCGCACCCAGTTCCTGTGCGCTGTCCCGGCGGTAGAACCAGGCGGCGTTCATCCGCGGGGCCGCCCAGTACGCGAACACCAGGGCCGCGGCGAAGACCGGCGCGGCGATGAGGCGGGCCTCCCTGCGCCGTACCAGCTGGAAGTGCTCGGGCTTGAGGCACAGACCGATCACGAAGAACGGCAGGAACTGCAGCACCCGTTGGAGGTCGAGGTCGTCACCGATGTCCGGCGAGACCGAGGCGAGCACGGCGATCGCGAGCGCCAGCGGGACCGGCCAGCGCACGATCTTCCACAGCGGGGTGGTGATCCGCCAGACGAAGAGCGCACCCAGGAACCACGTCAGATACCAGGGATCGAGCAGGCTGATCGGATGCGTCGGATCGTCGTCCGCCCAGCGCTTGAACAGCGAGTAGGCGACCTCGAAGATCACGTACGGCACGGCCACACCGGTGACGAGCCGCATGAGCCGGTCCCGGCGCATGTCGAAACTGCGCGAGAAATAGCCGGAGATGATGATGAACGCCGGCATGTGGAAGGTGTACACGGCGATGTACAGGGCCGATGCGGCCCGGCTGCCGTCGCGCAGCGGCTCCCAGGCATGCCCCATGGCGACCAGGACGATCGCCAGGTACTTGGCGTTGTCGAAGAACGGGTCGCGCTGCTTCGCGGACTTGGATCCGTCCTTGGCGGCGTTCTTGGCGTCCGAGGCCCCCGGCGCGGACGCGGCGGACCGCCGTGTGTCGCCGTCGGCGCCCCGGGAATCGGGCGGTACGGGCCGAGCTTCGGGGAGTTCGGCCCCCCGGATGCCCGCCCGGGAAGAGACGTCCGTCACATCGCCTCCTGCGGGGAACGCTGATTGAGGCTTCTGCGTCTTAGGTGAAACGCGCTCAGGCGTGCGACGGCAAACATTGTCGGCACCCTAACTCGGCCCGTCCCAGAGGCAAAAGGGGGCCGTCGGCCGTGCGACTGTGGCGCTTCCCACGCCTTCGGCGGGCACTCGCCGCCCACCACCGCGTGCGCCCTGTCCCGGTCTCCCTGCGGTCCGGTAGTTTCACGTACGGCCGTGCGCGTCGTACGGCCGTGCGCGTCGTACGGGCATCCGCGTCAGCGAGAGGAAGCCGGATCATGTTCGGGCTCAGCGAGATCGCTCTTCTGCTCCTCGTGGTCGTCGTGGTACTCGGGGTGAAGAAGCTTCCGGGCCTCACCCGCTCCGCGGGCAAGGCGACCCGCATCTTCAAGAGCGAGAAGCGCGCGATGAGGGACGCCGACGAGGGCAGGCGGCCGCCCGGCGCCGGACGGGTCATCGAGGGCCAGGTGGTCCAGCCGCCCGCCGACCGTCCGGCGAGCGACTGAAGCTCGGCCACGTGCCCCGGCCACGCGCCCGGGCGCCTCAGACCCCTGTGCCGGTCTCAGACTCCGGCCCGGGCCGGCCCGACCAGCTCCGACAGCACGTCCTCCATCGTCACGAAGCCGAGCACGACCCCCTCGCCACCGGTCACGGCCGCCAGATGGCTGCCGTCGGCCCGCAGCGCGGTGAGTGTGTCGTCCAGCGGAGTGTCGATCCGCACCCGCGTCACCGGATGCAGCGCCGTGGCCGGAAACGCCTGGTCCCGGTCAGCGACACCGAGCGTGTCCTTGATGTGCAGATAGCCGAGCAGCGCACCGTTGCGCCCCGTCACCGGGAAACGGGAGAAGCCCGCATCGGCCGCGAGCCGCTCCAGCCTGGCCGGCGTCGCGTCCTCGGTCACCGTCACGAACGTCCCGGCCGGCACCAGGATCTCGCCGACCGGCCGGGTGCCCAGCTCGAGGGCGTCCCGCAGCCGCTCGCTGTCCGCGGCGGACAGCAGACCCGCCTCGCTGGAATCGGCCACCATACGGGCGAGTTGGTCGTCGGTGAACACCGACTCCACCTCGTCCTTCGGCTCGACCCGCAGCAGCCGCAGCAGCGCATTGGCGAAGGCGTTGATACCGAACACCACCGGACGCAGCGCCCTGGTCAGACCGACCAGCGGCGGACCGAGCAGGAGCGCCGTCTTCGCCGGCTCGGACAGCGCGATGTTCTTCGGCACCATCTCGCCGATGAGCATGTGCAGATACGTCGCGATGGCCAGCGCGATCACGAACGAGATCGGGTGCACCAGACCGTGCGGCACATGCGCAGCCTCGAAGCCCGGCTCGAGCAGATGCGCGATGGCCGGCTCGGCGACGGCGCCGAGCACCAGGGACGACACCGTGATGCCGAGCTGCGCCGTGGCCATCACGGCCGACAGATGCTCGAGACCCCACAGCGTGATGCGCGCGGACCGGTGCCCCTGCCGCGCCCCCGGCTCGATCTGACTGCGGCGCACCGAGATCAGGGCGAACTCGGCGCCCACGAAGAAGGCGTTGGTCAGCAGGGTGAGCGCGCCGATGAAGAGCTGCAGCGTGGTCATCGCGCGGCCTCCTGCTTCTCCTGGCTCGGCACCACGATCGGCGTCGCGCCACTGGTGGTGACCGCGGCTGCCGCGGCCCCCGACTCCGTGAGATGCACCCGGTCGGCCCGGTGGTGCTCGACCTCCTGGACCTCCAGGCGCCAGCCGTCGAGGTCAAGGACATCCCCCTTGGCGGGGATGCGGGCCAGGCGCGTGGCGATCAGTCCGGCCACCGTCTCGTACGGTCCGTCCGGGGCGTGCAGCCCGATCGCGGCGAGCTGGTCCATCCGGACGCCGCCGTCGGCCGCCCACACGGTCCGGCCGTCCTCGGCCGTGCCGGCGGGCACCAGGTCGGGCAGCTCCACCGGGTCGTGCTCGTCGCGCACCTCGCCGACGACCTCCTCGACGATGTCCTCGACGGTGGCGACACCGGCGGTGCCCCCGTACTCGTCGATGATCACCGCCATCGAGCGGGTCTCCCGCAGGCGCTCGAGCAGCCGGTCGGCGGGCAGGGTGTCCGGCACCAGGAGCGGGGCGGTGGTCAGCTCGGTGACCGGGGTGCGCCGCCGCTCGGCGGGCTCGAGGGCCAGTACGTCCCGGATGTGCACGGTGCCGATGACCTCGTCGAGGGAGTCCCGGTAGACCGGGAAGCGGGACAGGCCGGTGGCGTGTGTGAGGGTCGCCGCGTCCGCCGCGGTGGCCCGCGCGTCCAGGGCGCAGACGTCGACGCGGGGCGTCATCACGTTCTGCGCGCTCAGCTCGTGCAGATGCAGGGTGCGTACGAACAGCTCGGCCGAATCGGCCTCGATGGCGCCCTCGGCGGCGGAGTGCCGGGCGAGCGCGATCAGCTCCTCGGGCGTACGGACGGAGGCCAGCTCCTCGGCGGGCTCCAGGCCGAAGCGGCGCAGGAATCGGTTCGCCGTGTTGTTGAGGTGCCGGATGAACGGGCCGAAGGTCCTGGTGAAGCCGCGCTGCGGACCGGCCACCACCTTGGCCACCGCGATCGGCCGGGAGATCGCCCAGTTCTTCGGGACCAGCTCACCGATCACCATCAGGACGACGGTGGAGATCGCGACACCGAGCAGGGTCGCCGTGGTGGACGCGGCCGCCCCGAGCCCCAGGGCTTCGAGCGGACCGCGGATCAGCGTGGCAAGGGACGGCTCGGCGAGCATGCCGATCACCAGGGAGGTGACGGTGATGCCCAGCTGGGCGCCGGAGAGCTGCAGGGTCAGGGCGCGGGCGGCCTTCAGGGCACCCTCGGCACCCCGCTCGCCGGCCGCGGCGGCCTTCTCCAGGTCACCGCGCTCCACCGTGGTCAGGGAGAACTCGGCCGCGACGAACACCGCGCAGGCGAGCGTGAGGAGCAGGGCCAGGAGAAGTAGAACCACTTCGGTCACCGTGCCACCCCCGCCGGCGTGCTGTCGGCCGCTGCGGCCGGTGGGCGGGAATGGTCACGGCTGGTACTGGGAGGCTCACCCATTGCGGGTCCGTGGCTCCTTCTGGGGTCGCGGTCGGGTGGACCGGGTCGTGGCGGAGATCCAGGACGGTCCTGGCTCCGTGCGGTGATTGTAAAAGACCGGAAAACATCGCTGCCAGAGTCGTCCGGCCCGATTTCCGGGGCCGGCGGCTCCCGCACCGCTCCGCCGGTACAGCTTGGTGTGAGTGACCAACGGGCCGGGGCGAGCGATTGTTCCCGGCCACCGGAGGCGCGCGTTTCGCCGTTCACTCACTGCCACGGGTTTGCCACTGTCGGTGCCGGGCATCGGCCCCGAGTGAAGTGCCCGCCCGATCACGGCAGTTCGGCGGGAGCGAGGCTGCAGTGAGCAAGGAGGCGCCAATGCTGCACGGCATCGATGTGAGTGCGTACCAGTCGTCGTTCGACACGGACGGTCTGGACTTCGTGATCGTCAAGGCGACGGAGGGCCGTTCGTACATCAACCCGCGCATGGCCGCACAGGCCGCCAAGGCCCGCGATGCGGACTGCGTGGTCGGCTTCTACCACTTCCTGTGGCCGGGGAACATCAAGGCACAGGCGGCGTACTTCGTCGACAAGGCCGGCGAGCAGAAGGGCGATCTGCTCGCCTGCGACTGGGAGCGCACGGGCGAGGGCAGCCACGCGAGCAACGCGCAGAAGGACGAGTTCATCAAGGAGGTGAAGCGCCTGCGCCCCTCCCACCGGGTGATCCTTTACTGCAACAGGGACTTCTGGTTGAACGTGGACACCACGTCGTACGCCGGCGACGGCCTCTGGATCGCGGACTACGTCACGGCCGGCAAGCCCCGCATCGAGGCGGACTGGCGCTTCCACCAGTACACGGACACGCCTCTGGACACGAATGTCGCGGACTTCGCCTCGAAGGACGCCCTGCGCAAGTGGTCCGTCATCGGCTGACGGACTCGCACCCGGACACGGCAGCGGGGCCCGCCCTCGACGGACGGGCCCCGCAGGCGCGTTCAGGCCGATTTGCTGACGTGCGCCCAGAACTCGTCGAAGGAGAGCAGGCCGTCCTTGTTGGTGTCCATCGACCCGATCACCGCCCGCGCCACGGAGCCGGAGACCTGGTAGTCGCCGAGCTCCACCATGGCGTTCGAGAATTCGTCCGCGGTGATGAAACCGTCTCCGTTGGCGTCGAACCGCTCGAACGTCTTCCGTGCCTCGTCGATGTCCGCCACAGGGTCCTCCCCGATCGTCGGCCGATGTTGCCGGTGTGCAGCGGCCAGATTATCGGCCGGTCGTACGGCAGAATGCCCGGGCCGACCATCGACCTACGGAGCGCCCCGTGTCCCAACTGTCCACGATTCTCGAGGCGGTGGCGCAGGGCCGCTTCCCCGCGCCGGACGGTTCGGTCGCCGTCGTACCGCAGCCGGACGGCAGGGACGCCGGGGTGGTCGCCTTCACCGCGCATTCCGTGGTCTTCACCGACGAGGACCCGCGGTGGGTGCACGACACCCTCGCGGCCCTGGACTGCGACGCCTTGGCGGCCACCATGAACCCGCGCTTCCTGGCGGCGTTCATGGACCGCACCGGCCGCTCCATGGACACCATCGACCTGCTCACCGTCGCCGGCGCGCTCCCCGGCCCGCCTCCGATCGCCCTCGTCGAGACCGACGGCGCCGCCCATCCCCGCGTGGCCCGCGCCCACAAGCACCGTTCCGGTGTACGGATCTGGGCCTGCGACGACGGGTTGCTCACTCTCGGCCGTGGCGTGGCGGGACGCTGGGAGGCGTCGATCGAGGTGGCCGAGGACGCCCGGCATCGCGGCACCGGGCGGGCGCTCGCGGTGGCGGCGCGGCATCTGGTGCCGGACGGCGCGGCGGTGTGGGCCCAGCAGTCGCCGGGGAATGCGCGCAGTGTGCGGGTGTTCCAGGCGGCCGGGTTCCGTCCGGTGGGCTCGGAGGCGGTGCTGTTCGCCCGCTGAGCGGTCGACGGCCGACGACCGACGGCGAGGAGGGCTCTCGATGTTCCCCCGCAAAAGGGCCCCGGTTAACCGCTGTTTACAAGGTGAGTGCCTCACATCACCAAGGATTCACCTTCGACTTGTTCAGTTTTGCCGGATTCAGCACGTAAGTCGGTTTGGGTGGGATGGCCCCGTCTGCCATAGTCGTCTCAGCGACCCCCTTGACCCGGGCCAGGTCGACGACCGCCGCGGATCCCCACCCCTGTAGATCCCGGCGCATCACACAGCAGCCCCCGCGGCGCCGGACCACGGCGCGAGGGGGCTTCTGTGCGTACGGAACCACGGCCGGGCACTCAGCGGTCGCGGTCGGCGACCCGCATCTCGAACCAGGTGGTCTTGCCGCGCGCGAGGAGGTCGACGCCCCAGCGGTCGGAGAGCTTGTCGACCAGAAACAGCCCCCGGCCGCTGATGTCCATCTCGTGCACCGGCATCAGACACGGCAGGCCCCGCGAGGGGTCGCGCACCTCGACACGCAGCCAGCCGCGGCGGCGGAGCATCCGGAGCCCGAAGACCCGTGCGCCGGTGTGCCGTACGGCATTCCCGACGAGCTCCGAGACGAGCAGGACGGCGACCTCGGCGGTGCCGGGCGAGAGCGCCCACTGCCGCAGTACGACGACCTGGGTGAGCCGGCGGGCGGCGCCGGCGGACTCGGGCCGGGAGGGCAGCGACACCTCGGCCTCGGTCGGGTTTCCGAACAACTCCAGTGCCTTGACTGCTCGTTCGTCCTCGACCGCGGGGGTCCAACGCGGGGCGGTCGCACTGCCGTGCCGCCGCGTCTGCTCGCCACCCTCCAGCCCCGCCATGGTCCCATCATGGCCGCCCAGCGGCCCTTCCGGGGCCGTTCCCATGGAATACGCCCCCCGGAAGCATCCGTTCCGGTGGTCCCGATCGGCATATGCCCATGGCACTTAGGACCCCTCCACAACCCATCCGACCTGCGATGACGGTGAGTTGGGAGATGATCACGTACCGTTCGGATCCCGTAAGGCTTAAGGCTGTCTTAAGGTTGACATAACGTCAACAAGGCGGTTCTCAGAGGAACTTGGCCTTGCCGGGACCCTCCTCGACGAAGCTGCGCATCCCCCGCTCACGGTCCTCAGTGGCGAACAGGCCGGCGAACCAGTTCCGTTCGATCGCGAGCCCCGTCTCGATGTCCGTCTCCAGACCTGCGTCCACGGACTCCTTGGCGGCGCGCAGCGCGAGCGCGGGGCCCTGCGCCAGCTTCGCGGCCCAGGAGTGCGCGGCCTCGTAGACCTCGGCGGCGGGGACCACCCGGTCCACCAGGCCGATCGAGAGCGCCTCCTCGGCCCGGACCTGCCGGCCCGTGAAGATCAGGTCCTTGGCGCGGGACGGCCCGACGAGCCGGGACAGGCGCTGGGTGCCGCCGGCCCCGGGAATCAGGCCGAGCAGGATCTCGGGCTGGCCGAGCTTGGCGTTGTCCGCGGCGATGCGGTGGTCCGCGCAGAGCGCCAACTCGCAGCCGCCGCCCAGGGCATAGCCGGTGACGGCGGCGACCACGGGCTTGGGGATACGGGCCACCGCGGTGAACGACTCCTGCAGGGCGCGGGACCGCACGACCATCGCCGCGTGGTCCATGGACTGCATCTCCTTGATGTCCGCGCCGGCCGCGAACACCTTCTCACCGCCGTAGATGATCACGGCGCGTACGTCGTCGCGGCGGGAGGCGTCCTCGGCCAGCTCCTTGATGCGGTCCTGGATCGCGATGTCGAGGGCGTTCATCGGCGGCCGGTCCAGACGCAGGGTGCCGACGCCTTCGGAAACTTCCAGAGTCACGGTCATGGGGGCAGGTTAATGCTCGTTCACGCGGCGGGCGGCGGTGCCGTCCGTCACACCGCCGCGGTGAACGCGGGTGTCACTTCTCCCACTTGTCCCAGTCGAGGTTCCAGGCGTTGAGGCCGTTGAACCACTGGACCTGCTTGTCCTTGGAGTTCTTCACCACGACCACATCGCCGATCATGGACTTCTCGTAGAACCAGGCGGACGGGGTCTTCTTGTCGCCGCCGCCGCGCACATCGCGCAGGCCGACGCAGCCGTGGCTGACGTTCTGCGCGCCGAACGTGGAGGGCGCCGCCCAGTAGTTGCCGTGTATGAAGGTGCCCGAGGTGGACAGGCGCATCGCGTGCGGGACGTCCTTGATGTCGTACTCGCCGCCGAAGCCGACCGTCTCGCCGTTCATCCGGGTCACCTTGAGCTTCTCGGTGATGACCATCTTGCCGTTGTACGTGGTGGTGCCAGGGGCGCCCGCGGTGATCGGGATGGTCTTGATGACCTTGCCGTCCCGCTCGACCTTCATCTTCTTGGACTTGGCGTCGACGGTGGAGACCTGGCTGCGGCCGATGGTGAACGACACCGACTTGGACTGCTTGCCGTAGACGCCGGGACGTCCCTCGACGCCGTCCAGATTGAGCCGGGCCGTGACCTTGGTGCCGGGCTTCCAGTACTCCTCGGGGCGGAAGTCGATGCGGTCGTTCCCGTACCACTTGTGCCGGATCTCGACCTCGGGCTTCGAGGTGATCTCGATGGCCTTCTCGACGTCCTCGGGCTTGGTGATGCCCCTGGTGAAGTTGACCGAGAACGGCATGCCGACGCCGACCTTGCTGCCGTCCTCGGGCGTGAAGTGGCCGACGAAGGTGTTCTGCGGGGTCAGGGTGGTGAAGCTGGTGTCCTTGGCGGACTCGCGGCCCTCGGAGTCCTTCGCCGTGGCGTGCACCTTGTACTTGGTGGAGGCGGCGAGGTGGTGGGCCGGCTTCCAGGCGGAGCCGTCCTTGACGATCTTGCCGTCTATCGTGTTGCCGTCGGCGTCGCTCACCTTCACATCGGTGAGCCTGCCCTTGTCCGCCGTGATCTTCAGGGCGCCGCTGGTGGCAACGGACTTGGCGCCGTCCTTCGGTGCGATGGCGACGACCGCGGCCGACGGCTCGTTGTTCTTCTGCCGTCCGGCGCCGGAGCCCGGCTTGTCGTCGTCGGAGTCCGAACCTCCGCCGCCCCCGCAGGCGGTCACGGCGAACAGTGCCGTGGTGAGGAGGAGAGCGAGCGGGCCGCCGCGCCGCCCGCGCCCGCGCCGTGCATCAACCGATGCCCCCGAGATCGGTCGCCCGTTCACGTATTTCTCCCCTCGCACGGCCTGGTCAGGCCCGCCCCAGCGCGATCGCGCACACTGCGCTAGATAACCACAGGTCCTGGTTCAAGGAATCCCCCGCTGTGTCACCGTTCAGTCCCAACTCGGCGCAGCGGGGAGGCCGCCCGTCCCGGCTCAGCGCAGCGCCGAGCCGGCCCGCCACTTCTTCCAGTCGAGGTTCCAGCCGCCGAGGCCGTTGTCCGGGGCGACGGTCTTGTCCTTCGAGCCGGTCACCTCCACCACGTCGCCGATCAGGGTGCGGTCGAAGAACCAGCCGCCGGGCGCCTTCGAGCTGCCGCCCTTCACATCGCGCAGCCCCACGCAGCCGTGGCTGACGTTGCTGTTCCCGAAGGTGCTCGCGGGCGCCCAGTAGTTGCCGTGCAGGAAGGTGCCGGACGTGGTGAGGCGGATGGCGTGCGGTACGTCCGGGATGTCGTACTCGCCCTTGCCGTCGCTGTCGGTGAAGCCGACCGTGGCGCCGTTCATCCGGGTCACGTCGAGCATCTCGGTGACCACCATCTTGCCGTTGTACGTGGTGCTCTTGGGGGCGCCCGCGGTGATCGGGACGGTGGAGAGCAGCTCGCCGTCGCGGCGTACCTCCATGGTGTGCTCGGCGGCGTCGACCTTGGAGATCTGGCTGCGTCCGACGGTGAAGCCGAAGCGTTTGTCCTGCAGTCCGTAGACGCCGGGGGCCGCCTGCACGTCGCGCAGCGCGAGGTCCACGGTGACCTTGGTGCCGGGCTGCCAGTACTTCTCCGGGCGGAAGTCGACACGGGTCTTGCCGAACCAGTGGCCGACCAGCTCGACTTCGGGGTCCGCCCGCACCGTGATGGCGCGCTCGACCGCCTTGCGGTCGGTGATGTCGCGGTTGAACTCGAGCGAGACGATCATGCCGGTGCCGACGGTGGCGCGGTTCTCGGGCGACACATAGGCGACGAACCGCTCCTCGGGTACGAAGGTGGTGAACGTCGTGTGCCGGGCGAGCCGCCGGCCGTGCCCGTCGAGTGCGACCACGTCCACGGTGTACTTCGCGGCGAGTTTGAGGCCTTCGGCGGGCTGCCAGCTCAGCCCGTCGGGGGCGATGTGGCCGCGCACGGGCCGGTCACGGGCGTCCTGGTGGCGGACCGCCTTGACCGATTCGAGGCGGCCGTCGGGGACCTTCACCTCGAGTTTCTGGTCGGCGCGCACCCCGCGTTCGCCGTCGTCCGGCGTCACCTGGATCGCGTCCTCGGGCGATCGCGGTTTGCCGAGCATCTCGTCGATGCCGCCGCCGGTGCATCCGGCGACCAGCGCTGCCCATGTCAGTACGGCGGCCAAGGCGGCCCCTGCGCGCCGTGCGCGCCTCGAAACCTGGTTCACGTGCTCCCCAACGACCACCACCCGCCGGGGGAAACGTGAGCTTGCACCCTGACCGGGGCAGAAATCCGGGGAGGACCGGCGAGGAGCGCCCCCCGGCCGGGACGCCAGGGAGCTCCACGGCGCCGGTTCCGTCGAGCCGCGGGAGGCCCACCGGTGACGAGTGCACCCGAGCAGGAGGAGGCCGGCCGGGACGCGTCCGGGCGCAGCACGAACGGGCGGCCCGCCGCGCCGGCCGTGGTCCGGCCGCGCACCGCGGGCGACGACGGACCGGCGTCCGGGCGCGGGTTCTTGGTACGCCCGGGGTCCCCGATGCCGCTCGGCGCGCACTGCTCGGTGGGCGCGGACGGGGTCGCCGGAACCGGTTTCGCGCTCTGGGCGGGCGATGCGGAGGCGGTCGAGCTGTGCCTCTTCGATGCCGACGGGCACGAGACGCGCCTCGCGCTGACCGAGTCGGCCGACGGGGTCCGGCACGGCTTCGTGCCCGGTGTCGGCCCCGGGCAGCGTTACGGCTACCGGGTGCACGGCCGCTGGGACCCGTGGACCGGCGAGCGGCGCAATCCGGCGAAGCTGCTCCTCGATCCCTACGCACGCGCGGTGGACGGCGAGTTCACCCTGCCGCCCGAGGTGTACGGCCACGTCCGCGACTGGCCCGAGCAGCATGTCGCGGACACCGTGCGGGACGACCGCGACTCCGCCCCGTACGTCCCCAAGGGCGTGGTGGTGGCGGACGCGGGCCCCGACGCATGGCGGGGCGACCGCAGGCCGGGCACCCCGTGGGCCGACTCGGTGATCTACGAGCTGCACGTCAAGGGGTTCACCCGGCTGCACCCGGGCGTGCCGGAGCGGCTGCGCGGTACGTACGCAGGTCTCGGTCATCCGGCGGCCGTCGGGCATCTGACCCGGCTCGGGGTGACGGCCGTGGAGCTGCTTCCGGTACACCAGTTCGCGCACGAGGACCATCTGCTGCGCCGCGGCCTGCGCAACTACTGGGGCTACAACTCGATCGGCTGGTTCGCTCCGCACGCCGGGTACGCGGCCACCGGCACGGCGGGCCAACAGGTCGCCGAATTCCGGGAGATGGTCCGTGCGCTGCACGCGGCGGGGATCGAGGTGATCCTCGACGTCGTCTACAATCACACCGCGGAGGCCGGCGAGCTCGGCCCCTGTCTGTCGCTGCGCGGCATCGACAACCGCGGCTACTACCGGCTGTCCCGCGACGCGCGCCGGTACGCGGACTTCACCGGCTGCGGCAACACCGTGCACGTCCTGCAGCCCCAGACCCTGCGCCTGGTCACGGACTCGCTGCGGTACTGGGTGACCGAGATGGGCGTGGACGGCTTCCGCTTCGATCTGGCCAGTGCGCTCGCGCGCACCCACCACGAGGTGGACATGCTCGCGCCGTTCCTTTCGGTGCTCGCCCAGGACCCCGTACTGCGCGGTGTGAAGCTGATCGCGGAGCCCTGGGACGTGGGCGCGGGCGGCTACCGGACCGGCGGTTTCCCGCCGCCGTGGGCCGAGTGGAACGACCACTTCCGGGACGCGGTACGGGACTTCTGGCGCGGCGCACTGCCCGACGTACGGGCGCTCGGCTACCGCCTCTCCGGTTCCAGTGACCTCTACGACTGGGGCGGCCGCCGCCCGTACGCCTCGGTCAATTTCGTGACCGCACACGACGGTTTCACGCTGCACGACCTGGTGAGCCACGAGCGCAAGCACAACGCGGCCAACGGAGAGGGCAACCGGGACGGCACCGACGACAACCGGTCCGCGCACCACGGCACCGAGGGACCCACCGACGACCCGGCGATCCTCGCCCTGCGCCGACGCCAACTGCGCAATCTGCTCAGCACACTGCTGCTCTCCACCGGGGTGCCGATGCTGGTCGCGGGCGACGAGTTCGGTCGCAGCCAGGGCGGCAACAACAACGCCTACTGCCAGGACGGTCCGGTCGGCTGGGTGGACTGGTCGCTGCTCGACGACCCGTCCTGGCGCGAGCTGTGCGCCCTCACCGGCCGGCTCATCGCGCTGCGCCGGGCCCATCCGGTGCTGCGGCGGCGGTCGTTCTTCGCCGGCCGCCCCCGGTCCGCGGACGGGCTGCGCGATCTGGCCTGGTTCTCGGCGCGGGGTACGGAGATGACCGAACGGGACTGGTACGCACCGGGGTCGACGCTCGGCATGTACCTCTCCGGCCGGGACATCCCGGACCGGGACGAGCTGGGCCGGCGGGTGACCGATGCGAGTCTCCTCGCGGTACTGCACGCCGGCGAGCAGCCGGTGGAGGTCACGCTGCCCGGTCCGCCGTGGGCGACCGCGTACGAACTCGCCCTCGACACCTCCCTGGAGCGGCAGTCGGCGGAGCCGGGGACGCTGCACGGGGCCGGATCGGTGGTGCGGGTGCCGGGGAGGTCGGTGCTGCTGTTCCGGGTTGTCGGGGAAGGCGGTTGACAGGTCCGTCGCCGCGCACCGGCCGTGGCCTACGCTCCCGACCGTGGCCTACTTCCGCATCGCGCGCCGTACCCCGCTGACGCCCGAGGAGGCGTGGCGGCGGGTGACCGACTGGCCGCGGCACAGCGCTCCGTTCACCCGGGTCGACGGCGGCGAGCGGTCCGTGCTCGCCCGTACCCGGATCGGCCCGCTGGCCTTCGACGATCCGATGGACGTCGTCGAGTGGTCGCCCCCGCACCGCTGCCGCCTGGAGAAACGGGGACGGACCGTGCGCGGCTGGGCGGAGATCGAGGTCGCACCGCACCCGGACGGAGGCGCCGTCGTGATGTGGCGGGAGAGCCTGCGGCTGCGCGGGGTGCCTCGGGCCGCCGATCCGGTGGTGGCGTGGGCGGGCCGGCGGGTGTTCGGCCGGCAGCTGGACGTACTGCTCCCCGGTGCGGAGGAGCGGCGCGCGTGACCGGTGGCCCCGGCCGGCACGGGTGATGTGAGCGGTCGGCACAGGTCTGGACCTGACTCTTGCCGTACGGCATCCCGCGCCCCAAGCTCACCGTATGGACCTCGAGTTGCGGCATCTTCGGACCATCAGGGCCATCGACGAAGCGGGCAGTCTGACCAAGGCGGCCACCGCGCTCGGCCTGGCGCAGCCGGCCCTCAGTGCGCAGCTGAAGAGGATCGAGCGGGCCCTCGGCGGGCGGCTCTTCGACCGGGGCCCGGCCGGTGTGCGGCCCACCCCGCTCGGCGAGTTCGTGCTCTCCCGTGCCCGGGTGGTGCTGCCGGCGATGAGTGCGCTGCGGCAGGAGGCGGAGGAATTCACCCGGTCCTGGCACGAGGTGCGGGGGTTCCGGCTCGGCGGCACGCACGGGCCGCTGCTGGGTGGCCTGGTGGACCGGCTCGCCGACAGCCACCCGGGCGCTCCGGTGACGACGCACATCTCCTGGTCGGAGCGTGAGCTGGCCGCCCTGGTGGCCGACGCCCGGCTCGACTTCGCGCTGATCGGCACCTGCGGTGCGAGTACGCCGCCACTCGACGACCAGTTGGAGTGGCGGGAGATCGCTGCCGACCCGGTGTTCGTGATGCTCGCCGCGGACCACCCGCTCGCGGCCCGGCCCGAGGTGGAGCTGGCCCGGCTCGCGGACCAGGCATGGACGGACGTACCGGGTGACGGCTGTTTCGGGGACTGCTTCACCGCGGCCTGTGCGCGGGCCGGCTTCACGCCGTCGTGTGTGTACGAGACGGATGTGGCGTCCTGTGTGCATCTGGTGCAGGTGGGGCGGGCGGTGGGGCTGTGCCGGGCCACGTTCCCGCCCACCGAGGGCCTGGTGACGCGGCCGCTCGCCGGCGATCCGCTGTCGTGGCGGCATCTGGTCGGCTGGCATCCGCAGGGGCCCGCGCGGTCCGCGGCCGACACGGTCGTGACGCAGGCCGCGGCCGCACATCAGGCGGCGGCCGACCGTGCCCCGAGCTATGTGCGCTGGCGGTCCGAACGGGCGGACGCACGGGCCTGACCGCGCGCGAACGCGCGAACGCGCGGGCGCCACAGGCGCGTTCGCGTAGACACCACACGCGCGCACGCAGTCGCCACAGGCGCGAACGCGCAGGCATAACGCCGGGCAAGGGGGTCGGCCGAGAGCTGCCGCAGGGGGTGCGGCGGCTTCTACGGTCTGGGCGAACACCGAACCACTCCGCTCCCCCACACCACCCCCATCCCGAGGAGAACCCCATGCTCCGCAGGAGACATGTGACGGGCCTGTGCACCGGGCTCGTCGCGGCCGGCGCGCTCGTCCTCACCTCGCTCCCCTCGCAGGCCGCCGCGGCACCGTCCCCCTCCCCCGCAGCGCCCACCGCCGCCGAGACCGCGGGCGCCGACCAGGCGTCGCCGCAACTGCTCCGCGCCATGCAGCGCGATCTCGACCTCACCCGTGAGCAGGCCGAACGGCGCCTGGTCAACGAGGCGGAGGCCGGCGCCACCGCGGGCGCGCTGCGCCTCGCGCTCGGCCAGGACTTCGCCGGCGCCTGGGTGTCCGGCGCCGAGTCCGGCGCGCTCACGGTCGCCACGACCGACGCCGCCGATGCCGCAACGATCGAGGCGGACGGCGCCCGCGCCGTGGTCGTGTCCCACTCGCTGGCCGAACTGGAGGCGGCGCGTGCGGAGTTGGACCGCGCCGCCACCCGCACGTCGACGCTCGACGCCCCGGTCCGGTACGTGGACGTGGCGGCCAACACGGTCGTGGTGCGCGCCGTGCGGACCGCCGCGGGCGAGCGTCTCGTCGAGGCGTCGGGCGTCGACTCCGCGCTGGTGAAGGTCGAGCGTGCGGCCGAGCGGGAGCGCCCGCGTCCGCTGTACGACCTGGTGGGCGGCGAGGCTTACTACATGGGCAGCGGCGGGCGCTGCTCGGTCGGCTTCCCGGTCACCAAGGGCAGTACGCAGGGCTTCGCGACGGCGGGCCACTGCGGGACGGTCGGCACCACGACCACGGGCGCCAACCAGGTCGCGCAGGGCACCTTCCAGGGTTCCACCTTCCCGGGCCGCGACATGGCCTGGGTGGCGGCCAACTCCAGCTGGACGGCGACCCCTTACGTCAAGCAGGGCGCCTCGCTCGTGGAGGTGACGGGCTCCACCCAGGCGCCGGTCGGGTCCTCGGTGTGCCGTTCCGGGTCCACCACGGGCTGGCACTGCGGTGTGGTGCAGGTGCTCAACACCAGCGTGACGTACCCGGAGGGCACCATCACCGGGGTCACCCAGACCTCGGTGTGCGCGGAGCCGGGCGACTCGGGCGGCTCGTACATCTCCGGCAGCCAGGCGCAGGGCGTCACCTCCGGCGGCTCGGGCAACTGCTCCAGCGGCGGTACGACGTTCTTCCAGCCGATCAACCCGCTGCTGCAGACGTACGGCCTGACCCTGCGCACCACGGGGAACAACGGCGGCGACCCGGGTGAGCCCGGCGGCAGTTGGGCGGCCGGCACCGTGTACCAGGCCGGCGACGAGGTGACGTACGGCGACGCCACCTACCGCTGCCTGCAGCCGCACCAGGCCCAGTCCGCCTGGAACCCGGCCGACTCGCCTGCTCTCTGGCAGCGCGTCTGACGGACCGGGCCGTGCCGTCGGCCGCCTCCCGCCCCTGCCCGGGCAGTTGAGGCACTCGCAGCCCCGCGTGGCGCGACGGCACGGTCCCGCCCGCGTGCGCCGCACGTGGGGGTACGCCACCGCCCTGTGCGGGAGCGTGCGGCGCACAGGGCAGGGCCCGGAGCCTTCGGCTCCGGGCCCTCTCCGCGTGCAGGCGGTCGGCCGGTCAGCCCGCTCCGAGGATGCCCCGGTCGTAGCCGACGGCGACGGCCGACGCCCGGTCGCTGGCGCCCAACTTGCCGTAGATATGCGTGAGATGGGTCTTCACCGTCGCCTCGCTGATGAACAGCAGTCGGGCGATCTCGCGGTTCGATGTGCCCTTGGCGACCAGCGCGAGCACCTCGCGTTCACGGCTGGAGAGCGCCTGCTCGACCGGGGTCTGCGGGCTACGGACGGCGGTGACCAGGCGGGACGCGACGGCGGGCGACAGGACGGTGCGGCCGGCGGCGGCCGAGCGGACCGCGGCGAACAGCTCCTCGCGCGGCGCGTCCTTGAGCAGATAGCCGGTGGCGCCCGCCTCGATCGCGGGCAGGGTGTCGGAGTCGGTGTCGTACGTGGTGAGCACCAGGACCTTGGCGCGGGCGCCGCCGCGGGTGAGTGCGCGGATCGCGTCCACTCCGCTGCCGCCCGGCATCCGCAGGTCCATCAGGACGACGTCGGGGTCGAGGCTGCCGGTGAGGGTCACGCCCTCGGGGCCGTCGCTCGCCTCGCCGAGCACGGTGAACCCGGGCTCCGACTCGAACATGCCGCGCAGTCCGTCGCGCACCACGGGGTGGTCGTCGACGATGAGCAGGGTGATCACGGCGCCGGTCGGCGATTCGCTGGGGGCGTCAGTCATGGGGCACCCACGGTACGCGAGCGGAGATCGCCGTACCGGCGCCGGGCTCGGACTCGATCTCCACGCTGCCGGCGACGCGTTCGGCCCGTGCGCGGATGCCGTCGAGGCCGAATCCGCCCGTGCCGGTGCGGGCGACCGGGGCGGCCGGGTCGAAGCCTCGTCCGTCGTCCCTGATGTCCAGGGCGACCTCGTCGTCCATGTAGGAGAGGGTGACGCCGGCCCGTGCGGCTCCGGCGTGCCGGCCGATGTTGGAGAGCGCCTCCTGGGCGATGCGCAGCAGCGTCGCCTCCACCTCCTCGTGCAGCGGCGCGGCGCGTCCGGTCGCGGTGAACTGGGCCTGTACGCCGGTGCGTTCGCCCCACCGAGCGACGGTCTTCTGCAGCGCGTCCGGCAGCGAGCCGGTGGCCAGCGCGACGGGCGAGAGGTTCTGCACCGAGCGGCGGGCCTCGCCGAGGCTGTGCCGGGCGAGGTCGGCCGCTCGGTCGACGTGTTCGCGGGCCAGGCGCCGGTCCTCGGTGGCGGCCACCACCTGGAGCTGGGCGATGATGCCGGTGAGCCCCTGGGCGAGGGTGTCGTGGATCTCGGCGGCGAGCCTGCGGCGTTCGTCGGCGACGCCGGCCTCCCGTGCCTGGACGAGGAGTTGGGCGTGCAGCCCGGCGTTCTCGGCGAGCGCGGCCTCCAGGCGGGCGTTGGTGCGCTCGAGTTCGGTGATGGTGGCGGCGCGTTCCTCGGCCTCCTCGATCTCCTTGGCACCGATGTGGCCGAAGAAGAGGGCGAGTCCGCAGTGCAGGGTGAGCAGTCCGCCGAAGGCGACCCAGCCCGTGACGTCCTCGGCCGGTTTCCCGCCCATATTGGACCAGGCCATGATCACGGCGGTGCCGAGCAGTCCGGCCCTGGTGCGCACCGAGCCGGGCAGCAGCCGCCCGGCGTCGAAGTATCCGATCACGGCGAAGACGCCGTAGAAGCCGTTCATGCTGGTGAGCGCCAGCGCCAGGGCGGCGCGCAGCCAGAAGTAGACCTGCCCGGCCACGGCACCGGGCTGTGCGAGCAGCGGCTGTGGCGCGCGGGTGCGGCGGTTCCACCAGAGCTGCAGGACGAGGGTGGCGCAGATCGTCGGTGTGAGCAGCAGCCAGCGCGACAGGGGGTGCAGGTCTCCGGTGGTGGCGACGGCCAGGAAGGTGCCGACGGCCAGGAGGCACAGCGGGCCCCAGCGGAAGAACCACGCCCAGCGTTCGGCGAGGGCGTGGGTGAGGTCGGAGTTCCGGAGCCCTTCGCCCCGTCCGGTGCTGTCTCCGGTGTTGTCGGGGACCCCGCCGTCCCGTGCTGTGTGCGTGCTGCCTTCGCCTGGTGCTGCGGACATGCGCTCCAGGATGCCCTGCGTGCGGAGGCCCGCCGTCTTCGCGGCGCAGCCGCTGGTTCCGTCCATGACCGGTCCTCGCTCGTCCTGCGCAGTCGTCACTCCCACCGGAACCAGCGGGCCGCCGCCGAGAGCAGCACGACCACCCACACGGCGGTGACGCCGAGGTGCAGCAGGCCGGGGAAGTCGCCGCCGGCCGCGTCGTTCAGGGCCTGTGACGCAGCGCCGAGCGGGGTGCACTCGACGATGCGGCGCAAGGTCTCCGGCAGGGTCTCGACCGGCGCCCACACCCCGGCGGTGAACATCATCGGGAAGAAGACCACGGTGCCGACGGCCTGCGCCATCTTGATGGTGCGGCAGAGCGCGGCGATCGTCGCGCCCACGGCGAGTGCGGCCAGGCAGGCGAGGAGTACGGCCAGGACGTACCCGACCGGCTGTGCAGGCAGGGAGACGCGGAAGGCGATCCGGCCGACGGCGAGCACGAGCAGCGCGGACAGCGCGATGGCGGCGGCGTGCAGTACGACCTGTGCGGCGATCAGCATGGATGGGCGAGCAGGGGTCGTCGAGAGCCGTCGCAGGATGCCGCGCTCGCGATAGGTGGTGAGCACGCCGGGCATCACCTGCACCCCGGCGGTGATCATGCCGAGGAGTACGGCGACGGGGACGTACAGGTCGATGACCCGGCGGCCGCCGAGGCCCTCGTCGGGCTCCCGGAAGGCGGGGATCAGGCCGAGGATCACCATGAGGACGGTCGGGAAGGCCAGGATCCAGAAGAGCGCGGCCGGCTCCCGGCGGAACAGCACGGCCTCCGAGCGCAGTACGGCCAGGAAGGCGGTGCGGCGGCGGCGCCGGTCACCCGGATCTGCGGCCGCGGCGGCGGGCGTGGTCGTCGTCGGGGCGGACATGGAGGTCTCCTGGGTGAGGTGGGATGGGGTCCGGGTCCGGGTGCGTGGTGGCTTACGACTCCGGCGGCTCGAGCTCGGGCGGTGGCGGTGGCGGTGGCGGTGGCTCGAGCTCGGGCGGTGGCTCTGGCTCAGGCGGTCGCCGCGGAGGCCGTTTCCCGGCCGTCCTCGTCCGCCGGCGTCCGCTCCTCGGTCAGGTCCAGGAACGCGTCGTCCAACGTGGCGTCCACGACGTGCAGTTGGCCCGCGGTGATACCGCGGCGGACGAGCAGGGTGATGACCGCGTTGACCGTCTCGTCGGTGCCGGTGATCTCGATGCGGCCGCGCTTGTCGCCCACCGAGCCGACGCCGGGCAACGCGGCAAGCTCCGCCGGGTCGAGCGGCGCGGACGGCACGAAGGACATCACGCTGGGGTTCGCGGCGCGGCCGATCAGCCCTTCGGGGGAGTCGAGGGCGGCGATCCGGCCCTTGTCGATCACCGCGATCCGGTCGCAGAGCCGCTGCGCCTCCTCCATGAAGTGCGTGACGAGCAGCACGGTGACGCCGCCGGCCCGCACCTCCTCGATCAGCTCCCAGGTGTCGCGCCGGGCGCGCGGGTCGAGACCGGTGGTGAGCTCGTCGAGCACCACGACCCGTGGGTTGCCGACGAGCGCGAGGGCGATGAAGAGCCGCTGCTTCTGGCCGCCGCTGAGCTTCGCGAAGCGGGCGCCGAGGCGGTCGGTGAGGCCGAGGCGTTCGGCGAGCGGGCGCCAGTCGGCGGGGGTGCGGTAGAAGGAGCTGTACAGCTCCAGGGCCTCCCGTACGGTGATCTTGGCCTGGAGTTCGCTCTCCTGCAGCTGGGAGCCGAGGAGTTCGGTGACCCGGTCGTGGTCGGCGACGGGGTCGAGCCCGGCGACGCGCACCCGGCCCGAGTCCGGGACGCGCAGGCCCTCGACGCACTCCACGGTGGTCGTCTTGCCGGCCCCGTTCGGACCGAGGATCCCGAAGATCTCCCCCTCGCCCACCTCGAACGACACCCCGTCCACGACGGTCCGTTCGCCGTAGGCCTTGGTCAGGCCGCTGACTTCGATGATGGGCGCGCTGGACGCTTGGCTCGGCATGCTCCGAATAGTGGCCGCCCGCCCGGCCCTCCGGCATCGCCCATCGCGCTCGACCGCGCATCAGCCGATCGGTTGATGCGAGGGTCGGCCCCCGGCCGGAAATCCAGTGGGGCGCTGTCAGTGGTGAATCGTAGGCTCGCTCCTGATGTCCACTGACACTGCGCACGCCGCCGATCCCGCGTCCGAGTCCGAAAGCCGTCCGCCCGGCGAAGCCGTGGGCCGGGGCTCGGCCGTGCGTACGCTGCTGCGGCTCTGGCCGTTCGTGCGGCCCGTGCGGGTGCGGCTGTTCACGGCGGCGTTCGTGGCGATCCTGGCCTCCAGTACGGGACTTGTCATCCCGCTGGTCCTGAAGTGGCTGGTGGACGGGCCGGTCGCCGACCGGGACCCGGGCGGGGTCTGGCTCGGGGCGTTTCTGCTGCTCCTGATCGGAGTGGCGGAGGCGCTGCTCTTCGGGTTCCGGCGGTGGCTGGTGGCGCGGCCGCTGGCCGGCGTCGAGGCCTCGATGCGCAGCCATCTGTACGGACATCTGCAGCGCCTGCCGGTGGCGTTCCACGACCGCTGGGCCTCGGGGCAGTTGCTGTCGCGGGCCACCACGGATCTGATGCTGCTGCGTCTCTTCCTCGCCTTCCCGCTGACGTTCCTCCTGGTCAATGGCGTGACGATCCTGATCGGCGTGATCATTCTGCTCGCCCAGGAGTGGACGCTGGGCCTGGTGATCCTGGCGCCGGCCGTGCCGATGATCGCGATCTGCTCGCTCTTCGAGCGGAAGTACTCGAGCGTGGCGCGGCGGGCGCAGGACCAGGTCGGCGATCTGACGACGGTCGTCGAGGAGAGCGTGCTCGGCATCCGGATCATCAAGGGCTTCGGCCGGCACCGCGCGCAGGCCCGCGACTTCCGCCGGCACGCGCACACGCTGCGCGGCACCGAACTGCACAAGGCCCGGCTGCTCGCGTCCATCTGGGCCGCCATCGTCGTCCTGCCCGAACTGGCCATCGGCGCGGCGCTCGTGCTCGGCACGGTGCAGGTGGCGGACGGCGACCTGTCCGCCGGGACGCTGGTGGCGTTCCTGTCCACCGCGCTGGCGCTGCGCTGGCCGGTGGAGTCGATCGGCTTTCTGCTCGCGATCAGCCAGGACGCGGCGAAGGCGACGGAGCGGTACTTCGAAGTCCTGGACGCAGAACCGGAGTCCGGCCGGCCGGACAACAGGGAGCCGGGGCCCGCCCCCGCCCCGGAGACGGCCGCGGCGCCCGAGGTCACCGCCCCACCGCGGGGCACCGGCAGATCGCCGGACGCCGGCCCGCGGGACGACGATCCGCAGCACGACCGCCCGTCACCGCACGGCACCACATCGCGGGACACCGCCCCGCGGGAAGGCAGGTCGTCGCAGGACGGCGAGCGGTCGCAGGGCGGCGAGCGGTCGCAGGGCGGCGACCCGAAGGACGGCCGATCATCGCAGGGCGGCGGCATGGCGCCCGCAGCCGGCTCGGGGCGTGACCGCGACCCGCGGGGCGGCAGCGCACTGCAAGGCGCCCGCACGACACCGGACAGCGGCCCGTCGCAGGGCGGCGACCCCGCACAGGACAGCAGCGCGTCACGCGACACCGACCCGCAGGGCAGCGACCGGCGCGGCGGTGGTCCGTTGTGCGGTGACGGGTTCGTCGGGGGGCTGCGGTTCGAGCGGGTCGTGTTTCGGTATCCGGACGCCCCCGCCGACAGCCCACCCGCCCTCGACGGCGTCGATCTGCACGTCGAGTCCGGCGAGACCATGGCGCTGGTCGGTGCCACCGGGTCGGGGAAGACCACGCTGACCGCGCTGGTGCCGCGGCTGCACGAGGTGACCCGTGGCCGGATCACGCTGGACGGCGAGGACATCACCGCGATGGACCGCGCGCGGCTGCGCGCACTGGTCGCGGTGGCGTTCGAGGAGCCGACCCTGTTCTCCGCCACGGTCGGGGAGAACGTCCTGATGGGCGCGGGCCCGGACGCGGACGCGGAGGATCTGGACCGCGCACTCTCCGTCGCCCAGGCCGACTTCGTGCACGACCTGCCGCAGGGCGCGGACACCCAGGTCGGCGAGCAGGGCCTGAGCCTGTCCGGCGGTCAGCGCCAGCGCCTCGCCCTGGCCCGCGCGGTGGTCGGACGGCCGCCGTTCCTGGTGCTCGACGATCCGCTGTCCGCGCTCGACGTGCACACCGAAGCCCTGGTGGAGGCGGCGCTGCGGCGCGTCCTCTCCGACACCACGGCCCTGGTCGTGGCGCACCGGCCGTCCACCGTGCTGCTCGCCGACCGTGTGGCGCTGCTCTCCGGCGGCCGTATCACCGCGGTCGGCACCCACCAGGAACTGCTGCGCACCAGCGCGGAGTACGCCTGGCTGATGTCCGGCGAGGGCGGCGACGCACCCGAGCAGGGCCCGACGACCACCGGCCAGGAGGCACGCACCCGATGACCACCCAGCTCTCCGGCTCCAGCGCCGCCTCCCCCGGCTCAGGTCCCGACGACCGGACCGAGCAGCGGCCGCCCACCGAGGAACATGTCGCCGCCCAACTCCCGCACGAGGACGCCGCATACGAGGACGCCCCGCACGACGACGCCCGCAGACGCGAATCCGACGACCCCTTCGACCAGGACGCACTTCCCACACCCCCGGGCGCGACCGGCGCCCTGCTGCGCTCGCTGCTCGCCCCGATGCGCGGCCGCGTCGCGTTCGCCGCCCTGCTGCTCCTGCTGCAGCAGGCCGCGGTCCAGGCGGGCCCGCTGCTCGTCGCGTACGCCATCGACCGCGCGGTGCCCGCACTCCGCGCCGGCGACCACGGCCCGCTGATCGCCGTCGGCGTCGCCTTCGCCGCGCTGTCGCTCGCGGCCGGCGTCCTGCAGTACGGCTTCATCCGCGCCGCCGCCCGCGTCAACCAGGACGTCCTGCTCGACCTGCGCGGCCGCATCTTCCGCCAGGCGCAGGCGCTCTCCGTGGACTTCCACGAGCGCTACACCTCGGGCCGGCTGATCTCCCGCGCCACCACGGACGTCGAGTCACTGCGGGAGCTGCTCTCCGAGGGGCTGCAGGAGCTGATCACGGTCCTCCTGTCGTTCGTGTACATCTCGGCGATGCTGCTCTGGCTCGACCTCGGGCTCGGCGCGGTCGCGGTGGCCTCGTTCGTACCGCTGTATCTGCTCGTACGCCTCTACCAGCGGCGCGCGGGGCGCGTCTTCCGGCGCAGGTCGACGGCGATCGCGGCGGTGATCGTGAAGTTCGCCGAGACGATGAACGGCATCCGTCCGGTCCAGGCCTTCCGCCGCGAGCGGGCAAACGCCGCGGAGTTCGAGGTCCTGAACCACCGCCACGAGCGCACCAACGGCGACGCCCTCCTCGAGATGGCCCGCTATGTGGTCGGCTCCCGCCTGGTGGCGAACACGGCGGTGGCCGGCATCGTCCTGTGGGGCGCGTACCGGGTGGCGGGCGGCACGCTCGCGCTCGGCGTGCTCGCGGCGGCCGTGCTGTATCTGCGGCGGCTGTACGACCCGATCGACCGGCTCGGCATGTTCCTGAACTCGTACCAGTCCGCGGCCGCATCGCTGGAGAAGATCGCCGGTCTGCTCGCCCAGACGCCGACCGTGCCGGAGCCCGAGGTCGCGCTGTCGCTGCCCGCGCTCGCGTCCGAACACCCGGGCCGTACGGTCGAGTTCGAGGACGTCTCGTTCGCGTACCGCACGGGCGGCGAGATCCTGCCGCGCTTCGGCCTGACGATCCCGGCCGGGCAGACGGTCGCCGTGGTGGGCTCCACCGGCGCCGGCAAGTCGACCCTCGCCAAGCTGCTCGCCCGCTTCTACGACCCCACGGGCGGCCGCGTCCTGCTCGACGGCACCGACCTGCGCGACCTGCCGGTGCCCGAACTGCGCCGCGGCGTGGTGATGGTGACCCAGGAGGCCTTCCTGTTCTCCGGCACGGTCGCCGACAACATCGCGATCGGTCGCCCGGAGGCGGACCGCGAGGAGATCGAGCGTGCGGCGAAGGCGATCGGCGCGCACGATTTCATCAGCGCCCTGCCGGACGGCTACGACACGGACGTCCGCAAGCGCGGCGGCCGGATCTCGGCCGGCCAACGGCAGTTGGTGGCCTTCGCGCGGGCGCTGCTCGCGGATCCCGCGGTACTGATCCTCGACGAGGCGACCAGTTCGCTCGACATCCCGGGCGAGCGGGCGGTGCAGCAGGCGATGCACACGGTGCTGCGCGGACGTACGGCGGTGGTGATCGCACACCGCCTGTCCACCGTCGAGATCGCCGACCGGGTCCTGGTGATGGCCGACGGCCGCGTCGTGGAGGACGGCTCCCCTGCCGAACTCATCGCCGCCACGGGCCACTTCGCCGACCTCCACCGGGCCTGGCGGGACAGCCTGGCGGGGTGAGCGGGGGTTGAGCCGTCGGCGAACCGCCGCGCGGCCGCCTGCCCGGCCGGACAGAGTGCTGGGATGGATGTGATCGAGACCCTGCCCTCGCTGCGCATGCTCCGGTTCCCAGTGGGGACGGCCTACCTGTGGCGGGACGGCGAAGACCTGACCCTGATCGACGCCGGTACGGCCGACGCCGCCGCGGAGATCGAGAGCGTGCTCGACGGCCGGCTGCAGCGGATCGTTCTGACGCACTGGCACGAGGACCACACCGGCTCGGCCGCCGAACTGGCCGCCCGGCACGGCGCGGAGGTGGTGGCGCACCGCCTCGAGGCTCCGGTGATCCGGGGCGAGGCGGCGGGAGCACCGCCGGTCCTCGAGGAGTTCGAGGTGCCGATCAAGGAGTCGCTGCCGCCCCTGCCGCCGGCTCCGCCGTGCCCGGTCGACCGGGAGGTGGAGGACGGCGATGTGCTGGCGTTCGGCGGCGGCGCGGTGGTGGTCGCGGTGCCCGGGCACACGGACGGGTCGATCGCGGTCCAACTGCCCGGACTCGGCGTCCTGTTCACCGGTGACGCGGTCGCCAACGTCGGCCGGACCATGCTCGGCGTCTTCAACACCGACCGCGCCCGGGCCGTCGCGTCGCTGCACCGCCTTGCGGGCCTGAAGGTCGACACCGCGGCCTTCGGCCACGGCGATCCGATCGTCGGCGATGCGTCGGCCGCCCTGCGCCGGGCGGCCGACGCGACGCGCTGACGGGTGCGCCGACTCGCACGGTCGCCGGCAGGTGTGCACCGGGGTGCCCCGGCCGCACGCGCAGCGCGCGACACCCGCGTCCCGGATCGCCGCAAGCCCCCGACCAGCATGTGAGATACAGCGCGATGTGATCTCCACCACGACATGATCGGGGAGTCGCGGGTGAAGGTGTCCCGTCGGTCCGTCCCGAGTGGTCTCGCGTCGCGTGGTCCCGCATCGATGTCAGGTGGAGGTACGGGCCACGGCACATCCCCTCGAGAGAGCAGATCCACCCGTGAGCAAGGACGCCGTCACGACGGCCGAGGCCGCATCCCGCACAACTGCCGCCCAGGCCCCCGCGGACGCCGGCGACTCCGGTTACAGCAAGGACCTCAAGGCGCGCCACATCAACATGATCGCCATCGGTGGTGCGATCGGTACGGGCCTCTTCCTGGGCGCCGGAGGGCGCCTCAACTCGGCGGGACCGGGCCTCGCGCTCGCCTATCTCGTCTGCGGCGTCTTCGCCTTCTTCGTCGTCCGCGCCCTCGGCGAACTGGTCGTCTACCGGCCCTCGTCCGGTTCCTTCGTGTCGTACGCGCGCGAGTTCCTCGGCGAGAAGGGCGCCTTCGTCGCCGGCTGGGCGTACTTCCTCAACTGGTCGACCACGGGCATCGCGGACATCACGGCGATCGCGCTCTACACGCACTACTGGAGCCTCTTCACCGACATCCCGCAGTGGGTGCTCGCGCTGATCGCGCTGGCGGTCGTGCTGGTCGTGAATCTGATCTCGGTGAAGATCTTCGGTGAGCTGGAGTTCTGGTTCTCGATCATCAAGGTCGCGGCGCTGGTCGCGTTCATGCTCATCGGCATCTTCCTGCTCGTCACGCAGCAGCCCGTCGGCGGCGAGACCCCCGGCCTGCATGTGATCACCGACAACGGCGGCTGGTTCCCCGCGGGTGTGCTCCCGGTGGTCATCGTGATGCAGGGTGTCGTCTTCGCGTACGCCTCGCTCGAGCTGGTCGGCGTCGCGGCCGGCGAGACCGCCGAACCGCAGAAGGTCGTCCCGCGCGCGGTGAACTCGATCATGTGGCGGGTCGGCCTCTTCTACGTGGGCTCGGTCGTGCTGCTCGCGCTGCTGCTGCCCGGCTCGATGTACTCGGGCGACGAGAGCCCGTTCGTCACCGTGCTCTCCAGGATCGGCGTACCGGCCGCGGGCGACGTGATGAACCTCGTGGTCCTCACCGCCGCGATGTCGTCCCTGAACTCCGGCCTGTACTCCACCGGTCGCATCCTGCGCTCGATGGCCATGGCCGGTTCGGCGCCGAAGTTCACGGCCAGGATGAACCGGTCCAAGGTGCCCTACGGCGGCATCGTGCTCACCTCCGCGGTGTGCGTCGCGGGCGTCGGCCTGAACTTCCTGATGCCGGAGAAGGCCTTCGAGATCGTCCTCAATGTGGCCTCGCTCGGCATCATCTCGACCTGGGTCACGATCATGGTGTGCCACCTGGCGTTCGCCCGCCGCAGCCGGCAAGGCCTGATCGAACGCCCGAAGTTCCGTCTCCCCGGCAGCCCGGTCACCGAGATCGTCACGATCGCCTTCCTGCTGACCGTGCTCGTCCTGATGTGGCAGGACCCGGAGATCGGCCGCCGCACCCTGTACCTGATCCCGGTGATCGCCGCGGCGATGGTCGTCGGCTGGTTCGCGGTACGCAAGAAGGTCGCACAGAACCAACTCGACAAGTCGTACGAGGAGTTGGGCATCGAGTGACGCCCGCCGCCCCGGCGGCCCCGCGGTGGCCCCACCCCGAGCACTCCTCGGGGCGGGGCCACCGCCACGTTCAGACCCGCGTATAGGTCGCCACGACCGTGCCGCCGCTCCCGACGACCTGGGTGTCGGTGCGGGTGAGGTGGGTCGGGGTGACCGGCCCGGCGAAGAGGTCGATGCCGGGCCCGCGCACGAACGGGTAGATCTTCACAACTAGGCGGTCGATCTCCGGCAGCTGTGCGGCGGCGAGTCGCCCGCGAGCCAGATGCCGCCGCCCTGCTCGGCCTTGAGCGCCCGCACCTCCTTCAGGCCCGGTTCGTAGGTGCCGCGGCCCATCACGACGGTGTCGAAGGGGCCCTCGGGGGTGCCGGTGACGCCGACCGCGGCGTGCACATGGGTGGGCAGGGACTCCAGCGCGACGTAGACAGTGTCTACGGCGAAGTGGTAGACACTGTCTATGGATGACGTGGAGGGTGTGGAGTACGGGGACCCCATGGGGCGCGAAGAGCGTGCAGTCTCCCTGCGGGAGAGGCTGGTCGAGGCCGGGGTGCAGCTGGTGATGACGGAGGGCACCGCCTCGCTCGGGCTGCGGGAGATCGCACGGCGCGCAGGGGTGTCGCACGGCGCTCCGCGCCGGTACTTCCCCACCCACCAGGCGCTGCTCTCCGCGATCGCCCGCCGCGGCTTCGCCGACCTCGCCTCCCGCCTCGCCCCCGCACTGTCCGCACCGGCCTCGGCACGCGCTCGACTCCGGGCGCTGGCAAGGGTGTACGTGGGCTACGCGCTGACGCACCGCCGGATGTTCGAGCTGATGTTCCGGCACGACCTGCTGAACAGCGAGCGGGCCCCGGAGGCACCCGAAGCGCCGCAGTCACCCGCCGCGCCGCAGCTGCGTGAGGTGACTCTGCCGCTGTTCGCGCAGCTCGTGGATCTGGTGGACAAGGACCATGCCGAGCGGCCGGCATCGGGCGCGGAGCAGCTGCCCGATGCCGCGGCGACGGCCGCCGCGCTCTGGGCCAATCTGCACGGCATCGCCCAGCTCTGGACCTGGGGCAGCCTGCAACTCGCGCTCGGGGAGGAGCAGTTGGACCAGCCGGCCGCGGATGCCTCCGCCCCCGATCTCCCCGCCGCGCTCGACCGCATGATCACGGCCGCCCTCGACGCCCACCTCGGCCGGGTCGCCCCGTGACCGCCGGCCTCCGGAGCACCACCGCACCCACCGCACCCGGCACCCGCCCCCGTGCGGCCCTGGCGGCCGGCGCCGCGGGCGCCGGCATCGTCGCGCTCGACGGCACCGTGCTGCTCGTCGCCCAGCCGAGCCTGGGGCATGAACTCGGTGCGACCGTCGGCCAGGTGCAGTGGACGAGCACCGGCTATCTGCTCGCCGTGGCGGCGCTCCTGGTCATCGCCGGACGCCTCGGCGACCGGTACGGGCATCCACGCCTGCTGGTGGTCGGCTCCCTCGGCTTCGCCGCCGCGTCCGCCGGCATCGCGCTCGCTCCCGGGATCGGCTGGGTGGTCGGACTGCGCGTGCTGCAGGGCGTGTTCGGCGCACTGCTGCAACCCGCGACCCTGGCGCTGCTGCAGCTCGCGTATCCCGCGGAGCGCCTGGCGGGAGCGATCGCCGTCCGTACCGGGGTGATCGGAGTCGCCGCCGGGGCGGGCCCGCTGCTCGGCGGCGTGCTGGTCGACCAGTTCGGCTGGCGCGCCGTCTTCGTGGTCAACATCCCGGTGGCGCTGGCGATCGCGGGCCTCACCCTGGCGGTCCGGGTGCCCGTACGGCCGCACGAGGCGCGCGCGGAGCGGCTCGACGTGGTCGGCGCGGCCCTGCTCACGACGGCGCTGGCCGCCGGCGTGCACGCCCTGGCGGGAGTGCCGGAGCACGCCTGGACGAGTGCGCGCACGGTGTGCGGCCTTGTCGCCGCCGGCGCTCTCGCCGCGCTCTTCGGTCGCCACGAGCGCCGCGCCGCGCAGCCGATCGTGCCCGCGGAGGTGGCGCGTTCGGTACCGGTGACCGCCTCGACGGCGATGCTGCTCGTGACCTCGGGCGGGATGTTCGGGGCACTGTTCGCGGCCACTTTCCACTTCCAGGGGGTGCTCGGGCTCGGCCCGTCGGAGACCGCGCTGCATGTGCTGCCGATGACCGTGCTCATGGTGCTCGGAGCGCCGGCGGCGGGCGCGGCGCTCGGGCGGTTCGGGGCGCGCCGGACGGCCCTGGCCGGTCAACTCCTCGTCGTCGTCGCGGTCCTGTCGCTGGCCCGGCTCGGTCCCGGCACCCCGTGGCCGGTCACCGGCGCCATGTTCGCTGCGCTCGGCGCGGGCTTCGCCACCGTGATGGTCACCGCCACCGGCACCGTGGTCGGCGACGCGCCGCCCGGATACGCCGGGGTGGTCGGCGGGCTCAAGCAGACCGCCATGAACATCGGCCCGGCGCTCGGCATCGCCATCGCGTCCGGCCTGATGCCGTCGGCCTCGGCGGGCGTCCACGCGCCGGACATGGCATCGGCCGCGGCGCCGGACGCCTCGACGGCGGGCCCCGCCTACCTGGTCCTCGCCGGTGTGACCGCCCTCGGCCTCGTCCCGGCCGCCCTGCTGCCCGTACGACCGGGAAGGGCGGACGGAGCGAACCGATCCGGCCGACCGGCACCACCGGCACGACCGGCACCACCGCACAACGATCCCGGGGCCGCCGCCCACCCGCACGATGCAGGCACATAACCTCCTGGCATGACCTCATCGCCCCGAGGCCGGTCGGGCCGTGGCCCGAATTCCGGTGCGCCGAACCCGTACCGTTTCAGCCCCGATTTCATCAAGCGCTGGGAGAGCCGGCTCACGAAGATCATCGTGATCGGGGTCGCGGCGGCCGCGGTCCTCGCGGGCATCGGCCTCGCGGTCGGCGGCACGCTCGACGGCGAGGTCCCCGAGGACGACGGGCGCTGGATGCTGGCCTGGATCCCGCTGATCGCGGCCGGTGTGGCGGGCGGACTCGCCGTGCTCGGGCCGCTGTTGGCCGGCTGTGTGCTGGGCGGTCTCGCGATCCACCGGCACGGCTGGATCCCGGGCGTCGTGCTCTTCGCCGGTATCCTGCTGACCTCGTACGGACTGGCGATGGACGACGCGTACACCAGGTGGGGAGTGACGGCCCTGGTCGTGGGCGTCCTGGGATTCTTCCTCGTGGGGACGCTGTCGAAGGTGCCGATGTGGATCGGCGGGAGGCGCCTCGACCCGGCGGCGGTCCGCCGCAAGGCAAAAGGACCGAAGACCTGAACCAGACTGCCGTCGGAGCCAGTTGGCGACCCGCGCCCGGACAGCAGATCTCCGCATAACGGACCCGCGACGTCGGTCAACGGACCATTTCCGGCCAACCTGCGTTCGCCCTCCTGACATGTACGCAGCCTTAGTGGCACTCTTCCCCCGCACGGAACACCCGTACGCCCCACCGCACAACCGTGCGCCCCGAAGCGCCACAACAACACCGGCGCACACCGCACCGAAGCACCACCACGGCACCACCACGCACCCGCACACCGCACCGACGCTTCCAGGCCCGGCCGCCGCACCGCGTGGCCGGACCCCCCACAACAGCCCAGGGAGTCTTGCGTGTCGCCCCACTTCTCGCGCCCCGTCGCGACCCTGTCCACCGCCGTCGCCGCCGCGGCCCTGCTCGCCGCCGGACTGAGCACCGGAGCCACCGCCCAGCCGTCCGCGGAGCCCACCCCCGGCTCGGCGCCGTCCGCCCTCTCCGCATCCCAGCGCGCCGAACTGCTGCGCGACGCCGACTCCGTGCGGGCGGAGACCGCCGAGGCGCTCGGCCTCGGCGCCAAGGAGAAGCTCGTCGTGCGCGACGTGGTCAAGGACCGCGACGGCACCACCCACACCCGCTACGAGCGCACCTACGACTCGCTGCCCGTCCTCGGTGGCGACCTGGTCGTGCACACCGCCAAGTCCGGTGCGTACAAGGGCGCGACGCGCGCCACGAGCAAGAAGATCGCAGTGAACACCACCGGCGCCGCCAAGGCCGCCCCGAAGGGCGCCCGCAAGGTCGTCTGGGCCGCCGACGGCACCCCGAAGCTCGCGTACGAGCAGGTCAGGAAGAGCACCGAGAAGGACGGCACGCCGAGCGAGCTGCACACCGTCACCGACGCCCGCACCGGCGACAAGCTCTACGAGTGGGACGCCGTGCACAGCGGTCAGGGCCACACCACGTACTCCGGCGACGTGGAGCTGAGCACCGCCGAGGAGGGCGGCTCCTTCACGCTCACCGACAACGACCGCGGCGGCCACCAGACGTTCAACCTGGAGAACGGCACGTCCGGCACGGGCACCCTGTTCTCCGCCGACGACGACGAGTGGGGCGACGGCACCGCGCAGGACCCCGAGACGGCCGGCGCGGACGCCCACTACGGCGCAGCCGTGACCTGGGACTACTACAAGAACGTGCACGGCCGCGAGGGCATCAAGGGCGACGGCGAGGCGGCGTACTCGCGCGTCCACTACGGCGACAACTACGTCAACGCCTTCTGGGACGACAGCTGCTTCTGCATGACGTACGGAGACGGCGCGGGCAACGCCAACCCGCTCACCTCGATCGACGTGGCCGCCCACGAGATGACCCACGGCGTCACCTCGCACACCGCGGGCCTGATCTACAGCGGCGAGTCCGGCGGTCTCAACGAGGCCACTTCGGACATCTTCGGCACCGCGGTCGAGTTCAACGCGGACAACCCGGAGGACGTCGGTGACTACTTCATCGGCGAGGAGATCGACATCAACGGCGACGGCACGCCGCTGCGGTACATGGACCAGCCGAGCAAGGACGGTGCGTCCAAGGACGACTGGTACGAGGGCATCGGCGGCATCGATGTGCACTACTCGTCCGGTGTCGCGAACCACTTCTTCTACCTGCTCTCCGAGGGCAGCGGGAAGAAGGAGATCAACGGGGTCGAGTACGACTCGCCGACCGCGGACGGTGAGCCCGTCACGGGGATCGGGCGGGACAAGGCCGAGCAGATCTGGTTCAAGGCGCTGACGACGTACATGACGTCGACGACGGACTACGCGGATGCGCGGCAGGCGACGCTGGATGCGGCGACGGATCTCTACGGGGCGGACTCCGAGGAGTTCCAGGCCACGGACCGGGCCTGGGCCGGGGTCAACGTGAAGTAAGTCCCTCTTCCCTTCGGGGCGGGCGCGGCCGATTCTTCGGTCTCGCCCGCCCCGTTTTTTGCCCCAGCCCCGCCCTTTCACCGTTTCTTCTCCTCAATCGCCGGAGGGGCTCCATTTGGAGCCCCTCCGGCGATTGAGGAGTTCCTGGGGAGGGGGTGGTTCGGGGACAACTCACCCGTTCGGCCCCGGTGGGCTCGCGCGGCGTCTTGTCTGCATCCTTACGCGCTAGTAGGTAACAAAGCGCCGGATTGCCCAGCGAAGGCACGGGGGAGCCTCCTCCGGTACACCACACCCGGCGGACTCCCCACCGAAGGTGACGTCGTGAACCCAACTGTCGGCCGCATCCCCGTCCTGGACGTCTCCCCCCTCGTCGACTGCGGGCGCCGCCCCGCGAAGTGCGTGACCGGCGAGACCGTCCCGATCCGCGCCACCGTCTTCCGCGAGGGCCACGACTCCGTGGCCGCCGGCGTCGTGCTGCACGGCCCGGACGGCCTGCCCCGGCCGCTCGTCCCGATGCGCGAACTGGCCCCCGGCACCGACCGCTGGGGCGCCGAGGTCACCCCCGACGCGGAGGGCGACTGGACGTACACCGTCGAGGCATGGAGCGACCCGCTGGCCACCTGGCAGCAGCACGCGGACATCAAGATCCCGGCCGGCATCGACACCGACCTGGTGCTGCAGGAGGGCGCCGAGCTGCACCACCGCGCCGCCACCGGTCTGCCGCCGGGCCCCGACCGCCGCGCCCTGCTCGCCTCCGCGGCCAGGCTGCGGGACAGCTCCATGGCGCCCGCCGCCCGCCTCGCGGCGGCCCGCACCCCGGCCACCGGGCAGGCGCTGGAGAACAGTCCGCTGCGTGAACTGCTCACCGCATCCCACCCGTTGCCCCTGCTGGTGGAGCGCCCACGGGCCCTGATCGGCTCCTGGTACGAGNCCACCGGGCAGGCGCTGGAGAACAGTCCGCTGCGTGAACTGCTCACCGCATCCCACCCGTTGCCCCTGCTGGTGGAGCGCCCACGGGCCCTGATCGGCTCCTGGTACGAGTTCTTCCCGCGCTCCGAGGGCGCCGTGGTCCGCGAGGGCGAGCCGCCGGTCTCCGGCACCTTCGCGACGGCCGCCGAGCGACTGCCCGCGATCGCCGGGATGGGCTTCGACGTGGTGTATCTGCCGCCGGTCCACCCCATCGGCACCACCTTCCGCAAGGGCCGCAACAACTCGCTCAGGCCCGGCGAGTACGACGTGGGCGTGCCCTGGGCGATCGGCTCACCGGAGGGCGGGCACGACGCCGTCCACCCGGATCTCGGCACGCTCGACGACTTCGACGCGTTCGTCCGTACCGCCACGGGGCTCGGCCTCGAGATCGCCCTGGACTTCGCGCTGCAGTGCTCCCCCGACCACCCGTGGGTGGACAAGCACCCCGAGTGGTTCCACCACCGGGCGGACGGCACCATCGCGTACGCGGAGAACCCGCCGAAGAAGTACCAGGACATCTACCCGATCGCCTTCGACCGCGACATGGACGGCCTGGTCGCCGAGGCGGCGCGGCTGCTGCGGTTCTGGATGGCGCACGGTGTGCGGATCTTCCGGGTGGACAATCCGCACACCAAGCCGGTGGTCTTCTGGGAGCGGGTGCTCGGCGACATCCGCCGCACCGACCCCGATGTGATCTTCCTGGCCGAGGCGTTCACCCGGCCGGCCATGATGCGGCTGCTCGCCGAGATCGGCTTCCAGCAGTCGTACACGTACTTCACCTGGCGCAACTCCAAGCAGGAACTGACCGATTACGCCACCGAGCTCGCCCACGAGTCCGCGCATGTGATGCGCCCGAACCTCTTTGTGAACACCCCGGACATCCTGCACGCCTACCTCCAGGAGGGCGGCCGCCCCGCCTTCGCCGCCCGGGCGCTCCTGGCCGCCACCCTCTCCCCCACCTGGGGTGTCTACAGCGGCTACGAGCTGTGCGAGAACACCCCGCTCAAGCCCGGCAGCGAGGAGTACCTGGACTCCGAGAAGTACGAACTGCGGCCCCGCGACTGGGCGGCGGCCGAGCACGAGGGCCGCTCGCTCGCGCCGCTGATCACCACCCTCAACCGGGTCAGACGGATCAGCCCCGCACTGCGCCGGCTGCGCAATCTGCACTTCCACCACGCGGACGACGACGCGGTGCTCGCGTACTCGAAGCGGCAGGGGGACAGTGTCGTCCTGGTGGTGGTGAACCTTGATCCACACCACACCCGGGAGACGACCGTCTCGTTGGACACCGCGGAACTCGGCATGGCACCCGACGAGCGGCTGACGGTGCACGACGAGCTCTCCGGCGAGACCTACCACTGGGGCAGGACCAACTACGTGCGGCTCGACCCGAGTCGTACCCCCGGCCACCTTCTGACCGTCCTGCGACCGTCCTCACCTACCGCGAGCCACGAGGGGTCACCCACATCATGATCGTCAACGAACCTGTGCCGGACACCTTCGAGGACACCCCGGCCAAGGACCGCGACCCCGACTGGTTCAAACGGGCCGTCTTCTACGAGGTCCTCGTCCGCTCCTTCCAGGACAGCAACGGCGACGGGGTCGGTGACCTCAGGGGCATCACCGCGAAGCTGGACTATCTGCAGTGGCTCGGCGTGGACTGCCTCTGGCTGCCGCCGTTCTTCGCATCACCGCTGCGCGACGGCGGGTACGACGTCTCGAACTACACGGCCGTGCTGCCGGAGTTCGGCGATCTGGCGGACTTCGTGGAGTTCGTGGACGCGGCGCACCAGCGCGGCATGCGGGTGATCATCGACTTCGTGGTGAACCACACCAGCGATCAGCACGACTGGTTCCAGGAGTCCCGGCGCGATCCGCACGGCCCGTACGGCGACTACTACGTCTGGGCGGACGACGACAAGCAGTACCAGGACGCCCGGATCATCTTCGTCGACACCGAGACCTCCAACTGGACCTTCGACCCGGTCCGCGGCCAGTACTACTGGCACCGCTTCTTCTCCCACCAGCCGGACCTCAACTACGAGAACCCGGCCGTGCAGGACGAGATCATCTCCGCGCTGCGGTTCTGGCTCGACCTCGGCATCGACGGCTTCCGCCTGGACGCGGTGCCGTACCTGTACGCCGAGGAGGGCACCAACTGCGAGAATCTGCCGCGCTCGCACGCCTTCCTCAAGCGCCTGCGCGCCGAGATCGACGCGCACTATCCGGACACGGTGCTGCTCGCGGAGGCGAATCAGTGGCCGGAGGACGTCGTCGACTACTTCGGCGACTACGCGGTGGGCGGCGACGAGTGCCATATGGCGTTCCACTTCCCGGTGATGCCGCGGATCTTCATGGCGGTACGGCGCGAATCCCGGCACCCGGTCTCGGAGATCCTGGCGAAGACCCCGCCCATCCCGTCCGGCTGCCAGTGGGGCATCTTCCTGCGCAACCACGACGAGCTGACCCTGGAGATGGTCACCGACGAGGAACGCGACTACATGTACGCGGAGTACGCCAAGGACCCGCGGATGCGGGCCAATATCGGCATCCGCCGAAGGCTCGCCCCGCTCCTGGACAACGACCGCAACCAGATCGAGCTGTTCACGGCCCTGCTCCTGTCGCTGCCCGGCTCACCGATCCTGTACTACGGCGACGAGATCGGCATGGGCGACAACATCTGGCTCGGCGACCGGGACGCGGTGCGCACCCCGATGCAGTGGACCCCGGACCGCAATGCGGGCTTCTCGTCCTGCGACCCGGGCCGGCTCACGCTGCCGACGATCATGGATCCGGTCTACGGCTACCAGGTGACCAATGTGGAGGCGGCGATGTCGACGCCGTCCTCGCTGCTCCACTGGACCCGCCGGATGATCGAGATCCGCAAGCAGAACGAGGCGTTCGGGCTCGGCAGTTACACCGAACTGCCCTCATCCAACCCGGCGGTGCTCGCCTTCCTGCGGGAGGCGCCGAAGCGCCGGCACGGCGAGGACGACGTGGTCCTGTGCGTGCACAACTTCTCGCGGTTCCCGCAGCCCACGGAGCTCGATCTGCGGGCGTACGACGGGCGGCATCCGGTGGAGCTGATCGGTGGGGTGCGCTTTCCGGCCATCGGTGAGCTGCCGTATCTGCTCACCCTCGCGGGGCACGGTTTCTACTGGTTCCGGCTGCGCCGGGACACGGCATAGCGGAAGGAGTGACGTCATGTCGGAAGCCACGACGAGGCCCGGCTGCGCGGCCGGGACGTCCGGCGAAGAACTCCTCACCTCCCTCGGGCCGCTGCTCGCCCGATGGCTGCCGCGGCAGCGGTGGTTCGCCGGGAAGGGCAGCCCGGTCACCGGCTTCGGTCTGGTGTCGGTGACCGAGATGCTGCCGCCCGGCGCCGCTCCGGGGCTGCTCCACCTGCTGGTACGGGCCCGCACCGCACCGCCCGACGCGGCGGCACCGTCGGACGGCGACTGCTACCAACTGCTGCTCGGCGTACGGCAGGTGCTGCCGCCGCGGCTCGCGCCCGCGCTGGTGGGTCGGCCGCCGACCGGGCCGCTCGCGGGGCTCGCCGTGTATGACGCGCTCGGCGATCCACGGCTCGCCCAGGTCCTCCTCGAGCGGCTGCGCACCCGCGGCTCGCTCGGCGATCTGCACTTCGAGCGGGACCCCGACACGGACATCCCTGCCGGGCTCGCGGCCCGTGCGCTCGGTGTCGAGCAGTCCAACTCCTCGCTCGTGTACGGAGAAAGGTTCATCCTCAAGGTGTTCCGGCGGGTGGTGCCGGGGGTACAGCCGGATGTGGAGCTGCCCCTTGCGCTCGCCGCGGCGGGCTGCACCCGGGTGCAGCGGCCGGTCGCCTGGTACGGCGGGGGCGGGTCCACGGAGGGCGAGCCGTATGTCCTCGGGGTGCTGCAGCCGTTTCTGGCGGGCGCGGCCGACGGCTGGGAGCTGGCGCTCGGCACGCTGGCCGCGGGCCGGGACTTCGCCGCGGAGGCCCGGGAACTCGGCAGGGCCACCGCCGAGGTGCATCTGTCGCTGGCCGAGGCGCTGCCCTCGGTGACGCTCGGCCGGGCGCAGACGGCAGCGGTCGCGGACGCGATGCTGGGCCGGCTCGCGGCGGCGGCCGCGGTGGTGCCGGCGCTGCGGCCGTACGCGGACGGTCTCGGTGCGGTCTTCCGCGAGCTGGCACAACTGCCGGGCGGGCTGGGGCCCGCCCAGCGGGTGCACGGCGATCTGCATCTGGGCCAGTGTCTGCGGGCGTCCGCCACGGGGCACTGGTCGCTGGTCGACTTCGAGGGCGAGCCGGCCCGTCCGCTGGCCGAGCGGCGGCGGGCGCATCCGCCGGTGCGGGATGTGGCGGGGATGCTGCGGTCGTTCGACTACGCGGCGCGGGCGCTCGGCCGCACGGCCTCCAGGTGGGAACGGGCCTGCCGGGAGGGCTTCTGCGACGGCTACGGCTCGGCCTCCGGCCGTGATCCGCGGGCTGATCCGGTGCTGCTTCGTGCGTACGAGACGGACAAGGCGATCTACGAGGTCCTGTACGAATCCCGCCACCGGCCGTCCTGGCTACCCGTCCCCCTTTCCGCGATCCATCGCCTGGCAGATACGGGGTCGAACCCTTGACACCCGTCGACCCTCAGCCTGTGGGGCAGCGCCGCAGCTCGTGGGGCAGTGCCCCAGCCCGTCCGGCATCTTCAGCCTGTCCGGCAGCACCTTCAGCCCGTCCGGCACCCGCAGCCCGTCCGGCGTTTGAGGACATCTTTCGGCCCGTCCAGGGCAAATCTCAGCCGGTCCGGCGCTTGAGGACACGGCCCGTCCAGGGCAAATCTCAATCGGTCCGGCGCTTGAGGACACGGCCCGTCCAGGGCAAAACTCAGCCCGTCCGGCGCTTGAGGACACGGCCCGTCCAGGGCAAAAC
>NZ_QUAK01000007.1 GCF_003429565.1 Streptomyces triticagri
GGGCGGCCCGGGCGGGTCCGTGGACGGCTCCGCGGCACCGGGCGGAGCCAGCCCGGGCGGAGCCGGCTCGTCCCCGTCCTCCCGCCCGGGCGGGAAGGCCGCCCAACCCCTGCCCGCCTCCCGCCCGTTGAGCATCTCCATCCCCTCCCTCGGGGTGGCCTCGTCCCTGGAGAGGCTCGGCCTCGGCAAGGGGCGCGCGATGCAGACTCCGCGCGATCCGGACAAGGCCGGCTGGTACCGGCCCGGCCCCACCCCCGGCGCGCTCGGCCCGTCCGTGATCGCCGGGCACGTCACCTGGGACGGCGACCCGGCCGTGTTCTTCGAGCTCGCCGAAGTCTCCCCGGGCGACCGCGTCGACGTACGCCGAGCGGACGGCCGCACGGCCCGCTTCACGGTGGACCGGATCGCCGTACACCCCAAGGACCGCTTCCCCACCGTCGAGGTCTACCGCAACATCGACCACGCGGGCCTGCGCCTGATCACCTGCGGCGGCACCTACTCCGAGGCCGACCGCCGCTACGCCGACAACGTGATCGTCTACGCCACCCTGACCGGCGTCACCGGCCGAGCGGCTCGCTGAGTTCGACGGCGCGCAGGGCCGCGGCGTGGGCGCGTTCGTCGCCCACGTCGAGGGCCGTGTCGGTCAGTTTGATGACGTGTTCGTCGCCGTGGGCGAGCGCCTGGTCGATCACATCGCCGGCGGTGAAGGTGCCCTGAGGCTCGTACATGACCGGGGCGTCCGGGGCGTACATCGCGGTCACCGCCGCGGACGCCGTCCAGGCCGCCTGCAGGCTGGGCGCCCACAGGGCGCGGGGCAGGGCGGGCAGCGTACGCAGTACGGCGTTGGGTGCGGTGGCCGCGTGGACCAGCATCGTCTCCTCGCCGTGGCCGTGCGTCGCGTAGCGGTGGGTGGCCGCGCGCACCAGGTCGGCGAGGCGGCGCCGGGCCTCGTCCGGATCGGTGACCGCGGCCGCCCAGACCGGCAGGGCGGTGACCCGGTCGAGGCGGTCGGGGAAGCCGCCGTCCCGCACCGCGATGGCGGGGACCGCGTCCAGCGCGGCGTCCGGGCCGTCGGCGCCGGTGAGCGGGGTGAGGTGCCCGACGACATAGTGCCGGGCGGCCCAGTAGCCGAGCCCGTGCGCCAGCTCGTCGACGCGCGGCCCGGTCTCCTCGCCGTCGAGGAGGGTGCGTACGGCGTGCCCCACTCTGATCACCGGGTGGGTGGAGCCGCCGTACATGCCGGGGAGCAGCCGGGGCCACCACTCGGCGAGGACGTCCCGCCACGGGCGCTCGGCGGTCTCGCGCCGGAAGTGGGCGATCCAGTCGGCGGCCCGGCGCGGATCGCCGAGCGCGGCACGCCAGTCGGCGGCCGTCACCGGCTCCAGTGACGGCGGGAAGTCCTCGAGCTTGGGTGCGTACAGGTCGAGCCATCGGTGCACCGAGCCGGATCTGCCGCGGGCGACGAGGGCCTCCACGGCCATCGGCGCGTGGTTGGTGAGCCGGCCGAACCGCTCGGGGCCGGTCCGATGCAGCCGCTGCAGGGCTTCGTCCAGTACGCCTGTCGTATCCATGCTCCGGACGCTAGACGGGCGGTGGCCTGGGCGTAACGGGCCGTGGACCCAGGGCCGTTCGACCACAGGTCCTAAGACTGCCGGTCCAGCTCGGTCAGGCGGGCCACCAGGAGTTCCGCCTCCTGCGGGTCCGTGCGGATGCCGAAGACGTCGGCGAGCAGCTGGGGCACCTTGGGCGGCGGTACGGTCTCGGTCACCGGGGCCTCGCCGCCCGGTCGTTCCGTCGTCCAGACCAGGGCGTCCAGGGTGTCGTGCCGGTCCGTGCTCAGCCGCTGGACGTACGGGCGGGTGACGAACGGCGAGCGCGGGTGCGTGGCCACGAAGTGGTTGCCGACCGCGTAGTCGATGGGGTACTGCGGCGTCTCGGTGAAGACCTGCCGTACCGTCCAGCCTTCCGGCCCCTCCGGGCCGTCCCCGAGTTGGTGCACCGCCCAACCCGGGGAGCCGTGCGTGATGATCTGCCGGCGCAGCAGGTACGGCCACGGTCCCGCCTCGCTGCGGGCGCCGTCGGTCAGGTCGATGGGCTCCAGCGGGCTCGCGCCGAAGCCGACGTCGACGAGGCGGCGGGTGCCTTCCACGTCCACGATCAGCATGGCGTGGGTCGGCGGGCGGGGTGTGGTGGAGTCCGCGCCGAGCTGGACGCGGCCGGAGACCGCGGTGAAGCGGAAGCCGAGCTTCTCCAGGGCGGCGGCGAACAGCAGGGTGTGTTCGTAGCAGTACCCTCCGCGCCCCCTGCGCACGAGCTTGTCCTGGATCGACGGCACGTCGAGGCGTACGTCCTGGTACAGGAAGCTGTCCAAGGTGTCCCACCCCAGGGTCAGCACGTGCGCGCGCTGCACGGCGCGCAGGGTGTCCAGGGTCGGCGCGCGGTCGCCCTCATGTCCGAGGTGCGTGAGGTATGCGTCCAGGTCGAGATGCTCGCTGCTCCACATATGTCGGTCAACCCCCACATCCTGCGCAGCTATTCCGAAGCAGTTCCGCACCTGTGGTGGCGTCACCCCCTACCGCAGTAGCAGCTCGAATGTGGCTCCCGGGTACGACGCCCGGCGCCCGGCCGCCACTGCACGCTGCACCCCGTCGGTAGCGGACGAGCGGATCGTGAGAGGGCGGGTCATGGGGCTGCGCAGGAGCAGGCGGCGGGCGTCGGACGGGGTCGAGGTCCCGGTGGAGTCGGGGGTGTCGGGGGTGTCGGCTGAGGATTCGGGGTTTGCGGTCGAGTTGCGGGGAGTGCGGCGGCAGTACGGGCGGGGTGGGGGTGCGGTGCAGGCGCTGGCGGGGGTGGATCTGGCGTTGGTGCGGGGTTCGTTCACGGCGGTGATGGGTCCGTCGGGGTCGGGGAAGTCGACGTTCTTGCAGTGTGCGGCGGGGTTGGACCGGCCGTCGTCGGGGTCGGTGCGGCTGGCGGGTACGGAGATCACGGGGATGCGGGAGAACGCGTTGACGGAGTTGCGGCGCAGCCGTCTGGGGTTCGTCTTCCAGGCGTTCAATCTGCTGCCGTCGCTGACGGTGGAGCAGAACGTGCTGTTGCCGATGCGGCTGGCGGGGCGGCGTCAGGACCGGCGGCGGGCGGGTGAGGTGCTGGCGCAGGTGGGTCTGGCCGATATGGGGCGGCGGCGGCCGGGTGAGTTGTCCGGTGGTCAGCAGCAGCGGGTGGCGATCGCGCGGGCGTTGGTGACGAGTCCTGATGTGATTTTCGCGGACGAGCCGACGGGTGCGCTGGATACGGGGACGGCCGTGGAGGTGCTGGGGTTGTTGCGGCATGCGGTGTCGGGCCTGGGAGCGACGGTGGTGATGGTGACGCATGATCCGGTCGCTGCGGCGTGGGCGGACGGGGTGCTGTTCCTGGCGGAGGGGGTGTTCGCCGATCGGCTCGACGGGGGGACGGCGGAGGAGATCGCGGCGCGGATGGCGATGCTGACGGCTCGTCGTGTCCCGGTGGCGGGTGTCGCGGCGTGAGGTTCGTACCGAACGGGCTGGCGCGTGCGGCGGTCCGGTTCAAGCCTGCGTCGTTCGTGGGGACGTTCGTCGCGCTGCTGATGGCGTCGCTGATCGTGTCGGCCTGCGGGATCCTCCTGGAGACCGGGCTGCGTGCCTCGGTGCCGGCCGAGCGGTACGCGCACGCACCCGTCGTCGCCGCGGCCGACCAGTACGAGTACGTCGTCACCGGCAGCGGCGAGGACCGTGAGGAGGAGGCCGTACCGCTGCCGGACACGGCGCGGGTGGACGCCGGGCTCGTGGACAGGGCGGCTCGCGCGCCCGGTGCACGGGCGGCGGTGGCGGACTTCAGCTTCCCGGTGCGTGGGGGTGACGGGGCTTTGACCGGGCATGGTTGGGGCTCGCATGCCTTCACGGGCACGGCGCTCGCTTCTGGTTCCGCGCCCCGCGGCGGCGAGGTCGTACTCGACGCGGATACGGCCCGGACGGCGAAGGCCGGCGTCGGCGACACGATCGTGCTCGAAACGGCTGCG
>NZ_QUAK01000010.1 GCF_003429565.1 Streptomyces triticagri
GGGCCACGGCCCCAGTCGGCACCGTCACGCCGCCGTGGCCTGCACACTCACTTAATCAACTCGACTTTGAAACCGCCCTGCCCTCCCCCCCCCCGTCGATGATGAACTGCGTCGACAGTCCAGCAGCCACTCAGCTACGCACTACCGTCACCAGGCGCCGACTCAGTGCAGAGGCGATGTGAAGCGTAGGCGAGCTGTCAGCTAGCGCCCCATAGCCGTGATCGTCGGCCGGCTGCCGAAGCCCCGGTAGCTCTCTCGAGGGCGTCGCGTCACTCCCCTCGGACACACCCCCCATGTTGCTGTGTGATCCCATTGCACATCCATTGCACAAACGCCCGGGCACTCCCGAGAAACCGCAGGTCACAGCGGGACACCTTACGCAACGCAAAACGACCCTGACCCGAGGAAAGCCCCACGTCAGGGCCATAATGGCGGACGAGTCGGCCTGTACGCCGGGGTCTGCCGCGCTCACTCATCGGCAGAGGTGCGCTCAGGCGCGCATCGCGCCCACCACCCGACCGTGGTCTATCAGCTACCTCGAGTCCGCGGAAGGTGGGCGGTCACGCTCACGACCAACACCCCGTCGCCTACGGCCCCACCCACACCAGCCCTTGCGTGCGGCTCCTGCCGGGGGCGCCGAGCCGTGCGTTGCGCGAACCGGCTTTTCCGAGAGGCCTTGGACGCGGGGAGCGCAGAGGCTCTGGCTCTGCGGCAGCCCTCCGGTCTCGAACGCGGTCAGGTATCGGTCGATGGCTTCTTCGGCCGCGCCCAGTTCCTTCGCAACAGTGTCGAGTTCGTCGCGCAAGCGCTGGTCCTGGTCCTGGTCCTGGCCCTGGTCACCACGGCAGTCGGTCACGGCCTTTACGGCGCGGGCGATGAGCGCGGCGTCGGGGAACACTTCGAGCAGCTGGCATTGCGTGTCACTTAATGCCAGTATGGCACTGAGTGATTCCCCTTGGTGAAAAGGTGGCGAAAAGGATGACCGACGGCGTGGCATCGACCGGACGCGGCCGTGGCGGGATGAGTGAGCAGCGGCGCCGTCGTGTGCGCCTTGAGATCTCGCGGGAGGCGGCACGTCTGTTCTGGGCGCAGGGCGTCGACGGCACGAGTGGTGACCAGATCGCGGAGGCGGTGGGCCTGTCGACCCGCACCATCTGGCGTCATTTCCGCAGCAAGGAGAGCTGCGCGGAGCCGATCGTGGCGCAGAGCGTGGAGTGGGAACTGGCCACTCTGCGCAGTTGGCCGCCGCACCGCTCCTTGGAGGAGCATTTCGCCACGGAGGCGAAGCGGTTGGTCAGCGAGATCAGCCCGTCGGAGCAGGCCGATGCCGGCCTCGGCGTCAAGATGATTCGACTGGCCGAGACCGAACCGGCCCTGCGCACGGCCTGGTTGATGGCCTGCGACCAGGTGGAACGCGAACTGGCCGCTGTCATCGCGACTCGCCTCGAACTCGAGCCCGACGACCTCCAGGTACGTCTGCATGCGGCGGCCGCCGCGGCCGCCCTGCGTGTGATCAACGAGTACGTCGGAGCCGGCCTCCTGGACGGTACCGATCCCCGGAAGCTCGGTGACGAGAACTTCGCCTTCATCGCAGACGCCGTCCGTACGGCCACCGGGGGCGCCGTGGGCGACCCGGTCCGGGCCGAGGAGGCGCCCGCCGAACCGGACGGGAGCGCCGCCGGTCGACGGAAATAGGCGGGACCCCCGGACGCTCCGGTCGTACGCCTCACACGGGATCACAGGGGCGGGCCTGGGATCACACGGGCCAGGAACCGGCGCCGGCACTCCCACCGGGAAGCGGCGTGGCGGCGAAGACGCAGTCCGGGTCGACCGCAGCCTTCACGGCGAGCAGACGCTCGGTGTTCGGCCCGTAGGACTCCGCGACCTGGTCGGGAGTCTCCGGCCCCAGGAAGTTCACGTAGCCCCCCGGCATCGAGAACGGCTCGAGCGCCGCGTGCAGCTCTTCCAGCCAGCGCAAGTGCGGGACCTGCGGGACCTGTCGTCGCCGGCTCCTGCGTTGTCCTCGCCTTCGCCCTCCCACAACGAGATCAACTCGACCATCAGGTGCGGTTCGCGTCGGCCGAAAGCCGTCGAGCCGAGGGGCGGGCGGACGGCGGCACCATGGAACTGGTGCCATACGATCGCCGAGAACGGTGAGGTGAACTCCCGTGCAGCCCGGTCCAGGACGGTCGCCACGGAGCCGGAGATGCTCCGGACGGTGCGCGTGCGAATCGCACCCATCCGCCCGGGTGGGAACATGGCGTCTGTCGCAGCCAACGTTGCGGAACGAGCGAGCGGTCCGATCTCGGCCATCACAGGTGTGCCAAGTCCGGCCAAGGCACGCAGCGGCCCGTTCTCGGCGTCCCCCACCTCAATGTCCCCCGACCAGGTCGGCGCGACGTACACCGTCGGCTTTCCGTCCGGACCGGGAAGGAACCCCACGTCCACCGTCAGCTCGTCGGGGCTGTCGTGAAGGATTCCAGCGAGGTCGGCGAGGACGTCGGCGCTCTGGACGATCGGGTACAGGACGGTCCCCGACACCACGGTCGGCACGGGGTGCAGACGGATCCGCGCCGACGTCACGACACCGAAGTTGCCGCCGCCGCCCCGCAATGCCCAGAAGAGGTCCGGATGATGGTCGGCGTCGGTGTTCACTCGTGAGCCGTCGGCCAGGACGACTTCGGCCCCGAGCAGGTTGTCGGACGCGAGCCCGAACTGCCCGATCAGCGGGCCGTATCCGCCGCCCAGCGTCAGGCCGACCATGCCGACGGCGCCCGCCGTCCCGGTGACGGCCGTCAGCCCCACGCGCTCGGCGGCGGACACGACGTCGGACGAGAGCGCCCCGCCACCCACCGTCGCGAAACGGCGGCCGACGTCGACCTGAACCGTCCGCATGTCGGTCAGGTCGAGAACCAGTCCGCCGGGACGGAGCGCCCGCCCCCAGAAGTCGTGCCCCCCGCCGCGTACGGAGAGCGGCACCCCGTGGTTGCGCGCCGCGCGTACCCCGGCCTGCACGTCGGCGGTGGTCGCGCACCGCACGACGACGGAAGGCCGGACGTCGACCGCTGCGTTGAACAACGCCACTGCTTTCGCGTACTCCGGTCCATGCGTGAGCACACGGCCCGCGGGGATCCTGGACCGCAGCTCAGCCCGCAAGGCGGCGCTGACCGGGTGGCGGGCATCGGCATGGGGACGGGCATGGGGCTGCATGGTCACTCCTGCGTGTCGCTCACGGGTGCGGCCGTCGACAGCCGACTGCATGGTGTCGGGAGACCGGCGCGGTCAACGAAGGTCGGTGGCGCTCCGCCGCGGCCGGAGCCGGGCGGGCTCCTCCACGATCACGTGGACCCGGTGCAGAACATCGAGCTGCGCCGGGTTGTACAGCTCCCGCAGGACCGTCTCGATGGTCTCTCGAACGGACTTCTTCCCCTGCGAGGCGGCCGTGTACAGGTCGGGCAGGTCCGGGTGGTCCTGCCGCAGCCGGCGCAGATAGGGCACCATCCGGTCCACGAGGTCCTGACGGATGTGCTCGCCCGCGTCGGCGGGGAGTTCGTCGAACTCCCGATTGACCGGGTGAGCGGGCAGATTGCGCACCAGCGCACCGTAGGCCTGCAGTTGCTCCCCGTTCATCAAGCGCGTCATGACGAGGAGGAGCGAGCGGTCGGTCTCGGACAGCACCGTCGCTTCGCCGGGCGTGAGCTGCGCAGGCAGGTCGGCCGGGGCCCGCTGCTCGATCAGGGCCGCGAGTTCGAGCCGGGCCCGCTGCAGGCGCTCGATGGTCGCGGCCAGCTCCGCGTCGAGCGTGCGCAGCGCCTGCCCGGGGTGCTCACCCTCGTCCACCGTCTCCGCGATCCGGTTCAGCGTGAATCCGAGATCGACCAGGCGCTTGATCCGCAACAAGCGGACCAGGTGCGGCACGCCGTACTGCTTGTAGCCGTTGGCGCGGCGCTCGGGCTCCGCAAGGAGCCCGACCTCGTGGTAGTGCCGCACCGCCCGCAGACTGGTGCCGGCCAGCTCGGCGATCTCCCGGGTACTCCAGCTCATGATGCTCAGCCAACACTGTGCCGCTACGGCACGGTCAAGTACTGCCTCCGGCTCTCACGCCTGTTCATGACCGAGTTCGCGGAGGGCGGTACGGAGCTTCGCTGCCGCCTCGGCCAGAACTGACTGGTCCTCCTCAAGCTCGGCCTTGCTGAAATCGAAGTCGGACATTCCCCAGACGGGCGCGACATGGATATGCAGATGCGGTACCTCGAAGCCTGCAATGACGAGGCCTGCGCGCGGAGCGTCCCAGGCCCGCTGCACCCCCTGCCCCACGGCCTGGGCCACCTCGAAGCAGCGCGCCAGGAGGGTCCCGTCGGCGTCCGTCCACCGGTCGACCTCGCGCCGCGGCACGACAAGGGTGTGACCGGGTCGCAACGGAGCGATGGACAGAAAGGCGACGACTTCCGGATCCTGCCAGACGAAATGTCCGGGCAGCTCTCCGGCGATGATGCGCGAGAACACGGTTGTCATACGTGAAATTCTCCTCTGCCATACGTGAAATTCTCCTCGGATGCGTCAGGGCGCGGACGGTGTATCGGGCAACGACGGCCGAAGCTGCGCCCACGGCCGCGCCCGCTCCAACTGCGCGGCCAGTGACAGGAGCTCGGGCTCCGAACCAAGGCGCCCGACGAACTGGACGCCGAGCGGCAGCCCGCTCGACGTCCGGCAGAGCGGCAGCGACGACGCCGGGCGCCCGGTCACGTTCGCCAGCTGGGTGAAGGGCGCGGGCTCGAGGTTCGCGACGGCCAGTTTCTCGACGAGGTTCATCCGCCCCAGCACACCGCCGATCCGGGCGGCAAGCAGCCCCCGCGCGGCGAGCCGGACCGGCAGGGCGAGATCGAACTCGCCGATCGGCCACGCCGGCCGGGCCATGGTCGGGGTGAGCAGCATGTCGTAGCGCTCGTGGAACGCGGCAAGGGCCCGGGTGTGCTGGTGCCAGCGGGACTGCGTGGCCAGATATCGCGGCGCCGAAAGGCTCCTGCCGATCGCGGCCATCATCCGGGTCTCGATCTCGAAGTCGCTCTCGGCGCAGCCGGTGAACTCCCGTGCGGCCGCGACCTCGGCGGCGACCATCGCGAACCAGGTCGTGAGGAAGTCGCCGGCCAGGCGCTGCCCGTCGATGGCCGGGGCGGACTCCTCCACGACGTGTCCGAGTCCGGTGAGCAGTTCCCCGACGTCCCGGACCGCGGCGGCGGCCTGCGGGTCGACCGGTCCGCCCAGCGTGGACTCCGTGGTCAGCCCGATCCGCAGGGGGCGAGGGTCGTCGACGACGGCGTCGGCGTACGGACGCTCCGCCGCAGCCACCCCGTACGGGCCCTCCGGTGCGGAGCCGGCCAGGACGTCGAGCATCGCGGCGGAGTCACGCACCGTGCGCGACAGCACGCCCTGCACCGCGGCACCGTGGAAGACCTCGTCGACGTCCGGCCCGGACGGGACCACGCCACGCCCCGGCTTGAGTCCGAACAATCCGCAGGCCGCGGCCGGAATCCGGATGGAGCCCCCGCCGTCGTTCCCACCCGCGACCGGCACCACTCCCGCCGCGACGGCCGCCGCGGACCCTCCGGAACTGCCACCGGGCGTCCGCGACGGATCCCAGGGATTGCGTGTCGGGCCCCCCGCGACCGGCTCGGTGATCGCGCGAGCGCCGAACTCGGGAGTCGCGGTCCGGCCGAACACCACCAGTCCGGCGTCGAGCCAGCGCTGCACGACCGTGGACGTCTCCGGGCGCGGGAAGCGCGCCAGAAATCGATTCCCGGTACCGGTCGGANTCCGGCCGAACACCACCAGTCCGGCGTCGAGCCAGCGCTGCACGACCGTGGACGTCTCCGGGCGCGGGAAGCGCGCCAGAAATCGATTCCCGGTACCGGTCGGAACGCCGGCGAGATGCTGGCCCAAGTCCTTGACCAAGAAGGGGACTCCGGCGAACGGTCCGGACAGCGGGCCGCGAGCACGGGCTCGCGCATCGCCGTCGAGTCGGTGGCGGATCGCGTTGATCGTCGGTTCCACGGCGTCGGCCCGGTCGATCGCCACCTCGAGCAGTTCGGCCGGGCTCACCGCCCCGGACCTCACCAACTCGGCAAGGCCCACGGCGTCGTACTCCCGGTACTCGTCCCAGGTGATGCCCATCCGACTGCTCCCGTGCTCCGGTGAGAACGACAAGGGCGCTGATCAGCCCTGAACCGAGTCAACACCGTGCCGCGACGGCACACTCAAGCCCGCCGTCCGGACCGTGATCGCGCCACCTGATGCCGGGCTACGCGGCGATCCGGGACTTCACCGAGGTGTGACCCAGGTCACGTCGCGCGGAGTGGCGCCGTTCGTCACTTGGCGCCAGACTGTCACTTAGTGACGCGACGACGAGCCCGGAAGAGCTGATCACGATGCAGACCACCAGTCCCCAGAAGGCGGCGATCGACATGCAGGCGGCAGACCAGCGGAGGAAGAAGTCGGCGCTCGAGCAGGCGGGCGGCACCAGGGGGGTCGTCTACTCGGCGTTGCCCGCCCTGGTGTTCGTCGTCGCCAACAACGCCCGTGGGCTCGAGGTGGGCATCCTCGCCGCCCTGCTCGTCGCCGTGGGCATCGCGGTGGAGCGGCTTGCGCGCAGTGAGTCGATCCAGCCCGCGCTCGGCGGCGTGCTCGGCGTGGCCATCGCCGCCGGCATCTCCTGGTACACGGGATCCGCCAAGGACTTCTTCCTCATCGGCATCTGGGCGAGCCTGGCCGGCGCCGTCGCCTTCACCGTCTCCGTGCTGCTGCGCTGGCCCCTGGCGGGCCTGATCTGGAACGCGACGACCGGCAAGGGAACCGTCTGGCGGGCGGACAAGCGGTCGCGGATCTACTACGACATCGCCACCCTGGTCCTTGCCGCCATCTTCGGCGCCCGGTTCGCCGTCCAGCAGTACCTCTACCAGGCCGACGAGGTCGACTCCCTCGGGTTCGCCAAGATCGCCATGGGATACCCGCTCCTCGCCGTCGGCCTCCTGGCCGTCGCCTGGGCCGCCCGGGCTTCCGACAAGCGGCTGAAGGCCGTGGGGCTGCTGCCCGCCAAGCGCACCTGACCGACGGCTTCCGCTCCTTGTCCGCCCCGGACGGGCCGCCCAGGTCCCGTCCGGGGCGGTACGCGTCCGCACTGTTCCGGCCCGCTGCCGGCACAGCCACACCTGCCGCTGCCGGCACAGCCGCACCTGAGCGACGCCTTTGTCCCACGGCCGAACGACGAGGTGAACCCATGCAGGTGAGCAGTCGCGTCGAGCCTGGAACGAGCGAGCAGCGGCGCCACCGGATCCGGTTGGAGATCTCTCGGGAGGCATCGCGTCTCTTCTGGGAGCAGGGCGTCGCCGCGACCCGTGGCGACCAGATCGGCGAAGCGGTGGGCCTGTCGACACGTACCGTCTGGCGGCACTTCCGGAGCAAGGAGAGCTGCGCCGAACCGATCATCCTGCATGGCGTCGCATGGGAGATGGCCGCCCTGCGACGCTGGAAACCCGAACTCTCCCTCGACGACCATCTCGCCGCTGAGATGAACTCGCGTGGCCGCGGCACCGACCGGGCGGAGCGCGACGACGACGCGCTCGCGATGAAGATGATCGCGCTCAGCACCAGGGAGCCCGCACTCCGCACGGCCTGGCTGATGGCCTGTGACCAGGTAGAACACGAACTGGCCGGGAGCATCGCCGGCCGACTCGGCCTGTCGGCCGACGACATCAGGGTGCAGATGCACGCGGCGGCCGCCTCGGGCGCCCTACGGGTCGCCAACGAGGAAATCGGCAAAGCTCTGCTCGGCGGTGCCGACGTACGCCGGTTCCCACCCGCGCATCAGCTCCTGGCCCAGGCGGTCCGCAGTGCCACGGGAGGAGCCGTGGGGGACGCGGCTACGGTCTGAGGCCCGCGTACGACGACACCGTCAGGTCGGGTCGGACAAACAGCGGCGGCATCGTCGTGACCAACGGACCAGGCCGGTCCGCAGCTCCGCGGCCTGGTGGAGCGGCCACCCCTGCGCAGCGCGCCAGGGGTGGCCGACTCTTCTGCGCCGCCGGAACCCGGTCAGCGCACCCAGACGGTGTACTCGGCGCGACCACCCGGACCGTCGCACCAGACCTCGTCATACCCGTTCTGCTGGGCGTACGGCAGCTCCTCGGCCTCGCACTGCCCCTTCGAGTCGTACGTCATACCGCCGGCCACGTGCCAGCCGCTGCCGGGTGGCGGGACGGCGGCGGCGCTCGTTGCGGTCAGCGGCACTGCTATCGCTGCCGCCCCGACGGCGAGGCCGACGGTGATGCGGGAACGCCACGACTTCATGAGCTCTCCTTCTGTTGGTTGCAATTTCCTGGGTAGATCACCAGGTTCATTTCGTAGGCCCTCGCCACCGTCTGCGAACTCCTGCGCGGCCAGCTGGTGGAAACCGACACAGAAGGCCGCACAGCGCGGAGGGGTTGGCCTACTCAGCTCCAGCCGCCACCGACGGCCCGACTGGAAAGCACCGAGTTCGACAGGGCTTTGCGCAGGCCCGGTATTTCTCGATCGAATTTCTTGGCGAGTTCGTCGAGTGCATTCTTGTACTTGCGGCGCTCGGAACGGTCCAGAACGACCCCCATCGTCGCGTCGCTCTCCAGGACGATCACGGGCAGTGCCACTTGCGCCAGGGACAGCGTGGACGGATCGGGAGTGGCGGTGACCCACGTGCGCAACGCTTGCTGCACGGCTCGGGCCTCCCCTTCGCGCCGCAGGACGACCTTGCTCCCCCTGAGCAGACTGAAGGTGCGACCGGCCTTCTTTTCGATGATCCCAGCAGTCATCAACTGGTTCTCGATCGGTTCATCCGCCTTGTGCGCGGTGTTGTGCACCAGCGCCATCCATTTCTTCGGCGCCCTCGCATGCAGCTCTTCCCACACGGAGGCAAGAAACGAATCCGTGGGTGATTTTTCTCCAAGTGCGCGAACCCGACGCCCGTCGGTTTCCGCCTGCCCCGACAGGATCAGCTCGGCCAGGGCCGCAGCGCGCACCCGCTGCCCGCGGAATTGCCGAAGAGTGGCGGGGAACTTGCCTTTGTTGAAGGCGTAGGCACACAGGTATACCTGCTGCGGAAGCGTGAGATCCATGTGAATTCCTTGAATACGTGGCAGGCGTCGCTAAGTGCAAGATTGACACTTAGTGACATCATCCGCCACCCTCCATGAGTGTGACCTGCACCACCAACCCACCACCGCCCGGCCCGCTGTCCGGGAACGGCCACAGAAAGGACCGACATGGCATTGCCCAAGACCGTCAGCGTCGAGGACCTCTTCGCCCCTCCCGTCCGTGCGAGAGCCTCCCTCTCGCCGGACGGTACGAAGATCGCGTACCTGGCTCCGTGGGAGAACCACCTGAACCTGTGGATCGAGAGTGTCGAGGCGCCCGGGGACGCGCGGCGGGTCACCTCCGAGGACCGCAACCTCCTGAGCTACCACTGGACGGACGATCCGAGGTGGCTGCTCTACACCCGGGACCAGGGGGGCGACGAGAACCGGCACCTGTACCGCGTCGATCTCGACGACCCGGACGCCGCGGCCGTCGACCTGACCCCCTTCCCCGGCGCACGCATCACGGACCTGAAGCTGCCCGCCGCGCGGCCGGGCAAGGCGGTGTTCTCGTCGAACAGCCGGAATCCCGCCGTGTTCGACCTCATCGAGCTGGACATCGCCACCGGTGAGCTGCGGACCCTCGCGGAGAACACCGGAGGCGCTGCCACCTCCCTCTTCTACGGCGGCAGCGGAGGCCACTTCACCAGCGGGGTCACCGAACGGGGCGACCTGCGGCTCTCGCGGTACGACGAGGACACGCAAACGTCGCGCCACATCGCACAGTTCGAAGGCGCGGACCATCCGCTGGGCGTCTACCCGCTGGAGGTCACCGCCGACGAAGGCGGCGTGCTCTTCGGTTCGTATCGGGGCTCGGACCGACTGCGCCTGGCCCGGCTCGATCCGGCGACCGGCGAGGAGAAGGAGGTCGACTCCCACCCGCGCTACGACCTGGACACCCGGGCCCGCGTCTTTCCCGCACTGCCCTCGCCGCTCATCCTCAGCCGGCGTACCGGTGAAGTCATCGGAGTCCGCTACCTCGGGGAACGGCAGGTGATCCACGCCCTCGACCCGCACTTCGCCGAGGTCCTGGAGAACCTGAGGACTCTGTCCGACGGCGACCTGGCCGACATCACGTCCGACGAGAGCGAGCAGCGGTGGGTCGTCAGCTTCACCCACGACCGCGATCCCGGGGCCACCTACTTCTACGACCACGCCTCGGGTGAGAGCCGCCTGTTGTTCCGGCCCCGCGGCTACCTGGATCCCGAGCAGCTGGCACCGATGACACCCGTGACGATCACCGCACGGGACGGTCTCGCGCTCCCCTGTCATCTGACCCTGCCGGTCGGGACGGAGCCGCACCGACTCCCGCTGATCCTGCTCGTGCACGGCGGTCCGTGGGACCGGGACAGCTGGGGATTCAACCCGCTCGTCCAACTCCTCGCCAACCGGGGCTACGCAGTGCTCCAAGTGAACTTCCGCAGCTCCACGGGGTACGGCAAGTCGTTCATGAAGGCCGGCGTCGGGGAGCTGGCCGGCGCCATGCACGACGACCTGATCGACGGTGTGGACTGGGCCGTCGATCAGGGTTACGCGGACCCGGACCGAGTGGCGATCCTGGGCGGCTCCTACGGTGGCTACGCGGCCCTGGTCGGCATCACCTTCACACCCGATGTCTTCGCCGCCGCGGTGGACATCTTCGGGGTCTCCGACCTCGCCAACTTCCTGCGCAACCAGCCCGAGTTCGTACGGCCGGCCCTCGCCGCCAACTGGTTCCGCTGGGTGGGCGACCCCGCGGACCCGCAGCAGGAGGCCGACATGCTGGCCCGCTCCCCGATCAGCCGGGTGGACCAGGTCCGTACACCGCTGCTCATCGCCCAGGGCGCCAACGACGCCCGGGTGGCGCAGGCGGAATCCGACAACATGGTCCAGGCCCTCCGGGCGCGTGGGGTCCCCGTCGAGTACATCCTCATGACGGACGAAGGACACTCCATCGAGAACCCGGAGAACCTGATCTCGGTGTACCGCGCCGTGGAGCGTTTCCTGGCCGAGCATCTCGGCCCCGGCCGGGACGGAGCCGGCCGGGACGCCGCGTAACCGCCGAGCTGCTGCTCACGGAGCCGGGATCGCCGGGAGCAGCAGATAGGACTGCACATCGGGAGCGAAGTGCAGGGTGACCGTGCCGCCGAAGATCTCCGCCGGACGGTCCTGCGGATCGGTGTGGATGAAGGGGCCGACGCCCGTCGTCGGGTACATCGCGTTCTCGATCCGGGTGCCTTGGTTGCTGTAGTCGCGACCGCCGATGCCCAACTCGAGGACGTGGCCGGCCGGGACCACGATGCTCGTCGGCCAGATCTCGACGTCGACGTCGACGGGCTCGCCGGGAACGAGCGGCTCGATGGAGTCGTGGCTGTGCACCGGTCGATAGGGCTCGGACCTGTCGGTGTCGAGTCGCCGGTGGGAGGCGCGCAGCCATCCCAACCCGACCGGCACCTTGGGGTCGTTGGACCCGATGAACGTGACCTCGGTGCCCTGCGGGTCGTAGAGCCTCAGGCTCAGGAAGAGGTCGGCGTCGGTGGTGGCGGACGAGATCCGCAGTTTCGCCGCCGCCGGACCGGTGAACTCACGATCGTGGTCGGCGGGCGGGAGCCTGAAGCGCAGGTCTTCGTGCTCCGGCTGGTAGCTCAAGGTGCCCGAGGCGCCCGGCGAGGTGCGCAACTCCCTGGTCTCCGGGCACAGATGGAATGCGGTCCACTCGGTCCGCGCGATCGGCCATTCCTGCTCGAATCGCGGTTCGAACCTCTCTCCCGGATGGCGCACGAGCAGCTCGACGGGCGGCCGATCCAGCCAGCCGTTCTGCTCCCCCTTCAGGAAGGTGCCGAAGAACTGCTTCTGCAGCCCGAGCCCGCGATCGTTGTAGAACGGACTGAAGTGGGTGTCCCCGTGCATCTCGAGCCACTTGAGCTCGGATCCGGCCGCCAGGAATCCCTCCACGTTTCCGCGCGTGTGCAGTCCCATTCCGCCCCAGTTGCCGGCCGACAGCAAGGGGACCTCGATCCGGGACAGGTCGGCGGTGCGCTCCTGATAGAACGCTCCGTTCACCGGGCGCGCGAGGAGCTCGGCGTAGAGGTCGCGCCGGTTCTGCCGCAGGACGTCGTCATCGAGGTCGACGTCACCGGCGACGGGACGGCCGGTGTTGCGGTCGGTCGGTCCCCGACTGCCCATGCCGTACTGGACGGTGAACATCTGGCGTGCCTGCGCGCCCTTCACGAACTCGCACGCGATCCCGCCGTGGCGCGCACCCTCGCGGTAGTGGTCGGCGAAGCCCTCCCACACACAGATCGCCGCGAGATGAGGGGGCCGCAGGGCGGCCACCTGCCACTGGTTGGCCGCGAAGTAGGAGATGCCGAGGAGGCCGACCTTCCCGTTGCTCCACTCCTGCTGCCCGGCCCACTCGATGCAGTCGTACAGGTCACGTGCCTGGAGCGCGGTCAGGACGTCGAGGAAACCCGGGGACCGCCCGCTGCCCCGCGAGTCGACGCGGACGCAGACGTATCCGTCCGGGACCCACTTCTCGGGGTCCGCGACCTCCCAGTTCTGATACCGGCCTGTCGACCCGTGCGCGACCTCCGGGTACGACTCGTGCATGCGCCGCCAGTTGGCCGGATATCCGTCGGCCAGGTGCAGACCCATTCCGTACGGGCCCATCGCCAGGATCACGGGGTAGTCGCCCGGCTCCGTCGGACGGAACACGTCCGCGCGCAGGACCGTGCCGTCGCCGACGTGGATCGGGACGTCCCGTTCGACCGTGATTCCGTCCACCTCGACGGGTTGGTCTCGCATGTGTGCCATCGTCAGCTCAGCTCTCTCTTGAGGATCTTTCCGGTGGTCGTCATGGGCAGCGCATCGCGGAACTCCACGAGGCGGGGGTACTTGTAGGCGGCGAAACGCTCCCTGCCCCAGGCGACGAGTTCGTCCGCGGTGACCTCGGCGCCCGGCTCGGCCACGACGACGGCCTTGACCTCTTCGCCGTGCGAGTCGTGCGGGACACCGACCACCGCGACGAGCGAGATCGCGGGATGCGTCATCAGCACCTCTTCGAGCTCGCGGGGATAGACGTTGTAGCCGCCGCGAATGATCATGTCCTTGGAGCGGTCGACGACGACGTAGTAGCCGTCGTCCTTCCTGGCCAGATCGCCGGAGCGGAACCAGCCGTCCTTGATCGCCTCGGCGGTGGCCTCCGGCCGGCCGTGGTAGCACTTCATGATGTTGGGGCCCCTGATCGCGATCTCGCCGATCGCCTCGGGGTCGCCCTCGGGTACGTCGCTCCAGTCGTCGTTGATGAGCTTCATCTCGACGCCCGCCAGGGGCTTGCCGATGGTGCCGACGCGCGGTTCCTCGCCGGCGACGCTGAACGACGCGATGGCGGAGGTCTCCGACAGGCCGTAGCCCTCGAGGATGGTGACGCCGAAGCGCTCCTGGAAGTCCTTGTGCACCTGGAGGGGCAGCGCCGCGCCACCCGCGGCGGCGACGCGGAGGTGGGCGGCGATCCCGGCGACCGGGACGTCGGGGGTCAGCGCGCCGAGCAGACTCCAGTACATGGTGGGCACGCCTGCGAAGAACGTGACCTTCTCGCGGAGCATGAGCGCGATCGCGGACTCGGCCTCGAAACGCGGCAGCATCACCATCGTGCCGCCGTACGCGAACGCGGCATTCTGGATCACCGTCTGGCCGAAGGCGTGGAACAGCGGCAGGGCGCACAGGTACGTGTCGGGCTGCTCCGCGTCGGCGCCGTACATGCCCGCACCCGACAGCGCGGTGAAGTGCATGTTGCGGTGGCGCAGTTCGGCGCCCTTGGGCTGACCCGTCGTCCCCGAGGTGTAGAGAATCACCGCGGTCTCGTCGTCGTCGCGCCGGACTCTCTCGAAGGTGGGCGGCTGCTGCGACCACGGCGCCGGCCCCCTCCCGAACACCACGAGCGTGACATCGGTCCCGTCGACCGCTTCGCGCGCCGTGTCGCCGATGGGCAGTTCCGCCGTGCCCTCGAACGCGAAGTGGGCGACGGCGCCGGAGTCTTCGAGGTGGTACGCCACCTCGCGCGTCCTCAACAGCACGTTGAGCGGCACGACCGTCGCGCCGGCCTTCAGAATGCCGAAGTAGACGATCGGGAAGAACGGCAGGTTCGGGCACGAGAGCGCGACCTTGTCGCCCGGCTGCACGCCGTACTCGACAAGCAGGTTCGCCACCTGGTTCGCCGCCCCGTCCAGCTGGGCGTAGGTCAGTCTGGTGTCGCCGAACACGACTGCGGTGCGCTCCGGATACCTTCCGGCCGAGTTCTCCAGCAGGCCGGCGAGGTGACATTCCGTCATGGGCGATTCCCTTTCGGTCAGGCGGCTTACGTCGGCTTGCGGAGGCTTACGTCGATGCGGAGCAGTGCGGCGGTCCAGTCACTGCGCGGCCCTGCCGGGACGGACCACGACGGTGTTGCGGAGGGTGCCGAGACGCTCGACCTCGACCTCGACCTCGTCACCGGGCTTCATCAGCCGGGGCGGCGTGCGCGCGTAACCGACGCCGGAGGGAGTCCCGGTGGCGAGCAGGTCGCCCGCACGCAGGGCGAAGGTGCGGCTGATCAGCGCGAGCGTGTCACCGACGGTGTAGACCATCTGGTCGGTGCTCGCCTCCTGCACCACCTCGCCGTTGACCCGCGTCCGGATCGTGAGCCCGCGGCGGAGGTCGCCCACCTCGGTGGCGGGCACCAGCGGTCCGAGCGGTCCGGAACGGTCGGCGTTCTTGCCCAGGGTCCACTGCGAGGTCAGCTTCTGCGCCCTGCGTGCGGTGACGTCGTTGAACGTCGAATAGCCCACCACCGCGCCGAGGGCCTCTTCCGGCGTCGCGTCGACGAGGGCCGTGCCGACGTAGGCGACGACCTCTCCCTCCCAGTCCAGACCCTCCTCGTCGGGGGGAACCGGAATCTCCGCGCCGTCGACCGTGAGTGAGGCCGGCCAGCGGGCGAACAGCGTGGGATGCGGAGGGATCCCGTCTGCCGCGTACGCTCCCTCGGCCAGATGCGCCAGATAGTTCAGGCCGACGCAGATCACCCGCGCGCCGGGAAGCACGGGCGGCACCAGGTCGACATCGGTCACGGCCAGCGAAGGCCCGGTCGGTGGCAGCGCCACCGCGTGGTGGGGATCGGCCCAGAACTCTTCGAGTCCGCAGATCGGTACGACGCCGGCGCGATCCTCGGCGAGCCTTCCGACCACGACGTTCCCGCCGGTCTCACGCCAGCCAACCAGCCGTATGCCCATGTGAGGCGCCTTCCTTGATCGTTGAACGCGGCTAACGCGGCTAGGGGGCGACCCGGTACTTTTCGAGCGACGCAGGATCGATCGAGACGCCCGTTCCAGGCGTCTCGGTGACGGCCACGGAGCCGTTCGCGATCTGCGGCCGGACCGCGAAGAAGTCGTCCGGCAGCCAGTCGTAGTACTCCACGACCAGGGCCGTCGTCCCACAGGACACCAACTGGCTGTGCAGCTCCCACGAGGTGTGGGGAGCGACGGGGATGTTCCAGGTGTCGGCGAGTGCGAGGACGCGCATGAACTCCGTGACCCCGCCCATCCGATGGGCGTCGGGTTGCAGGATGTCGACCGCTCCGTGCTCCAGGAGCTCGCGGAATCCGTAACGCGAGTACTCGTTCTCACCGGCGGCGATCGGCACTGCGATCGTGCCGTGCAGCCGCCCGTAGTCGTGGATGGAGTCGGCGAGGATCGGCTCCTCGAGCCACGTGACGTCCAGGTCGGCGATGGCGGCGGCGAAACGGCGCGTGGTGAGCAGGTCGTAGCGCTGGTTCGCGTCGACCATGACGCGGCCGGACGGGCCGACGACGTCGCGGACGATCTCGACCCGTCGGACCGCGTCGTCGAGGTCGGCTCCGACCTTCAGCTTGACGCCCCAGAAGTCACGGGCGGCGTACGCCTCGGCGGCCGCCCGTAGCTCGTCGTGGGTGAACGAGACCCAGCAGCCGTCTCCGTAGACCGGGACTTCGCGGGCCACGCTGCCGAGATGGGCGTGGAGCGGCTGGTTCGCCGTCCTCGCGCGCAGGTCCCACACGGCGATGTCGACCGCCGAGATGGCGTACATGGGCACACCCTTGCGGCCCCGGCTCAGCGAGTGCAGGAACATGCGCTGCCACAGGTCGCGGACCTGTGCCGGGTCCGTCCCGATCACGAGCGGGACCAGTTCGGTGCTGAGGAAGGACGCCACGGAGGCGCCCCCGCCGCCGATGACGTTGGTCCACCCCTCCCCCACCCGGCCGTCGGTGTCCGTGACCCGCACGACGACCACACCCAGGACGTCGAGGGCGGACCCGTGGCTGCTCCGGATCGGGTGGGGCTGTGGGACGGCGAGGTGATGCACGTCGACTTGGGCGATGACGGTCATATGGGGGCCTTTCGTTCCCGAGTGCGGTACGGAGCAGTCCGTAGCCGCCGGATCAGTCGTTCGTCGCCGGTTCGTCGCCGACCGACCGCGGAAGCAGCAACAGGGTGAGTCCGGCGAGGAGTGCGGCTGCTCCACAGGTCGACCACACGGTGAGGTATCCGGAGAGCGGGGCGTATCCCTCGGTCAGCTCGTCGAGCGAGCCGGTCGCGGACAGCACGATGGCGAATACGGACGTCGCGACGGTGCCGCCGATGGTCTTGGCCGCGTTGGTCATGCCGGTGGCGAATCCCGTTCGGTCCGCCGGGGCCGCCGTCGCCGCCAGAAAGGGGAGTGCGGCCATGACGGCTCCCGATCCCAGACCCGTGACGGCCAGGTTGACCAGCGCCTGGCCGGGCGAATCGTGGAAGGGCAGCCAGAGGCCGAACCCCACCGCGCCGACGAATGCCGCGGACACCACCGCCCGGCGTGCTCCGAGCCGCCCTGCGGCCAACGGGAAGGAAACCGCGCCGATCGCGATGCAGACGACGTGAGCGCCGATCCCGACGGACACGAACTCCGCGCCTGCGCCCAGTCCGTAGCCTGCAACATCGGGGTCCGTACGGGCGTAAGTGGCGAGCGGGATCTCGGCACCGAGCACCGCGATGCCGAACAGAAAGGCCGCCAGCTGCACGGGCCACTGCGCCCGGACCTTCAGGAGCCGCACGTCGATCATGGGCTCGCGCTGCCGTGCTTCGTAGCGTACGAACGGGATCTGGATGAGCAGGCAGGCGATGACGAGCAACCAGGCGAGTGGGCTGGTCGCGCCTTGAAGATGCAGGACCACCATGCCCGTCAGGAACGTCGCGAGGGACGCCGCCAGCATCCCGAGCCCCACCCGGTCCAGACGCGCCCCGGACGCAGTCGGCGCGTCCTCCTCGATGCCGAACCGCACGACGACGATGCAGGCAGTGGCGAGGACGGCTGGGATCGACAGCAACACCGGGAGCGGCACTGCGCCCACCAACGCACCGCTCAGGACGGCCCCGACGATGATCGAGACATAGAACGCGCCGACCAGGAAGCCCGACGCGTGACGGCTCAGGCGGTGTTGGTGTTCGGATCCCGCTGTCCGTCTGTAGATGATCGCGATCTCGATCGGGAGCCACACCGCGCAGGCGCCCTGCAGCGCGTAACCGACGAGGAAGGTGGGGAACGACGGAGCGAGCACCAGGATCCAGGACCCCACGGCCGTCAGCGACGTCGTCCAGATCAGCACCCGCCGGTGCCCCCGGATGTCGCCGAGCCGGGAGAAGGCGAGCACCATGAGCGCCGCCATGCCGTGCTGTGTGGTCTCGAACCAGTTGAACTCGCCGTCGGAGATACCGAGATGGTCGGCGACGTCGGTGACGATCGGGCCGTAGAAACCGCGCAGAATGCCGTAGACGAGTTCGGTGAGGACGAGAAGTCCGATCACCTTCACCAGTCGCGGGACCACCGGTCCCGGCGGAGGCGTGGCGGCCAGGGGTTTGCCGGCTTCCATCAGGGTGAGACCTTTCGATCGAGACCTACGACCGTGGCCGGGGTCAGTCGAACAAGTCGGGAGAGTCCGCGACGATCTGGTCCCACAGGGGCTGGAACTGGAACCAGCCGGCGACCGGATTCCCGGTCTGATGGCGCACGTCCACCGCGGTGTCGTGGTCGACGAGGGTCGGCATGCCGGCGGCCATCGCCAGGAGTTGGGTCTGGCAGGAGCGCTCCATGGTGATGAACCACCACGCGGCGGCCGCGACGGACTGCCCCACGGTGAGCAGACCGTGGTTCTGCAGGATGACCGCCTTCGCATCACCGAGCGCGACACCGATCCGGCGGCCCTCCTCGGTGTCGTTCACGACGCCGCGGAAGTCGGAGTACAGCCCCTGGTCTTCGTAGAACGCGCACGCGTCCTGCGTGATCGGAGCGAGCGGGATGCCGAGCGTGGCGAAGGCCTTGCCGTGCGGCGAGTGCGCGTGGGCGGCGGCGACCACGTCCGGCCGCGCCTTGTGGACCTCGGAGTGGATGCAGAACGCCGCCCTGTTCACCGGTCGCTTGCCATGGAGCAGGTTGCCGCCGTGGTCGACGTGGATCAGGTCCGACACCTTGATCTGGTGGAAGCTCATGCCGAACGGGTTGACCCAGAACGTGTCGGTGTCCTCCGGGTCGCGGGCGGTGATGTGGCCGGCCACTCCCTCGGAGAAGCCGAGCTTGCCGAACACCCGGAGCGCGGCGACGAGTTCGCGCTTGCGGTGCTCCCTTTCCTCCTCGACGGTGAGGTCGACCGGAGGCAGCGGCAGTTCGAAGTCGTCGGGAGCCGGTCCGATGCTGGTGCGGACCATCTCGAGGACGTTGGGGGTGACCGTGCTTGTCATGGCTGACCCTTCTATGGGATACAGACCTGTATGCAATGCGGCTCATACTCCAGCTGCCCGATTGACGTGTCAAGAGCAGTGACTACGGCGACAGGGCGTCGATAACGACGTACGACCTAGGTCTAACGGATGCGCTAATGTATCCGCAGCAACGAGGATGGAGGAGCAGTGCCACGAGGATCGACCGGCCAGCGGGCCGTGACGACCGCCCGGCTGCTTGAGAGCGCCGCCGAGGTATTCGCCGAGCGTGGCTTCAACGGGGCCAGCATCGGAATGATCTGCGAGCGCGGCGGCTTCACGCGCGGCGCGTTCTACTCCAACTTCGCGAGCAAGGACGAGCTCTTCTTCGCCATGTTCGAGGCCCATGCCGATGTGCTGCTCACGCGGTTGCGGACCGCCCTCGAGCAGGCTTCCGGAGCGAGCGATCCGCTCCAGCACTTCGCGAGCCTCGCGAGCCGCCATTCCGACAACGACCGGCAGTGGTTCCTCATCTCGACGGAGTTCACCCTGTACGCGATCCGCAACCCCGCGGCGGCGGCCGCCCTGGCCCGCAAGGACGAGGAGGTCCGTCAGGAGATCGGGCGGATCTTCACCGAACTACTGGCGAGAGCCGGCCGCGAGCTCGTCATCGATCCCGCGCTTGTGGGCCGCTTCGCGGTCGCGCTGCGCGAAGGTGGCAACGCCCAGGAGTTCGTGGAGCCGGGAAGCCTCGATGCCCGGCTCATGGAGCGGTTGATCCTGCCGGCGGTTCTCGACGCGTTCTCGCGGGACCGCTCCGAACCCCCGGGCGGTTCCCGGGAGATCGACCGACCGTAGGTGCGCGAGATCGACCGCAGGAGCAAGAGCCCGACCGCAGGAGCGCGAGACCGACCGCAGGAGCAGGAGACTGACATGGCCGACTACGCCGACTTCAACATCGGGCTCTACCTCGCGGGGCGCGGGGGTGACAACCCGCCGCCGTACCCCGTGACCTTCGCGGGCCTGGAAGCGGCTGCGCGGGAGAAGCTGGAACACCGACTGTTCGACTACGTCGCGGGCGGGGCCGGCGACGAGCACACCCAGCGCGCCAACGTCACCGCCTTCGAGCAGTGGGGGATCGTGCCGCGGATGCTCGCCGGCGCGGCCGAACGCGACCTGTCGGTCGAGCTGTTCGGCCACCGTCTCCCCACCCCGCTGCTGATGTCACCGATCGGCGTCATCGGCGTGATGACCGACGACGAGCACGGCGACCTCGCAACCGCCGCCGCCTCGGCGGCCTCCGGCGTGCCGATGGTGGCCTCGACCCTGATGCAGGACCCGCTGGAGGACGTCGCCGCCGCACTCGGCGACACTCCCGGGTTCTTTCAGCTCTACACACCCGACGACCGCGACCTCGCAGAAAGTCTCGTGCGCCGCGCCGAGGCCGCCGGCTTCAGCGGCATCGTGGTCACCCTCGACACCTGGACCCTGGGCTACCGGCCCCGCGACCTGCAGCACGCGACATTCCCACAGTTGCGCGGCCACTGCCTGGCCAACTACTTCAGCGACCCGGTCTTCCGCTCACGGCTCGCCGCTCCGCCCGAGGAGGATCCGGGCGCCGCAACCATCCACTGGACGACGACCTTCGGCAATCCCACCCTGACCTGGGACGACCTCGCCTGGCTGCGCGGCCTCACCGACCTGCCGCTCCTGCTCAAGGGCATCTGCCATCCCGACGACGTACGCCGCGCCCGTGACGGTGGCGTCGATGCCATCTACTGCTCCAACCACGGCGGCCGGCAGGCCGCCACCGCCCCCGCCCTCGACCTGCTGCCGGCGGTCGTCGAGGCCGCAGGCACCATGCCGGTCATCTTCGACTCCGGCGTTCGCTCAGGCCCTGACATCGTCAAGGCACTCGCCCTTGGTGCCACCGCCGTCGGCATCGGCCGCCCCTACGGCTACGGCGCCGCGATCGGAGGCCGGGCCGGAATCGAGTTCGTCCTCTCCTGCCTGCTCGCCGAAGCAGACCTGACCATGGGCCTCAACGGCTACGCCACCATTGCGGATCTCAACCCGGACGTGCTCGTCCGAGGCTGGGACGGTGCGGCTTCCGCCTAGCTAGGGGGCGCCTTTCCGATCATGAGAGGTGGGCCGGGCTGGAGCCGCCCGGCCCCAGCCGTGCTCAACCGATCGGCGGCATCGGGCCGGTTCGTCTCCTGCGCCGGTGAACAGTGCGGTCAGCATGGGTGCGCCGTGAGCCAGCGCCTGGTGCGGCAGAGGGCCTGTGGCGACGAGGGACGCGAGTCCGTGGCCGATGGCCCAGCTCTGTGTTGCCAGTTCCAGCGGGTCGACCTCGTCGTGGAAGCGGCCTTCCGCCTTGGCTCGTTCGATGACCTGGACGAGACGGTGCAGGGTTTCGTCGGCGGCGCCGGTGTCTTCGAGGTCGAAGCCCGCGTCGAACATGACGCGGTAAAGGTCAGGGTTCTCCAGGGCGTTGGCCAGGTAGGCAGCGCCCAGCGCGGCGAGGTCTCGTACCGGGTCCGCCGACCTCTTGACGGCTGCAAGTCGGGTGGCCAGGCGGGTGAACCCTTCCTGTCGCAGTGCCTTCCAGAGGCCGTCCATGCCGCCGAAGTAGGTGTAGACGGCCATCGTTGACACGCCGGTTCCGGCGACCAGGGTGCGCAGTGTGACCGGTTGCCGTGTCCGCAGCATCTGGGCGGCCCGTTCGAGGAGCAGGCGGCGGACCGCTGGATCTCTCGTTCTTGCCATGGCCTCACAATACATAGCATCGCTATGCTTTGATGAGTGCCGATCTTGCCGCTCCGTATGCCACGAGGAAGAGGCCGTTCATGTCTGTGACGCTGCTCAATCCCGAAGGACTGCCGAAGCCCGAGGTCTACCGACAGCTGTCGGTCGCCAGCGGATCGAAGCTGGTGTTCCTCGCGGGACAGGTCGCCCGCGACGCCGACGGCCGGCCCGTGGGCCAAGGGGACCTCGCCGCTCAGGTCGAGCAGTGCTATCTCAACATCGCCACCGCTCTGGCCGCGATCGGCGCCTCCTTCGACGACGTGGCGAAGCTGACCGTCTACGTCGTCGACTGGAGTCCCGAGAAGATGCCGCTGCTGGGTGAGGGTGTGGGCCGGGCGGCAGCGAAACTGGGCGTCGACCCGGTCAAGCCGATCACCCTGCTGGGCGTCGCGGCGCTGGGGGAACCGGACCTCCTGATCGAGGTCGAGGCCACCGCGGTCGTCGAATAGTCGTGAGGCTCTCGGCCGGTCCCGAGGCGGCCCGACCACCAGGATTCACACGCCGCGGAGGGCCACTGCCGTCCGCTGTCTCCACTGATCACGCCTTGGCGTGCGCACGGGGAATGCTGACCGGCGGCGCTTCGATGAAGACCTCGGTTTTCGCGTAGGCACGGACCGGCAGTTGCTCCGCACGGAGCGCTGGGCCGACGCGAGCAGTAAGGGCGACACCCCGCCGCGAAGGGTACGCGGCGGGGCCGGTCCAGCGGTCAGCCGGCTTTCCACTCTCCGGTCTGGTCGGAGAACCCGGAGTCCATCGCGAACTGAACGGTTGTGATCTTCGAGCCGGTCGGGACCTCGAACACGATCCAGCCGAGGCCCTTCGCGCCGGGGCTGAGCTTCACGCCGGCCGCCATCGACGGGCCGGCGGTGATGTCGGCGATCGTGGCGTCGAACTGCTGCCCTTCGGCGTCGGCGACCTTCACGCCGTTGGAGGGGCTGTCGTCGTACGCCTTGCTGCCCGTGTTCGTGAGCTTGAACTGGACGCCGTAGAACCTGTTGCCGGACTGCGGTTCGGTGAACTCGTCGGCCGCCTTGGCGTTGTCGACCACCTTCGTCACGGTGACGTCCAGCTTGCTGCCGTCCTCCATGCCCTTGAGTGCGATGGTGTCGCCGACCTTCGCCACGGCGGGCTTCTTGTCCTTCGCCTTCTCGGCGGTACCGGCGGGCTTCTCGGGCTTGGTGGTGATGTCACTGCCGGCGCTGCAGCCGGTGAGGAGCGCCACGGCGAGCACGGCGGGGACGGCAAGGGCGGTGAGGGTCTTGGTGCGCATGGTCACTTCCCGATCTGCAGGTGGCCGTTGTCGAGCAGTGCCGTGTGCGTGGCGGCGACGATCTTCGCGATGGTGGTGCGGTACATGCGCGGCGGCGGCATGGCGGGCGGCCCGAAGTGCGGGCCGGAGGTGGGTGGTTGGTACGGGGCATGGCTCACGGTGTCCCCCCAGAGGATTGTGAAGATGATGAGGATGGCGTGTGACCAAGCCGCGTGGTTGCGCGTTGAACGAAAGTGTCCGGTGATGTCGGGAAGTGGGGACTTGCCTCACTTCTGCCGTTTGCTGTTGGACCACTCCCCGTGGACTGCTGCCAGATGCCTGATCGAAGCGGCGGTTCTCTGCTGGCTTGCATCCACAAGGCGGAGCTACGAGCGCCACTCGCAGATCGACGAAGGTCCTCGGTCACCAATTCCTCGGGACCTTCGGCGCACCGACGCGCGCAGCGCCCGGCGGCGGCACAACAGGGCCGCGTGGGCGGGGAGCCACCACGCCGATCCGCCACGACCGTGCGGCGGCCCCCGCGCGGACCGTCAGCGAGGTGGCTTGACCGTCTCCTTCCCTGTCAGGTGGGCGAACACCACCACGTTCGAGTCCCAGTGGCGGTCCTTGGTGAGGTGGCCTCCGCAGGTGATGAGGCGGAGTTCGGCCTTGTCGGTCTTCCCGTAGACCTTCCGGGTCGGGAAGGCGGACTTCGCGTACGTCTCGACCGAGTCGACCGCGAAGACGGCCGTCGTGCCGTCCTCGCGGCGTATGTCGATCTCCTGGTTCTTCTTCAGGTCCTCGAGGTTGTGGAAGACGGCCTCCGGGACCTCGGGGGTGTCCATGTGGCCGGCGATCGCCGCCGCGCCTTTCTCGCCCGGGGTCGGGCCCTCCTGGTACCAACTCGCCTCCATCGGCCTGTCGTACGGCGGCGTCTGCATGACGCCGTCGCCGTCGAGGCCGACGGAGTCCAGGTGCGCGTCGACGTGGATGGAGGGGATCGTGATGTGGTCGGGGACCGAGGGCCGCAGTGCCGCCACCGGTGCGAGGTGCGCGGCCCGCTGGACGGAGGCCGCCGACTCTTCCGCGGATGCCGAGCGGTCCGGGTGCGCGGACGAGCAGCCCGTGGTGACGGCGACGGACAGCGCCGCCGTCACCGCGAGGGCCGCCGCGGAGGTGCGGCGGGTGCGTGCCTCAGCCATGGCGGCGGCCTCCACGCAGCAGACCGGCGCCGGCGAGGGAGCCGGTACCCAGGGCCACGAAGCCCACGACGGCGGCCGCGTTGAGGCCTTGCTGATCGTGCGAGGCGGGTGCCATACCGGTGTTGACGGAGCCCTTCGGGGTCTTGTGGTCCGAGGGGTCGAGCGGCTTGACGTGGCTCTTCGAGGTCACGGTGAAGGTGACCGGGTCGGCTCCGGTGCCGGTGGTGACCTTGTAGTCGCCGTTCTTGACCTTCGCCACGGTCGCGGTGCCGTGCCACTTGCCGTCCTTGCCCGGGGAGAGGGCGACCTTGCCGCCGAAGGCCCGGGAGTCGGCGGAGATCTTGCTGCTCGGGTTGATGGACGGGGCGTCCACGGTGACCGCGATCCTGTCGCCGGTCCTGCCGCCGCCCGGGTTCACGGCGAGCGTGGACTTGCCCGGGGTGGGCTGCGGCGCCGGCTTGTCGCTGCCCTGTACGCCGAACTTCGCGGAGTCGACGACCTTGCCGTCGAGCAGCGCATCCACCCGGTAGGAGCCCGATTCGGCGGTGTCCGCGACGGTCGCGGTGCCGTGCCAGGTGCCCTCGTGCTGCGGGTCGCGCTCCAGCTTCACGGTGCCGCCGAAGGCGTCGGAGCGGACCGTGGCGACCGAGTCCGAGCCGGCGTCCCGCACGGTCACGGCCACCTTGTCGCCGGCCTTGCCGCCGTCGGTGGACAGGGAGAGCGAGGGCTCGGCCGGGTCGGGCGTGGGCTTCGGGGATTCGCCCGTGTTCACCGGGAAGGTGGCAGTGGTCCGGGCGCCGGTGTCCGGGTAGTCGACGGTGACGGTGAGCTCGGCGGTGCCGGTGCCGTAGTCGTCCTTCACGGTGCCCGTGCCGGTGTAGGTGGTGGTGTCCTGCGAGGTGACCGATATCCCGGTGAGGGCGTCCGATACGGCCGACACCTCGGCCGCACCCTCCGTGGTGACCTGGAACGTGACCTTCTCGCCCGCCTTGTAGCCGGTCTCGTCCTTCGACGAGGACGTGATCGAGACGTCGGCCCGGGCCTTGTCGGACGCCGGAGCGGTCGCGCCGGGCGACGGCGTGGCGTCCGCTGCGAACGCGGTCGCCGGAACGGCGAGTGCCATCGAGGTGGCCACGGCGATCGCCGAGACGGTGAGAGCCTTGCGCATGGGTGAACCTCCTTGCAGGACCGGGCGATTTGTTCCCCGGTGCACCGTTCAAGAGGTTCATCATGTGACTTCGGTTTCACCCTTTCCTGCCGCATTCCGACCGGCACCCAAAGGTCCCGAAGCCCTCTTCCCGGCCCTCACCAGCACCCTTTCCCGAACACTTGGGCGTCCCTTTACCCGAGGATTAGGGCCTTTGGTCCTGCGATCTGCGTAGGGCTCGCATAAAGACGGGGCGAGGCAGGAGTCAGGCGTGGTGGTGGGACAGGGGTGCGTGGGGGTCGTGGGTGCTCGGGTGGGGTGGGGTGTCGGTGTGGATGACGGCGGCGGTCAGTCGGGGGACGGCGTGGAGGAGGGCGTGTTCGGCCTCGACCGCGACGGCGTGTCCGGACCGTACGCTCTGGGAGCCGTCGATGACGATGGCCGCCTCGGCACGGAGGCGGTGGCCGACCCAGCGCATGCGCAGCTGTCCGACCTCGCGGACTCCCGGCACCGTACGCAGCGCGGCTTCGGCGGAGTCGACGAGAGCAGGGTCGACGGCGTCCATCACGCGGTGGAAGACCTCGCGGGCCGCGCTGCGCAGCACCAGCAGAATCGCCACCGTGATCAGCAGTCCGATCACCGGGTCGGCGAGCTGCAGGCCCAGAGCGGATCCGCCCGCACCGAGGAGTACGGCGAGCGAGGTATAGCCGTCGGTGCGGGCGTGCAGGCCGTCGGCGACCAGCGCGGCCGAGCCGATCTCCCGTCCGATCCGGATGCGGTAGCGGGCCACCCACTCGTTGCCGATGAACCCGGCGACCGCGGCGGCGGCCACCACCCACAGATGGTCCACCTCCCGCGGATTCAGCAGCCGGTCGATCGCCGTCCAGGCGGTGAAGCCGGCCGAGGCCGCGATCGTCGCGACGATGACGATGCCTGCCAGGTCCTCGGCCCGGCCGTAGCCGTAGGTGAAACGGCGGTTGGGGGCGCGGCGGCCGAGGACGAAGGCGATGCCGAGCGGGACGGCGGTGAGTGCGTCGGCGACGTTGTGCACGGTGTCGCCGAGCAGCGCCACCGACCCGGAGACGACGACGATCGCCGCCTGTACGAGGGCGGTGGCACCGAGGACGGCCAGCGAGACCCACAGCGCGCGTATCCCGCGGGCCGACGATTCCATCGCCGCGTCCAGCTTGTCGGACGTGTCGTGCGCATGCGGCGCGAGCAGATGCCCGACCCGGTGCCGCAGGCGTGCCAGGCGCCCGCCGCGTACATGGTGATGTCGGTGACCGTGGTCGTGGCTCACTCGTTCCTCCGGCGGCTGGGTGCGGGCAGGACGAGGCGGCCGCCGTTGCACACGGGGCGGCGCCACCCTCATTATGTGCGTATGAACGCACGCTTGCACCTATCAGCTGCACAGGATGCGCACCCGCACACCCCGGGCGAGGAACAGTTCGCCCTGGCCGCCGAGATCCTCGCGCTGCTCGGCGACCGCACCCGGCTGACCCTCCTGCACACCCTCGCGCACGGCGAGGCGGACGTGACCACGCTCACCGAGGCGTGCGGGGCCCAACGGCCCGCCGTCAGCCAGCACTTGGCCCGCCTGCGGCTCAGCGGACTGGTCAGCACCCGCAAGGAGGGCCGGCGCGTCGTCTACGCCATGACGGACGGGCATCTGCGCCGGGTCGTGGACGAGGCGCTGAACCTGGCCGACCACAAACTCACCGACCGGCCCGCGCACGACTGAAGCGTCGCGGCTACCGGTGAACCGTCGCGGCTACCGGTCGAGGGCGCGGAGGGTCGCCTCGAGGTCGGTGGGGCGGGGCTGGTTGTGCGGGAGCTTGGCGAGTACGGCGGCCATGCCGCAGGTGTCGGTGACGGCGGAGAAGATCAGGCCGCTGCCGATGGCGGCGGACAGCCAGCGGGCGCGCCGGTGGCGGGTGCCGAGCGCGAGGCCGGCGACGACGAGCGAACCGGCGGCGAGGCGCACCTGGCGTTCCATGGCCCACCCGGTCCTGGCGCCCTCTTCGCGCTCGACGGGGTGGCCCTCGGCTGCCCACGCGGTGGTGCCGCCGGTGAGCGTCGTGGCGGGGACGTCGGCGGCGGTGAGCTGCTCGCAGGCGGTGGTGGAGCGGCCGCCGGAAGCGCAGACCATCAGCAGGTCACCGCGCGCCGCGGCGGCCTTGAGCGCCGGCAGGGCGGTGTGCAGGTGGTCGAGCGGGATGTTGTGGGCGCCGGGCAGATGGCCGGCTGCGTACTCGCCGGGGGTGCGTACGTCGATGACGGTGTAGGCGTGCAGCCGTCCGGCGGCCTCGGCGGGGCGGACGGAGGCGAGGCCGGGGGTGGCGGCGGAGTCGGGGGTGGGGGTGCTCATGGAGCACTCCTTTCCTGCGAGCGGGCGGGCGGTTTTCCTGCGGGCGGGCTGCCGGCGGACGGCACGGCTCTGGAACGTGTCCACGGTGTCACGGCGCCGGTACTCGGCGGGCATGCGGGCCGGCAGGTGCGGTGCCGCCGCGCGCGTGGCGGGGACAGGGCGGAGCATGAGGTTGCGGACAGGCGAGTGAGGCAGCCCGGGCGGTGAGGTGCAGCCATGGATGCGTCGGAGCAAGGGCGGCGACAGCGCCGACGACAGCAGGGAGGGCAAGGAGAGCAGGGAGGCCAGGGACAGCAGGGAGGGCAGCTGGGGCCGCGGGGCGGCGTCGCGTTCGTGCCCGCCCGTCCTGCCTCGCAGCGCGGCAAGGTGTTCGCGTTCACGTTCGGTGCGCTGGTCTGGATCGCGGCCGGTGTGCTGGCGGTCGTCCTGCTCGGACACAGTCACATCCTGTTGCGCCTGCTGACGGCCGTGGTGCTCTCCTGGGCGGTGTTCGGTGTCTGTCTGTGCGGAGCGACGGTGCTGCGCCGGCGGGAGGAGCGTCATGAGCTTCCTTGACGCGCTGCTCTGGTTCCTGGCGTTCTATCCGGTGGTGACCGGAGCGGCCTGGATGGTGGGCGGGGTGCTGTTCCGGATCCTGGCGGAGCGCTCCGAGCTCGTCGTGCCGGACGGCGGCTGGCCGGGAGTGACGGTCCTGGTCCCGGCGTACAACGAGGAACAGGTCATCGCCCACTGCGTCGGGGCACTGCGCCGCGTGGACTACCCCGAACTGGAGATCCTGATCCTGAACGACGGATCGGCCGATGCCACGGTCTCCGTCGCCCGCACCGCGGCGGGCGACGACCCCCGGGTCACCGTGCTCGACGACGGGGTCAATCTGGGCAAGGCCGACCGGCTCAACGACGGCATGCGGCGCGCCCGCCACGATCTGGTCCTGGTCACGGACGCGGACACCCATCTGCATCCGGCCGCCGTCAAGCAGCTGGCCGCCGCCATCAGCAGGTCACCGCGCTACGCGGCCGTGGCGGGCAGCCCGCGGGTGACCAACCGGGGCAATGTCATCACCGCGATGCAGATGCTGGAGTCGGCCTCCCTGATCGGCCTGATGCGCCGCACGCACGCGCTGGCCGGGCGGGTCGGCACGGTCGCCGGGGTCCTCGGGCTCTTCCGCCGTGACGCGGTACTCGAAGTCGGCGGCTACGACCCGCGGATGGCCACCGAGGACATCGAACTGACCTGGCGGCTCCTCGAGGCCGGACATCTGACCGGTTTCGAGCCGCACGCGCTGGTCGGCATGCAGGTCCCGGAGACCGTGCGGGGCATCTGGGCGCAGCGCACCCGCTGGGCGCTGGGTCAGGGCGAGGTGCTGCGCACCCACGCCCGTACGGTGTTCCGTCCCCGGCACTGGTCGCTGTGGCCGATCGCGCTCGAGGCGCTGCTCTCCTACGTCTGGGTGCTGACGATGCTCATCGCCACCGTGTGGGGCGTCGTCCACTGGATCACGCATCCCGGGGACACCAAGTTCCGCTGGATGATCGCCTGGGGTGTCGGCATCGCGGTCGTCGCGGTGCTGCAGATCGCCGTCGCGGTGATCGTCGAGCGCCGCCTCGACCCCCGTCTGCCGTACGCCTGCCTGTTGCTGCCGATCTATCCGCTGGCGTACTGGACGATCAACGCACTGGCCGCCATCGCCACCCAGACCAGGGGCCTGCTCGGTGGCCCGCGCAAGCGCCGCGTCGTGTGGGACCTGCCGCGCAGTTCGGCGTAGTGCTGCCTCCGCACCGCCGGCTCGGGCGTGCGGGTGCCGGGTTGCCGGGTGAGACTTGGCCGGTGAGCGGCCGTACGGACAAGCAGGTACCGGCACGGCGCCGGCCCGCCCTGCTCGGGATCTGGACGGCGATCACGGTGACGGCGTACTTCCTGCTGCCGCTGCACTCCTTCGGCCCGCACCGTCCGGCGGTCAGCTGGACGGTCTTCGGGGCCGGTCTGGCCGTCGTCGCCGCCGGGCTGCTGATCCAGATCCCGTACGCGGCGAACCACCGGGCGGGCACCGCACCGGCGTGGATCCTCGCCGGGCTGATGTGCTTCACGGTGCTGCTGTTCGCGTCCTCGTACTACGTACTGGCCCAGCACCAGGGGGAGTTCTCCGGTCTGGACACCCGGGTGGACGCGCTGTACTTCACGCTGGTCACCCTCGCCACGATCGGTTACGGCGACGTCAGTCCGACCGGGCAGTCGGCCCGTCTGGTCACCGTGCTCCAGATCGTCTACAGCCTGGTCTTCCTGACCGCCGCGGCCACCGCTCTGACCCGGCACATCCAGCTCCGGCTGATGCGGCGCGGCCGCCGGACGCCGCGGGACGGGGCCGGGGACGGCTGAGGAGAGCCGAGGGGGACCGGCTGCTTGACGTGGCGTGGTGCGGTCGCTTCAATCGGCACTATTGAGCGTACGACCAATAGCCTCGCCGCGCGGTGGAACCCGTGGCGGCATCGCCCCGGCCGACACCGCGAAGGATCACCGTGACCAGCTCCATCGAGCGCCCGGACCACCGCCTGCACGTCTCCGTCGCCTCGGCCGACGCGTTCGCGCGCGGGCTGGCCCGCGGGGAGCGGCTGCGCGAGGTGCTGCCCGGCGGCATCGCCGCGTACGACCGGCTGTTCCGGCTCGGCGGGATCGGCGCCGCGCAGGTCCGCGAGGACGCCGCGCACGCCCTCGACGCCGTCGACGCCTTCCGGCCCGCGGCACGGGCCGAGATCGAGGGCATCGCGCAGGGCGCCGGCACGGACGTGCTGCAGATCGCGGCGCTGAACGCCCGCACCGAGATCCTGGCCCGCAGCAGCACCGTGCCGCCCGGCGAGTGCTCGACGCTGGTCCGGCGCATCGAGGAGGCGGGCGCGGCGCGCACCTTCGGCGTGCAGACCTGGGACTGGCACGTCGAGCTCACTCCGTACTGGCACACGCTCGAGTCCCGTGGCGCCGCCCACGACGTGGCCGGCCTCACCGAGCACGGCATCCTGGCCAAGATCGGGGTCAACAGCGCAGGTCTGGCACTGCACTTCAACATCCTGGGGCACCGGGCGGACGGTGTCGGCGGCGTACCGATGCACGTGCTCGCTGCCGTGGTGCTGCAGGAGGCCGGCAGTGTCGCGGAGGCGCTGGAGATCGTCCGTGCGGCGCCGGTCGCCTCGTCGGGGTCGTTCGCGCTCTTCGATGCGGCGGGCGGCCACGACGGGTCCGGTGTGGCCGAGGCGGTGCTGCTCGACATCAGTCCGGACGGCGTGTTCGCCGTGGCACCGGAGGGCGGCGCGCTCGTCCGGACCAACCACTTCCTCAGCCCGACACCCGCGGCCCGGGAGAAGACGTGGCTCTACCAGCCGGATTCCGGTGAGCGCCACGAACTGCTCCGCTGGCGCCTGGCCGAGTCGCCCGCGCCGACCGCCCCCGACGACCTCGTCGCCTTCCTGCGGAGCGGCGCGGGCGAGGCGGCGCTTACCTGCGTACCCGATATGAACCTGCCCGAGGGGCAGCGCTGGGCGAGCCTCGCCACGGTCGTCCTCGATCCGCGGACACGCACCGCGCGGGTGCTCGACGGGACGCCGGTGGAGGCGGAGACCCGAGTCTGGCGGACGCTGCGGGCGTAGCCGCCCGGCGCAGCACTCGTACGGCGCCGCGCGGGCAACCCGTACGGATCGCGCTCGTTCACCAGGGGAAAGGATCAAGACCCACAGGAAGCGGGCCCCTCGGTGACACCGTCCACGACCCTCTCCCCCGACCGGAACACCGACACCCCCGGCCGGCCGCCGCCACCGCGCCCGGACCGCGACCCGTTCTTCGACAACGCCAAGTTCCTGCTCGTCGTGCTGGTGGTGGTCGGGCACAACTGGGCGCAGCTGGTCCGGGACATGGACACCGTGAAGGCCGCCTACACGGTGGTGTACCTCTTCCACATGCCCGCGTTCATCCTGCTGTGCGGGCTCTTCTCGCGGGGCTTCACCGGCACGGGGCCGCAGATCCGGGCCCTGATCTCCCGGGTCCTGGTGCCGTATCTGCTCTTCACGGTCGCCTACAAGGCGCTCTACGTCCTGGTCTCCGGGGACGACTTCACGCTGATGCCCGCTCAGCCGACGTATCTGCTCTGGTTCCTGATGGCGCTGTTCCTGTGGCGGATCACCGCGCCGGTGTGGCGGGCCGTGCGGTATCCGGTCGCCGTGTCCGTGCTGATCTCGCTCGCCGCCGGACTGACCGGGATCGGCTATCAGCTGGCGCTGCCCCGGGTGCTGATGTTCCTGCCGTGGTTCGTGCTCGGCATGCAGCTGCGGCCCGAGCACTTCCGGCGGCTGCGGACCCGCGCGATGCGGCAGTGCGCCCCGGTCGTGCTGCTCGCCGCGCTGGGCGGTGCGTATCTGCTCGCGCCGCGGATCAACGCCAACTGGCTCTACATGAAGGCCGATCACACCGAGCTGCACACCGGTTCGCTCGTCTATCTGGCGATCCGGCTCGGGCTCTTCGCGCTGTCCGGGGCGCTGATCGTGGCGTTCTTCGCGCTGGTGCCCGCCCGCAGGACCACCTTCACGGCGCTCGGTGCGGTGACCATGTTCCCGTTCCTGGTGCACGGCCTGCTCGTACAGGCGGGCAAGGCGTACGGGGTCTACGAGGACCTGGGCCGGCTCGGGGCGACCGCGGCGGTGCTGCTCGCGCTGTTCGGCTTCGCGCTGACCGTGGTGCTGTCCAGTACGCCGGTGCGCCGGGTGCTGCGGCCCGTGGTCGAGCCGCGCTTCCCGAAGGGTCTGGTGCCGGCCGATACGGACAGGGGGCTGTCCGATACCGGCCGGGTCCCGGAACCCGGCAAGTCCCGGGCCGTGGACAGGAGTTAGGCCGTCTCCAGCTGCGGGATGCCGGGGGTGGGGACGGTCCGTGGCGGGGTGCCGCGCAGCAGTTCGCGCCGGTTGCCCACGCCCAGTTTGCGGAAGACGCTGCTGACGTGGTTCTTGACGGTCTGGTGGGCGAGCACCAGCTGCTCGGCTATCTCCTCGTTGGAGTAGCGGCGCAGGAGCAGCGCGAGGACCTCGTTCTCCCGGCCGGTGAGGTCGGGCGCGCGGGAGAGGTCGCCCGGCGCGGACGGCTGCGGTGTCTCCTGCTCGCGCAGCCAGACCACGCGTTCGCCGCGGTGGGTCTTGCTGATGGCGTCGACCAGGCGCCCGCAGGAGGTGCTCTTGTGCACGAAGCTGTCCGCGCCGGCGGACAGTGCGGCGATCACGTCGGACGGTGCGGTCGCCCCGGAGAAGACGAGGACCCGTGGGGACTGCGGGAGTGCCTTGAGCCGGCGCAGGAAGTCCGCGTCGAAACCGGGCTCGCCGTTGGACAGCTCCGTGATGACGAGGCCCGCCCGGGTCCTGCGGGACTCGCGCAGGGCTTCGTCCGCATCCGCCACCTCACCCAGGACCGTGATGCCGGTCCCCTCGGTGACGAGTGCGCTCAGCGCCAGCCGCACACACGGATGACCGTCAACGATGACTACTCCCATCGTCTCCCCCTCACCACACGCTTCGATGACTCGCGGTGTCGGGACTGCGATTGCCGAACGCATCGCAGATCGATTCACCGCCCGGGAAACGCTAGCAGCGGAATTCCGCCAATCGGCGGTTCGGTGCAGTATTTGGGCCCAGGCCCAGTCCATTCCTCTTTGTGGGCCCAAGGACCCAGGCCCGGGGGCCTATTGACGCGGCATCACACGAGAAGTCGACACCTGATTTTCGCCGCTTCCCGCCGGGTGAATATCCCTCACCTGCATAAATGCACGGCCACTCGGGCGTGCGGCACCGGCCGCGAATTTCCTTCGGAGGCGGCGATATCAAGCCGCCCAGCAGGTCATCTTCGAGCCATATTTCCTTCGGTACACGGGAACTCACCGATCCGGACATCTGATTCTCGGCAGGACTTCACCACGATGCCGCTCAGGCCTTCGACCGCCAGAGCAGCCAGCCGAAGTACGGGGCACCGATGATCGCCGTGATGATGCCGACCGGGATCTGTGCGGGCGCGATGACGGTCCGTCCGACGGTGTCCGCGAGGACCACGAGGAGGGCGCCGAGCAGCGCCGCCACCGGCACCACCCGTGCGTTCCGCTGCCCCACCAGGGCGCGGGACGCGTGCGGGGCCACCAGGCCGACGAACCCGATCACGCCGACCGCGGCCACCGCGGCGGCGGTCAGCAGCACGGCGATGCTCAGCAGTACGAGCCGGGTCGCCGCGGGCCGTACGCCGAGCAGCCTCGGGGTGTCCGCGTCCAGGCCGATCAGATCGAGCTCCCGGCGCATCGCGAACAGCACCGGCAGGGTGACGATCAGGGTCAGCAGGACGGGCAGCACCTCGGGGAACGTACGCCCGTACGTCGAACCCGACATCCACACCAGGGCCTTGGTCGCGTTGTGCGGGTCGGTGAGCACGATCAGGAGGCTGACCACGGCCATGGTGCCGGCCGAGACACCGATGCCGATCAGGACCAGGACGTTCTGCTCGAGGCCGCGGCGGGCGGCGAGTCCGAAGACCAGGGCCGCGGCCGCCGCGGCGCCCGCGAGTGCCGAGCCGCCGATGAACCAGAAGCTCGCGAGCGGCACGGCGGTGATGATGACGATCGCGCCGACTCCGGCACCGCCGACCACCCCGAGGATGGCCGGTTCGGCCAGCGGGTTGCGGGACACCGCCTGCACCACCGCGCCCGCCACGGCGAGCGCGGCGCCGGCGAGCAGTGCGGCCGCGACCCTCGGCACCCGGGTGTCGAGGACGTACGAGACGTAGTCGCCGGACCGGCCGCCGAGCCAGTTGAACACGTCGCCGAGGAGCAGTCGGGCGTCGCCGAGCAGGACCGCGGCGACGACCGCGGCAAGCAGGCCCACGGTCACCACGACCAGGGTGACGACGAAGGCACGGCGGCTGCGGAGCCTGGCGAACGCCGTCGCCAGGTCGGCCTTGCCGGCGTCCTTGGAGCGGTACGCGAGCACGACCAGGACGGCGGCGCCGAAGAAGCTGGTGACGATGCCGGTCGGTACGGCCGTACTGGCCTGCGCGCCGAACGCCGCGCGCAGCAGCACGTCCGCCCCGAGCACCACGAGGACACCGGTCACCGCCGAAGCCGGTACGAACATCCGGTGCTTGAGCAGCCCGGGCACCCGCGCGCCCACGAACCGGGTGATCGCCGGCGCACACAGGCCCACGAAGCCGACCGGCCCCGCGATGGTCACGGAGACCGCGGCGAGCAGCACCGCGAGCACCACCGCGATGGCACGGGTGATGCGCGGGCTGACGCCGACGACCGCGGCACCGTCGTCACCGAGCGCCAGGATGTCGAGCCGCCTGCCGAGCAGTACGAGGCCGATCAGGGCGAGCAGCGCGACCGGCGTGAGCTTGGCGACGTACTCCATGCCGATCTGGGCGAGCGTGCCCTTGCCCCAGGCGTAGAGGCCGGTCGTCTGCTGTTCGCGCAGGATGAGCAGCATCTCGCTGAGGCTCATCAGGGCCAGGGTGAGCGCCGAGCCCGCGAGGACGAGCCGGATCGGTCCGGCGCCCGCGCGGGAGACGCCGAGGACCACCGCCGCTGCGGCGAGCCCGCCGACGAAGGCGGTGCCGCCGGCCAGGAAGGCGGGCAGCGTGAGGCCGAAGGCGGCGACCGCGACGACGGCGAAGTACGCGCCGGCGTTGACCGCGAGGGTGTCGGGCGAGGCGAGGACATTGCGCGACACCGACTGCAGGGCGGCGCCGGACGCGCCCAGCGCACAGCCGACGACCAGGCCCGCGGCGAGCCGCGGCAGCCGCGACGAGATCAGTACGGCGTCCGCCTGGCTGCCGCTGCTGTCCGACCACAGGCTGCTGAACGCCCGCCAGACGGTGGGCAGATCGAGTGCGGCGGTGCCCTGGCTGACGTGCACGGCGGCGAGGACGAGCACGGCGCAGGCGGCCGCGGCCGCGCACAGTGCGGTGCGGCGGGTGTTCCGGCGACGCGTGGCCGCGCCGGCCGGCTCCCCCTCGGCGGGGTCGCCGGCCGGCGCGGTCTTCGTCGCGGGTGCGGTCACGCTCACTTGGTGAGGGCGCCCACGAGCGCGTCGACGTACTGGGTCATGGAGGCGGTGGCGCCGAACATCCAGATGCCGTCGGGCAGTCGGTGCACCTTGTCGTTCTTGACGAACGGCAGGGACTTCCAGACCGCGTTGTCCTTCAGGCCGTCGGCGAACGGGTCGCCGCCGTCACTGGCGTTGGCGATGTAGACGAACTGGGCGTCGCCGACCTTGGTGAGGCCCTCGACATCCGTCGCGCCGAGGCCGTACGCCTTGTCGCCCTTGACCTTCCACGGGCTCTTCAGGCCGAGTTCGGTGTTGACGTCGGTGAGCAGGGAGCCCTTGACGAAGGGGCGCACCGAGACCTGATTGCCCTCCTTCCAGCCGTCGGCGACCGCGACCTGCTCGCCCTCGAGCCCGGCGTCCTTCAGCTTCTTGCGGCCGTCGGCGAGCTTCTTGTCGAAGGCCTCGATCTCGCTGGTGGCCTTGTCCTCGGTGCCGGTGGCCTTGGCGATCAGCTCGAGGTTGTCCTTCATGCGGTCGATCTGCCGGGTGGCGTCCGCCGACTTGGTGACGATCACCGGTGCGGCCTTGGACAGTTGGGAGACCGCGGCGTCGGACAGATCGCTGCTGGCGAGGATGACGTCCGGCTTGAGCTTGGCGACGGTGTCGACGCTGGGCTCGCCGCGGGTGCCTATGTCGGTCGGCTTGTTCTTCAGCGGGGCGGCGGTGTCCCACGCCGTGTAGCCCTTGACGTCGGCGACGCCCACCGGGTCGACGCCGAGCGTCACCAGGGACTCGACCTCGTTCCACTCGGTGGCGACGACGCGCTTGGCGGGCCCGTCGAGCTCGACCTTCTTGCCGCGCGAGTCGGTCACCGTCAGCGAGGAGTCGCCCTTGGACTCCTCCTTCGGCGATTCGGTGGTGCCGCAGCCGGCCAGGGCGACGGCCGCGACCGCGGCGAACACGGGCCAGGCCCGGAGCTTGGACGTCATGAGGGTTCAGGACCTTTCGAGGCGGAGGTGGTGTCGGCCCACCGCACGGGTTCGGGGTATGCCCGTAGCGGGGTCGCTCTCGACCTCGATACGGATGCCGTAGGTGTCGGTGAGCCGCTCGGACTCGTACACCTCGGCCGGGGTGCCGGCGGCGCTCACGCGGCCCTCGGCGAGCAGGACGACCTGGTCCGCCACCGCGGCCGCCTGGTCGAGGTCGTGCAGGACGACTCCGACCGTGACGCCGTGGGTGTCGGCGAGGTCGCGGATCAGGTCGAGGATCTCGACCTGATAGCGCAGATCCAGGTGGTTGGTGGGCTCGTCCAGGAGCAGCACGTCGGTGTCCTGGGCGAGGCAGCAGGCGAGCCAGACGCGCTGCAACTGGCCGCCGGAGAGCTGCTCGACGCCGCGGTCGGCGAAGCCGGTGACATCGGTGACGGCGAGCGCGTGCTCGACGACGCGGGGGCCGTCGGGGTCGGTGCCGCGGAAGCGGTGGCGGTAGGGGTGCCGGCCGAAGGCGACCACGTCGCGGACGCTGAGTCCGGAGGGTGCGGTGCGGCTCTGGGCGAGCATGGTGATGCGGCGGGCGAACTCGTTGCGGGTCAGGCTGAGGGCGTCGAGGTGTCCGGAGTCGTCGTGCTCGGTGCGGCCGGTGTCCTTGTGGCCGTTGCTCTCGGGGGCGCCGGGTGTCGAGGCGCCGGATGTCGAGGCGTCGGCTGCCGACCGGCGAGGGACGGTGACGCTGCCGGTGCGGGCGCGGTGCAGCCGGGCGACGGCGCGCAGCAGCGTGGACTTGCCGCTGCCGTTCGGGCCGATCAGGGCGGTGACCTTGCCGCGCGGGAGGCGCAGATCGGCGCCGTGCACCACATCGGTCCCGTCGTAGGCGACGGTGACCGCGGCCGCGTCCAGGCCGGTGCCCGGCGGGGCAGTGCCCGCCGGGCCGGCGGTGCCCTCCGCGGGCTGCGCACGCCGGCGCTGCGGGACGTCTTCTCGGTCGAGGTCGCTCACCTTCACGGCGCTGAGGTTAGCCTAACCTTAGGGTTCTCCGGAATCCGCCCCCGGCATATCAGCACTTCAGCGGCCCCTGGGGCACCCCCCGGGCTCCGTCCCGCCGGTAGCATCGCGGCGCGGGAGAGGGGGCGCAAGTGCCGCAGCAGGAGAAGGACTGGCTACGGGTGCCGGTGGGGGCCGAGGCGGAGCGATGGGCCGCACGCGGCCGGTGCCGGCGGGTGCTCCTGGTGGTGCACAACGTGACCTCGGCGACCCGGCTGCTCGACGTGCTGCCGCTGTTCCGCGACGACCTGCGGGTGCAGCTGCTCGCCACCTGCACCGGGTCCTCGCCCTTCCGGTCCGGTACGGCGGAACTCCTGCACGAACTCGGGATTCCGGTGCTGCCCTGGGAGCAGGCCCTGGCCACCCCCGTCGACCTCGCGATCTCGGCCAGCTTCGGCGGTCAACTCCCTTATATTTCAGGGGATTTGGCCGTATTGTCCCACGGAGTTGGCTACAATAAGAAGCTGGCGAGCCGGGAGCCGGGAGCCGGGAGCCGGGAGCCGGGAGCCGGGAGCCGGGAGCCGGGGTCTTCGGGATGTCGGAGGAGTGGCTGCTCGCCGACGGGCGTCCGGTCGCGGACGTCATGGTGCTCTCCCACCCCGAGCAGCTCGCCCGTCTGCGCACCGCCTGCCCGCAGGCGGCTCACACGGCGGTCCTCGCGGGTGACCCCTGCTACGACCGGCTGCTCGCGGCCGCGAGCACGGCCTGGACGGCGCCGTCGAACTCGGCGTCCAGGGCGGCCATCGCCTCGCCCGGATCCGCGTAACGGCCGGGCTCCGCCTGCTCCTCGACGTGCAGCCGCCAGGCCTCCGGCAGGGCGGCGGTGCCCGCGGCCACCACCAGGCGGGCGTACCAGTGCACGGTCCGCTCCAGCGCCTTCTTGCAGCCGGCCAGGCCGTCCTCACGGAAGGCGGCCTGCTCGGCGTGCTCGCGCAGCGACCCGGGGTGGCGGTACCCGGAGACCGTGTCGCCCTCGAGCAGGCCGCGCTCGGCCAACTCACCGAGCCCCAGGACCGCTTCGTCCTCGGAGAGCTCGGCGGCGGCGGCCGCGGGGCCGGGGCGCAGGGCGGGCCAGGGCCACAGGGCGCAGCGCCGGTACAGCCGGGCCAGGTCGGGGCCGAGGCCCTGGTAGGCGCGCTCGGGCGGCGGCGCGCAGCGGGTCGTCGGGGGTCACCGTGGGGGTCTCCTCG
>NZ_QUAK01000014.1 GCF_003429565.1 Streptomyces triticagri
GGCCGGCACCGAGCTGCCCGCCGCAGCCCGCTCGGCGGGCCGCCGGCCTGCCGCCGCGCCGGACGGGCCCGACGGACCGGCCGGCTCTGCCGACCAGGAGTCCGGGGAGTACCCGCTGCCTGCGCCCGACCCGCGCGCCGTGGCCCCGGATCCGGCCGCCTCCGGGCAGAAGCGCTGTGTGGCCTGCCGCACCGGCACGGTGGACGACGACGGCTACTGCGAGCACTGCGGGCACGCCCAGCCGCGGGAACGCGACCACATGGAGCAGGAGTTGGGCGCGGTCGCCGCGGTCAGCGACCGGGGGCTGCGCCACCATCGCAACGAGGACGCGTTCGCCGTGTCCTCGGCGGCGCTGCCGGACGGCTCACCGGCGGTCGTGGCGATCGTCTGCGACGGGGTCTCGTCCTCGACCCGGCCCGACGAGGCGTCGCTCGCGGCCTCCCAGGCGGCCAACGAGTCGCTGCTAGCGGCCCTGCCACGCGGCACCCACCCGCAGCAGGCCATGCATGACGCGATCGTCGCGGCCGCCGAGGCGGTCACGGCGCTCGCCGACGATCCCGCGCACGCCCAGGAGCACGATCCACACCGGCAGAACGCCCCGGCCTGCACCATCGTCGGCGCGGTCGTCGCGGCCGGCCTGCTCATCGTCGGCTGGGTCGGCGACTCCCGGGCTTACTGGATCCCGGTGGACCGCTCGGGGCCCGCGGCCCGGCTCACCGAGGACGACTCGTGGGCCGCGCAGATGGTCGCGGCCGGTCTGATGGGCGAGCAGGAGGCGTACGCGGACGAGCGGGCGCACGCCATCACCGGCTGGCTCGGCGCGGACGCGTACGAACTGGAGCCGCACACCGCTTCCTTCAAACCGGACCGGCCGGGTGTAGTGGTGGTGTGCACGGACGGACTGTGGAACTACGCCGAGGCGGCGGACGAGTTGGCCGCCGCGACGCCCGCCGATGCCGCGGAGCGGCCGCTGCACAGCGCCCAGGTCCTGGTCGGTCACGCCCTCGACGGCGGGGGCCACGACAACGTAACAGTGGCGGTCCTGCCGTTCCCCGTGCATCCGGCGGGGGCAGGATCGGCCTGAGGCCCGGGGGGACAGGGGGACGGCTCAGGGGACCGGCCCAGGGGATCAGGGAGCAGGGGAACAGGGAGCAGGGGTACAGGAGAACGCCACCACAAGTCAGGAGCGCGGAGCAGATCCGCACCGAGTCACGTCATCAGGTAACCGCCGCCGTCCCGTGCGCGACGAACGCGCAGGGACAGGGGCGGAGTTGAGGGGGAGCAGGATCCATGGCCAACTTCTCGAAGTCCAACGTCCCGCAGTTCTCCGTCGAGGTGTACCAGAACGAGTATCTGCCCGAGGGCGGTCGCGAGGTCAGCGCGATCGTCACGGTCACCTCGACCGGCGGCGGCACGGTGGGCGGCACGGCAGCCCGTACGCTCGCCGCGGGCCAGGGCCCGGACGCGGCCGTGGCGATCATGGTCGACTGTTCGGGCTCGATGGACTATCCGCCGACCAAGATGCGCAACGCACGGGATGCGACGGCCGCCGCGATCGACACCCTGCGTGACGGGGTGCACTTCACGGTGATCGACGGCACCCATGTCGCCCGGGAGGTGTATCCGGGCGGCGGGCGGCTCGCGGTCGCGGACGACCGGACGCGGGCAGAGGCGAAGGACGCCCTACGGGCCCTGAAAGCGGGCGGCGGCACGGCCATCGGCACCTGGCTGCGGCTCGCGGACCGGCTGCTCGCCACCGCCGACGTATCGATCCGGCACGGCATCCTGCTCACCGACGGGCGCAACGAGCACGAGTCGCCCGAGGACCTGCGGGCCGCGCTCGACGCCTGCGCGGGCCGCTTCACCTGTGACGCCCGTGGTGTCGGCACCGACTGGGAAGTGAAAGAAGTCACAGCCATCGCCTCGGCGCTGCTCGGCACCGCCGACATCGTCGCGGACCCTGCCGGTCTCGCCGCGGACTTCACGCAGATGATGGAGAACGCGATGGGCAAGGAGGTCGCGGACGTCGCCCTGCGGCTGTGGACCCCGATGGGCTCGGAGATCAAGTTCGTCAAGCAAGTGGCGCCCACGGTAGAGGAGTTGACGGACCGCCGCACCGAGGCGGGGCCGCGTGCAGGCGACTATCCGACGGGCTCCTGGGGCGACGAGTCGCGCGACTACCACGTCTGTGTGACGGTGCCGGACGCGGAGATCGGCCAGGAGATGCTGGCCGCCCGGGTGTCCCTGGTGATCCCGCAGCCCGACGGCAGCTCGCACGCCCTGTCCCAGGGTCTGGTGCGTGCGGTGTGGACGGACGACATGGCGGCATCCACCTCGATCAATCCGCAGGTCGCGCACTACACGGGACAGGCGGAACTGGCGCAGGTCATCCAGCAGGGCCTCGATCTTCGCAAGTCCGGTGACGAGGACGGAGCGACCGCGAAGCTGGGCCGGGCCGTCCAACTGGCCAGCGCCTCCGGGAATGCGGACACTGCGAAATTGCTTGCGAAGGTGGTCGACGTCGTCGACGCGGCTGCAGGTACTGTGCGACTGAAGCCGAAGGTCGCGGAGGCCGACGAGATGACGCTCGAGACCCGGTCCACCAAGACGGTTCGGGTGAAGAAGTAGTACCGCGAGGTACCTGACAGCGGCCCGCCGGGCCGGAGAAGGAGAGGGGGAAGCGCCGACATGCCGACCTGCCCGAACGGACACCAGTCGGGTTCCGACGACTGGTGCGAGGTCTGCGGCCACCGCATGGCAGGTGCGCCCGCCGGTGCCGTGCCGCCACCTCCCCCACCGCCGCCTGCCGCCGGTTACGGCTACCCGCAGGGACCGCCCCCGCCGCCCGGTGGGTACGGCTACCCCCAGCAGGAGCCGCCCGCCCAGGCGGAGCTGTGCCCGCAGTGCCGTACCCCTCGCGAGGCGAACGCGCCGTTCTGCGAGGAGTGCCGCTGGAACTTCATCACCAACACCGCGACCTCGTACCAGCCGGCCGCTCCGCACGGGGGTGTGCCCGGCCTGAATCTGCCGCCCGGGTTCCAGGCGCAGCAGCCTCCCGGCGGCGGTCCGCAGGGTCCGGGTGGCGGCCCGCCGCAGCCCGGCGGCGGTCAGCCGGGTGGCCCGCAGGGCGGTGGCGGCGACTACACGAGCTCGCGGCCCTCGCAGATGAACCGTCCCGCGGAGCCGCTGCAGGGCGGCGGTCCCTCGGGGCCGCAGGGTCAGCCCGGTCACCCGGGGCAGCAGTCTCCGCCGCCGCAGGGCGGGTTCCCGCCGCCGGCCGGTCAGCCCGGGCCACCCGCACCGCCGCCCGGCTACCAGCAGCAGACGCCGCCCGCCCCGCCGGCGGGTGACGACGACTGGATGATCCAGCCGCCGTCCGCGCAGGCGGGTGCCCAGGCGCCCGCACCTGCGGCACCCGGCGGCGCCTTCCCCGACCCGCACGGGAACGGCAACGGGCAGAACGGCGGCTTCCCCGACCCCGGCGCCCCCAACAGCAGCTTCCCGGACGCCTCGCAGGGCTTCCCCGACACCGGCCACGGCTTCCCGAGCGCCCAGGCGCCCGCGACCTGGTCGGCGACGATCGGCCCGGACCGCGAGTACTTCATGGCGATGATGCACCGCAGCGGCCCGGAGGCCTCCGGGCTCAATCTGCCCGCGTACTCGCCGGAGCAGCAGCGGGTGCTGGAGGGGAACCAGATCACCATCGGCCGCCGCCGGCATTCGACGGGCGAGTCGCCCGACATCGATCTGTCGGTGCCGCCGGAGGACCCGGGCGTCTCGCACCAGCATGCCGTCCTGGTCCAGCAGCCGGACACCACCTGGGCCGTGGTCGACCAGAACTCGACCAACGGCACCACGGTCAACGGCGGCGAGGAGCCCATCCAGCCGTTCGTGCCCGTACCGCTGCAGGACGGCGACCGGGTGCATGTGGGCGCCTGGACGACGATCACCATCCGGCGCGGCTGACCGCCGCACACGGCCACGACCGAAGCCGCCCCCCCGGTTCTCCCGGGCGGGCGGCTTCGGTCGTGCCGGGGCCGTGCGGCGGCAGCGGCTCAGACCATCGGCCAGGTGTCGGGGCCTGCCGGATCGTCCAGCCAGGCCCGGGCGCGCCCGCCGGTCACCGTCACCCCGTAGCGCTCGCGGCCGGGCCGGTCCCCGCGCCGCCACAGGGCCAGCGCCTCGTGCGGGTCGAGGCCGTCACCGGCGAGGGCGAGCAGGAAGCGGAACGAGTCCTCGCGCAGGGCCCGCCGCGGCAGTCCGTCGTACTCGCGGGGCTGTTCCGCGGCGCGGGAGCTGCCGCCCCGCAGCGGTACGAAGTACGCGGGGGTGTGCAGGAAGCGGCCCTCGGCGTGCTCCGGGTCGTGGACGGTGAGCAGCAGCAGGCCGGTCGCGAGCGGAGCCAGGATGCGCGCGCCCGGCCGGCACTGGGCGAGCCAGTCCGGCGGGATTCCGGGCAGCGCACAGGTCGCGATGATGCGGTCGTACGGGGCGCGGGCGGGGCAGCCGCGGGCGCCGTCGCCGGTGACGACGGCCGGGTGCCGGCCGGCCGCGGCGAGGTGCCGGCGGGCTGCCTCGGTGATCTCCGGATCCAGGTCGACGGTCGTGACGTGCGGGTCGCCGAGGCGGTGCGCGAGCAGCGCCGCGTCGTAGCCGGGGCCGGCGCCGATCTCCAGGACGTCGAGCACGCCCTCGCCGCCCCGCACGTCGAGGGCGACGAGCATCCGGGCCATCAGGGAGGGCTGGCTGCTGGACGAGAGCAGCTCCCCGTCGCGCACCCGGGTCGCCAGCGGGGCGTCCGCGTAGACGCCGCGCAGCCAGCGGTCACGGCGTACGGGATCGGGGTCCTCGTCCCACAGCCGCTCGTAGCCGCCTGCCGAGCCCACGTAGTAGTACGGCACGAACAGCTCCCGCGGGACCGTCGCGAACGCCTCCCGCCACCCGGGATCGCCGTCGAACGCTCCGTCGTCCTCCATCGCCCGCACCAGGGCCGCCCGATACGCCGCGGCGACCGCGTCCCCACCGGTCTCCGCGGGACCGCGGCCGTCCGGTTCCGGCACGGGTTCCGGCGCATCCATGTCTCCACTGTCCTGCGCGACGGCGCGAGAGGCGAGAGCGGGACCGGCACCGGCACCGGCACCGGGCGGCCCTGTCCCGGACCTAGGTCATCCGTACTCGGCCGGGGCGTCTGCGACGATGGAAGGTGCGGCATCTGAGGATGCGGCACCCCGGGGGTGGTCCCCGGACGCCCCGGCGACCTGCCCGGGCGGCCCGAGCGACTGTGAGGCCATGACACGTGACTGAGATTCCGCACGGCACGCTCCAGGAGCAGTCCTTCTACGAGCAGGTCGGCGGCGAGGACACCTTCCGGCGACTGGTCCGCCGGTTCTACGAGGGTGTCGCCGAGGATCCGCTGCTGCGGCCGATGTACCCGGAGGAGGATCTGGGTCCGGCGGAGGAGCGGCTCGCGCTCTTCCTGATGCAGTACTGGGGCGGCCCGCGCACCTACAGCGACGAGCGGGGGCACCCGAGGCTGCGGATGCGGCACGCCCCGTTCGCCGTCGACCGGGCCGCGCACGACGCCTGGCTGAAGCACATGCGGGTGGCCGTCGACGAGCTCGGCCTGTCCGAGGAGCACGAGCGGACCCTGTGGAACTACCTCACCTATGCGGCGGCGTCGATGGTGAACACCGCGGACTGACGACCGCCTCCCGCCCACATACCGGCCTCCGCTGCCCGTATTCCGGTCACAGTCGGGCAATTTCTGCCCACTGACCGTTTCCCCCGGTGCCCGACGTCTGTAAGCATCCCGCTGACAGGGGACCGGGGGACGCGGGGGAACAGGGGATCGGGTGACGGGCTTCGGCTTCATTTTTCTGCGCGCACGCGCTCATCGACTGCTGCTCGCGGCGGCGCTGCTCGCGGTCCTCCTGACCACCTCGGTGCTGGCCACGCTCGCCGCGTTCTCCGGAGCGATCGGCGACGCCGCGCTGCGGCACTCGCTCACCACCCGCTCCGCCGCGCCCGCCTCCCTGGTCGTCTCCGCGGACGTACCGGCGGACGGGCAGGACAAGGCCGAACGGGCCGTCGCCCGAGGGGCGTCACGCGCCTTCGACGGACTGCCCGTGAAGCTGCGCCCGCTGCAGCGCTCCGGCCCGTACGCACTCCCCCGGTCCGCGGTACGCGCCCCCGCCGCACCCGGCGGCGAACCGGACCTCACTCATCTCGCCGCCCTCGACCACTCCCGGATCCGGCTCGTCTCCGGCGAGCTGCCGCGCGCGACGAAGGACGGCCCGGTCCAGGTGGCGCTGCCCGAAGCGGCCGCCGCCCAGCTGAAGTTGCGCGCGGGCGGCGGTCCGGTGACGCTCACCGACCGGCTCGACGGGCCGAAGCTGCAGATCCGGGTGACCGGCGTGTACCGGCCCGCCGATCCCGACGACCCGTACTGGCAGTTGGACGAGCTGGGCGGGCGCGGGGTGCGGCGGCTCGACTTCACCACGTACGGCCCGCTGCTCACCGACCCGGCCTCGCTCGCCTCCGGCCGTACCAGCAGCGACGAAACCGCCTGGCTCGCCACGGCCGACTTCGGGGCGGTCACCACCGGCCGGATCGACGCGCTGCGCGAGGCGGCCGCGAGCGGCGCCGAACGCCTCGCCAAGGATCCGGCGCTCACGGGCGCCACCGCCGAGACGGCGCTGCCCGAGGTGCTCGACCGCGCCGAACGCGCCCTGTCGGTGTCCCGCTCGACGCTGCTCATCGTCGCCCTGCAACTGGTGCTGCTCGCCGGCTACGCACTGCTCCTGGTCGCCGGACTCCTCTCCAGCGAGCGCGGCGGCGAGACGGAGGTGCTGCTCGCCCGCGGCGGCTCCCGCAGGCGCATCGCGGCGCTCGCGGCGGCCGAGTCGCTACTGCTCGCCCTGCCCGCCGCGGCCCTGGCGCCGCTGCTCGCCGGGCCGCTGACCGAACTGCTCGCCGGCCAGGGCGCGTTGGCCCGGATCGGGCTGCGCATCGACGCCTCGGCGACCTGGTCGGTGTGGCTGGTGGGCGCGCTCGTCGCGCTCGGCTGCGCCCTCGCCGTGGTCGGCCCCGCACTGTCCGCCGCGGGTTCGCTGCGCCGGGCGGTACGGGCCAGAGCGCTGCCCGCCCCGCTGCGGGCCGGCGCGGACGCCGGGCTCCTGGTGATCGCCGCGGTGGCGTACTGGCAGTTGGACCGGCAGACGTCCGGCACGCCGGGAGACGCACCGTCGGGCGTCGATCCGCTGCTCGTCGCCGCACCCGCGCTGCTGCTGCTCGCCGGCACCGTGCTCACCCTGCGGCTGCTGCCGCCCGCCGCCCGGGTCGGTGAACGCCGGGCCGCCAAGGGCCGCGGGCTGCCCGCCGCGCTGGCCGCCTGGCAGCTCAGCCGGCGCCCCCTGCGCGGCGCCGGTCCCGTACTGCTGCTCGTCCTGGCCGTGGCGATGGGCATGCTGGCGATCGGCCAGGGCGCCTCCTGGGACCGTTCGCAGGAGGACCAGGCGGACTTCCGGGCCGGCACCCAGGTCCGCGTACTGAGCAGCCGTGCCGCGCAGTTGGAGCAGGGCGGGATCTACGGATCCGCCGACGGGGTGCGCTCGGCCGCGCCCGGCGCCCGCTCCTCGATGGAACTGTCGGACAACCGCTCCGCGACCGTACTCGCCCTGGACACCCGTGGCGCCGCCGCCGGCATGCTCATCCGGGACGACCTGGCGAGCCCCGGCGAACTCGCCGGCGCGCTGGCCGGCAAGCGCACCCGCGAGTCCGGCATCGCGCTGCCCGACGGCACCCGGCGGCTCGAGTTCGACGCCCGCAGCACCGTCACGAGCAAGGGCCGGGGGCGCACCGGGGACGCCACCCTGACCGCGTCCGTCGAGGACCGCTACGGCAGCACCCACCAGCTGCGGCTCGGCGATCTCCCGGTCGACGGCCGCACCCACACCCTGTCCGTCGACATCGGCTCGGGCCAGGTGCCCGACCGGCTGCGCCTCACCGGCATCGATGTCTCGCTGTATCTGCCGCACGGACCCAGCGAGAAGCACCGGTTCACGGTCTCCGCGCTGCGGGCCGCGCCCGGACCCGGCAAGGCCGCCGAAGAAGTGGCACCGCCCGGGGACTTCGCCTGGAAGTCCTCCGCCGTCACCGGCTCCAACGCGGCCGGGGCGGCGCAGCGCGCCCGCACCACCCTGGACACGGCCACCGGCCCGGACCGCCTCGCCTCGGTCACGTACACCACCGGTTCGGTACGGCCCGAGGACCCCAGCTGGGACGTGCCGCGCCGGCAGGTGCACATCGGCGCCGCACGGGACGCGGTGAAGCAGCCGGCCGCGGTCGCCACCACCCGCTTCCTGGAGTCGAGCGGCGCCGAGGTCGGCGCCACCGTCGAGGTGCCGCTGGGCAGCCGTACCGTACCCGCCAAGGTCGTCGAGGCCGTGGACAGCCTGCCGACCATGACCGCGGGCGGCGGGGCCGGCGGCACGGGGGACGGCGGCGGACTGCTCCTCGACCTGCGCACCGTCAACGAATCCCTGGTGGCCAAGGGCGAGTTGGGCCTCGCCCCCACCGAGTGGTGGCTGCACACCAGCGCGGCCGACGCCGACCGGGTCGCCGCCGACCTGCGCAAACGCCCCGACACGGATCCCGAACAGGTCGTGGTCCGCTCCGAGATCGCCGACGAGCTGCGCGACGACCCGCTCGGCGCGGGGCCGCAGTCGGCGCTGCTCGCCGTCGCCGCGGCCGCGGCCGCGCTCGCCGCGGTCGGCTTCGCGGTCTCCGCCGCCGGGTCGCTGCGCGAACGGGCCGCGGAATTCGGGGTGTTGCGTGCCCTCGGTACCCCGCCGGGGCGCCTGGCCCGCCTGATCGCCGTCGAACAGGGCCTCCTGGTGTCCCTGGCCCTCCTCGTCGGCCTGGTCCTCGGCGCCCTGCTCACCCGGGCCGTCGTACCGCTGATCGTGCTCACCCCGGACGCCGCGCAGCCCGTGCCGTCCGTCCTGGTGGAGCTGCCCGTCGGACGGGTCCTGGCGCTCCTTGCGGGTGTCGCCGCGGTGCCGCTCCTGATCGTGGCCGCCCTGGCGCTGCGCCGCGGCGATCCGGCGGTCTCCCTGCGTCACGAAGGAGGCCGCTGACATGCGCCCGCGCACCGTCGCCCCATGGGTCCGCACCCGGCTGCGCGCCGCACCGCTGCCGGCGCTCGCGCTGTTCCTGCTCGTCCTCGTCACCGCGTTCCTCGCCGCGGCCTTCCCGCGCGGCACGGACAGCTACGAGAGCGCCGCCCTGCGGGACACGCTGGACTCGGCGGGAGCACCGCGCACCACCCTGGAGGTGTCCACCGACGCCGCCAGCACCCAGTTCCCACGCGAACGGCGCGAACGGGACCTGCAGCCCGGGTCGTTGCGGGATCGCGCACCGAAGATCGCGGCGACCGTCCCCGCGCCGATCACGGTGGACCGCGAGCAGACCGCGTACGGCGCCGAGACGTTCCGCCCCAAGGAGTCCCCGGACAAGGAGCTGCCGCGCCCCGAGGGCCTCGCGCCCCGCTTCACCGTCGCCGCGCAGCACGGGGTCGGCGAGCACAGCAAGCTGCGCGACGGCCGGCTCCCGAAGGGCGACGGCGTCACCTCACGCAGCGACCGCGTCGAGGCGGCGGTCACCACGGACACCGCGAAGACCCTGAAACTGCAGGTCGGTTCGGTGGTGCAGCTGCCGGACCTGCGGGCCGAACAGGTCGCCTTCGAGATCACCGGCATCGTGGAACCCCAGCGCCCGAAGGGCAGTTGGTGGTCGTACGAGCCGGTGCTCGCCACCCCGGAATTCACCGCCGAACCGGGCGGCTCACCGCCCCTGCACTACTGGCACTCCGCGCTCCTCATCGCACCCGAGGCCGGCCCCGTGCTCGCCCGTATCGACCAGACGCCTCAGCTGTACTGGCGCCTTCCGCCCCGCACCGGTGCACTGACCGCACAGGACGAGCCCGCGCTGCGCTCCCGCATCGCCTCGCTCGAGCACGGGCCGCTGCTCGCCGAGCTGCGCTCGGTCGTCGACGACAGTGCGCGGCTCAGCTCCGACATCGACCAGAGCCTGGCCGAGTTCCGGGACCGGCGCGGCGCCGTGTCGCCGATCGTCGCCGTCGCGGTCTTCGGCATCGGCACCGTCGCGTTCGTCGTACTCCTGATGACCGCCGAACTCGCGGCCGCCCGGCGCGACGGCGAACTCGCCCTGCTCCGCGCCCGCGGCGGCTCACTGCGCGGCATCGCCGGGCGACTCGGCGCGGAGACCGCGGTGGTCGTGCTGCCGGCGGCGGCCGCCGGATGGGGGCTCGCCCTCGCCGCGGTGCCCGAGGGCCGCACCGGGCCGAGCGTGCTCGGCGCGGCCGCGGTCGCACTGTGTGCGGTACTCGCGCTGCCGGTGCGGACCGTGGCCGCACACCGGCGGCCGCGGATCCATCAGGACCGGCCCGACCTGGTCACCGCGCGGCCGTCCCGGCGGCGCACGGTCGCCGAGCTGACGCTGCTCGTGATCGCCGGCTTCGCGGTGGTCGCCCTGCGGCAGCGCGGCACGGGTTCCGGGTCCGGTTCCACCGATCAGCTGGTGAGTGCCGCGCCGGTGCTGCTCGGAGTGATCGCCGCGCTGCTGCTCGTACGGCTCTATCCGCCGGCCCTGCGGTTTCTGGCCCGGCCCAGCGCACGGCGTCGCGGTCTGGTCGGATTCGTGGCGCTCGCCCGGGCCGGACGGGCCAGGGGCACCCAGGTACTGCCGCTGCTCGCGCTGCTCACCGCGCTCGCGACCGCGGCGTTCGGAGGCTCGGTGCTCGCCGGGGTGGCCGACGCACGGGACCGGGCGGCGCTGCTCTCCGTCGGCGCCGACGTCCGCGTCAGCGGGCCCGGCACACCCCTGCCGGGCGAACTGACCGCCGAAGTACGCAAGGTGACCGGCCTCGACGAGGTCTCCGCCGTCCACGTCGACCCGAATCTCGACCTCCCGGACGGGTCCGCCGCCACCCTGGTCGGGGTCGACCCGGACTCGTACGCCCGGATCAGCCGCGACGCCGGACTCGGCGGCTTCGCCGCGGACGACATCGCGGCACCCGGCTCGGGCGCCGTGCCGGCACTCGCCTCGCCCGGCGTGGCCAAGCGCCTCGGCTCGGGCAAGCACAGTTTCCGCATGCCCGCCGGGGAGTTCACCGCGCGGGTGGCGGGCGTACGCGACCGCACGCCGGCCGCACCCGAGGGCGAGTTCCTGATCGTCGACGGGCGGCGGCTGCCGGACTTCACCAACTCGGTGCTGCTGGCGAGCGGTTCGGGGATCGACACGGACGCCCTGCGCAGCGCGGTGCACACCGCCGACCCGAACAACGGCGTGGAAGTACGCGAGGAACAGCGCGCCCGGCTCTCCGACTCGCCCCTGCAGTCCGGCGCGGAACGCATGTACACGGCGGCCGTACTCGCCGGCGCCGGGTACGCCGTACTCGCCGTCCTCCTGTCCCTGCTGCAGGCCGCGCCCGAACGCACCGCACTGCTCGCCCGGCTGCGCACCATGGGCCTCGGCCGGCGGCAGGCCCGCGGGCTCCTGGTACTCGAATCGCTGCCGCAGTCGCTGCTCGCGGCCTGCGGCGGGGCCCTCGTCGGCTGGTCGGCGATCGCCCTGCTCTCCCCCGGCATCGACCTGGAACGCCTGGCCCTGACCGCCGCATCCGGCTTCGACGACCTCGCCACCGCCCAGCTCCGCACGGATCCCTGGTCCCTGCTCACCCCGGCGGCCGCGGTCCTCTGCCTCGCCGTGGCGATCTCGCTGGCCCAGGCCTGGTGGACGGCACGCCGCACGGCGACCACGGAACTACGGGCGGGTGATGCCCGATGACGGCCACGGGCCCCGGAGGACGGCCGACGACCACCGCCTCGCACACATCGCACGCACCATCGCAGAGGGGTACGACGTGAAGAACCCGACGCCCGCGAACGCATCCGCCACCGCGAACGGCACCAGCACGGACGCCGGCACCGACAGCACGACCACCCTCGCCGATCTCGAACGACGGGCCACCGCGCACCGGGAACGCCCCGCATACGGCCGCGACGCGCTCATCTCCTGCGACCGCCTGGTCCGCATCTTCACCACCGACGGCGTCGAGGTCCAGGCCCTGCAGGGCCTCGATCTGCTGGTCGCCGAGGGCGAGTTGATGGCCCTGGTCGGCGCCTCCGGCAGCGGCAAGTCCACCCTGATGAACGTCCTCGCCGGACTTGACGTACCCACCGCGGGCCGTGCCTCCGTCGCGGGCCACGACCTGCTCGCCATGGGCGCGAAGGAACGCCTCCGCTATCGCCGCGAGGCGGTCGGTTTCGTCTGGCAGCAGACCGCCCGCAACCTGCTCCCGTATCTCACCGGCGTACAGAACGTCGCCCTGCCCATGCAGCTGCGCGGCACCCGCATGTCCCGCTCCGAACGCGGCACCCGCGCCGGGGAGTTGCTGGAACTCCTCGGCGTCGACGACTGCCGGGACCGCCGCCCGCACCAGATGTCCGGCGGCCAGCAGCAACGCGTCGCGATCGCCGTGGCTCTCGCCAACGAACCGGCCGTACTGCTCGCCGACGAACCCACCGGCGAACTGGACTCGGCCACCGCGAAGGACATCTTCGCCGCCTTCCGCACGGCGAACGAGGAACTCGGCACCACCATCGTGATCGTCACCCACGACCAGGCCGTCGCCGACCAGGTCCGCCGCACGGTCGCCATCCGCGACGGCCGCACCTCCACGGAGGTACTGCGCCGCACCCAGGTGGACGCCACCACCGGCGAGGAGTCGGTCGTGGCCCGCGAGTACGCCATGCTCGACCGCGCCGGCCGCCTCCAACTCCCCGCGGAATACACCGAAGCCCTCACCATGCGCGACCGAGTCCTCCTGGAACTCGAACAGGACCACATCGGCATCTGGCCGGACGACACCTCCAGCCCGTCCGGCGCTTGAGGACACCCCACCCGACCATCCCAGCCCGTCCGGCGCTTGAGGACCGGGGTCCGGGGCAGCGCCCCGGGGAAACGGTGAAAGGGCGGGTCTGGGGCAATCCCCTCCCGAGCCTCACACCTGAGGCATCACACCCAGTCCCGCGCCACCCCCGACGACCCGAACCACCACGGCCCCGTACGGCGTACGCAACCGCAACCACGCCCCGGCCGCCCAAAGACTCAACTCCCCGGAACGGAACCCGGCGGATTCAGCAGACGGAAGAAACCCCAACACCCGCGCCGCATGCGCGGCCCGCACGGGCAACTCCGTATCCCCCACAGGCCGAGACCACACCTCACGCCCGATCCGGTCCAACTCCCCCCGCGTCCGCTTGGCCGGATCCAACTCCTCCACCCGCCCCCGAAACTCGGAGACCGCGGCCCGAACCGCCCGCAACACCCCCACCGACGAAGGCAGCCCCGGCACCCGCTCCCAGCCCCCCTTGGGCGGCAGCACCCCGGCCCACGGCGGCCCCGTGACAGCGGACGGCACGGCCACCGCCGCCGCCCCCTCATCGACGCCTTCGAGCAACTCCCCCGCAGACACCGTCACATCAAGCTCACCCGAGCCACCCGGAGCACCCGGGCCACCCGAAACACCCGAACCCTCCGCGAGCCTCGCACTGCGCACCGCAAGCACCTCGAAGGACGCAGGCCGCCCGAACACGGCCAGCGCCCCACCCCCCGCCTGCAGGCGGACCACGGCCGCCTTGTCGTAGTGGATCAGCCGCGCCAGGAAGGCGGCGACATCCGCCGCCTCCCCCGCATCGGCGAACCGCACCCGCGGCGTCGAGGCCGTCATGCGGCAAGCGCCTCCGACGCCCCGTCGCCCGCGCCGTCGTCCAGATACTCCTGGAGGAACTTCCGCTCCTCCACACTGATCCGCCGCGGCGTCTGCGCCTCCAGATTGAACGGCACGACGATCGTCGAGGCCCGGACGTACACCTGGTCCGGGTCCTTGACCTCGTACGCGATCGTCAGCGAAGCCGCACCGATCTTGGTCACCCACGACTCGACGGTGACCGGCTCATGCCGGTGCACCAACGGCCGCACGTAGTCGATCTCGTGCCGCGCCACCACGGACCCGCCCGAGAACGACGGCGAACCGTCCCCCGGCGCGAGCCGGAACATGAAGTCGATACGGGCCTCCTCCAAGTACCGCAGGAAGACCACGTTGTTGACGTGCCCGAAGGCGTCCATGTCCGACCAGCGCAGGGGGCAGGAGTAGATGTGACGCACGCTCAGCCCCGGGTCAGCTTCTTGTAGGTGGCACGGTGCGGGCGCGCCGCGTCCGGTCCGAGCCGCTCGATCTTGTTCTTCTCGTACGACTCGAAGTTGCCCTCGAACCAGAACCACTTGGAGTCGCCCTCGTACGCCAGGATGTGCGTGGCGACGCGGTCCAGGAACCAGCGGTCGTGGGAGACGACCACCGCGGCACCCGGGAAGTCGAGCAGTGCGTTCTCCAGCGAGGACAGCGTCTCCACGTCGAGGTCGTTCGTCGGCTCGTCGAGGAGCAGCAGATTGCCGCCCTGCTTGAGGGTGAGCGCCAGGTTGAGGCGGTTGCGCTCACCGCCGGAGAGCACGCCGGCCGGCTTCTGCTGGTCCGGGCCCTTGAAGCCGAACGCGGAGACGTACGCCCGCGACGGCATTTCGACCTGGCCGACGTTGATGTAGTCCAGCTCGTCGGAGACGACGGCCCACAGCGTCTTCTTCGGGTCGATGTTCCCGCGGGACTGGTCGACGTAGGAGATCTTGACGGTGTCGCCGACCTTGATCTCGCCGGAGTCCGGCGTCTCGAAGCCCTGGATCATCTTGAACAGCGTGGTCTTGCCCGCGCCGTTCGGCCCGATGACGCCCACGATGCCGTTGCGCGGCAGGGTGAACGACAGGTCGTCGATGAGGAGCTTGTCGCCGAAGCCCTTGCTCAGGTTCTTGACCTCGACCACGACATTGCCCAGACGCGGGCCCGGCGGGATCTGGATCTCCTCGAAGTCCAGCTTCCGCATCTTGTCGGCCTCGGCCGCCATCTCCTCGTACCGCGCGAGGCGGGCCTTGGACTTGGCCTGCCGGCCCTTGGCGTTGGAGCGGACCCACTCCAGCTCTTCCTTGAGCCGCTTGGCACGCTTGGCGTCCTTCTGGCCCTCGACCTTGAGACGCGTCTGCTTGGTCTCCAGGTACGTGGAGTAGTTGCCCTCGTAGCCGATGGCGCGGCCGCGGTCGAGCTCGAGGATCCAGCCCGCCACATTGTCCAGGAAGTACCGGTCGTGGGTGATGGCGACGACGGTGCCCGCGTACTTGGCGAGATGGGCCTCGAGCCACTGCACGGACTCGGCGTCCAGGTGGTTGGTGGGCTCGTCGAGGAGCAGCAGGTCGGGCGCCTCGAGCAGCAGCTTGCACAGGGCGACGCGGCGCTTCTCACCACCGGAGAGGTTGACGACCGGCCAGTCTCCGGGCGGGCAGCCGAGCGCGTCCATGGCCTGCTCGAGCTGCGCGTCGAGGTCCCAGGCGTTGGCGTGGTCGAGCTCCTCCTGGAGCTTGCCCATCTCTTCCATGAGCTCGTCGGTGTAGTCGGTCGCCATCTGCTCGGCGATCTCGTTGAACCGGTCGAGCTTGCCCTTGGTCTCGGCGACGCCCTCCTGGACGTTCTCCAGGACCGTCTTCTCCTCGTTCAGCGGCGGCTCCTGCAGCAGGATGCCGACGCTGTATCCCGGGGCGAGGAACGCATCGCCGTTCGACGGCTGCTCGAGACCAGCCATGATCTTCAGCACCGTCGACTTACCGGCGCCGTTCGGGCCCACGACGCCGATCTTCGCGCCGGGCAGGAAGCTCAGCGTGACATCGTCAAGGATGACCTTGTCGCCGTGCGCCTTGCGCGTCTTGCGCATCGTGTAGATGTACTCAGCCAAGAGAAACCGTCCGGCAGTGAACTGACAGTGGACATGGTGCGACTCCGCCGTTGACCTGCGGACCCGCCGCCGCCCCGAGGGGCGGGCAGGTCCGCCGCGTCAGGGCAGATGAAACCATCTTGCCTGACGGCCGGCCCGCGAAGGAAACCAGTACCGCTCCGGGGGCCCCTCCCCCCACCCCCACCCCTCCCCCTCGGTGACTAGCAAGTCACCCTCTGCAATCAGTCGCGCAGCACACACCCTGCCCCGGCCACGCACACGCCGACTGGTCACACTCGCATCGACCGGCCACCCGTCGTCCGACCACACACGCGTCGCCCGCCACGAACCCGCCGACGAGCTCACTCACCCTCGTCCGGACCGCTCGACTCCTCCGTCGCCGTCGTCGTCCGTGCCGTCGCCCCGGCGCCCGTCTCCTCGGCCTGCTTGCGGCGCAGCAGGAAGACGACGGCGCCGCCCACCACGACCAGCGCCACGGCGATACCGCCGATCAACGGTGTCGCGTTCGACCCACCGGTCTCCGCCAGGTCCTCGTCCGCTCCGGACAGTGCCGTGCCGCCCGCCGATGCGGGGCTGGGTCCCGAGGCCGGTTCGATGGCCTCGGTGCCGATCCCGGAGACGGTCAGGCAGTCGAGTACGCCGGTGAAACGCTTCTCGAAGCCGTGCGGGCCGGTGACGGTGAAGTCGTATGCCTGGTCCTCCTGCAGCGGGACGGTGACCGTCTCCGTATCGCCTGCCTCGATCGTGTACGTGGTGTCCATCAGCCGGAAGGTGAACGCCTCGTCGCCCGGATTGCTCGCCGTGATGTCCACGCCGCCCGCGGCGCAGTTCTCGCGCGCGGTGAGGGCCGGTATCGCGCCCTTGTCCGCCCAGTTCGCGGTCGCCGCGGCGGACACCGTCGCCTCGCTGGCCCCGGCGAGTATCTGGGCCTGGCTGCGAGTGCCGGACGCGAAGGCCCGGCCGGCCGGGACTTTGGTGGTGGCCTGCACCTGGAGCGCCGCCGATCCGGCCGATGCTCCCTCGGGCACGTCGAAGTAGAGCTGCCCGCCGTCCTTTGCTGTGCTGACGGGCCTGCCCGCCTTGTCGACGATCTCGACGCCGTTGGCCGCAGCGTCCCCCGCGGGGGACACGTCGACGCTCGCGACGTCGGTGCGCACCGTCACCGGCCCGAGCCGCTCGCCGGGACGCCCCGATACGGCGGGCGGGTCGAGCGCCAGGGACGCCTCGGGCTCGGGCAGCTTGCGTGCCTTCTTCTCCAGGTAGTCGGCGAGCTTCTCGGCGTGCGGGTCGACGGCTTTGATATCGGCCTTGTCCGAGTAGCGCCAGATCGCCACCTGGGTGCCGGCAGCGGCGGCCTGCTCCGTCAGGGTGCCCGAGCCGGACTTCTCGGCCAGCGCCGTCAGGTCGTTGACCTGCGGGTAGGAGTTCCGCACGATCCAGCGAATCCTGCCCGCGTCCTCGTTGGCCCCGAGTGAGGTCCCGGACCAGGGCGTCTCCTGGTACTCGGCGTCCTTCTGCGTCGGGCTCTGCATGTCCACGCAGTACGTGCGCAGGGTGCCGCCCTCGTCCACGGCCATCTCGAACAGCCCGGCCGGCACCCGGCGTTCGGCCCCGCCCTCGGTGACCACCGCCTGGTCGTACGTCTTCAGGCCGACGAGTGTGGCCGTCGCTCCGCCCTGGCGCTGCGGCTCGCCGTCGGCCGCCGATGCTCCGGTCGCCGCCGGTAGCGCGAGCCCTGCGGCGAGCAGCGCCGTGACGGTCAGGCGAGCGGAGCGGCGTCCTCCCGCACGGATCGTACGGAGCGACGGAAGCGCGAAATACACAGAATTCCCCTCAAGGCAGGACCTGTTCACTTCGTTCACCTGGGGGCGTGGTCCCGCCGGCAGAATCAACTGGCCCGTGAGCTACGCCCGGCATCCTAAGGAGGTCCGACCTCTCCCGGCGCAGTCATCTCTTCCGACAACAGATCCGAATCGGAATCGTTATCGCTCAGCGTCACCACACCGTGGGAGAGTCGACAAATCCATCCCGCCGGCGGGGACTTGACCGCGGCCTCAGGCCGCACCCCGGCCCTGGTCTCACACCGGTACGTCGACCGCGCCACGACCTGCCGCCCGCGCACCCGCCGGCGCCGCGCCCGCCTCGTCGACTTCGAACAGCGCCTGCGGCAGCTCCTGCTCCCCTCCCTCCCCCGACGGCGGCACCGGCCGCAATCGCCCGGCGTCGGCCTGCCCGTCCGACTGCAGATCCGACCGCGGCCCGGCGAACACCGGATCGGACTCCGGGGCCGACGGCACATGCGGACCCACATGGCCCGCGCTGTCCGACATCACCGCCGGGCGCCCGCGCGGCGATCGGCGGAAGACAGCCGTACCGCGGGAGAGATCGTGGCCGACGGCGACCGCCTCGACATCGGCCGACATCCACCTCCGACCGTCCCGCTCCTCATGGCGTACCTTCAACCGCCCCTGCACGACGAGGGGTTCGCCCAGGGTCACCGATGCCACGACATTCGCCCCCAAGTTCCGCCAGGCCCACACCGTGAAGAAGTTGGTGTGGCCGTCCGCCCACACGCCGCGCTCGCGGTCCCAGCGGCGTGATGTCGCCGCGAGCCGGAAGCGGACCACGGACCCCGATCCGGTCTCGCGATACACCGGTGTCGTCGCCACATTCCCCATCAGGGTCACCAGCGTCTCGTTCATCTCGCCCTCCCCAACTGCCCGCGCTGCCGCGGGGCGCGCTCGCCCGCGCACGGGCTCGACAGGCGTACGGGCCCGTCCCGCACGGCTGCTGTCGTCGACTCGCGTCTCAGACTGCACCCGGCGGGACGAGCCCGCTGAAGGCTGTGGACTACCGGCCGGTTGTGGACAACTCGCTCACCCGGGCGGGTGAACGCCCCGGTCCCCGGCCCGATCCCGGCGCCCCGAGGCTCCCCAACATCCCGCCGTTTCCAGGGGATTCGCCCGGCCCCACGGCCCCGGTGACCCGTACGTACTGCTCACGGACCTCCCGGTACCGCAGCAGTTCGGCCGCCACCGGATCGAGCACCCTGGCCCGACCGCAGGACGCCGCCGCCTCACGCAGTTTGCGTTCCGCCTCGAGGCCGTAACGGCGGGCCGGTCCGCGTGCCGCCATCCGGCAGGACCATTCGACGCAGGGCCCGCCGACGATGCCGGCGATCATCAGCAGGACGGGCGGCCACAGATTCGGCTCCATGACCCCGACGATCTGGCCGACGAGCCAGCCGCCGCCCACGATCTGCACGAGCGTCATCATGGCCTGGAGCAGCACCGCGATCGGCCACCAGCCGGGCCGCGGCGGTTTGCGGGCCGGGGCTCCGGCGTCCCTGGCGAGTTCGTCGAGCGCCTCCGGCAGTCCGTGCGCGCCCTTCTCGGCCGCGTCCCGGACCGCCTGCCCCCAGGGCCCCGGCAGTCCGTCGGCGGCTTCGTTGCCGACGGTCCGTACGGCCTGCTCGACGCGCTGCCGGGCCGTCGCCTTCTCGTCCACGGGCGGCACGCTGCGGCGCACGGAGCGGGGCGAACGGCTGTCGTCGTACCAGCGCCAGAGTCGCAGCCACGGGGTCCCGCAGGCCTTGCCCGCGCTGCGCCGCCAGGCGCGCTCGGCGGCCGCGCCCGCGGCGGTGGCGCCGACCGCCTCCGCGAGCCGGTCGTTGAACTCCTCGCGCGCCCGCTCGCTGAGCCCGACCCGCCGTCCTGCCGCATACACGGGGCGCAGGCGTGCGGCCGCGGCGTCCAGGTCGGCGGAGATGCGGCGGGCGGCGGCGCCCCGTGCGGACACGAACTGCCCGAGTGCTTCGCGCAGTTCGCCGACTCCGTCGCCGGTGTAGGCGGACAGGGCCAGGACGGTGGCGCCGGGTTCGCCGTACTCGCCGAGTGCGATGCCGTCCTCGTCGAGGAGCCTGCGCAGATCGTCGAGCACCTGGTCGGCGGCGTCGCCGGGCAGCCGGTCGGTCTGGTTGAGGACGACGAAGGAGACCTCGGCGTGCCCGGCGAGCGGCCGCAGATAGCGCTCGTGGAGCATCGCGTCGGCGTATTTCTCGGGGTCGACCACCCAGATCACGGCGTCCACGAGGGTCAGGATGCGGTCGACGTGCTCGCGGTGCTCGGGTGCGGCGGAGTCGTGGTCCGGCAGGTCGACGAGGACGAGGCCTTGCAGATCGGTGTCGGCTCCGGCGCTCTGTACGGGCCTGCGGCGCAGCCGTCCGGGGATGCCGAGGCGGTCGAGCAGTCCGGCCGCGCCGTCCGTCCAGCTGCAGGCGAGTGGCGCCGCGGTGGTCGGGCGGCGTACTCCGGTGTCGGAGATGGTGACTCCGGCGAGGGCGTTGAAGAGGGTGGATTTGCCACTGCCGGTGGCACCCGCGACGGCCACGACGGTGTGCCGGTCGGAGAGTTCACGCCGGGCGGCAGCCTGGTCGAGTACGCGTCCCGCCTCCGCGAGGGTCGCCCCGTCGAGACGGGTGCGGGACAGGCCGACGAGTTCGCGCAGGGCGTCGAGGCGGGCGCGCAGGGATTCGTCGTATGTCATGGGTACGGCCGGCTGCCGGTCGTCGTCGCCGATGGGGTCCTGCTCCTCGTGGTCGCCGACGCGGCGGGCGATCAGGCCGTCGTCCCAGGAGCGCTCACCGCGGTCGGCGGACCGGCCTCCTCGGTGGGTCTGTCCGTCGCCGCGCTCGGCGGCCTGTTCGTGGTCGGTGTTCTCGCGGTTCACGCGCGCGTGGCGGCTGTGTGCCCGGGAGCGCTCCGCGTCCGGCCGTGCGGCGCCTTCGCGCGCGTCCGCCCGGGACGGCTCGGTGGGCTCCTGGCCTCCGGTGTGGTCGGTCACGGCCGTCACCGAGGTCACCTCTCCTTCTGCAGTACGGACAGCGCGGCGATCAGTTCGGCCTGTGTCTCCGGGTGGACGTCGAGTCCGTCGAGGGGTGCGAGCCTGCGGTCCCGTTCGGCCCGCAGGACCTTCTCGACGTACGAGGTGAGCAGTCGGCCTCCGCGGTCGCGCAGGCGGAGCGCGCCGTGTGCCCCGATGCGGGTGGCGAGGGTCTCGCCGGCGGAGCGGGTCCGTCGTCCGCCGAGCAGCGCGGTGGCGAGCAGCGCGGTGACCACTTCGGTGTCCGGGGGGTCTTCGAGGCTGCGGATCTCCTCCTCGACGTACTCCTCGAGGACGCGGCTCCAACGCCGCATCACGAGGCCGATGCGGTGTTCCGCGGTCTCGGCCTCGGGTTCCCGACCCGTCAGGCCGGGGGCGTCGGCGGCGGGTTCGTGCCACCAGGCCTCGTCGATGCGCTGGTCGGCGGAGGAGACGCCGCACACCAGGAGGGTGACGAGGCTGTCGACGACGGCGTCGAGGAGTTCTCCTGCGGTGCAGTCCAGTGGGTAGCTGCGCCACCGTCCGAGGGCGCCGCCGGCCATCACCGCGCCGGCCTGCAGCCGGCCCTTCACGCGCGCGTGCTCGCGTTCGTACGCCTCTTCCACGACCGCGGTGAGCCGCAGCGAGGCGGCGTTCTGGACGGCGACCGCGCCGGCGAGTTCGGCGAGCCGGCCCTTGAGCGAGTCGATGACCCCGCGCGCGGTACGGCTCATCGCCTGGGCCCGTGCGGCGGGGTCCTGTGCCCGGTGGGTGAGCCAGGCGCGCAGCGGGGCGACCGCTGTGGCGGGCAGCAGTCCGCCGCCGCCCGCCGACTCCGGCAGTTCGGGCACGGTGAAGCGCGGGACCTCGCCGAGTCCGGCCTTGGTGAGGAGTGCTCCGTACTGCTTCGACACTTCGCCGACCACTTGGTGGGGCACTCTGTCGAGCACGCTGACCAGCGTCGCGTTGTACTCCTTGGCGGTCCGCAGCAGGTGCCAGGGCACGGCGTCGGCGTAGCGGGCGGCAGTGGTCACCATCACCCAGACGTCGGCGGCGCAGATCAGCTGGGCGGCGAGTTTGCGGTTGTCCGCGACCAGCGAGTCGATGTCCGGGGCGTCGAGGAGGGCCAGTCCGCGGNGGCGAGTTTGCGGTTGTCCGCGACCAGCGAGTCGATGTCCGGGGCGTCGAGGAGGGCCAGTCCGCGGGGCAGGGTCGCGACGGTCTCGATGCGCAGGGCTCCGCCGTCACTGTCCTCGGCGCCGCGGTCCCGTCCGCGCCTGCGGCTGTCGGGGCGTCCGTTCTTCGTCGCCCGTTCCGTGTCCTGCTCGGGCGCCCACACGCGGGTCAGTTCGGGCAGTACGCGCGCGCCGACGAACCAGTGGTGGTCGTCCGGATTGCAGACGAGTACGGGGGTACGCGTCGTCGGCCGCAGCACTCCCGCCTCGCTGACCTGCCGTCCGACCAGGGAGTTCACCAGTGTCGACTTGCCGGCGCCGGTGGATCCGCCGATCACCACGAGCAGCGGCGCCTCGGGCTGGCGCAGCCGCGGCACCAGGTAGTCGTCGAGCTGTGCGAGCAGCTCCTCCTGGTTCACACGCGCGCGTGCCGCGCCGGGCAGGGGTAGCGGAAAGCGCGCGGCGGCGACACGGTCGCGCAGGGCGGAGAGTGCGTCGAGCAGCTGAGGCCGTACGTCCAAGGTCACCACATGCGAAGAATGCCCAATTTTGGCGACATTCTGAAGGATATGAGCTCCCTGCGCGCCGACGGATCGAAAGAGCGGGCGCGAACATCCGGGACGGGCGGGGCGGGCACGCCGAATGGGACGCAGGCATAACGAGTGCACAACACCCGGCGCGTGAGGCGCAAAAAGCGCTGCGTGACGAGCGTCCGCCTGCAATTATCGGACCGCTTCACGAGACCTCCACATCGCCCCGTGGAGGCACGGCAAGCGGGACGGGGACCCGAGAGCCCTATCCTTGTCCCGGCAACGGTCACGGAACCGCCCACACGGACTCCGGGCCCCGGCCACAACCGGCCCCCGTAGCTCAGTGGATAGAGCAGGCGCCTTCTAAGCGCTTGGCCGCAGGTTCGAGTCCTGCCGGGGGCGCACACTAATGGGCTGGTCAGCGTCGCTCATGGTCTTGCCGGTCCGTTCCACCACGGCCGCGAGGTCCGGTGCGACGGCGGCCGTGATCGTGGCTTCGATCCGCACGCCACGGTCGCGGCCGTCGTAGCGGACGCGCAGCCGGTAGCTGTCGAAGATCTCGCGTCGGATGCCCTCGGAGAGGGCGGCGAAGCTGATACTCAGCTGCGGGATGGCGCACAGCAGATCAGGGTCTCCGGCCCCACGCTCGCCGCTGCCGCTCCGGATCTGCTCGGCCTTCGCTTGCGCAGCACGGCGCCGCTGTTCCAGAGCGTCGAAGCGCTTTCGGATGCCCCTTCGAAACTCGGCTGTGGTTTCTGGATCCCCGTCGCCTGCTTCCCCAATGACGAGCTGGTCGAGCAGCGCCTCCTTCTGCCGAGTGAGCCGTGCCGCTTCGGCCGCCAGCGTCTGCGCTTTGGTCGTATCGGCCGGCGCGTTCGCGGCTGCCGCCGCCGTCAGCATGTCCGCGAGGAGCTGGTGACGATCCGGGCCGAAGATTCGGTCCTCGAAGAACCGGTGGATCGCGTCGAGAAGGACACGCTCGCTGATCCAAACAGCGCTGGGGTGGGACGAGTACCACTCCGCGTCCTGATCCTGAGCCTTCTTGGGCTGGCACGCGTAGTACAAGCGGCCCTTGCTGCTCTTACCGTGCATACGGCGATCACAGATCGCGCAGAACACGTACGAACGCAGGATGTAAAAGCGATCCATGGAGGCTCCGTTGGTGCGCGCGGCGCGTTCCTTCCGAACTCCTGGGTGTTCGGCGCTGTTAGGCCATGCAGCGTCGAACAGCTGCCGGGTGACCAGGGGTTCGTGGGTCGGCCGGGAGGACCAGATCCACTCGCTGATCGGGTTGGCGCGGTTTCCGCGCTTGCGGGCTTTCCGGTTCCACACCTGGTAGCCGGTGTATTTGGGGTTTTCCAGGATGGAGCGAACCGCCGATCGGGTCCATCTGCGCTTGGCGGTATCCGCGCGGTTGGGCGCAGGCGGCGGGTACCGGGTGAGGTCCTGGTTGAGACAATCGGTGATGGCGCCGTAGCTGAGCCTGCGCAGCACCCTCATTCGGAAGATCTCTGTCACCACGTATCCGCGGGACGGATCGGGTACGAGTCGGTGTTTCGTGAGACCTTGCGCCCGCTTGGCAGGCACAGGATGCGGCACACGTTCGGCCAGATATCCGTACGGGGGCTTGCCGATGTTCCAGCCTTGCTCGATGTGTTGAATGAAGCCGTCCCACGACAGCTCGAGCATCTGCAGGACATACCACTCGGCGACCGCCTGCTTGACCCGCCGAGTGAGGGTCGGTGTGGCCCTCTTAGCTCGGCCGTCGGTAAGGATCGGTTCGTCGGCCGCGCACAGCGCGACGCCCGCCTGTTCCAGTTCGTACTCGACCTTCGTGCCGAAGTACGTGCGCCGGGCGACGCGTTCGATCGATTCGCAGATCACGGCGGCGAAACGCCGGTCGGGGGATCGTGCCTCATCGAGTAGATCCGTGATCCCGCCGTCTCGCGGGACGGAGATGTTGAACTGTTCGTGGGCACGGCCCTGACCTCGCGCTTTGAGGTCCTTGCGCCCGGACTCGACGTCGTAGAAGTGCGCGACGATCACCCAGCCGGGTGGGAGCGCCGCACGTGCGTTTCTGAGCTGCCGCGGAAGCGACAGCGTCGGATCCTGGGTGTCTTCGGTCGACGTCCTGCCCAGCCACGCAACCGGCACAGAGGATTGTGCCATGGGCAGCGCCGACTCCGGCGGTGACCAGGGGCGTCCGGGCGGGGATGACGTGAAGGCCGGGACCGGCGGGTCGTATGACACCGTAGCTCCTTTCTGTGTGGAGCGGCGGACGCCAATCCCCGGCCTCCGCTCACTGTCCAGATCCGGTGCGGGAACTCCCATGGACACGCTCGACGAAAGAGGCAAGGGCTCTCCGGATCGCAGCGACTTGGCATCGCTGCAGCGCTTCACCGTCAGCCCCGCCGAGAATGACCAACTGTTCGACCACCTGTACCTCCTTTCGCCGTGGTCGATTCGACGGGACATGGGTTGTGTTCGCGACCGGCGTCCATGGATGCTCCGACTCGTCATCGGCGTCAAGCGCCTGCGGCGACGGCCCACGATCAGCTCGGGATGCGCCGTTCACCGAACGAGAAGTCACCAGTTCCTGCAGTTGTCGTGTGGCTCGGACGCGCTGAGCCGGAACTGCAGAGCATGGACTGCTTGCTGCGGTACGACGCTGTTCCCGAGGAGCCTTAGTTGCGTGGGTCGGGTCAGGTCTTCGGTGGCGGTGACCCAGCCGGTGGGGAGGCCCATCATCCATTCGACGAAGTCGGGGGCGAGACGACTGGTTCCGGGGGTGGTGGGGCGTGGTGCGGGCCGTCCGGTGAGGTGTTCCCAGCGGTGGATGGCGGGGTGGTAGTCGGCCCACCAGCCGGGAGGTGAGTGACGGCAGTGCGGAGGTTCATGCCGCGGCGACCTCTGCGCGCGGTGTCCGGCCCGCCCGTTCCGTCGCAGGCAGTCGGTGTCGGCAGCAGTTCCGTACGAGTGGAGTCTGGTTCCGCGTCCGGAGAGGTGAGGGCCGCGGCGGTGGATGCAAGGGTGGGAGAACCGTTGCGGAAGCGTTGGTTCGGGGAGCCCTTGGTGCCGTCGGGGGCTCGTGGTGTGGGGAGAAGGTGTTCGACCTCGTCGGCCAGGGTGGGCCCGTGGCCGCCTCGTTTGCGTTTGGTGGGGTGTTGGGAGCCGCCGTTGCGGGCCAGGTTCGCGGTCGGGGTCTTCAGGAGCGGGTGCGTGGGATGGGGTTCTGGGCCATGCGACGAGGAAGACCCGGGCGCGGGCGTGCGGGGCGCCGATGTCGCTGGCGCGTAGGCATGTCCAGCGAGTGTCGTACCCGAGGTCGGCCAGGTCTGCGAGTACAACGCCCAGTGCCCGCAGGTCGGGTGGCGTGGGTGGGTTTCCCATGCACCTCGGGCAGGGTTCCACGTGGCGAAGGGCGTGGGCTCCGGCTCGGGTGGAGAGGAGTCCTCGGACATTTTCGATCACCACCAGGCAGGGTCGCAGCGTGTCGATGGCGGTCACGACGTGGCGCCAGAGTCCGGAGCGGGTGCTGGAGGTGAGGCCGGTGCGGGGGCCGGCGATGGACAGGTCCTGGCAGGGGAAGCCGGCGGTCAGGACGCAGACCGGCTCGATGTCCGACCAGTGGATCGCGGTGATGTCACCGAGGTTGGGAACGCTCGGCCAATGCCGGGCGAGGACCTGTGCGGCATGCGGGTCCTGTTCCGCGTGCCAGGCCGTACGGCCGCCGATGGCCGCAGTGACACCGAGGTCCAGGCCGCCGACGCCGGAGAACAGGCTGCCGATGGCGACGGGGTCAGCGGCCGCCGGCATGCCGGGCCTCATTCGTGCACGTACGCGTCGCCACCTTCGTGCGGCGGGCGGAAGGCCGAAGGTCTTCGCGGCGAGTCCTCCTGGGTGCTCGGCAGGGAAGCGGTCGTGGCGGTGTGGGTCCCGGTTCTGCGCCGGGGCGGCGTACGACCAGGGCGTCCTCGTGGGCGATGAGGGCGAGCGGGGAGCCACGTCGGCGTGCGTCGCGGACGTTCTTCATCTGGAAGAACGAGGGCCGAGCGACGAGGCGTCCGTCGCGGATGCCGGCGAGGAGAGCGACGTTACGTTCCACGGGGACGAGGCCGGCGTTCTCGGCTGCGGTAAGGACGGCGGAGGGAAGGTCCACGAGTTCGCCGCGCTCGCGCCATGGGCGGGTGGTGATGACGGCGTGTCCGCCGGGGCGGAGGGTGTGGCGGCATTGGATGAGGATGTCGGTGAACGCATCCAGGAGGTCCTCGAGGCCGACGTGGGCGAGGTTGTCCGGGTCGCGGCTGTAGCGGAAGTGGCGTTTGGTGACCCCTTGTTCGCCGGACTCGCGGGTGGAGCGGACCTGCCCGTGGACGCTGGGTCCGTACGGCGGCGAGGTGACGACGAGGTCGACCAGGCCGTGGAACGCCGCGGGGACATGGGCCGTGAGCTTCCGCGCATCGGTCTGGTACACCTCGCCGAAGCCCGTAGCTCCTTGGTCCGCGGCGCGGCGAAGATTCTGGTCGGCGAGGCGTGCCCACCTGGCCTCGTACTCGGTGCCGATCGCGTGGCGGCCGAGGTGGACGGCCTCGACGAGCGTGGTGCCGATGCCGCACATGGGGTCGAGGACGAGGCCGCCGGGCTCGGTGTAGCTGGTGATCGCGTGGCGGGCGATGGCAGGGAGCATCTTGGCGGGGTGAGCGGCGGAGCCGGATACGTAGCGATCGGCGCGCTGAGCGGGGGCGGAGGTGGGGGCGGTGTTCCACACCGACTCCGAGCCCCGGTTCGAGTTCAGCACAGGCGAGTTCTCCCTCACTGCGGGGCGACGCAGGACAGCACGACGAGGTCGGAGTGGATCAACTCGGGTGTGTCGGGCGCGGGAGGTGTGGGGACGAGGTGGTCGTCGGCCGGCCGGGCGTGGACCACGACGATGTGCTGGAGGTAGCGAAAGCCTGCGGTTCGCGCGGTGGCGATGAGCAGACCGAGCGGATCAGCGAGCTCGTCATGGTCCCGCCGCTGCCGGGTAGCCAGGAGCAGCAGGCCGTCGGCGCGCAGCAGTCGGTGAGCACGGTGGAAGAAGGCGGGCCAGCCGTCATCGACGGTTCCACGTTCTTCGAGATCATGAGAAATGCGCAGGGCAGCGGCGGGGAGGACGTTAGGGTGCAGTTCAGCGAGCAGTACCGTCGCGTAATTGCCATGCTGCTCGCTGATCGCGTCTGGTGCGGTGGTAGTTGTGCAACGGATGCGGGCATCCGGACCGGCCGTAGCTTCCGTGACCTCCAGTCGGACCAACGGAGCGGCTTCCCCGGTCGTCCCCCTCGTGAACTGGCTGCGGACCTTGTCGAGGGCCCATTCGGGCAGGACCTGACCAGTCTGGGCGACGCTGTAGTCATCGGGACGAGGCAGCCAGATTGTGGTGGGCAGCTGGGGGGAGGGGCTTCGACCTGCGAGAGCGGTGTGGCGGGTATACGTCATGGCGCGGTGCACAGCATCGGGCTCGGACGCTCATCACGTGCTGACATCTCGTAAGGAGGAGTAGGCCGGCTGATCATGCCAACGACCTTGAAACCGCTGTCCAACCGCCCTCTAGGCATCTGCCGGACCGCGAGGCTTGCTCCTGTGCGCACCAGGCCTTCCGCAGATTCCGAACCCGCAGAACAAGCGGATATTCGTCCTCGATGGCCACTCGTGAACAACTCGCGAGGTAGGGCAAGCACAGTTGGGTTTCCCGCATGTTGTCACTCAGGTGGAGGCCACCAGTGAGCATCGGTCAGGTGACCGGCACAGGCTGGAAGGCGTCCGTGCCCCCGTATGGAGGAGATGAGTGCGGATGTCCGCCTCCCCTCGCCCCTGGCCGCAGCGAATAGTCCGGTACGGCTCGCTGCCCGGCCTGGCGGGGCTGTGCGCGTTGGCGCTGTCCGGCTGCACGACGAGTGAGGCGACGGACCTCGCACCGACACCCTCGCGGTTGGCGTCGGTCAAGGAGCTGACCGACTCCGTGCAGCAGGACGTGGCGAAGGTGTGGCCGCACACCGGGCGGATCTGGCCCGGCGTGGACTTCTCCGACCATCAGGTGCTGCTCAGCGACGGCTCCACCACCTACGCCCTCGACGCGAAGGGCATGAAGCCGGTATCCGCCCAGGACCTGAAGCAGAACAAGATCGACATACCGAGCCCTGACTCGTTCGATGTCGTCACCTGGCAGGGCAAGCCGGCACTGATCATCCGCCCGGCCAAGGACCTCGGGGCCGGGCAGAAGGCGGACCCCACCGGGCTCACGGCACGCGAGCCCGCGTACTCGTTCGGCCTGGCCAGCCACGAGCAGTTCCACCCCTACGTCCAGAACGCCCCCAAGTCCCCCTGGACTTCGCTGCAGAAACTCGAAAAATCGGCCGGGGACCGCACCGAGCTGTACCCCCTCAAACCGGAGCCGCGCATCGCCCGCGCCATGGTCTACAACAGCCTCCTCTCAGCACTGCAACAACCGAAGGAACGTGACGCCTTCCTGGCCGAGGCGGCCTACTGGAACACGAAGTGGACCAAGAACTACCCCGAGGACGCGGAGGGCCAGGAGGCCACCGATCTGCTCGAGGGCACAGCGAAGTACTTCGAGCAGTCCGCCATCGCCATGGCCGCGGTCGACCGGCCGGGCGACCCGGCCCAGGTCCGTGCCTACCTCGCCAAGACGCTGAAGCCGATGAAGGTCGCATCGAAAGGGATCGAGCCGTACGCGATCGGCACCGTGGCTCTGCTGAACGCCGATGCGAAAGGGCTCGACGTCAAGGAGTCCCTGACCACGGAGCCCACCACTCCCCTGGCCGCGCTCCTCAAGGGAGTCAAGCCCGCCGGCTCGCAGTCCGCGCCGGCGGATGTCACTCGCGGCATCGAGCAGGGCGTCCAGGCTTCGAACAAGGAACTGGGCCCGCTGATCGAGCCGTTCGTGGCCGATGTGCAGGACAAGAGCAAGTCCGTCCTCATGCTGCCCGTGGAATCAGTGTCCGGCAGCGTGGGCGGCAAGGGCTTCTACACCACCGAAGAGCTCCCCATCAGCATCACCCCGAAAGCCCGTGCCACCTTCAAGTCGAAGACCGGCACCGTCCGCGTCGATGGGGCGACCGTCGGGGAGATCGACGAGGACGACAAGGGCTACTTCGCCGTTCCCCTCGACCTGGACGACGCCGACGCAGCCCTCGACGGGACGCGGCTCACGCTCAAAGCCGAGGGACTCAGCGGAACCGTCACCGTCAAGGCAGCCACCAATGACGGACAGCAGTTCCTCTACGCCCAGTGACCCCGATCGTCAGTATGGAGAGCACCATGCCCGCACCCATGCGCCCCCGCTCCGCAGTCCTCGCCTCCGCTGCGTTGTGCGCCGCACTGCTGCCTGCCGTGGCGGCCTGCGGCGCGGAAGATCTCGTCGCCGGCGCCGTCGCCCGTACCGGTGCCGCGCAGGCCGGGGCCGTCGCGTTCCGCGAATCGGGCCATGAGCTAAAGGGCAAGTTGAAGTGCTCGACCCACGACGAGACCGACAAGAAACTCGACGTCCGCTGCACGGGCACCACGACCGACGGAAAGCCCGCGAAAATGACCGCCACCCTCACCACCGACGCCAAAGTCGTCAGCGGTGACGGCGCCAAGATCTCCGGCGCGACCGTGACCGGCACCGTGGACGGCGAAGAGGTCTTCCAGAAGGACTGCATCGGCGAAGGCTGCTGACCGACGAGACGATTGAAGCCCCTGATATCACACCGCCGTTTGAGAGAAGACCGACCGAGCTGTCGTGGACGTACGGCACCTGGTTCAGGACGCACAGCACAAACGTCCGCAACGTCGGGTCATCCGAGTTGTTTGGGTACCCGCCCGGCTGTCTGCTCATCGAAGGGTTCGGCTCCTCACCAAGCGGCGGCGGCTCGGATGCCGCAGCAGCTGCAGTTGCTCCCGAGAAGGCGTCCTTCGCGGCGTCACCTGCTGACAAGTGCTGCGATTTCAGCCAGTTCGTCTGCAGGCAGTCCCATATTCTGCGCCGCCTCGAGTACCGCACGCAGTTCCGCTGCCGTTCCGTCGGTGTCGGACAGGAATTGAGCATAAACAGGTGGTGCGGTCTCATCTCCGATGGAGATCGCTTCGTTGAACTGATCCCGCGCCGCTTCGGGCTTCCCGAGTGCTGCGTGGACGAGGGCGAGGTTGAGGTGCGCTTTCCAGACGCCGTCTTCGAGAGCGCGCTGGTAGTGTCCGGCTGCTTCTTCCAGGCGTCCGGCCTCATCCAGAAAGAGGGCGTACTCCCAGTGAGCAGATAGGTCTCGCTCGGAAATCGCCCGCTCGAACACGGCTGCCGCATCCTGTTGTCGGCCGTCTGTGTGGGCGAGGAATGTCGCGTAGTCGACGAGAGCGCCCGGCACAGCGCGATCAACCGCTGTGCGGTAATTCTCTTCAGCTTGCCGCTGGTCTCCGATTGAGTGTGCATGCTCAGCCAAGACGAGTAGCGCGCGCCCCTCTCCCTCTTCGGCTGCTCGCTTCAGCATCTCTACGGCACGCGCTGTCACACCGCGCCCCAGAAGGCTCTCGGCATAGTTGCTCAGAGCTTTGATGTCGCCCTGGTCGACAGCCTGCTGAAAGTAGGAGTCGGCCTCTGCTGTTCGTTCCGCGGCGAGGAGGAACACCGCGTAGTTGTTCGGCGCGTGCTCATCGCCTCCGCGAAGAGCACTGCGGTACCAGAATTCGGCTTCGTCTCTGCGGTCGTCGTCCTCGGCCAGTGTGTCGGCGAGTTGGAGGGCGTAGTCCGCATGTCCGGCCTGTGCCTTCGGGAGCAGGATGGCGCCGGCTTCGTCGATGTCGCCCTTGTCGCTCAGCACTCCTGCGAGCGCCATCTCCGCACCCATTTCACCGTTGGCCGTTGCGATGCGCAGGACCGCCTCGGCCTCGTCCAGGCGACCCCATGAGGCGAGGAAGGTGCCGTGCGCCCAGCGGCTGCGAGCCACACCGTCTTCGACGGCTTGACGGAACATTCCGTCGGCTCGTTCAAAATCGTCTTCTTCGTTGCTGATGCGCAGTGCTTCCAGGAGCACCGGGTCACGGTCGTTCTCGGGAGACATACTTGGCCGTCCTCAACGGTGCTTCTTGTTCGGGTTCTGCTTCCATCCGTTATGTCCGCGCTTTTTCCCTCCGCCGTGTCTGTCTCCGCCTTGATGCTTCTGACTGCTGCGCTGCTTGCTTCCCTTCTTGCCCGAGCGGTGCCCCACCTTTCCATCCGCTCGACCTTGATGGGTCCAGACTTTGGCTTTCTTTTCTCCTCGAAGTGCGACGTGGTGCGATGCGGTGTGATGGGCAGCAGAGTTGTGGGCAATCTGGGCTTTGACGTGTGCGGCCTGATGCTTGATGGCGGAAGCGAGGCCATGCGTCGCACCAAGGCCGAGGACACTCCCGTGGGTGGAGTGGTGGTGGGATGAGCCACCGTCACCCCCGAAGTGGAGGTTGAGGTGGATGGGATGCTGTTGTTCGTAGGCGGCTGCGCCTGCCAGGGCTCCTGCCAAGGCAATACCGATGGTGATTTCGCCGATGCACGCGTCCCAGAAGCAGGTTCCACTGAGATCGGTGGTGTTGACGGGGTCCTGGTTGGCGTAGTCATACGCGTTTGCCGACCCGCTAGGGATGGGGTCGGTCTGCAGAAAGCGGCCGATGCTGGGGGCGTAAAGGCGTGCTCCCATCAGGATGTCGCCGGTGGGAGTCTCGGCGGATCGTCGGTTGGCGCCGAGCCAGCCATAGGCGACGGGTTTCTGGTCCGTTCCGGGCAGTCCGAAATCATCGAAGGTGCGGACGTGAGCGGTGTTGTTCCTGTCCAGAACGACGGTCGTGTCGCCGTGCAAGTCCGGCAGATTGAGCTCATGTGTGCTGCCTTGCTGAGTGGCGATGAAGCTGCCGTCGAGGCCGGCGATGTACCGGGTCTTGGTGCCAGTGGCTTTGTCGGTGCTCCAGGTGGGGCTGTCGTCAGCCGTGGAGAAGTGAAAGATCTGGGTGCTGTCCCCACCCCAGGTGCCGTTGGTCTGTTTGGTCTGGCTGGTTGCTTGGACGCGGCGACTGGAGGGATCTGACTCCCAGGTGGTGCGCTGAGTATTCGTTTGCTGGCTGCGGATGAAGTTGTCGGCGAAGTAACTGTTGGTGATGCCATCCGGTTGGGTCGTGGTGTTTCCGAACGCGTCGTAGTTGTAGCCGGCGTCGGTGAGACGGTCGGCACTGTCGTAAGTGTGCCGTTCGATCTTGGTGGAGGCGTCGGTGCACGCGTCGCTGTCGCCGTCCGCGGTGCCCTTGGTCAGGCGATTGCCGTTGCCGTCGAAGCTGAAGCTTTGGCGCGTACAGGACGCGGTGAACGGGGTGTGGTCGCTGCGGGTGAGCCGGCCGACGCGGTCGTACGACCACTCACGCACGCCATCGGTGCTCGAGGTGTTCTCAGCCCGTTGGCTGTGCGGGCCAGGCAGCGTGTCCTCGGCGGTGATCGGCTCGCCGTCGCTGCGCTGGTACCGGCGCGTTGTGGTGTAGCCCGCCGGGTCGAACTCGTCGCGGGCGGTGATGTTGCCGGGCAGGGTCTGCTGGATGAGGTCGCCGTCGGCGTCGTAGCGGCCCTTGATGGTGCCGAAGTTGTCCGTGGTGGCAGAGGTGGCGAGGCCGCGAGGTTCTTGGGCTGCGTCGTAGGCGTAGGTAGTCGTGGACGGCGAGGTGTCGCTTACCTTGGTGGGGCGATCCAGAGCGTCATAGCTCGTCGTGGTGGTCGCGCCGCTGGCGTCGGTGTATGAGGCGATGCGGCCGAGCCGGTCGTAGGCGGTCCGCAGCTCCTTGCCGTCGGCGGTGGCCGACGTTGCGCGTCCGGTCGACGGGTCATAAGCGTAGGTGCGTGTCCCGATGGCAGTGCCCACGGACGAGGTAAGGGCGCTGGTGCGCAATCGCTCGGCTGGGTCGTAGCTGTTGGTGGTGGTCCGAGTGGCTCCGTTGGCGGTCTCAGTCGCCTTGACGGTGTTGCCGTAGCGGTCGTATTGGCTGGTGACGTCGGGCAGTTGGCGGTTGGTGCCTGCGTCGGCAGCTGCGGCGTGGCGGGTGCGGCATGGCAGGTCGGCCCACTCGGGACGGTTCGCGCAGGTGCCGCTGCCTGTGGCCGTGTAGTACTCGGTCAAGACCGTACCGGCGTCCGCGCCGCCGGATTTCGGCATCGTCGACTCGATCGGCAGGCCGTTGCCGTTGTAGGCGGTGGTGTGGGTGAGCGCCAGACCTGCGGGGTCGTCGACGGTCTTGGTGATCAGTCCCGTGGACCAGTCGTAGGTGGTGGTGGTTGTCTCAGGCTCGGCGAGTTCACCGGGGTATCCGGCGGGCTCTACGCCGCTGGTCTGTGTAGTCGGCAGGTCTTTGACGAGAGTCGCGGAGGCGGGGCGTCCCTGGTCGAAGGAGCGGCGGGTCAAGTCCCGGGCGGTGATGAGCGCGCCGGCATCGATGACATCCTGGCCGGCCGAGCGAAAGGCGCTGGGCAGTTTGATCAGGTGTTGCGGGCCGCGCGTCTCGTTCTCTCGCAGTCCGTCAGCGCTGTAATTGGACTGTGTGGACAGCTTGTGTGCCCGCTCGGCACTGGTGGTGGTCTCCGGGTCCAGGCCGTGCTCGAGGAGGGTGTCCTTGTCCTCTTGGGTGGCGGCGAGGGCGAGCAGGCGATTGGCGGCGGTCAGGGACCGTACGACGTTGCCGTAGCGGTCGTATTCGTTGGTGGTGATGTTGTTGGTGGAGTTAGCGGAATTCGTCTGCCGGCCCGAGGCGTTGATGTAGGCGAGTACAGCGCGGCTGTACTCGCCGCGGGTCAACTCGCTGCCGTCGTGCGAGGACGGTTGCACATCAGGTGGGAAGACGGCTGCGGCGTCGGTGGGAGCGTCGCTCTGCCCCCAAGTCGCCACGTCCTGAGCGCCCATGGCATAAGGGGCTTTCGCGCCGGTCAGCGGCACGTTGTAGACCAGCGAAGCGGCCGCGGTCCCATTGGTTTCGCTGACCGAACCGGGTTTGAGAGTGGCGCGCGAGACGGACAGGAGCATGCCGTCACCACTGGTGGATGCGTCACCGACGCGCCCGTAGGCGAACGAGTACGGCTCTTCCGCGGGTGGGATGATCTGCGTGATGCGCTGAGCGCGGTCGTAGCGATAGATCGTCTTGAGCGGCTTGTCGAGGCGCGGGTCCCACGCTTCGTACAGGCGTCCGCTGATGCCATAGGCGAAGGTGGCGACCGGCGTGGAGGTGGCCTTGGCGGCCCCTGCGTCGGTTGACCACAGGTTGATCCGCTTGACCTGTCCTTTGACGTCGCCGATGTCGCCGGGCGTGTGCGTGGCGGTGGTGTGGGTGGCATAGGTGTAATCAAGCACCCGGCAGCCCCGTGTTGAAGGTGTCTTGGCGCAGGTAGCAGCTGAGACCGCGGAGGTGGGGGCGACGATCCGGGAGGGCCGGGCGAGGATGTGCTTGCCCGACGTGACGGTCTCGTAGACGGTGTGCGTCGTTGAGTTCTTCATCGGAAGTTCGGTGCTGACGACCAGCCATGCAGCGACTTTGGGTGACGGCTTCTTGAAGGTGGTCTTGATGCCGGCGGTGTCAGTGAGGGTGAAGCCGGCGGACTCACTGCCTGTCAGCGTCAGGTCTTCCGAGCCGACTTCGGGCTGCCAACCGCTGCCGGTGCGGCTGAAGCCGATGCCGTGGCCGTCGGCGTAGGTGACGTGCAGTGAAGAGCCGGAGGTCTTGCGTACTGATACGAACGCTGCATCGGTGTCCTCGACCGTGAAGCTGGGTGCCCAGCCAGGCCCGTGGATGGGAGCCAACCCCATCTGAGCCGGAGTCACATGGCGGCGCGACACAGCAGTGCGCTGGACGTCGATCCCCCACGCTGAGGCATCTGTGGCGGTGTGGGAAAAGGCACCGGTCAGGAGATTGACTGTGCCGGGACCCAGCTCAGGCTGCGGGGCAGTACCCGCTTCTCGGTCCAGCAGAATGCGGTGAGGGTCACTGTACGTGGCCCGTCCTCCGGTGAAATGTGCGCGCACCTGGACGGGGGTGTCGTCGCTAAGGGTGTCCGCGACGTTCCACACCAGCGGCTGGGGTTGCCCCTTCGGTGCGTCGACGGGCCACGAGACCCTGCCTCCGCCGGTGGTGCGCACATGCTCTACCGGGATCGTCGTCCACGCTCCGGCGGAAGACAGGCGGTACTGGTACTCGACCTTGGTGTGCTCCGTCCTGCCCAGGGCATGCAGCGCTACGCGCCTGGCTGTGCGTTCCCCGGCTCCCGGGGTGAGCAGCGCTGCACCGGGCCCGGCGTAGAACGGGTATCTGACGGTCGTCGAGGGCAGGCCGGCGCGGCCGATGCCACGAACCTGGAGAGTGTGTTTGCCGCCGGGCACCGCCAGCGCGAGGGCGGCCGTCTCATTGGGCGCGACCGCCTTTTCCTGCCACGCACCGTCATCTACGCGGTAGGAGACGGCGTAGGTATCGGAAGTGACAGACACCTTCCCGGCGTAGCGCCCGTGCTCATCGAGCTTGCCGCCCCACGCGTTCTTGGGGAAGTTCGCAGAGGACACCTTCGGGGCCGGCGGCGGGTTGGTGTACGCATGGAAGGTGTACCGAGGTGACCACGCCGACCAACCGTGGCCATCGCGGGCACGCATGCGGAAGGAGTAGGTTCCGCCGTCTTTCAACTTGTCCGCAGGCACCTTGAATCGGGCCTCGTGGCCTGAGGGCACACCGTCCTGTTCCTGCGTGAGCAGGATCTTGTCGTTGCGGTCGGCGAGTTCGAAGGCGACCTTGTCCAGTTTGGCGCCGTTGCCGCTGGTCACGGTTCCTGAGAGTTCCGGGGTCAGACTGGCTACCCATCGGCGCCCGATGGTGTTGCGACCGGGACTTGCCTGTAGCTGAGTGGGCGCCTGCAGCCCGGGGGTCAGTGTGACGGCCAACGTGGGCGGGTGCTTGCCCTCGGCAGAGTTGAACCTCTTCCAGCCCTTCGGGTCACTCTCGTTGCTCGCTCGCAGTCCGATACCGGCAGTGGCCGGGCCTTTGGACGCCCATCCGGACACCAGGTCAGTGATCTTCACGCCCGTCCAGCCGCCGGGACAGCGTGCTTCGCCGCCCTTCGTAACCGTTGACGTGGCGATCTTCTTGTTGAACTTCGGCTGTGCTCCCCATCGCGTCGCATGGGTCGGTGCACCGGTGTCCCACACCTCCCACTCGGCTGGTTCACACGTCCACGAGTGGTGGTTGAACAGGCGTAGTTCGGCTTCAAGGATGTTGCGGCCGCGCAAGCTCGCGGTGGGGAAGGCAAGGAAGGAGCGGGCGACCTGATTGGATCCGTTGTTGCCGATCTTCAGCTCGGTTGCACCGGCCTGATCATGGGTGTAGCCCTGCTCGACGAAGGTGTCCAGAGACGGACGCAGGCTGATGCCCGGATCCACGGTGACGGGGAACGTGGTGTCCGCGTCGTTGATGTACGTGTCGTCGAGGGCATAGGTGACGGCAACATCACTGCCGTCGGCGGACACCGTTGAGGAGACGTCGAGCTCGGCTCGGTCGGTGGGCTCCTTCGACTTCTCGTCGATGTCGGCGTCCCAGCCCGTCGCGGCTCCGATGAGGCCGAGTGTCCCGCCCTTGCCGGTCAGCAGGTGCGTTCCGTCGTCCTGCTCCTGGACCTTCAGGCCTTCGGTGGCCACGGTCATCCGGACGGCGTCCAGGTCGCGTGCGGCCTTGCGGTTGCGCACGACGAGGTAATCCTCCACCCCGGTGCGTGTCGCCTCCACGACCAAGTCGACGCCGGGCTTCACTTCCCGGTAAGTGGCGCGAGCACCCTGCAGATCGGGGACCGGGAGCGCACCGGGCCACGTCAGCTCGACCTTGCGCCTCTCGTCGAGCAGCGTGGCGAGCCGGCCTTGCTTGCGGTCCGATGCGGTACCGGCCAGCACCAGTCCACGAGGGTGCGCGCCCGGTTCGACGCCTCCGTCCGCGCGACGCTGCAGATCGAGGTCCACCGCCGTCCAGCTGTCGCCCTGCTTGACCCGTACCGGACCCGCCGCTTGTTCGATCTTCAGCGAACCATCGGGGTAGGCCCAGGACGTTGAAGTTTCGCTGCGGGAATCCAGGACCTCGATCCGGCGGTCCTGCAGACGTGCGGTCAGCAGAGCGGATTTCTCATTCTCTGCCTGCGCCGGCCCGGTGGGCGCTGCCTGCGGAACACTCGGTGCCTGGAGCGGCGCTGCCGCCCCAACGCCGTCGGCCATGCCTACCTGCACCAGCACTGCCGTGCACACCGCAGCAGCTACCGCGATCGGCGACCGCGACCGCCGCACCACCACGCTTCGCGAGGGCGAAGGACGCAGCCGCAACGATCTGAGAGGTGCGCGCACGCCGACCACTCCCTAAGGACGGAATAAAGTGGCGCAAAAACTAGTCAGCGGCCTTCCGTCTCCGTCCCCCCGGCACTCGCGGCACGCACGCAGAGTCCCTCGGACAGCCCAACGTCCGCCCTCTCGGTGGCTTTGCGTGAGTCCGTGCAGGCTGCAATCCTCTTTGATCTTGGCGTGCCAGGAGGGAAAAAGCTCGGTCAACCTGTAGTTGATGCCGGTCAATTCCCCTGCGGAGCCGAGGTAGCGCCCCGTGGAACGGTGGTTTACGACACGCTGCCGGTCCCGGCGCGGCTGGATCGCCCGGGCGGGCAGCCGGAGTGCTCCAGCCATCGGCCGGCGCCGGATGGGATCGGCCAGCCGCGGTCAGAAGGATCAAATGGTCCGCGATGTCTGCTGACTTCTCTACCTGTGACGAGGTGTGGGCCTGCCGACCGGGGGGGGATCATCGGGTCCTGGTGCTCGGTAACTGGCCACGCGGGTAGGCCGCAGCACTGCCGCTTTGCCCCCGTAGTGTTCCGGCCGCTCGGCCAGGGTCACGGCCGGTACGTCGCCCAGGTCTTGGGGGTCTCGGAGATGCTTACCGCGCTGAGTTCGGGGATGTCCGCCGTCCAGAGGTCGAAGATCCATTTTGCGAGGTTCTCAGCGGAGGGAGGGCACCCCCCCCCATCGATTCATTCAAGTGCCGGTGGTCGAGGGTGTCGTCCATCCACTTCTTGAACTCATCGAGCTCCCGGTAGTCCCGTACGAAGCCGGTGTCCGTCCGGGCGTTGTCTTCCGCGGTGAGCTCGAGCACGACGACGTAGTTGTGGCCGTGCAGGCGTGCGCAGGGGTGCCAGCCCGGGAGTGTGTCCAGGACATGACTTGCCGAGAAGTGGAACTCCTTGGTGATGGTGAACATCGGCTCGCTCCCCTCTCCTGACTAGGCCCTCGGCCGGGACTCGCGCTGTCCGGGGACTGTACCGGCACCGCCGTGACCGGGCGGAACGTCGTGCGTGAGCAGTGTGCGGTTGAGCGGGACACCGTTCAGGAACCTTGCTCGGTCGTCGGGCGCTGCCATGCTGTCGGCTTTGCGGTGGATCTCTGTCCTCGCCCGGTCCCAGAGTGTCTGCGCTTCGTGCGGTGCACCTGCCGCGTGCAGTGCACGGGCGGCGTCGTGGAGGACTTCCTCGGTGCGCAGGGCCGGCATGTCACCGCGCTCTTCGAGGACGCTCAGGGCCATACGTGCGTCTGCGGCCGCGTCGTCAATGTCGCCCGCGTGCGACCGGAGCCGGCTGCGGAGGCAGTACGCGGCGATCCTGCTGCGGTCCATACCGGTTCGCTCGGTCTCTACCAGGGAGTCTCGGGCCAGTCGAGCGGCGAGGTCCGGGTCGTGGCCGGTCTCCAGGAGGACCTCGACATACAGGTTGCGGACGATGGGGACGAGGTTCACCAGCCAGGTGCAGGTGGTTTCCTGCCAGGCCTCTTCGGCCAGTGCGACCGCTTCCCGGGCACGTGTCCGATCGCGGGAGGTGATGAGTGCCAGCAGCGCGGAGTTGTACGCGTGCCATCCACTGGCACCACCCCGGCTCTCCTCGAACTGCAGGGCCCGTGAGAGTGCCTCCCGAGCCTTGTCCTCCGCGCCCATCGCAACATGGAGCTGGGCGAGATAGTTCAGCGCTATGGGGAGCTCGACCTGCGGAGTCTCCCCGTCGAGACGGGCGACGCACCGCTCGAGCCGGACGCGGGCTTCGTCGAAGCGGCCGGCGTCGAAGAGGTTGACCCCGATCTGCATCTCATTCAGGTTCCGGGCATGCTGCAGGACCGGGTTCCCGGTCTCGCTGAGCTGAGGTGCCGATCCGTACAGGCGCTCCGCGTCAACGAGGACGGCCAGACCTGCCTTCAGGTCGCGCTTGGGCAGCTGTCGCCCGTACTCGACCATGGCCACGTACAGCGCAGTGATGCCTTCGTCGCCGCATTCGCGGGCACGCTGTACGGCTTCCTCAAGCTTGGCCAGTGATGGTGCCAGACCGTCCACGGCCAGCAGTGTCTTGCCGCGCAGCAGCGTGGTCCTGGCGATGAGCAGGCGGTCTCCCAGCCGGCGTGCGGCCTGTTCGGCTTCGGCGGCCAGTGTGTCGATCTCGGGTCGGGCATGATCCGTATGGCCGCCTTGCCAGCGGACCTCGGTCAGGCTCAGCAGGAGCTCCACGGCCTCGACCAGTCTGCGGTCGTGATCCTCTGTGCCTTCGGGGAGCAGGCGCACCGCGTCGATGGCGGTACGGCAATGCTGCTCGGCCTGCAGGAAAGCGAGCTCCTCCACAGCGGCCGTGCGCGCGAGGTCCAAGTGGGCGACGGCGCACTCCGCCGCACGCGCCGGGCCGGCCTGACGGAGCTGATCGGCGATGAGTACGCGCAGCTCTCGGGGGAGTTCACTGCCTGCTGCCCTGGGCAGCCTGCCCAGCGCGTCGGCGATGCCGGCGTGCCTCAACAGGCGTGCTCCCTCGCGCTGTTGGACGCGTCGGATGGTGCGCTGGAGGAGACGGTGCTCGAAGTCGTACCAGTCGATGTGCAGGTTTCTGGTCCAACGCGGCAGCTCCGAGCGGCGTCGCTCGGTCACCAGGCCGTGGTCCCTCTGGATGGCATGAAGGCGGTCCTGAACCTGGAGCTGCGGCATCCCGGTGACCTCCGCGACGGTGTGCGAGCAGAAGAACTCACCCATGGTCGCTCCGACCACCAGCAGCTCCCGATCGTGGGGATCCAGGCGCCCGAAACGGTCCTCGATGGCCGCCGGGAGCTTCTCGGGAAGAGGGACGTCCGCTCCGTACCCCGGGTGCCACAAGTTCAAGACTTGGTCCACGAACACCGGGTGCCCGGCGGTCGCATCGAAGACGTGATCCGGGAATCGCTCCGGCACCGCCTTGCCCCGGAGCCGTTCGGTCACCAACTGTCGTACGGCCCATGCGGGAAGCGCCGGCACCTGATGCCGCAACACCGAATCGGTGCCGTAGTCACGTTCCCACTCCGCAAGCAGCTCATGCACCGCCTGACCCCCACTCGCCGACCGCCCGTACGAGCCGAGTCCCAGCACCAGCGCCAACGGCTCATCCCGGAGCCGGGGAAGCAGAAGGTGCAGCAGCTCCAGCGTCCCGTGGTCGGACAGCTGAATGTCATCGATCATCAGCAACAGGGGCTTGCCATCGCGCGCCTGCTGCACCACGACATCCACCAACTGCCGAGTCGCCAGACCGTCAGCATGCAGCAGGCTGTCCCCCGGGATCGACCCGGTGGCCACCGTGGCCGCTGCCGCCGCACGCGTCGCGGTGAACGCCGCACCCAGACCGGGTACGGCCACCGACAGAAGCTCGGGGGCGGCAGCCGCCGTGCCTTCCCGCAACATCCGCGCCAGCCTCGACCTCCGAGGCGGTTCGACCGGCGATTTCGACAACTGCGTGAGCGCATCCCACACAGGCGCATACCGCGAGCCCGTACCGATCGTCGGCATACATCTCGACAGGACGATCCGGCACGTCCCGCCGGACTCGGTGGCGGCAAACCTGCGCATCAACGTGGACTTCCCAAAGCCCGAGTCGCCCTCGACGACCAGCAGACTCCCCACTCCTTGCGACAGCCGGTCACGCACACCGCCGATCATTGCCAGGCTCTCCGACCGATCCACGAACACCGGCTCCACGGCGGCCCCTCCCCTGTCCCGACAGCCCACGATGCCTCTGACACCGCACCCTCAACACCTTATGATCATCAGCGAGTTCGGGCACGGATTTGGCATCTTTGGCGTGATCGAGACGTCACGGTCCGTACGTCAGCCGACAGTGCCACCTTCACGCCGCACCGCGGCGTCAAGCGCCCTTCTGACTGGCTCGCTTCGAGAATGCCCTCGTCGTCGATCCATCCGTCATCGGACACCCATCCAGCGGCCATGACCGCCAAGTTGACGTGCTACTTGCCGGCGCACCCAAATTTCTTCAGAAACTTCCACGTCTGGAACCCACGGGCATAGTGCCTGGTCAGCAATGGATCCGCCGGCGAGCTGTGACCGGCGGCAGGTCCGTGGCGGCGCCGTGGCTGAGGGGAGGTCAGGCGACCGCCAGGTGGTGGCAGGGGTGCCTGGAGTGATGGCGGCGTCCAGTTCGCCACTCCGGCAAGGAGCCATCGCATGCGCCGCATGACGTGCACGTCGTCGTTCTCGTCGTCCGTTTCTGCTTCTGCTTCTCCGTTCAATCAGCTTGATTCTGCGTTGTTGGCGCTGGCCGGCGGGCCCCGGCCGGTCTGCCTCCCCGCGGTTCTTCTCGCTCCGAGTGCACCGTCCGGCGCGATGCCGGTGGATCTCGTCCGTGCCCGCATGGCGCACCCGTCCACGCCGGAGGCGGCGCGGGCGCGCGTGTGGGACGAGGTGATCCGTCGGCGTCGTCTGCACGGTGAGCCGTGGGGCACGGTCGGTGTGGCGCTGACGCTGCCGATGCTGCGCCGCTCGCTCGCCCGGCTGCCGCGTCTCGCGGAGCTGGAGTCCAGTGAACTGGAGCAGGAGGTGCTGGCCGCCGTGATGGATCAGTTCGAGGCCGTCAGCGAGGACGGGGCTCCGCAGGAGGTCGGGCTGCAGTTGGTCCGGGCTGGGGATCGTGCCGCCCACCGTGTCCTCTACGCGGTGCAGCGCGATCGTCGTATGCGTACGACGGCGTCGCTCGAGGACTGCGCCAACGAGATGCCGGTCACGAGGAGTTCGTCGTCGGAGGTGTACGACGTGCTGGATCGGGCTGTGCAGGCGGGTGTCATCACTGCGCTGGAGGCGGAGCTCATTGCCGTGACGCGGTTGGACGGTGAGAGTGCCAAGTCGTGTGCGCAGCAGGTCGGTACGAGTGTCCGGTCGGTGTTCCGGAATCGTTCGGCGGCCGAGCAGCGTCTGTCCGCGGCTCTCCTGGCCGACGAGCTGTAGCGGGCGGCGTCTCTGGCACGACGTGTCGTCGGGTTTCTCCTTAGAGGCGTGAGAGCGCAGCGCCTGGTGGGCGCTTGATGGTTGCTCTCGCGTCGCCCATCGTCCCTGGGTTTCGGTACGGCGCTTCGTGCTGACACTCGGAATCCGCTCCCTCGGGCCACGTGCTCCTCCCTCAGAAGGAGGTGGTGCACCGCCGTGGGCTGCCGGAGCCCAGGGGCGTGGGAGGCGTCGGCGAATGCGCGCCGGCGCTCTGTTCTTTCCCGGGTCAGTGGTCGTGGTCCTGACGGAGGTGTTCGCCGTGTCCGATTCGCCGTCGCGTCGTCAGGCGGAAGGTGCCGGTGCTGTGCCCCGCGGGCGCGGGCCGTGCGTGCGACGTGCCCTGTTCGTTCTGGCACTGGCGGTGGGGGTGACGTGGTCGGATGCGTCGGTGTCCTGGGCTGCGGCCACGATCCCACAGGTGATCACGAATCTGCGGAACTGGATCGTGGGCATCCTGGCTGGGCTCGCGACGTTGTTCCTCACGTTCGGTGGTCTGCGCTATCTGATGGCCGGTGGTGATCCGGGGGAAGTGGAGGCAGCCAAGCGGGCGTTGAAGGCCGCGGCGATCGGGTACGGGCTGGCGATCTTGGCGCCGGCGCTGGTCACCGTTCTCAAGTCGATTGTGGGGGCCTGACGGTGTGCCCGCCGGCCACTCGCGTCGTTCAGGTGTCTTTGTTCCTGCTGGTCACGGCTCTACTTGCCATCGGTTTCGCCGCGTCGGCTCACTCCGTACCTGAGCACCTGCCGACCGGTGTCCCCGCCGCACCGGCCCCCGAGCCCGACCCGGAACCGGCACCGGGAGTGCCTCCTGCCGAACCCGACTCCGGGTCCGGGTCCGCGCGGCCAGAGCCCACCCCGGGGACCACGCCGTCGCCCGGACCGCGGCCGAGCAGCCCTCCGGAGTCCCCGGACGAAGCGGAGCCGACGCCCGGTCCGACTCCCCCGGCCACCCCTCCCGATCCGGATGCCGGAGGGTTCTTCGGGAACCTGCTCGACATTCCCGGGATGATCGTCGACGCGATCACCTCGTTCCTGGGCACGCTCATCGAGCAGGCGATGAAGCCGTTCCGGGAATTGCTTGCCGACACGCTTCTGGCGACGCCGGACGTCACTCGGCATGCCGACATCAAACGCCTGTGGACCGGCTCGATGGCCATCGCGATCGGTATGTACGTGCTGTTCGTGACGGGCGGCGGTTTCACGGTCATGGGCTATGAGACGGTCCAGACTCGCTACGCCCTCAAGGAGATCGGCCCGCGGCTCATTGTGGGCATCGTCGCCGCGACGACGTCGCTGACCGTCATGGGCAAGGCGATCAGCCTCGCCAATGCGCTTGCTCACGCGGTCATGGGCACGGATCTGTCGGATGCGGGGCAGGGGTTGGTCGAGCGGGCTCTGCCTTTCGCGTTGTTCGGCTCGGCCGGGGTGGCGATCTACTTGCTGCTCCTGGCGGTGGTCGAGCTCGTACTGATCATTGCTGTGCTGGTCGGGTTCATCGTGCGGGTGGCTCTGATGGCGCTGCTCGCGGTGGCGGGGCCGCTCGTGCTGGCGTGTCATGCGCATCCGGTGACGGATCCGCTGGCGCGCTTGTGGTGGCGAGGGCTTGCCGGGTGTCTGGTCATTCAGGTCGCGCAGTCGATGACGTTCGTACTCGCGTTGAAGCTGTTCTTCGCTCCGGGGGCGACGGCGCTCGGGGTCCCGAAGTCAGACGAGTTGGGGACGCTGCTTGCTGGACTCGCCCTGTTCTGGGTGTTGTTCAAGATTCCGGGCTGGACGCTGCAGGTCGTGCTGCGCGGGACGCCGATCCAGCAGCCGCATGCTCCGGCCCCGGTGCGGATGCTGCGGCATCTGGCGATGTACCAGATGATCGGGCCCTACCTGCCCGGTGGGGGCGCGCGGGGTCGCCGTGGGACTCGGCCTTCGACAGGCTCGAGCCCCGGCCGAAGGGGAGGCGGCGGCGCACCGCCGGGTCGCGGGCCCCGGCCTGCAGGGCCGGCAGGCGGTGGTCCCGGTCGGCCTGGCCCATCAGGCGGCGGCACCGGAGGCCGCGGTCCCGCGGCGGGCAGTCACGGTCACGCCTCGCCGGCCGGGGGCACGCCGAGCGTCCCTGGTCCTTCCGGGTCTCCGGCCTCGTCGGCTGCCGGCTCGCCCACGCCTCGCGCATCGACGCCGTCGCCGAGCAGCACGACGTCGACGATGCCACCTCCGTCGGCGTCCGCGTCTTCCAGTGGACGGTCTAGCCACTGGACCCCGCCGGCGAGATCGGCCCCGGCGTCCCGCGGACACGTACTCGGCGATCACCCGGCGCCCCCGGTTCCCGCACCCGCGCGCCCCACGCCCACCTCACCAGCGCCCCGGAACGGCTCGGCAGACCCTGCCCGCACCCGGCGGCCGCCCGAGTCACCCCCGCCAGGCCGAACTCCCCAACCGCCGGCCCGGATACCCGTCGAGCACACCGAACGCTTCGCACCACCCCCCACTGGCCCGGCACGTACCCGCATCCGTCCGGTCGCGCGTCCTGCGCAACTCAGGCTCCCCCTCGAAACACCCCGCCCGCCGCGCACCCCACGGAGGCGCACGCCATGACCGATCCCGCAGAGGACGACGCCGTCATCCCCGCGAAGATCCCCTCGGATGTCGCCCGCGAGGACCGCATCCTCGGCCCTCTCACCGCGCGGCAGACCGCGATCCTCGCCGTCACCGTTCTCGTCCTGTACGGCGGATTCTGGGCGACGCGGCCTCTCATGGCACCGGTCGCGTACCTCGCGCTGGTCACTCCGATCGCCCTGGTCGTGACCGTGGTCGCCGTGGGCCGCCGGGACGGCATCGGCATGGATCAACTGCTGCTCGCCGGAGTCCGCTTCCACCGCGCGCCCAAGCGCCACGTACCCGCCCCCGAAGGCGTCGACCGCCTGCCGACGGTCACACCCCCGCACTGGTCCACGCCCCGGTCACGGACGCCGGCTGCCTTGGATCTCCCCGTCAAGGCGGTCACCGATACGGCGACCCTCGATCTGGCCCGCGACGGGCACGCGGCGCTCGCAGTGTGCAGCACCGTCAATTTCCATCTGCGGACCGGTGGCGAGCAACAGGCCCTCACCGAGGCCTACGCACGCTGGTTGAACTCCCTCACCGGCCCCACCCAAATCCTGGTACGCGCCCACCGCCTGGACACGTCTGCCCTGGTCAGCGAACTATCCGCCACCGCTCCGGCACTCCCCCACCCCGCCCTTGAACGCGCAGCACGCGCCCACGCGGACTTCCTCAACTCCCTTGCCACCGAACGCGACCTGCTCACCCGCCACGTCCTGATCGTCGCCCGCGAACCCGCCGCGGCAGGCGCCGCACGCGCCGGCCACCGACTCAACGAAGCAGCCCGGACACTCGAAGCCGCCGAGATCACGGTCTCGCCCCTCGGCGTACAGGACACAGCTGCGGCGCTGCGCACGTCCATCGACCCCGAGTCCACGACCACCCTGGCGGGTGCCCCGTGTTGAAACTCAGGCGCCGGGACTCGCTGGCGCAGACGTCGCTGGACGCGCGCAACGAGCTCGCCCGGCTCGGTCCCGACGGCCTGGAAGTACAGGCCCGAACCCTGGCCGTCGGCAATCAGCTCGCCGCGACCTTGATCGTCACCGGGTATCCGGCCGAGGTCGTCCCGGGATGGCTCGACCCCCTGCTCACGTACGCCGGCCGCCTCGATGTCGCCCTGCACATCGAGCCGGTCTCGAACGCCGCGGCCGCGCAGCAGTTGAAGCGGCAGCGGGCCCGGCTCGAGTCATCCCGCCGCAGCGGCCTGCACCACGGCCGCCTGGATGACCCGGACACCGAAGCTGCGGCTGCGGACGCCGCGGAGTTGGCGTACCGCCTCGCGCGTGGCGAAGGAAAGCTGTTCCGCCTCGGTCTCTACCTGACCGTCTACGGGCGGACCGAGGAGCACCTGGCCGAGGAGGTCGCCTCGGTGCAGTCGATCGCCGAGTCGCTGCTGGTGTCGACCGCACCGGCGACGTACCGGGCGCTGCCCGGCTGGCTGACCACGTTGCCGCTCGGTCTGGACACCTTGCGGGTCCGGCGCACCTTCGACACCGAGGCGCTCGCAGCGTGCTTCCCGTTCGCTTCCCCCGACCTGCCCGCGGATGCGGCCATCGCGCCCGGCGGCGTGCTGTACGGCATCAACTCGGCCAGCGGGTCGATGCTGTTGTGGGACCGGTTCGCGCAGGACAACTACAACTCCGTGACGCTGGCCCGCTCGGGGGCCGGCAAGTCGTACCTGACGAAGCTCGAGCTTCTGCGGCAGTTGTTCACCGGCGCCGAGGCCATGGTGATCGACCCGGAGGACGAGTACGTCACGCTGGCCGAGTCCGTCGGCGGCACCGTGATCCGCCTCGGTGACCCGGAAGTTCGCCTCAATCCGTTCGATCTGCCGGCCGGCCAGACGGCCGATCCCGGCTCCGGTGCCGACCACGACGCTCTGACGCGGCGGGCCCTGTTCCTGCACACCTTTCTCGCCGTCCTGCTCGGCAGCGACCTGTCCGCGGCCGAACGCGCCGTTCTCGACCGCGCCGTCCTCGCCACCTACCGGCGCGCCGGCATCACCGGCGATCCGGCCACCTGGACACGGCCGGCACCACTGCTCGCGGATCTGGCGGACGAGTTGGGCTCGATGGACGAGTCCGCGGCGGGCGAACTCGCCATCCGTCTCGACCCGTTCGTGAAGGGATCCCACAGCCGGCTCTTCTCCGGCCCGACCACGACCCGACCGACCGGACATCTGGTCGTGTTCTGCCTCCGCGAGATCCCCGACGAGCTCAAGACCGTGAGCATGCTCCTGGCCCTCGACGCGATCTGGCGCCAGGTCGCCCACACCGGGGCCCGACGTCGACGGCTGGTCGTGGTGGACGAGGCGTGGCGGTTGATGCAGGAGCCGCACGGTGCCCGGTTCCTGTTCCGTATGTCGAAGTCCGCACGTAAGTACTGGGCCGGCCTCGCCGTGGTCACCCAGGACGGCGACGACGTCCTAGGTAGCGAGCTGGGGCGGGCCATCGTCTCGAACGCGGCGACGCAGCTGCTGATGCGGCAATCTCCGCAGGCCATCGAGCAAATTGCCACGGCCTTCCGGCTCTCGCGCGGGGAACGTCATCACCTGTTGTCGGCGCCGCGCGGGTGCGCGCTGCTGCTGTCCGGGCGTACGAAGATCTCCTTCAGCCCGGTCGCCTCGTCCCAGGAACACGACCTCATCACCACGGACCCCGCGGAGCTGCACGCGGGCACGGACCACACGCACACGCCCGACAAGGATCCGTACGGTCTGCCCGAACTCACCGAACCACGATCCCGGTGATGAGCGCCCCTACGCCGGGCGGACCGCTCGGCACGTTCCTCACCGACCCCGGCACGCTGGGCAACCAACTGCTGGATGCCGTCGCCGAGTTCGCCGACAGATCCTGGCCATGGCTCACGCCCTGCCTCGCCCTCACGACGTTCGGGCTGGTCACCGCCCGATCTGCCATCATCCGGCAACGGCAGACGGCACTCGCGGACGGCGCCCGGCTCGTCACGATCCTCGCCCCGCCGTCCGTACCCGCGAAGGGTGGTGAGGTGCTGTGGGCCCAGCTGTCCGGACTCCTCCGCCCTTGGTACCAGCGCCTCCTGCACGGCCAGCCCCACATCGGCTTCGAGTACGCCTGGGCGACGGACGGGCTCACCGTCCGCCTGTGGATCCCCGGCTCCACCCCGACCACCCTCGTACGCCACGCCGTCGAAGCCGCCTGGCCCGGCTCCCACACCACCGTCTCCGACACCGCGTCGCCGTACCCAGGCACGTACAAGTGCACCGCCGGTGCGCTCCGCCTGGCGCGACCCGAAGTCCTGCCGCTGCGAACGGACCACAAGGACGAGCCCCTCCGAGCACTCCTCCAGGCCGCCACCGGCATCACCGAGACCGAGCACGCCCTCGTGCAGGTCCTCGCCCGACCTGCCACCGGCTCCCGGCTACGCCGCGCCAGACGCCAGGCCCGCCGCCTCAAGGCCGGACACACCGCGCCGCGCATCTCCGCCGTGTTCCGGCTCCTCGCCCACTCACCGCAACGTACGAACCCCACCACCGCCGACCCCACCCACGGCGCCGAAGTCCGCCAGAGCGTCGGCAAACTCAACGGCCCGCAATGGGACGTCACCATCCGCTACGCCACCGCCCTCCCCGGCAAGGACCCCGCCGACGACAGCCGACTACGTGGCAGAGCCCACGCGATCGCGACCTCCTTCTCCCTCTACGCGGCCCGCAACTGGCTGGCCCGGCACCGCTTGAACGAACCCCACACCACGCTCACGGAACGCCGCTTCCCCCGTCGTGGCGACCTCCTCAGCGTCCCTGAACTCGCCGCACTCGCCCACCTCCCCTCTGACCCCGACTCCCCTGGCCTTGCTCGAGCCGGCGCCCGCTCGGTCGCCCCTCCGCCAGCAATTCCCCATCCCGGCCCGGGCATCAAGCCTCTCGGCCAGGCCGACACCGGCACGCGACGCAGCGTCGGTCTCGCCGTCCCCGACGCCCGCCACCACCTCCACGTCGTCGGCGCCACCGGCTCCGGCAAGTCCACGCTCTTCGGCCAGTTGATCCTCGACGACGTGGCCCAGGGCCGCGGAGCCGTCGTCATCGACCCCAAGGGCGACCTGGTCACCGACCTGCTGCACCGGCTACCGGCAGCGTGCGCCGACCGCCTCGTCGTCATCGACCCCGACGACCCGCACACCCCGCCCAGCCTCAACGTCCTCGACGGCTCCGACATCGACGTCGTCGTCGACAACATCACCGGCATCTTCCGACGGATCTTCACCGCGTTCTGGGGCCCGAGAACCGACGACATCATGCGCGCCGCCTGCCTCACCCTGCTGCGGCACGCCCAGCTCACCCACCGCCTGGTCACCCTCGCCGACATCCCCCGCCTGCTCGGCGAATCCGCCTACCGGCTCCGGATGATCCCCACCATCAAGGACCCCGTCCTCAAAGGCTTCTGGACCTGGTACGAGTCTCTGTCCGAGCCGTCACGCGCCGCCGTCATCGGCCCGATCATGAACAAGCTCCGCGCGTTCCTGCTGCGCTCCTTCGCCCGGCAGACCATCGCCTCCGGAGAATCGACCTTCCACCTCTCCGACGTACTCGACGGCGGCATCCTCCTCGCCCGCCTCCCCAAAGGAGCCCTCGGCGAAGAGACCACCCGCCTGCTCGGCTCCTTCATCGTCGCCAAGACCTGGCAGTCCGCAGCAGCCCGCGCCCGTACGCCCGAACGCGACCGCATCGACGCCTCCCTCTACGTCGACGAGGCCCACAACTTCCTCACCCTGCCGTACCCGCTGGAGGACATGCTCGCCGAGGCCCGCGGCTACCGCCTGTCCATGAAACTGGCCCACCAGCATCTCGCCCAACTCCCCCGCGACCTGCGCGAGGGCATCTCCGCCAACGCCCGCAACAAGGTCTTCTTCAACGCCTCCCCCGAAGACGCGCACGCCCTGGAGCGCCACACGCTGCCCACCCTCGGCGCCCACGACCTCTCCCACCTCGGCCCCTTCCAAGCAGCCGCTCACCTGCTCAGTTCGGGCTCGGAGACCGCGTCCTTCACCCTCACCACCCGCCCACTCCCACCGGCCGTCCCGGGACGCTCCACCGACCTGCGAGACCAAGCCGCCGCACGCGTCGGCGGCACCACGAGCCGCTCCACCTACCTGCCCCTGTAGCCCCCGTAGCCCCCGTAGGAGACGCCTGTGCCCTCAGCCCACCCGAACCCCGGCTACGTCCCGCGCGCAGCTTCCCGACGCCGCCGCCCCGCCCAGCCGACCCGCGGCCGCCCCGACCTCGCTCAACTCGCTCCACGCCTCACTCCACGCGACCTGTGGCTCCTCGACATGCTCCACGAGCACAAAGTCTTCACCTCGCACCAGATCACCGCACTCGCCTTCACCGGCCACCGCACCGCCAACCGCCGCCTGCGCGCGCTGTACTTCATGGGCGTCACCGACTCGTTCCGCCCGCTGCGCCAGACCGGCTCCGCCCCCGAGCACTACACCATCGGCCGCGCCGGAGCCGAACTACTCGCCGCCCGCGCCGGCACCGACCTGGCCGCCACCGGCTGGCGCAAAGACCACTGCGCCCGCATCGCCTTCTCCCCCACCCTCGACCACACCCTCGGCGTCAACAACCTCCTCACCCACCTCACCACCGCCCTCGGACTCGACACCTGGCTGTCCGAACGAGCCGCCACCCGCCTGTGGGGCGACTGGATCCGCCCCGACGCCTACGCCCACCACACCACCCCCGACGGCCAACTCCTCCCGTTCTTCCTCGAATACGACACCGGCTCCTACAACCTCGCCCGCGTCGAAGCCAAACTCCCCGGCTACGCCGCCCTCTCCGCCACCACCGGCACCCGCACCCCGCTCCTCATCCACACCGCCACCGCCCGACGCGAATCAGCCCTGCGCCTCCGGCTCGGCGAAGCCGCCGACCGCCTCGAGCTCCCCGTCGCCACCGCCAACGCCCAACTCGCCGCCCCAACCGGCCCTGCCTGGCTCCCCCTCGGCCCACCAGCAGCCCCGCGCCTCACCCCGGGCCAACTCGCGTGCCACTGGCCGGATCTGGCCCCGGCCCTCACCGCCGAGACAGCCGCGTCATCGCCGACCGGGCGTCACGACTCATACCCTTGGCGGCCCGTACCGCCGCGTCCCCCGAGCTCCGCCTCCTGACCGTGAGCGCGATCGCCAAGGCAGCACTCGGCACCGGATGCGCCGTCCTCTCCCTGCCCCTGCTCGCCGTACTGATCGCCGCCGCCGTACTCGGATCCGCGCAGCCCGGCGGCAGCGACGCCGCCGCGTCACCCAGCAAACACGCACTGTCCGACATCCCGCGCACGATGCTCGTCCTGTACCAGCGGGCCGCACCCGCCGAATGCCCCGGCCTGTCCTGGACGGTCCTCGCTGCCATCGGCAAGGTCGAAACAGACCACGGCCGGCACCCGACCATGATCTCCTCCGCCGGCGCCAAGGGCCCCATGCAGTTCCTCGACTCCACTTTCAAGATGTACGCGCACCCCGTACCTCCGGGAGGCAAGAAACCACCCACTCCTTGGGACCCCGTCGACGCCGTACACGCAGCCGCCCGCCTGCTGTGCGCCAACGGCGCGAAGAACGGCCGCAACCTCCGCCGCGCCATCTGGCACTACAACCACGCCGACTGGTACGTCAACGACGTCCTCCGCATCGCCGCCCAGTACGAAGCCGCCGCCCCTGCCCCCACCGCAGCTGCCGCGAAAGCCGTCACCTTCGCCCGCGCACAACTCAACACCCCCTACGTCTGGGGCGGCGACGGGCCCTCCGAAGGCGGCTTCGACTGCTCCGGCCTCACCAGAGCCGCCTACCGCGCCGCCGGCATCACCCTCCCCCGCGTCGCCCAGGACCAGTACAACGCCGGCCCCCGCGTCCCCAAGGGCCAGCAACTCGCCCCAGGCGACCTCCTCTTCTTCGGCACCAGCCCCCACGCCATCACCCACGTCGGCATCTACAGCGCACCCGGCCGCATGATCGACGCCCCGTACACCGGAGCCGTCGTACGCGAACGCCCCATCGACGTCACCGAACGCACCGACTACCAGGGCGCCACCCGACCCGCGAGCAGCCGGAACCCACGGTGAGTACACCCACACCGGCCGAAGCCCAAGCCCTACTCACCGCCCTCACCAAGGCCCTGGCCTCAGTCGCAGTCCTCGCCCTCATCTTCACCGCCGTCAACGTCACCCTGTTCGCCACCAGCCGCGGCATCCACCCCGCCATCGCCATCCTGCTCGACCCGATGGTCGCCCTCGCCCTCGCCGCGGTCCTCTACGCCGACGCACGCCTCGCCGCCTGGGGCCTCAACCCACCCCGATGGTCAGCAGCACTGCGCTGGTTCACCGGCACCGCCGCCACCCTCATGAACACCTGGCACTCGATCTGGCCGAACGGACAGATCGGCCCACCGATCCACGCCGATCCGGCCGGCATCCTCCTCCACGGCGTCCCCACCATCCTGCTCATTCTCCTCACCGAAACGATCGCCGCATATCGGCGCACGATCGCCCCCGTGCTCGCCCGATCCGGCATCGACGGACAGCCGATCGGCGACGAACCGCCCGCGGATGCCCCAGATCCACGACCCACCGCCACCGGCTCCTCACCCGGCAACCCGCCCCCTGCAGGAACCGACGCAGGACTGTGGCAGGCGGCACTCGCGATCGACGCCACGGCATACGCCACCACCGGTCAACCGGCCAGCATGTGGCGCTTGCGATCCGAGCTGCACATCGGACCGGCCCGCGCACGCCAGCTCCACACAGCCCTCGCCGAACGACGTACCGATCGGCCCGCGGACAGCCCATGACCCAACGCACCACAACCGACCCGGTCACACAAAGAGGCTGGCCAACCCGCCGCTTGACTTCATCGCGAAGCGGAGCGTCCATGGTGGTCCGCCCAACGGCCCACGCCGAACCAGCGCGTAGGCACCGACGGACGGACCGGCGGAACAGATCCGCGCTGCGCACGCGATCCGCCACCCGCGACCCGTGTCCCAACACGGACCGCACCCCGGCCGGGGCCCTCACTCGACCACCATCACACGAACGAGGCCCCAAAGATGACTGACATTCACACGGCTCCCTGCCCCGCGACCACCGAGCCCGAATCGGCTCCGCTACCGGACCTCACCGGAGCACCCGCCGCCGCATACACGGCCCTCAGCAAAACACCCAACGCCTCAGCCGCCGAACTCGCCCTGGCCGCAGGCATCGGCCGCTCCACCGCAGGCAAGGCCCTCGCACTCCTCGAGAACCAAGGCCTCGCGACCCGCACACCCGGCGAACGCACCGGAACCAACCACACACCCGACCGCTGGCACTGCACGCCCCCGGCCGACGACACCTCACACACCGAGCCCAACCCTACGGAAGCGGATGTGGCGCTCGCGCCCGAAGCAGTGCCGCCCGGAGACGCCCCTACCGCCGGTCCGACCACGACAACCACCAACGAGTCCAATACGGAGGGGCACCCCGCGCCGCCGACTCCCTCCACCGAGACGACCATCGACCCGACTCCGACCAGCAAGACACGGTTGGCCCCAGGCGCCCTGCGACAGCAGGTGCTCGACTACCTCACCGCCCACCCCGGCGACTCCTTCACCGCCACCGCCATCAGCCGCAGCATCGAACGATCCTCCGGCGCCATCGCCAACTCTCTGGTGACACTCACCAAGCACGGGGCAGTCGAGCAGACAGGCGAGCACCCTCGCACCTACCAGCTCGCCCCTTCCACTCCCTCGACTGAGTAGCCACAAATCGGGTTGGGCCGGGCACGCAGTTGC